>CAKTJC010000004.1 GCA_934567355.1 uncultured Oscillospiraceae bacterium
TCCGCCACCGGCGGACAAGGAGTGCGCGCAGCAGACTGCAATCCTTTTGTCCAAAAAGGCCGTTGGCCTTTTTGGACAGTCTGACGCGCTGCAAAAGCAGCGCGCCCCTTGCTTTATTATACTTGAGCCATTGTACGGTATACGCTCACTGCTTCGACAAGATCCCCCCTACCCCTGCTTTTTCCTGCGGAAAACCAGGAGCTTACTCCCCACATAGTTCAGGACGACCACCAGGACACTGGTGAGTACCTTCCAGACAAGCTTGTTCCAATGCAGCATGTCCACCGTCACGGAAATGATCACTGTCTCAATCAGCAGCGACGCCAGACGGGTGCTGACGAATTTTGCAAACTCCGGCGCAACCACCTTCCAGGACCAATCATGACTCTCAAACACAAACGGCTTGTTGGTCACATAGGCAAAAAGCACCGCAAACACCCACGCAATGGTATTGCTGACCGCTACGGCATACCGAAAGCCGGTCTTTTCCAAATAGCTGCTGCAGGGGAAAAAAACCAGATAATTGACGACCGTCGTCAGGACGCCAAAAATCAGATAGACGATCTGGCTGCGGTATTTTTTCAGCAAATTCATCATTTTATCAAGCATAAAGCCACCTCATCGTGCAAAAATATTTTTGAAAAAGCTCTTGACATTCGTGAATTATTCGATATAATTATATCGATAAATAAATAAGGAGTTGATTTTATGAAACTTGCTTTCTTCGATACAAAGGCCTACGACATGCCCGGATTTGATTCCTGCATTAAGGATACGCCGCTGGAGATCAAGTATTTTGAAACCCGGCTCAATGAGGACACCGTCTCCCTGGCTGCCGGATATGATGCCGTGTGCGTCTTCGTCAACGATACCGTCAATGCCGCCGTGGTGGATAAGCTCTGCAGCTACGGTGTAAAGCTGCTGGTGCTGCGGTGCGCCGGCTTCAACAATGTGGACATTGCCGCCTGCCAGGGCAAGCTGCGGGTATTCCGCGTTCCCGCCTACTCCCCCCACGCGGTGGCCGAGCACGCCATGGCGCTGCTGCTGACCATTGACCGCCGCACCCACAAGGCCTATATCCGCACCCGCGACTTCAATTTCAGCCTGCAGGGCTTCGTTGGCTTTGACCTGTACGGCAAGACCGTGGGCATTATCGGCACCGGCAAGATCGGCCGTGTGTTTGCAGACATCTGCAAGGGCTTCGGCATGAAGGTTCTGGCCTACGATAAGTTCCCCAACCCGGACACCGGCCTGGAATACACCACGCTGGACGAGCTGTTCGCCAATTCCGACATCATCTCCCTGCACTGCCCCCTGACCGAGGAAACGAAGCACATGGTCAACGCCGACTCCATTCGGAAGATGAAGAAGGGCGTCACCGTCATCAACACCTCCCGCGGCGCACTGATCGACACCGAGGATCTGATTGACGGAATCAAAGAGAAAAAGGTCGGCGCGGCCTGCCTGGACGTATACGAGGAGGAGGGCGACTTCTTCTATGAGGACTACTCCGGCCATGTGGTGCAGGACGATACGCTGGTGCGGCTGATTGCCATGCCCAATGTGATCGTTTCCTCCCATCAGGCCTTCCTGACCCAGGAAGCGCTGGACAATATCGCCGCTACCACAGTGGACAATGTGCTGAAATTCTTCGCCGGTACGCCGAACACACAGACGGAGGTCTGCCTGAATAAATAAGTTCCGATCCCCTGCCGTAAAGCGGCGGGGGATTTTTCTCCGCTGTACCGTTGAAAGTATACCAAAAAAAGCCTCACATGTAAAGCGGTCATTCTTCATGGTTACTAATTTGTGCGTACTTGCTCTTTGGTACTTCCGGGGGTAGAATATCATTAGAAACCAAAAAACAGGAGGCACATACCGGGAACGAAATGATTGAGAAAATGCTGACCCGCCATGCCGTCCGCCGCTTTCAGGAAAAGCAGGTGCCCGAGGAGCTGCTGGAGCAGATTTTACAGGCAGGACTATACGCCCCGAGCGCCGGAAACAACCAGTATTCCCGCATCGTGGTATGCCAAGACAGGGAGACAAACGAAAAGCTTGGCCGCCTGAGCCGGTACATGCAGTTCAAAGAGAAGGATCCGCAGACCGTTGCCCACTCCATCTCCGCCGATCAGCCCAGCATCCAGGATGATTTCACGATCCTCGACGGCTTCTACCATGCGCCGACGGTACTGACCCTCTTCACCAAGAATCACAAATATGCCTATGAGGACGCCGCCATGATGGGTGAAAACATCATGCTGGCCGCCCATTTTCTGGGCATCGGCGCCTGCTACATTGGCAGGACGGATGAGGTGTTCGCCACCGAATACGGAATGGAAATGCGCAGAAAATGGGGTGTGCCCGACGACATGGTAGCCGTATCCAATATTCTGCTGGGCTATCTGGATGGTCCCGCGCCTCACGACAAGCCCCGCAAGCCGGGCAGGATCATTCGCGTTTAACTTAGGGAACCTCTGAATAAATCGTCTGCGGCTGCGAGCGGATCTTTTCCACCCACTCTTCGGTACCGAAAACAGGAAATATAGCGCAGCCGTTGCCGGCGGGAGCCGGCTTACGGATGCGGCATGCCCCTTGCGGGCACAGCAAGTATTCCGCCATTTTCGACACCTCGATTGGCCGAAAAATCTCTCGCTCACAGCTCTTGCCGATTTCATCAGAGCTTCCTTAGATTTGTTCTTTTTAATTTTAGAATTCCCTGGTATACTAAAAAGAAAAAGAACACGGAGGACCGACAGCATGTGCACTGCAGCAACCTACAAAACAAAGGACTTCTATTTTGGAAGGACATTGGACTACGAATTTTCTTATGGGGAAGAGATCGTTATCACGCCGCGGAAATTTCCACTGAACTTCCGGCATATGGGAACGCAAAAAGAACACTACGCCATCATCGGCATGGCGCATGTAGCGGAAAACACACCGCTGTACTATGATGCCATCAACGAAAAAGGGCTGGGCATGGCCGGACTCAATTTTGTGGGCAATGCGGTCTACGGAGCACCCATTGACGGGAAAGAAAATGTGGCATCCTTTGAATTCATTCCCTGGATTCTGGGTCAATGCGCTACGGTTGCGGAAGCAAGAGAATTTCTTGCCCAGATCAATCTGGTAGGAGATTTCTTCAGCGCTTCCCTTCCGGCTGCGCAGCTGCATTGGCTCCTTGCGGACAAGGATGAATCGATTACAATTGAATCCGTTCGGGATGGGCTGAAAATCTATGATAATCCCGCAGGGGTCTTGACCAACAACCCACCCTTCGACCAGCAGATGCTTCAGCTGAATAATTTTATGCATCTTTCTCCCAAAGCGCCCAAAAATCAATTCTCCGATAAGCTTCCGCTCTTCCTCCACAGCCGGGGTATGGGCGGGCTGGGGCTGCCGGGTGACCTTTCCTCCCAATCCCGATTTGTGAGGGTTGCATTTGTGAAGCTGAATTCCGTCTCCGGGGATTCGGAGGCAGAAAGCGTCAGCCAATTTTTCCACATTCTGGGCTCTGTAGACCAGCAGCGGGGCTGCTGTGAGGTGGATGACGGGAAATACGAATATACCATCTATACCTCCTGCTGCAACGCCAGCAAAGGCATCTACTACTACACCACTTACGGCAATCATCAGATCACGGGTGTGGATATGAACAGAGAACAACTGGATGGCGAGACGCTGATCTCCTATCCAATGATCCAGGGGGAGCAGATTCGGATGCAGAATTAAGGATGCATAAACAGGCTCTATGGAACCCGGATCATGAGGGGTTCATAGAGCCTGTTATTTTGTGCGCCCAACAGCAAGCGGCACAACGGGGTGGAAAACTCTTCTGCTTCGCGTATATCAGTATTTTTTTGACAGAGCATAGGTGTAGCTGACATCCACTGCTACAAGAACTGCCAGGATGACCATTGCCCACAAGAAGCAGGCAGCACCCTTGGTGAAAAAACACATAATTACAATCGCTGCGCCCCCGGCAATGAAGGAGAGCCCGCCAAAGCGCTGACTTTTCTTCCAGGTGACGTCATTTTTCATGCTCCAAACCGTGCGCAATCCGGCGGCAGAATTCATACGAAGCTTCGGCATAATATTGCCAAGGACGACCATGGAAATACCCAAAATACCGAATATCAGCTGGTTTACATCCAGTGCCATAGAAGAAAGATCATCTACCGCCTGGAAATCCGTATACAAAAAATAAGCGGTCATGGCATTAAACAGTGCCAGGGATGCAATGCCGATGGCAAGGCACACCTTTTCGTTATTGCTTCCGCTTTCCTCCTGTTTGGAAGAGAATTTTGCCAATGCAAGCATGATAGCGCCCAGCAGCACCGTCATTGCCGGGAAAATCAGGGTTTCGTATTTGCTCCCCCACCGAGTGACCTGGCCGTCGAAGCCGTAGTGGGCTGGAATCTGCTCCGGCAGGAATGGCAGCGCAATCAGAACAGCCGTCAGGGGCAAAAACATCAGAATATAGAAAACAATTTTCTTTTTCATATCGATCCTCCACGCAAATTGCTGATCCATAAAATGGTTTCATCCAAAATTGTCAGGTTTAATTCGTAGTAAATAAAGTTTTTATAGCGGGTTTCGTAAATCAAGTCCGCCTTTTTCAGCTTCGATAAGTGATAGGACAACGCCTGCGGGGTCATATCCAGTTCCGCCGCCAAATCTCCGGCGCTGATTTTCCCCTCCTGTAGCTTCAGAAGGATTTTCCGGCGGGTATCGTCCGCCAAGGCAGTCAAGACTTCATTGATTGCCAAACTGTCACCTCCCGGATATTTCAAATATTTCTTAAATAGATTATAGCAGCGCGTTAGGTGTTTGTAAAGAGGTATTTCAAAATATTTTTAAGCGCCTAGGTGCATAACACAGAATCTTTCCAACAGAGAAAGAGAATGTATTTATTGACACAAAAAGGCAGGACAAAACGGCAGACCCGATTCCTCAGGGTCTGCCGTTTTGAAATGACTTATTTACTTGACTTTCTTGGCAGCCTTTGCCTTGGCTTTGGCTTCCTTTGCCTTCTTGTCCTCAGCCTTCTTGGCTTCGACAGCGGTCTCGTTGGTGGACATTGCCCACTTGGCCAGCTCGATACGAACCTGGTCAGCGCCGGTCTCCAGAACCAGCTTGTCTTCCTTCACGCTGACGACGGTTCCGCAGATGCCGCCGATGGTGGTGATCTTATCGCCAACCTTCACGGCAGAGCGCATCTGTTCGGCTTCCTTCTTGCGCTTGTTTTCGGGACGGATCAGCATGAAATAGAAAACAGCCAGCATCATCACCAGCATAATAATGGTGCTGGTCATGCCTCCGGCGGCGGTGCCTGTGGCGGCTGCATCTGTCAGGAAAAGATTCATTGGGAAAAACTCCTTTTGTGTTTAATATCTTTTTTATTATATCATCCAAAGAGGAAAAAGCAAGTATGAATTAGATTCTGCGAGCCAATTTTTCGGAGTATTCCCGCCGGAAGGCTTCAAAGGTGCCCTCGTCCAGTGCGGTGCGGATGCGCTCCATCAGCTTATTGTAGAAATACAGGTTGTGCATCACCGAAAGACGCATGGCAAGCATTTCCTCTGCCACAAACAGATGGCGGATGTAGGCCTTGGAGTAGCGGCGGCACACCGGGCAGTCGCACTGGGTGTCGATGGGGCTTTCGTCCAGCATGTACTTGGCGTTTTTCAGATTGATGGCGCCTTCCCATGTGAACAGGCGGGCGTGGCGTGCATTGCGGGCGGGCATCACGCAGTCAAAGAAGTCAACGCCCCTGGCTACGCTCTCAATGATGTTGGTGGGGGTGCCCACGCCCATGAGATACCGGGTTTTGTTCACCGGCATGTGCTCCTCCACTGCCTCGATGATGTCGTACATCTCCTCGGCGGTTTCGCCCACAGCCAGACCGCCGATGGCATAGCCGGGCAAATCCAGCTCTGCAATGCGCTGCATATGCTGGACGCGCAAATCCTGATAGGTGCCGCCCTGGTTGATGCCCCACAGCATCTGCTGGGGATTTACGGTATCGGGCAGCGCGTTCAGGCGGGCGTTTTCCGCCTTGCACCGCACCAGCCAGCGGTAGGTGCGGTCGATGCTCTTCTGCACATACTCCCTGGGCGAGGGGTTCTCGATGCATTCATCAAACGCCATGCACATATCCGAGCCCAGGTTGGATTGAATCTGCATGCTCTCCTCCGGCCCCATGAAAATCTTGTGGCCGTCGATGTGGGAGGAGAAATACACGCCCTCTTCCTTGATGCGGCGCAGGGAGGACAGGCTGAACACCTGGAAGCCGCCGGAGTCGGTGAGCATGGGGCCGTCCCAGGTCATGAATTTGTGCAGACCGCCCATCTGGCGCACCACCTTGTCCGTGGGGCGCAGGTGCAGGTGATAGGTATTGGAAAGCTCCACCTGGCAGCCGATGTTTTTCAGGTCGGCTGCACTCAAAGCGCCTTTGATCGCACCCTGGGTGCCTACGTTCATAAAAACGGGGGTCTGCACCACGCCGTGGGCACAGGTAAATTCGCCCCGGCGGGCTTTCCCTTCGGTTTTCAGAAGCTTAAACATAGTGATATTCTCCTGTTGGATTCTTGGGTGAATAGCGGATATAGGTGACAATGTCTTCCGTCACACCGGTGGGCAGCTGGCGTTCGGTCTCCTCCAGAAATGCGAAGCCGCATTTTTCAATGGTGCACTTGGAGCGCGTATTGCGCGCGAAATGACCGCAGGTTACAAAATCATAATTCAGGACATCGAAGCAATAATCACACATCGCCCGGACAGCCTCCGGCATCAGTCCCCTGCCCCAGTATTCCCGGCACAGGTCGAAACCGAATTCCCGCCCATGAAGCGCCTGGTGAATGGGATAGGTCGCCCAGGGGCGCTTTTGGATGGAAATCGTGCCGACGACATTCCCGTTTTCCTTCAGAACCAGCGCCAGGGTTTCATTCTTCTGAGCCGAATCCCGGATGCTTGCCTGTGCCTCCTGCTCCGTCTGCACCGGCGTCCAGCCTGTCAGGTCAGCGATTTCAGCATCTGCAAGAGTCGAATACAGTGCGTTCCAATCCTCCTGATTCAGCGGGCGAAGCACCAGGCGCGGCGTCTCCAGACGAACGGCAGAAGCATCGAAGGGGGGTGAAATTTTTGCGGGGTTATGCAGGATGTAAAGGGCTTCCTGCTCCTGTGTCCCATACCGTGTTTGATACAGCCCGTCGCGCAGATACCGAAACCCCGCCTTCTCGATCACGCGGCGGGAGCGCTGATTCCGCAGAAAATGACCGCAGGTGAGGTAATCCAGCCCCAGCTCGGAAAAACAATAGGAAATCACTGCCTTTACTGCCTCTGGCATCAGGCCGTGACCCCAATAGTCCCTGCTGAGCACATAGCCCAGCTCCCTGCCAAAGCGCCCATCCCCCACCGGATCCGGGCGGAGCTCTTCCACTCCCAGGGAGCCGATCACCTTGCCGCTTTCCCGCAGCTCCAGCGCAAAGGTCTTTTTTTGCTCAATAAAGGATTTCAGTATTTCCCTGGATTCTTCTATGGACTTGTGCGGCAGCCATCCGGCCATTTGTCCCACATCGTCCACACGGGCGTATTCATATAAGTCTTCCAGATCCGCCATTGTCCAGGGACGCAGGATCAGTCGATCGGTTGTAAGCCGCACATTGGAAATGTCAATTGGTGCATTCATGCTCTTCACTTCCTTTTCTCTATACTTTACCCATATTGCGGACAAATGTCAACACAATATGTCCCAACAGCATGGCAACACAAAAACACATCGGCCTGTTCTTTCGAATGGCCGATGTGTATCTTTGCTTGTTACACAGCTTTTACCTTCTCCGGGGAAATAGAGAAGAAGGTCAGCAGGAAACCCATGGCGCAGCTGATGAGCAGACCGATGCAATACATCAGCATGCCCCTGGTACCCACGGGGCCTGCGCCCATCATAGGAATGCCCAGCAGACCGGAAGCACCCCAACCGCTGGAGGCGACACCGGTTGCCATAATGAACGCGCCGCCAAAGCCGCCGCCCAGGCACGCCGTGATAAAGGGTTTGCCCAAAGGAAGCGTCACGCCGTACAGCAGCGGGGAACCGACACCCATCATTCCCGGCAGGATCGACGCCCGGATGACATTGGCAAAGCGCTCGTTTTTGGCTGTTTTTGCCTTCAGCAGCAATGCAATTCCCGCGCCCACCTGCCCCGCGCCTGCCATGGCAAGGGTTGGGAAGAGGGTGACGTAGCCGAAATTATCCAGCTCCATGGAATACAGCGCCACGAAGGCATATTGCATGCCCATCATCACCGCCACCAGGAAGAGCGCCGAACAGCCGAACCCCGCCAGAACGCGAACGATCGGATGTTCGCTCATGCAGAAGAAACGGACGGCACTGCAAAGGCCGGTGGAAATCAGCCCCGTCAGCGGCATCACCAGGAAAATATAGGGGATCAGCACCAGAACCAGTACGCAGAAGGGTGTGACCACCATATCCATGCTTTTAGGCATGCGCTTTCGCATCCACTTTTCCAGTCGGGCAATCAGCCATGCGCCGAGAATTGCCGCAACAATGCCGCCCCGGCCGCTGCACAGGATGGAGGCGGCAGGATCCGACAGGTTATACAGTCCCACCGCCTGCGAGAGTGTATTGATACCGTCAAGTCCGGTAATCATGCCCAGCATGCCGCCCAGGATGGCAGTCCCGCCAAACTTTTCGCAGGCGGAATAGCCTACCCAGGCAGACATAAAGCTCATGAAGGATGTGCTCACCAGGGTCAGCAGGCTGTACAGCGCCGCAACCAGCGGGCGATCCGCATAGCCGGGAACAAACTGGGCAATGAGGGAGGCAAAGCCGGAGCAGATTCCTGCCGTGACGATCCCGGGAATCACCGGTTCAAATATCTGGCCAAAGATCCGGAAATCCGGCTTCTTCCGGCCTTCGATCTGGTTTTTATTTCTCATGCTTCAATGCGTTACATGCTGATTTTTCCCATGACCACAGGGTTTTTCGCGCCCGTGACCGTGGGAACATTGTTGCATCCGGCGAAGAGCGCCTCGTTGGCAAGGACGGCAAAGGCAACTGCTTCCTTGGCATTGCTGTCGTAGCCCATGTCCTCGTTGGTCATGACACGGCAGCCTGGGAGCGCCCGGGCAATGTCCTGCACCAGGGTCTTATTCATGCTTCCGCCGCCGCCGATGATCAGCCGATCCGGCCTGACGGGGAAATAATGCTCCACGCTGTAGCGGATGGTTTCGGCGGTAAAGGCGGTGACGGTCGCCATCAGGTCGGCATCGGGGATATGGTCTTCACGGGCATATGCCATGATTTTCTCCACATAGGCAGGCCCATAGTACTCCCGGCCGGTGGTCTTGGGGGGCTTGCAGGGAAGATAAGGATCCTCCATTAGCTGATCCAGAAGCCCCTGGTGGACTGTCCCGGCAGCGGCAAACCGTCCGCCTGCATCATAGGTTTGCTTTCCGTTCGTCAGCTCTGCCAGCACTGCGTCCATCACCATGTTGCCCGGGCCGGTATCGAAAGCGAACACATCCTTCAGCTCACAGTCCGGCGGGAGGCAGGTGATATTGCCGATGCCGCCGATGTTCTGAAGTGCAACGCATTCCGTCTTACTCCGGTAGATCAGGAACTCACTGTAGGGCACCAGCGGTGCACCCAAGCCATCCGCCGCAACATCCCGAACCCGGAAATCGCCGATCACGGGGCAGCCAAAGCGCTGCGCCAACACGGAGCACTCGCCCAGCTGAAAGGTGCTGCGGAAATGATGCCCCAGATACTCCTCCTTCTGCGGGATATGCCAGAAGGTCTGCCCGTGGCTGCCGATCAGGTCAATTTCGTCACAGCGGATCCCCGCCTGCGCACACAGCGCCTCTACCGCCTGGACGTAGAGCTCACCCAGCAGGAAATTCATTTTGCAGAAATCCGCCGCACAGGCACTCTGCCCGGTGGCAAGCCGCAGGATCTCACTGCGCACCTCCGGGGCAAAGGGCTGAAACACGAAGCTCAGCTGCTCAATTTGGGAATCGGTGCCGTGCCCTGTAATGCGGCACAGTGCGGCGTCCACGCCGTCGGCAGAGGTGCCGGACATCAGGCCGACCACCAGGCGGCTGGGCTTTTCCATACAGGATACAATTGGATGCATAAGATTACCTCACTGCATTTCTTTTGCAAGCATCACCGCACCGGCGGCAGCGTCCCGGTGGGGCGCGACACAGGTCATTTCCGGGTGCTGCTTTGCCATCTCCGCCCGGAATTGGGCACGGAGCATGGTCTCATTCTCCAGCAGACCGCCCAGCATGGCAACCTCGGGCGATTCCAGCTTCAGCTGCTTCGCCACCGCGCCCACAAGGCGGGTCATCTGCACGGCGTTGGCGCAGATGATCTCCTGCGCCACATGGTCATCCTGTGCAGCTGCCTGCTCCACCAGGCGGGAAAGGGCGGCAATTCTGCTCTTGTCCCCGCCATAGGTATAGGAGATAATCTTTTTCTGATCGTCCAGCCCCAGCTCGGTGGCCAGCAGATTCGACAGGAGCGTCTTTTCACCCCAGCCGTCCCAGGCGCGCGCAACGGCAGCCAGGGCATCCCGCCCCAGGGCGTAGCCGCTGCCCTCATCACCGATCAGGTGCCCCCAGCCGCCGGAACGGGCAAACTGCCCCGCGGCGTTTTTGCCGAAGCAGATGGAGCCGGTTCCGGCAATCAGGGCGATTCCCGGTCTGCCTTCCAGTGCGCCGGTAAGGGCGATCACCTGATCACCGACAAGCTTCCAGTTTGCAATGCCGCCGCGCTGCATTCCCTCCGAGACCAGGCGGGTCATCTCCTGGTTGCTGATTCCGGCGGAGCCGATGCACAGCGCAAGGCACTGCCCCTGCCCATTCAGCCAGGCGCAGATTTCATCCAGCAGCGCCGCGAACCGCTCCGCGCCGATGCTGTTCAGATTGAAGGGGCCGAACACCTGCGTCAGCAGGTGCTCCCCTTCCGGCGAAGCGACGACGACCTTTGTCTTGGTGCCGCCGCCGTCGATACCGGCAATAAAGTTCATCGTGTTCCCTCCACGTTATTTGACTTCCAGGGAAGCTCTGATTAAATCAGCAAGAGCTGGCAGCGAGGGATTTTGTTCCCAGGCAAAGGATGAAAAATGGAGGAATACTGTATGTATTTCCCATTTTTCATCCTGCGGCATGGGGGCAAAAGACCCGCTGCTCAGCCGCAGACGATTTATTCAGAGGTTCCCCAGCAAGTAGTCCATCGCCTTGCTCACCGCCGTATCCCAGAATACCCAGTTATGGATCCCCTGCCAGTGCTCGAAGCGGACATCCGCCCCTTTCTCACGCAGCCCTTCCGCAAAGCGGACATTGGCATCAAAAAGGGCATCCTGCTCGCCGCAGGCAAGGTAGAGCTTGGGAAGCTTGGCGGGGTCAGCTTTCCTTGCCAGTGCAAAGAGGTCGCTTCCCTCCGGGATTTCCAGCGTCCGGCCAAAAATTGCCTGGAACTGCTTTTTCTGCGTGCCGCTCTGGGCAGCTGCATATTGCGCAATGTCCGCCACTGCCGAAAAAGCAGCGGCGCCGGCATAGCGTTCGGGCGACTGGAGGACGCATTTCAGCGTACCGTAGCCGCCCATGGAAAGACCCATGAGATAGTTCTTTTCCCGTGCCGGAGAAAAGCCGAAGAAATTCCGGCAGATTTCCGGCAGCTCGTCATGAATGAATGTAAAATAGGAGATTCCCTGCTCCATATCCGCATAGAAGCTCCGCTGAACCTCCGGGATCACCAGCGCCGCCCCCTTTTCGCGGGCATATCGCTCCACACTGGTGTAGCGTGACCAGCCGGTGCAGTTATCCGCAAGGCCGTGGAGCAGATACACCACCGGCACCTCGGACTGCCTTACGCCCTCCGGCAGGATAACTGTCATGGAGGTATTCATGTCCATTGCTTCCGAGCGGAAATCACAGCGCAGATGTGCCATCGGTCAGTTCTCCCCGATCGCAGCGGCAACACGGTTATCGTGCTGCGCCAGAAGCTGCTCCGCCCTGTGCGCATCGGTGCCGGTTTTCAGCATCACGATGGCGACCTTTGCCCGATAGCCGCATGCCTGCAGTGTCCTGGCGGCGGTGTCGTAGTCCACGCCGGTCGCCTGGCAGACGATGCGCTTGCAGCGCTCCACCAGCTTTTCATTGGAGGGCTTGACGTCCACCATCAGGTTGCCGTAGACCTTGCCCAGCTTGATCATTGCGCCGGTGGAGAGCATATTCAGCACCATCTTCTGAGCGGTACCGCTCTTCATTCGGGTGGAGCCGGTCACGACCTCCGGCCCCGGGAGCGGGGTGATGGCGATCTCCGCCGCCTGCTCCACCTGGGAGCCGGTGCTGCAGGAAATGCCGATGACGTGCGCGCCCAGCTTCCGGGCGTACTCCATGGCGCCCAGCACATAGGGCGTTCTGCCGGAGGCGGCAATGCCCACCAGCACGTCCCGGCTGCTGAAATTGATCTTCTTCAGATCCTCCACGCCCTGGACGGGGTCATCCTCCGCGCCTTCCTTTGCGCGGAAGATTGCCTCGTTGCCGCCGGCAATCAGACCGATCACCTCTTCCGGGTCGGTGGAATAGGTGGGCGGGCACTCCACCGCATCCAGAATTCCCAGCCGCCCGGAGGTGCCGCAGCCAACATAGACAAGCCTTCCGCCCTGCCCCAGCTGCCCGGCGATGACATCCACCGCCGCAGCGATGTGCTCCGCCTCTTCGCCGACGGCGATGGCAACCTTCTTGTCCTCTTCGTTGATCAGCTTCACCATATCCAGGGTGCTCATGGCGTCGATGTGGGTGGTTTTGCTGTTACGCTGTTCTGTATTGATTGAATTGAGATCCATATTGTTCCTCCTCGTTCAGGCATCTGCGAAAGAGAAAATGCCGCCGATACCGTTTGGGCTCAAACAGCTTCCTCACTGTGACTTTTTTCGTAATCAGTCGCAGAGCGAACAGGCGACAAAGTGATCCGGGCTGACTTCCTTCAGGCAGATATTTTCCCTGCATTTCTCCGTTGCATAGGGGCAGCGGGGTGCAAAGCGGCAGCCCGGTGCGGGATTGATGGGGCTGGAAACCTCGCCGCGCAGCACATGGTGCTCCCGGTTGCGGCGGGACAGATCGATGGTGGGAACCGCATGCAGCAGTGCCTTGGTATAGGGATGCACGGGGTTGGAGAAGAGCTCCGCCGTCTTGGCATGCTCCACCACCTGCCCCATGTACATGACCATGATCTCATCGCTGATATGCTTCACCACGCACAGATCGTGGGTGATGAACATATAGGAAAGGCCGCGCTGCTCCTGCAAATCCATCAAAAGGTTCAGGATCTGCGCCTGGATGGAAACATCCAGCGCGGAAACAGGCTCGTCGCAGACGATGAATTTGGGGCTGACTGCCATGGCGCGCGCCAGACCGACCCGCTGGCGCAGGCCGCCGTCCAGCTCGTGGGGGTACAGGTTTGCCTGGTCGGCGGGCAGGCCGCACATATCCATGATGGCACGAACGTGCTCATTGATCTCCGTCTTGGATTTCAGCAGCCCGCAGACCTGCACCGGCTCGGCAATCAGATTGTGCACGGACATACGGGGGTCAAGAGAGCTGTAGGGATCCTGGAAGACCATCTGCATATTCAGGTGGATCTTCTGCATATCCTTGCCCCGGTATTTCAGGATGTTCTCGCCGTTATACAGCACCTCACCGGCGGTGGCGGGCTGAAGGCGCAGAATCGTTCTGCCCAGGGTGGACTTGCCGCAGCCGCTTTCGCCAACCACGCCCAGGGTCTTGCCCGGCATGATCTTCAGATTCACATCCTCCACGGCGTGGAGAATGCCCGAACCGGTTTTGAAGTATTTTTTTAAGTTTCTTGTCTCAACAAGCGGCGTTGCCATATCAGAATACCTCCTTGTTCGCGTAGCGGTGGCACATGATGCCGTGGTCGCCGCAAACGTGCATGGTGGGCGGCTGTGTCCGGCAGGTGTCCGTGGCGTACTTACAGCGATCTGCGAAGCAGCAGCCGGTGTATTCCTTGCGGGGATCCGCCATGTGTCCGGCAATGGGGTGCAGCCGGGGCTGGTCATCCTCCAGATTGGGGATGCAGTTGAACAGTCCCGCCGTATAGGGGTGATTCTCTTTGCGCTGGAACACCGTCTCCACAGAGCCGTATTCCACCACACGCCCGGCATATACCACAGAAACGGAATCGCAGAACTGGGCGACGACGCCCAGATCGTGAGTGATCAGCATCACGGCGGTATTGAACTTCTCACGCAGCTGCTGCATCAGCTCCAAAATCTGCGCCTGAATGGTCACATCCAGTGCGGTCGTCGGCTCGTCGGCCAGCAGCAGCTCCGGCTCCGCGACCAGCGCCATGGCAATCACGATTCTCTGCTTCATGCCGCCGGAGAATTCGTGAGGGTAGCTGTTCTTACGCTCAGGGGGGATGCCCACCAGGGTCATCATTTCATCCACCCGCTTGACCTTTTCGGAACGGCTCATTTCCGGGAAGTGCAGATTCAACACTTCGAGGATCTGATTGCCGACGGTCTGGGTGGGGTTCAGGCTGGTCATAGGATCCTGGAAGATCATGGAAATGCGCTTGCCGCGCAGCGGCAGCATCTCCGCCTCCGGGAGCTTCAGCAGCTCCTGCCCGTCATAGACAATGGAGCCGCCCTTTACTTCGCCGACCCGCTCCGGCAGCAGCCGGAGGATGGACAGAGCGAGGGTGGTTTTGCCTGCGCCGGTTTCGCCCACGAGGCCGCGGGCTTCGCCGCGCACCAGGTTCAGATTGAAATTATTAACCGCGTGAACGACGGCGTCGTCCGTATTGTACTGGACGGTCAGATCGGAAATTTCCAGCAGACTGTCTTGTTTCTTTTCCATCTTTGCGTCCTCCTTATTTCTTGGTTCTGGGGTCGAAGGCATCACGCAGGCCGTCGCCGATGAAGTTGACAGCCATGACCGTCAGGCAGATGCAGATGCCGGGAATCAGGCCAAGATAGGGATAGGCCTGAATATTGATCTTGTTTTCGGAGATGATGGTGCCCCATTCCGGCGTGGGAGAGGCAACGCCCAGACCCAGGTAGCCCATGGAGGAAATGCTCAGGATGGTCTGCCCCAGGCAAAGGGTGGCGGAAACAATGATTGGGCCGATGCCGTTGGGCAGGATGTGCTTCAGAATGATGCGCAGGGAGCTGCAGCCGTAGCACTTGGCCGCTTCCACGAACTCCACGTTGCGCAGCGTCAGCACGGAGGAGCGGACGATACGCGCAAAGCGCGCCACCTGAGAGATCGCCAGGGCGACGACAAGCTTCCACACGCCGTTGCCCAGCGCAGTGATGATCGCCATGGCCAGCAGGGACGAGGGAACTGCCATCAGCATATCCACGAAACGCATGAGGATGGTATCCACCTTGCCGCCGAAGAAGCCGGCAGTTCCGCCGATCAGCGCACCCACCACAAAGGCGATGCCGATGATGGCGAAGGAGCACAGCAGGGAAATTCTGCCGCCGTACAGGACACGGGCAAAGAGGTCACGGCCGAATTCATCCGTACCGAAGATATACAGTGCGTTGGGACTGGTGAACCGATCGGAAATATGCATTTTCGTGACGTTCTGGTAGCTGCTCAGGATCGGCGCTGCCAGCACCGCCAGGAACACCAGCGCCAGCAGGAACACGCCGAACATGGCCAGCTTGTTCTTGCGGAAGCGGAACATAACAAGTTCACCGGTGCTATACTCAGAAAGGGATTTTTTGCGACGTTTCAACATATCTCTTGCCCTCCATCAGGATGCCAGGTCAATTCTGGGGTCGATCACTGCGCACAGCAGGTCAACCAGCAGATTGATCACGCCCACGATCACGGTAACGAAAATGATCGTACCCAACACGACAGGCACATCCCGGGATTTCACGGCGTTGAGCAGCATGGTGCCAACACCGGGAATCGTGAAAATATTCTCCGTGACGACTGCGCCGCCAATGGTGCCGGCGAAGCTGACGCCGATCTGAGTCACAACGGGAATCAGGCCGTTGCGCAGTGCATGATGGCGAATGACGACCCGATTGGGAGCGCCCTTTGCCTTGGCGGTGCGGATGTAATCCTGGCGAATGACATCCAGCATGCTGGTTCTGCTCATGCGGATCATGGTTGCCATGGTGTTGGCACCCAGGATCAGGGTGGGGAGAATCAGAGACTTGGCAGAGGTAAAGCCGGAGGTAGGCAACCAGTGCAGCGTCAGGCAGAACAGCACCTGACACATGGTGCCCAGCCAGAAGGCCGGCAGGGAGAACAGCAGCATTGCCACAAAGGAGCTGCCGTAGTCCAGAAGGCTATACTGCTTGATGGCGGAGCCAATGCCAAGCGGCGCGCCAACGCCAACAGCGAAGAGCATGGCCAGAGTGGACAGCAGCAATGTATTGGGCAGGCGGCGGGCAAAGCATGCCAGAACCTGCTCGCCGTTCTTCCAGGACTCGCCGAAGTCCAGGCGCAGGACGCCAACCATATAATCAACGTAACGAACCAGAAGGGGCTTATCCAGTCCCATCTCTGCCTTTTTTGCGGCAATCTGCTCAGCGGTGGCATCCTCGCCCAGAAGGGAACTTGCCAGGTCGCCCGGAGCAGCGGACAAAATCAGATACAATATAAAGGTAACGCAGATAATGACCGGGATCAGCATCAGAAGCCGTTTCCCAGCGTATTTCAACCAGGACATCTTTCTTTCCTCCTTGAGAAAATGCGGGGTCATTCGTGAAAGAAGAGAAGCGGCGCGGCATACCACCGTTCCGCTTCCCTTCGTCACTCATTCAGTCATTCTTGAAAACAGGGGGATGGAATTATTTGAAGCTCCAGTCGCCGAAGTACATGTTGCCCAGGCAGTGTGCCTGCACGCCGTCCATGTTGGAACGGAACGCGATGGTGGACAGGTCGTTCACCAGAGGAACGTCATAGGCTTCTTCGGTCACGATGTTGCAGGCCTCTACGTACAGAGCCTTGCGGTCTTCACCCTGAGCGGCACGGGCCTTCAGCAGGATCTCGGAGATCTCGCCGTCGCGCTGGAACACGCGGTCTTCCCAAGGCTCTCTGTCCAGACGGTGGCCGGTGTACATGCCGTCGGCGTCCACCAGGGAGCACAGGTTGTTCAGCACATAAGCCTCGTAGGTACGGTTCTTCCACTCACCGGAGTAGGTGGGATAGTCGGTGGCCTTGATGGTGCAGTTGATGCCAACTTCCATCAGCTGAGCCTGGATGATCTTCGCAACGTTCTCCAGGGCGCTGCCGCTAGGAACGGAGATAGCGAACTCTTCGCCGTTGTAGTTGGACTTTGCCAGATATGCCTGAGCAGCTTCCACGTCGTAGGGAACAACTTCAACACCGTCGGCCTCGGTAACGAAGCTCAGGTAGTTGGAGCACATATCCACGTTCAGGATCTCACTGCGGCCGGCGTAAACGCCGTCGTTGATCATCTGCTTGTCGATACCGGCCTGGACAGCCTTACGGAAGTTGACGTCCTTGCAGACGCCGGTCCAGTCGTTCAGGTACAGGGTGATGCGGCCGGTGGACAGGGTGCTGTTCCATGCTACGTCGGAATTGCCTTCCAGACGGGTGCAGACGTCGATGGAGGGGTTACGAACCACATCGTAGTCGCCGTTCTGCAGACCCAGGATCTGGGTATTGGTATCGGCAACGATCTGGATGATGATGTTCTGGATGGCGGGCTTGTTGCCCCAGTAGTCTTCGTTGGCGATCAGGGTGGTGTGGTCACCGCTGACCCACTCGACGAACTTGTAAGGACCGGTGCCGATGGGGTTCTTCAGGTAGTAGTCATCGCCGACCTCCTCGAAATAGGACTTGCAGGCAATGCCGCCCAGACGGGAAGCAACACCATAGGGGAATGCGGCATAGGGAGTGGTCAGGGTGACCTTGACGGTGTAGTCATCAATGATCTCGCACTCCTTGAAGTTGACGAACAGAGCGGTGCCGATGGGGCCTTCGAAGCCATAGTCGAAGGTGAACTTCACGTCCTCAGCGGTCATCTCAACGCCGTTGTGGAACTTGACGCCCTGACGCAGGTGGAAGGTGTACTCCAGACCATCGTCGGACACTTCGTAGCTCTCAGCCAGAGCGGGAGTCAGGGAGCCGTCGGCCTCCAGACGCAGCAGGCAGTCGTAGACGTTGGACAGAACCAGGTTGTCAGCGCCGGAGCAGCTCTGCTTGGACTGAGCGAAGAAGCGATAGGGCTCCTCGGAGGTAGCCAGGATAGCGGTGTCCTTCTCGGCGGCAGCGGGAACTGCGCAGATGGAGAGCATCATCAGAGCTACCAGCAGCAATACAGCAATCTTTTTCATAATATCCTCCTATTGTGTTGTTTCCTCGGCGGCTTTGCCCCTTGGATGACATCAGTTTATCACTGCGAAACGAATCTGTCAACCTTTGCATGCTTTTATGAAACTTTTTTCCATCTTTTGAGCATTTTCAGTCTCTTTCACCTGAAATGCTGAAATAATCACGTAATATTTTAAGCAAAATACACAAAATTGTAAAAAGAATATGTGCATTCTGCCCCCGACAGCAGCATAGGTGATTTCGGCATTCTGAAAGTGATATGGCAATTTCATCCTCTTTCTGCACTTTTTTTATATAAAAAGCATCAGGGAGCCGTCCATTCTCAGACGTTCTCTGATGCCTTTCATATCGTACTGCTTCTCTGCTTTCTCGGTTATTTATGAATATACATTCTGGTCATCTTGGGTTCGCCGTCCCCCTGGACCATGCACAGGAACTCCCAGCCGTACCGTTCGTAGAAACCGGTGTGATCCGTAATCAATTAAACCGGTGAAATCCCCTTTGCTTTCAGATCATCCACCGCCATGCGAAGCAAGCGCCCTGCGATTCCCTTGCAGCGGTAGTCTTTTTCTGTGTATACTGCACAAATATTCGGTGTCAGATCCTTCCTGTCGTGAAAGTCATTTTCAATCACGCCCAAGCCACCGACGATCTTCTCCCCTCTCAGGCAGAGATACCAGCCATACTCGGTTTTGCCATCCAGATAGGCATCCATGCATTCCAAATAGGCCTCCTGCGGAACGCGCCACTTCTGATGGAACCATTGAGCGGCACTGTCCTTCCATTGAGGCTGCTGTCTTAGTGTAATATATGCAAATTGGTTCATTTTCCTTCCCTATCCATTCCTTTCTCAGTTTTCAAAGCTCACGCCTAAAAAGCTCACGGCAAGTCGGACCCATTTAATTTCTCTTCATAAAAAGCACTGTCTGCGATTTGATCGAGATCTTAGCAACTTCAAAACCGTATTCCAGCAGTTCCTTTTTGTAGTTCAAAAAAGAATGATCCAGCGGTGTCCCTGCAATTGCACCGATCTGACCAAATGTCAGGCAAAGTCTCGATTCGCCGCGCTCCCGGACATACTTCCAAAGCGGATCATATTTGCTCATTCTCATCCCCCTCCTCCCCGGGATATCATCGTAAAAAAAGCGCAGAGCAAATCCAGGTTCTCACCCGATTCAGCTCTGCGTCTCAGCGTCCGGCTTCATTTACGGCTCCTCACATGAGATCCAAGCCGGCAAATGAAGCACGGCGGTCTCCGGAGATCCATTTTCATTGTATTATTATTTAGGGAAATGTCAACATTAAAAATATCAGAACGATTCAGTCGATAGGAGTATTTTGCTCTATAAGACGCTTCTGGGCATCAACATTTTCCTGGAAAGAATCCACATTTTCGGCAGAGACAAAAAATGTACCGGAATCAGTCATATCCGGAATTTCCTTCCCCTCCATGCAGGCAACGGCATACCATCGAAAGAAGATATTCCAGTCAACATTTCGTCATCCAGAGTAAAACATGTTCTTTGGTTTCTCCGGTTTTATCATGGTTCCACTTGTTTCGCTTTTTCTTTCTCTTCTACCGTTTAAATATCGTTATGTATCTACATTACTATATTGACATTTTATATTTTTGCGATATAATGTAGGAGAAAGGACGTGACGGAATGGAACAAGCAGTTAGCGCCGGAAAGCGCGTGGGGAAGGATCTGACGCAGGGGCCGATCATGCGGACGCTGTTGACGTTTGCAATCCCGATTATTTTGACGAATCTGATTCAGCAGTTATATTCCATGGTGGATGTGATCGTCATTGGGCAATTTGTGGGCAACATTGGCACAGTGGGTGTAAATACTGGTGGTGAGGTGGCCGACCTTGTCACCCCAATTGCAACATCCCTGGCCTCAGCTGGGCAGATTTACATTGCTCAGCTCACCGGCTCCGGCGACCGGAAACGTGCAAATGAAACCATCGGCACCTTGCTCAGCCTGATGATCGGCATCTCGGTGGTGCTTGCAGCAGTGACCATTGGTCTGTCCGGTCAGATTCTAAGCTGGCTTCACTGTCCGGAAGAAGCTGTCGGACAGGCGCAGGCTTATATGATCATTACCGCACTGGGTTACCCCTTTATCTTCGGCTACAATGCAGTAGTTGGCATTTTGCGGGGAATGGGTGAAAGCAAACGGCCCCTGATTTTCGTATTAGTAGCTGCCATTGTAAATATTGTGTTGGATATTCTTTTGGTCGCCGTGATCCCTATGGAGGCAGCGGGCACTGCAATCGCCACAGCCGTATCCCAGCTTGGTTCCTTCGCGGCAGCGGCTGTTTTTCTGTGGAAAGAGTGCGAGCAATTCGACTTCAAGCTGGAACCGGCTTCCTTCCGCATCAATCCAAAGGCCGCAGCAGTCATCATCGAGCTTGGCATTCCCCAGGTGGCGCGCTCCATTCTGGTGCGCAGCGGTATGCTCTGGGTCAATGCAAATGCCAATTCTTACGGAATGATCGTCTCTGCTACTAACAGCGTGGGCAACAAGCTGCAAAAGTTCCTGGAAGTTTATATTCAGGGAGTGGACACCGCATCTGCCGCGATGGTCGGCCAGAATCTGGGCGCCAAAAAAACAGAACGGGCCGGAAAGGTCACCATGAACACCCTGCTTGCCACCATGGTGTGCGCTGCCGGAATTTCAGTTCTGTGCCTGCTCTTCCCTCATCAAATCTTCGGTCTGTTTACCAGAGATGAAGCTGTCATCCAAATGGGGGCAGTATTCCTGAAAATCATGATCGTGCATTACTTTGCATCTGCCTTCGTCGGCTCATTCCAGGCCATGGTCACCGGCTGCGGCTTTGTTTCCCTGGGCTTTGCCATTGGGGTATTGGACGGACTGGTGTGTAAGGTCGGCCTGAGCTGGCTGTTTGTCAATGTATTTCATATGGGCTATCTGGGTCTTTTCTGGGGCGTAGCCACCTCCCGAATCCTGCCGGGACTATTGTGCGCAGCATATTTCTTCAGTGGGAAATGGAAGACCCGCAAGCTGCTCAATGAAAGATAAGGAGGCAAGTCGATGGATAAAAAAGTATACATTGTCCGCAGCCACGGTGAAATTCTGGAGCAGGCTCTAACCGACCATGGTTTCCAGGTCACCGTAGGAGACGGAAGCGTGCAAAAAGAGGTGCTAGCCGACTGCAACGTCTTGCTGCCCGGCGGCAAAATCACCGTGGATGAGGCACTGCTGGCCCAGGCACTGGAGCTGAAGCTGATTGTAAAGTCCGGTGTTGGCTACGACCGTATTGACGTGGATGCCTGTACCAAGCGGGGAATCTATGTAGCAAACACACCGCTGACCAATTACCTGTCCGTCGCCGAGCATGCCATGATGCTGATGCTGGCTGCGGCCAAGCAGGTGTACCCTATCTCCATTTATCTGCGGCATACCTATCCGGACTTCTGGTGCCGGGAGCGATATGAGGGCTGCGAGCTCTGGGGCAAGACGCTCAGCATCATCGGTCTGGGGAATATCGGCCGCCGGGTGGCTGAACTGGCGCATGCCTTCGGCATGGAGATTGTAGGCTTCGACCCCTACGCAGATCCAGGCCGATTGGCTGAATATATCCGTCCGGTTCCGTCTCTGGACGATGCTCTGGCCGCCGCCGATTTTCTCACGCTCCATGTAGCCGGCGGTCCTTCCACCCACCATATGATTGGACAGGCACAGTTGAAGGAAATGAAGCCAAGCTCCATTCTCATCAATGTGGCTCGGGGCAGCGTGGTAGATCAGCAGGCTCTGACCCAGGCTCTGATGGATGGCACCATTGCCGGTGCAGGTCTGGACGTGTTTGAAACTGAACCCATTGCTGGCCACAATCCTTTGATGCTTCTGGAAAATGTAGTGGCAACACCCCACTGCGCCGGAAACACCATAGATGCCCGAAAACGAACACAGACAGACTGTCTGGCAAATATCCTGGACTTCTATGCAGGTAAACCGCCGCGTTTTGCTTTGAATCAACCGAAATAAGGAGGAATAACAATGGCATATATGAACTTCCTGAGTCATGAGCAGTTTTCGGACCGTCTGATCATCCTCACCGAGGGCTATTCCATGGTACACCGCTTTACCATCGGCTGCATCATAGGAGACGAGAAAATTCTGGTCATCGACTCCGGTCTTGGCATGCACCGGGAACTGCGGCACTACATAGAAAATTTAGTGGGTACAGACAAGCCCATTCTCTGCGCCTGCACACACGGACATCTGGATCATGTGGGGAGCGCTTGCCTATTCGATGAAGCATACTGCTCTCTGAAAGATTTTACCCCAGGGAAATCCAATCCCTTTGATCCCATCCGGCGCTACTGCGATGTGGTGGATTTCAGCCTGGAAAGCAATCTTGTCGCCGACTACTGCAAAGAGCACATGATTGGCGACAATCGAGTGGAATTCAAGGACATTCAGGACGGACAAATTTTCGATCTGGGCGGTGTTACAGTGGAGGCCATTGCTGTGCCCGGACATTCTGACGGTTCCATGGCCTTCTACTGCCCCAGTGAAAACTGCTGCTTTATCGGCGATGCCATCAACACCGACGTTCATCTGAAGCGGTTGACCACGCAGGGCTTCCGCACCTACAAGCAAGTACTGGAAAACTTTATCTCCCGGGTCGACCCTTCTGTCACCCTGTATCCCGCGCATCTCCCCCTGCCCATGACGCTGGAGGTCGCCCGAAATCTGATACATGTTTGTGACGACCTGATTGCGGGAAACATTGACTGCGATCCCCCTGCCGAAGGAATTTTTCACAGCCGGAAAAATGACCGCAATATCCGCGGCCATTATGTAGGCAACGCCTGCATCGTTTACAACCGCAGTCTCCAGGACGGGAAAAACACACCTGTTGTTGTAAACGACGTGTGTTATTACAGTCATGAAAAATGGTCTGACCGCGTATACACCGTTACCATCAACTATTCCACGGTCAATCGTATTACACTGATGGTATTCATCGGAGATGAAAAAATTCTGCTCATCGATTCCGGTCATGGCATCGACGGGAAGCTCCGCAGCTACATTGAAAGTTTTGCCGGATCCGGCAAACCGATCCTGTGTGCCCTGACCCACATTGGCATTGACCACGGGGGAGCAGCGACGCTGTTTGACGGAATCTTCCTGCATAAAAACGATATTGCCAAGCTGCCCATGTCCCGGCACAAGCGGTTCATTGACTCCCTCCCCTTCTCCAACTACAGCACCGAGTTTGCCGAATATGCCGACCTGAATACGCTGGAGGCTCTGGATCCTGCCAGGGTCACACCCATTGAAGATGGAGACGTGTTTCATCTAGGGGGATTGGATGTGGAATGCATTTTCACTCCCGGCCACTCCCAGGGACACATGGCCTTCTACTGCGCCAGTGAGAAAATCTGCTTTACCGGAGATGCCATGAATGTGGATACCCACCTGAAATCCATGAGCCGTCAGGGTATGGTGGAATATGCCGGAATGATCGAGCGATTTATGAGCAGAGTCACGCCGGATACCGTCACCTTCTCCGCTCACCTGAATCGTCCTCACGCTATGCGCGTGCCGCGGAATATCCAAGCCGCCTGTCTGGAAATTGCCGGCGGTCAGCTTTACGGAGATCCCCCCGGTGAGGCAATCCAGCAGCATATCAGCGCATTCCACAATCCCAACATCAAAATGCACTACCACGGCAACTGCTGCGTCGTGTATAACCTGGCCACATTGTAAAAAGGTGTCCCCTGCCATCCAGAATGGCAGGGGATGCTTTCGTGGGCTGCCTCCTTGCAGAGCAGCCCACATTTTTACGGATTCATCATATAGGCCTGGGGCGCAGCAGGAGCACAAGGCGGGAACAGCACATCCAATTGGGCCGAAAGCTCCTCCGGCAGCCTCCATTCCAGCATCTTCAGCGTGGCTTCCAGCTGCTCCACTGTCCGTGGGCCGATCAGCGGAGCTGTCACACCGGGGCGGGACAGCAGCCAGGCCATGCTCACAGTCGCCTCATTCTGGCCATAGCTGCGGCACAGCTGCTGATAGGTATGCAGCTGCTCCATTCGCTGGGGGGACAAGGTACCTGCATATTTTCCGGAGCGCTGACCGGCGCTCAACTGCTTCATTACACTACCGCTGAGCAATCCTCCCTGCAGCGGGCCCCAGCACATAAAGCCAAGCCCCATAGCCTGAGATGCCGGGATCAGCTCCAGTTCCGGCAGGCGACAGAGCAGATTATATTTTGCCTGGTTGGCCGTCAAGCCCAGGAAATGTCGCTTTTCTGCCTCTGCCTGTCCCAGCACCATCTGCCAAGCGGCAAAGTTGCTGCATCCAATGTAGTCCAGTGTGCCGCTGTTCACCAGTGCCTCAAAAGCGCCCCAAAGCTCCTCCCATCCGGCATGGGGAGCAGGATTATGCATATAATAAAGCTCCAAATGATCCGTTTGCAGCCGCGACAATGAATCGTGCAGATGGCGCCGGATTTTCCAGGCAGACAGCCCCGGCTCATCGTTTGGTCCGTCCAGTCCGTTTTTCATTGGTTCGTAGACCTTCGTGGCAAGTACAACCCGTTCTCTCCGCCCGCCGCCCTGGGCGAACCAACGGCCGATGATCTCTTCCGTCCATCCTCGCCAGCCGCCATTCCGGTCACCATACATATTGGCGGTGTCAAAGAAATTGATCCCAGCCTCCAGGGCACAGTCCATGATACGAAAAGCTTCTTTTTCTTCCGTATTTGGTCCAAAATTCATGGTTCCAAGGCAAAGTCGGCTGATCTTCAGTCCGGTTCTGCCGAGATAGGTATATTCCATTTTTGCTCTCCTTCCTGCAATTCAATTGTTTCTGCGGTATTGGTATCCCGGGCAAAGCGGGACAGGAACTCCCAGGCCAGTGTGAGCATCGCGGGCACAGGGACATGGGGCATATTCTCGTGACCTACCATCCGAAGCATATACCGGCCACGGTTGTCCTTTATGTCGCCAACATAATGCCGAAATCCGTCCAGCACCCGGATGCTGCTGCGATCCACCGGAAATCCCAGTTCCCGTTCCACCTGGTCCTGGCTGCAGCGGGCAGTCAAAATCTCTTCCCTGCTCCGCACCGGACAATTCCATGCCATCAGGCGACGCTGCCATGCACGAATGCGGTCGTCCAGCGTCAGCGTGCGTCCGAATTCCTGACCAGGGCGCAGCGGAAGGCAACGGGCATCCACATTCACTGGCAGCTTACCGCCGTGTTCACAGCAGCCACAGAAATTGGCCAGAGGCAGGCTGATGCTTTGCAGCTGCGCTGCTCGTTCCTGCGTCACCCCTGCTGAACCCAAGCGCCCGGCATCCTCCAAGCCGCAGAAATTCCCCAATGTTGCCACCGCAGCAATCTTGCACCAGTTCCGCGCCGCAAACTCCAGTGCAAAACGTCCATCGTGGCTGTGTCCGGTGACGTACACCCGGGAAGCATCCGCAGGATAGGCAGATACGGCCTCATCGATCAGCCCAGCCAGCAGATCATTGGAATCCGGATCCTCCAAGACAAAAAACAAAAGCATACACGCCCCGTTAGATGCAATACGGGCAAACTCATAAAAATAGGAAAGAGCCGTTACTGCCAGATGCTCATTGCCCCTATAAACCTCCTGCATGATGCAGACAAGAGGCAGCTTTTCCGTAGGCGCATCCAGTGCATCCATTGGAGTAAGGGTCAGCCAGCGCTCCCCGGCGGTCTCGTGTACATCCAGCTGCAGGCCCATGTGCCGGAAGTGCTCTGCTAAACCGGGAGAATTCAGCGAATCGAAGCAATGCTCCAGCCGAATCCCTTCCATCATCTTCCGCCCTGTTTCACTATAAAGCATCCGCGCCCGGTCAAAATTCCCTAAACTGTATTTGTCCGTCATCACCAGATCACGGCTCAGACTGCCCCGGTATTCCCAATTTCCGGGAAGATATAGTGCCGGAATGTGCAGCGATGTCACTTCTTCCAGCAAGTCAGCAGGCTCCGCCGCTGCTCCCCGGCAGTCGTGCAGCGCTCCATGAGGCAGGCCGGACAACTCTTGCACACTGCCACTCACATCCAGCCAAAGCATACTCATGTTGCAGGGGAATAACGCTCCTGCTTCCTGCAAAATGTTGACGTAGGTGCCATCCACATCCGGCTGCTTGTTGGATAGGATGAAAATGACAATCCAGCCGTCCCGGGCAGCCATTTCCAGATAAGATTCGTACCGCAGCGCAAGATTCATCGGCCAGCACGCATCGTCGTAATCCCCCTGCGTAAATACTACCAGAACAGGATAGCGCTTCTGCCCCTTAGGCACAGCATCCAATGGCAGGGCAGCCATCCAATGCTCCGTCATATCCAGGCAGCGCAGCAGAACGCCCCGACGCTGCCAGTCCCGGAAAAATTCCGGCAGCAGCAGCGCACCCACTTTGCCGCTGTAATACTGACAGTAGTGCTCCGGCGAAAGCTCCGGAGGCTGAATGGCTGACGGAATACAATTCACTGCCCCCAGATGCCGGACGACGCCATCCACAGCACTGATGCGTCCCTGCCAAGCGTCTGCATCCCATAAGTCAAAATCATCGTAAATATTCCATTTATAATTCATACTGAATGCTCCGATAAAAACGGAGGGAGACTGGACGCACTGCCCGGTATCCCTCCTGATTGGTTGATTATTGATTTGCCTTTTTCTGCGCCTCCTGCCAGAAATGGCAGGCAACGCAGTGGCCGGGGGCGACTTCCTTCAGTTCCGGAGATTCGGCCCGGCAGATATCCTTCGCCATCCAGCACCGGGGGGCAAAGCGGCAGCCCGGCTTGGGATTCACAGGACTCGGCACATCGCCCTTGAGTACAATGCGCTCCTTTTTATTTTCAAAGTCGATCTGCGGCACGGCGCTGAGCAGCGCAATGGAATAGGGATGCAGCGTATTTGCAAAAATCTCATCCGTCGGCGCCAGCTCCACGATCTGGCCAAGGTACATCACAGCGACACGGTTAGAGATATGCCGCACAACAGACAGATCATGGGAGATGAACAGGTAGGACAGGCCCCGCTTTTTCTGCATGTCGATCAGCAGATTGATGATGGTTGCCTGTACGGACACATCCAGCGCAGAAACCGGCTCATCACAGATGATGAACTTCGGACTCATGGCCAACGCGCGGGCAATGCCGACCAGCTGACGCTTGCCGCCGTCCAGCTCGTGGGGGAACTTTTCCAATACATAATGCTCCAGGCCCACGGTCTCAGCCAACTCGGCGACCTTCTGCTTAAGCTCCTTACCGGAGGCCATTTTATGGATCTGATAGGGATCCTCCAAAATTGTTTCGACCGACTCCCGGGGATTCAGAGAGGAATAGGGATCCTGGAAGATAACCTGCATTTTCTTGCGCAGTTCCTGACGTTCCTTCCGGTCTGCCTCCAGGATATTGCTGCCCTCAAAATAAATTTTGCCGCCGGTAGCCTTTAAGAGCTGAATGAGCACATTGCCCACCGTGGATTTCCCGCAGCCGGACTCCCCCACCAAACCTACCGTTTCATTGGGCATAATGTCCAGAGAAATATCGTCAACGGCGTGAAGCTTGCCTTTGCCGGGCACATCGAAGTACATTTTCAGGTGCTCAATTTTAACCAAAGGTTCTGCCATATTACGCCTCCATATCCCAGCAGGCCACAAAATGGTCTGCATTGATCTGTCTCATATGCGGAATTTCTACGCCACACTTTGCCGTACAATGGCTGCACCTGGGATGAAATTTACATCCCGCAGGCAGCTTCTGTGCATTGGCTACCAGGCCGGGAATGGATTCCAGCCGCTCCCGGGGACCACTGAGTTTGGGAATGGCGTGGATGAGTCCATGGGTATACCAGTGCTTGGGATTGGTGAATACCTCCCGCACGGAGCCATATTCCACAATTTCGCCGCCGTACATCACGGCTACCTTCTGGCACAGTTCGGCAATAATGCCCAGGTTGTGCGTAATCATAATGAGGGAGGTAGAATACTTCGTTTGCAGTTCCTTCATCAGCTCCAGAATCTGGGCCTGAATGGTCACATCCAGCGCGGTGGTGGGCTCGTCGGCAATCAACAGTTCCGGATTGCTGGCCAGTGCAGCCGCAATGCCTACACGCTGGCGCATACCACCGGAAAACTGATGGGGGTAATCATTCAGGCGGTAGCGGGCAATTCCTACGGTTTCCAGGAGATCGCCTGCACGCTGCTCTGCCTCTTTTTTCGTGATTTTTTCATGGGCTGCCAAACTCATGGCAATCTGGTGCCCCACCGGGAAGACCGGGTTCAGGGAAGTCAGCGGATTGGCAAAGACCATGGAAATATCCTTGCCGCGGATCCCGTTGAGCTCTTTCTCTGTCTTTGCCTCCATGGATTGCCCGTGGAAGAGGATTTCGCCGGAGGTGATTTTTCCCACTTTATCCGGCAGGAGCTGCATGATGGACAGAGCTGTCGTCGTCTTGCCTGCGCCGGACTCTCCCACAATACCCAGCGCCTCGCCGGGCATTACCGTCAGATTCAGATTGTTCACTGCCTTTGCCACTGCACCGCTGGCACGATATTCCACGCTCAAATCGCGGATCTGCAGCA
Organism: uncultured Oscillospiraceae bacterium; assembly: GCA_934567355.1. Lineage (GTDB taxonomy): Bacteria > Bacillota > Clostridia > Oscillospirales > Oscillospiraceae > Faecousia. Next base: position 28,985 of record CAKTJC010000004.1, read on the forward strand.
GTGCGTCAGGGTTCACCGGTACGGAATATTCATGGGGCGCTGCGTTTCTCTTTTTCAAATTCATGAATTCTCACTCTCGCTTTCCGCCGGAGGCATCAGTCGATATTCTTGGGATCGAAGACATCACGGATGCCATCGCCCAGGAAATTAAAACCCAGAACGGTCAACGCCAAAGCAATTCCCGGGAAAATAACGACCCAGGGCGCACTGCTCAAGTAAGCGCGGCCGTCGGAAATCATGTTGCCCCAGGAAGGAGTGGGGGGTGCAACACCCATACCCAGATAACTCAAGCTGGTTTCCACCAGAATGGTGCCGCCGAAGTGACCGGAGGCGGCAATCATCAGCTGGGTAACAGTGTTGGGAAACAGTTCCTTCCACAAAATCCGGTTGGTACTGGCACCCAGCACCCGGGAAGCGCTGACAAACTCCTTGTTTTTCATGCCCAAGACGGCAGAACGAACCAAGCGGGCCGTATTGATCCAGCCGGTGACCGTCAGCGTGAAGATCAGGATGCCCATGCTGTTGCCAAGCACAGCCACAATGCAGATTGCCATCAGAAGCTGGGGAATGGAAGCCAGCACATCACAGATGCGCATCATGACCATATCCACCCAGCCGCCGTAGTAGCCCGTGACCAAACCCACCAGGGCACCCAGGAACATACTGATCAGCGTGACGATAAAGGAAATTTTCAGAGAGACCCAGCCGCCTACAAACAGACGGGAGAGAATATCCCGCCCCAGAGAATCACAGCCCAGAGGATGTCCATCCAAGCCGTCGGCGAAATAGTCAGGGGCAGCATGGCGCGCTCTCAGGCTGCCAACTTCCGGATCCCATTTTACCCAGAGAGATGAGGTAGCGCACAGGAGGATCATCACCAGCAGGATGCAAAGTCCCATCATAAACATCCGGTTTTTCCGCATCCTGCGCAAAATTGTCGATAATTTCATAAAATCCTCCCCTTAGTTCAGAGAGATCCGAGGATCAACGATGGTATAAACGATATCCGCCAGAAGGTTGCACAGCACCAGCATAGCGGCGGACACCAGCAGAATGGACTGCACCAACTGGTAGTCCCGCTGGTTAATTGCAGTTATCACCAGCTGTCCCATCCCCGGCCAGTTAAAGATATTCTCAATGACCACTGAGCCGACAAATACCCGGCCGAACTGAGAGCCGATATTTGTGACAATGGGCAGCAGTGCATTTTTCAGCGCATACTTGAAATAAGTCTTGTTTTTGGAAACGCCGCGGGCCCGGGTTGCCGTGATGTAATCCTCCCGCAGCACATCCACCATGCCGGAGCGCATCAGGCGGGTTTGCTGTGCGGCATAGCCGAAGCCCATGCAAAGCCCCGGCAGGATCATATATTCAATGCCTCCGATTCCCTGGGTGGGAAGCCAACCCAAATTGACGGAGAACACCAATATCAGCATAAAGCCGAGCCAGACAGGAGCCATGGACTGACCGATGATCGCGAAGAACATCGCGCCGAAGTCAATGGCAGAACCTTGGTGGATACCGGCAATGATGCCGAGAATAATCGAGAAAATACAGGCCCAGCCAAAACCGGCCACGGCCAACAGAAGCGTCTGCGGGATACGGGTTGCCAGCAAATCGGTAACCGGCATGGAAAATGCCCAGGAATAACCAAGGTTGCCTTTCAGCAGCCCGCCCAGGTAATCAAAATACTGCATGAGCATCGGCTTATCCAGCCCCATACGCACGCGGTATTCCTCAACCTCCTCTGGAGTCGCCAGCGCGCCGGCCATCAGCCGTGCCGGGTCACCGCCGCCCAGGCGCAGAAGTGCAAACGAAATGATCGTAACGCCGATCAGGACAAAAACGGAAGCAAACAATCGCTTCGCAAGGTTCTTTTTCATGAGGTCTACCTCTCCGTCTATGGATGTGTTGAACTACGGACGGGGGAACCGCCGGAGCGGTCCCCCCGTCCCGAATATTCAGTGTGGGGAGCGGGTATTATCCGATGGTCACGGCGTGGATGTCCGGATAGTGTCTGTTGTGCTGGAGAATGCCGCTGACATTGCTCTGAGTGGCAACCAGCAGCGTGGGATAGTACAGATACAGGACAGGCTGGAAGTCGGTCAGCTGAATTTCGTACATCTTTGCCAGCAGCTCATCCATCTTGGTCTCATCCAGAACGCTCTGGATTTCCAGGCCCAGGGACTTCAGCTCTTCATTGACAAAGCCGGAATTGAAACGGTCATCGCCGATGACATTGGCAGCAGTCTTATACCACATGTTGCCGGACTTAACAATGGCAGAAAGGCAAATATCACAGTTACCCTCCAGACGCTCGGAGTCAAATACCGCCACATCCTGCGGAACCAGCTCGAAATTAATGCCGACCTCCATTGCCATTTGCTGAATGGCCTGGCAAAGCTCATTGGCGATGGACACGGTGGAGGTGGTATAGATGAATTTCAGTGCTTCGCCGTTGTAGTCGGACTGTTCAACCAGCTCCTTGGCACGGTCAAAATCATACTGATAGCCCAGGCTGTCCGCACGGTAACCCAGATTACCCTCCAGGCAGGGGCCGGTGGCGGGATATGCATAGCCATCCAGCAGTGCATCAACAATCAGCTGACGGTCGATGACCAGGCTCAAAGCCTCGCGAAGCTTTTCATCGGCAAATGCCTTGCCGGGTGCGCAGTTGAATTCCAGGAACACGCTCTGGTTGGGCGCCATCTTGATAATATTGTAGCCGGCAGCTTCCAAAGCAGGGACATCAGGAGTAGGAACAGCGTCGATCACATCGACCTCGCCGGACTTCAGAGAGGCAATGCGGGTCTGGGATTCGCTGGAGGTGGAGACAATGATGGTCTTGACATTGGAGCCAACACCGGTATAGTCATAGCCCCAGTAGCCGTGCTCATCGGAGCGAGCCGTCAACTCAAAGCTGGAGTTGGCGAGATCGATCTTAGTAAACTCATAAGCGCCGGTGCCGATGGGAGAAGCAAAGTAGGCATCCCAGCCAATCTCTTCCAGGGTTTCCTTATCCACAACCTGGAGGCTGGCGTCACAGATCAGGGACCAGAATTCGGGCATCAGCTTTTTGAAATTGATCACCAGAGTGTACTCATCCACCAACTCAATTTCACCGAGGTAGTTTCTCCAGTTCTTAGTGTACGCATCGGGATAATGCTCAACATCATCACGAACTTGCTCGAACGTATACTTCAGATCCTCAGCATTGAACTTGGAACCATTGGTGAACCACACATCCTCGCGCACCTTCAGGCGAATGGACATGCCGTCTTCGGCCATTTCATACTCCTCAGCCAGCCAGGGCTTGATGGAGCCGTCCTCATCCATCAGCAGGACGGGATCGAACACCAGGAACGCGAGGTCGGAAATCATGTCACCGGCAGTAGCTGCCCACTTAGACAACGTATGTGCCTGAGAGGAAATGTGCACGACCAAGGTCTCGGTGGCCTCAGCCGAGACGTGGCCGCCGACACTTGCGAACAGGGACAGTGCCATTACAAGGGCCAGCAGGAAAGCGGATGCTCTTTTCATTTTGATTGTCTCCTTTTTTCTTTTGTTTGACGCTTTGTATCTACGTCATGACATTATTGTAATTCGCTCACTTTCATTTGTCAACAGGGGAAACCTATTTTCGGTACTATTCACTTTTTTCAGCACCTCATTTTGTATAAAATCACTATATCGCATTGTTCTTATGTTTGGTCAAATGAATTTAAAAACACAAGCTTACTTGTCAAGGATTCATAACTCCCGATTTTTCTCAAAAAAGAGGTTACCGTTTCAGGAGCAGGCGCGGTCAGCGGTGAAAACGGCAAAAGAAATCCCAGCAGAGCTCCGCCATCATGACGGACTGCCAATGGGGAAAATTCTCCACAACGATCATGCGGAACATATTTTTTCCCTCCGGATTGTCGATGTCCAGGCAGTAATGCTTCCAACCATGATAATAGCGGATATTCTCCCGGTCACCATAAATACCGAGGAGATGATGAAATTCATCCTGAGGTGAATTTGCGTATTGCAGGCAGCGTTCTATATCCCGCGGAGCGCAGCCCAGCAGCTCCAGCCGCTGGTTCACCCGATTCACCGCCCACCGAGCCGTATCCTCTCCCGGCGCCGGACGGCTGGGATGGCACATCCACCAGCGGGGCTCCTTGGCCATTTTCAGACGGGCTGCATCCCGGAATCCCCGAGCCGGGTCATGAATCCAGGTGGGATCACGCTCATTGTCACGGGCAGCGGGATGGTACGTCTCCGGGTCTCCCAGTTTCCCGTCCCAGCCCTTGCGGGGACGCCACTGATTCAGCGGGACATAGTAGGATGCATCATTGGCCCCCACGGTATAAATAACCGGAACCTTGGCTGCCCTGACTCGCTGCTTCTCTTCCTGCGTGAAGGGGACATCAAAGTTATCCGACGTGCGGTAAACATCGCAGGAATTCAGCGCCACTGCCGCCAGCCGCTCCGGCATCCGGTGCAGGCAGGTGTTGGTTTGACTGCCGCCCTGGGATAATCCACTCATGTATACCCGATCTGCGTCCACTGGGAAGCGGTCCAGAATTCTGTCCAGCACCCGGTTCACATTGTCCCAGTTCGTATTTTGTAAAATGGCGACAAAGAACTGCTCCCGGGCCGCCAACTCCGGAAAACCGGTGGAAAATTCATCCGTCTCAATAGAAGAGCCTCCACCGTGCTGTGAGATAACGAGGGGAAATTTGCGGCCTGCATTTTCCGGTTTCAATACCGACAGGGGTGTAAACATAACCCAGCGGGTATAGTAATCCCCGTCATCAAACATTTCTTTTTTCAAACCGATGGAATGGTAGTAGTCCAAAGCAGCGCGCCCCATGGCATCCTGCTCGTAGGTGAAACGAATGTTTAAGCGGCGGGTAAACTGCGCGCCATAGTCGCTGTTGAGCAGTCTCTCAATATCCAGTCCGCCGTCACTGGCAAGGGTCAGATAATCCCGAAACTGGCAGAATTTCTGTACACGGTCAGGATCTGTTTCCGTCAGATTAGCATTGCTGTACTCCATAGTCCTCCCCTGTCAATACACACACAGATCGCTGCCAATGCGGCGCAGGTGGTTCTGATAATCATGGGTGCCATAGAGTGCATCGCGCAGATTGCACAATTCAATGCCATTGTCCCTGATCCAGTCGTGCAGCCGTTGAGAGCACAGCCCCTCCACATCGAATACACGGCTAAGGGTATAATAGCGCCGGTTGGGGCCGTAATCCCCCAGCTTCGCCACATAATAATCCAGATATGCAGGGTGGAAGCCATGCATCAGCACGGCATCTTCCGGCAATTCAAAGAACTTCGAGCGATCCTCCAGCAAGAAGGCAACCGGATCATACTCCTCCTGCTCCCGGATCGTTTCCTTGAGGATGTCGCCGGCAACCACACCCCGCTGGTCCACAATGTAAATATGACGATTCTCCCACTTGGGATCCACCGGGTCGAATGTAAAACTCCCATCCTCTTGCAGGTGCATTTTGTGGCCATAGCTGCAGGCCATTCCATATTCTTTCGTCACCTGGGCCATAGCTTCAGTAAAGGGAGTGTCTCCCTGCGCGCAGCCGCCCACATCAGGAACTCGTCCCAGAATATCCTGGCACAGCTCCAGCTCTGCGCGGCACTCCTTCAGCGCTTCCGCGAAATCCACATCCTCCAGCTTTTTAATATCATGCCTGAATCGGTTGGTGCCGGGAATCACCAAACTTTTCACCTCTCCGGGATCCAGCACCGGACTGTTCCAGAAATGGTCATGCCACCCCACGCTCACCCACGGCATTTCCTTCAGACGCTGAAGCGCATCCACCGTACCTGGAGAATCCAGCATCACATCTGCCGACGTGGCATAGCCGTGGTCATAGGTCTCAAAAGTTCCCAGATTATGGGTCTTGGTATAACCCACGTCATCCGTTCGTATAACAAGTTTTCTCATTGATAAACCTCCTTCAGTTATCCCGTTGGGCAAATTCATCCTCTATCCGGTGAATCTTTCTCCGGAACAGCAGGATAAAAATCGCTCCCAAAACAATGGGTGCAGAAACTGCCAGCCACATCAGCGGCGTATAGCCAAAGAGCCTGGCCACAAATCCGCAGAGCGTGGGGCCGATAATGGTAGCAATATCCATAAAGATGTAATTTGTACTGGAAGCACTGCCCCGGCGCTCCGGGGGCACCGCCTTCATGCACAGCGATTGCAGCATAGGCTGCACGGCACCATAGCCGAAAGCGTTGACGAAGGCGGCAAGCAGCAGCATATACAAATTTACAGATGCACCGATCAGATTCAGCGAAAGTGCTGTCATCAGCACAGAAGGCACCGCCACCTTCACGAAACCGTACCGATCGGTCAACCTGCCCACCAGTGGGCGTGTAACCAGCATGGTCAGCGCGTATACAGTGAAGAACAGGCTGGCGCCGGTAATCCCCCGCTCCTCGGCATACACCAGCATGAATGCATTGATGCTGGTAAAGCCCATGGCCACCAGCAGCGTCACCGTTGCCGGAACCAGGCACTCCTTTGCGATCATGTTGTCCAGGTTCAGGCGGAACGGCAATCGTTTCTGGGGTGCAGTGCGAATTTGCAGCGTTGCAGCAGTTGCCACAAGCATAACCCCGGCAAAGATGATGTACACCCGGTTATACCCCACCAGATCCCGCAGGAATATGCCGATGGTGGGACCGATAGCTTGGGCGATCACCTGCGCCAGGGCGTAATAGCCCATGCCGGTGGTAAATTTATCCCTGGGCAGAGTATCAGCCACAATGGTCAGGCAGCAGCTGTTACCGAAAGCATTGCCGACCCCCTGCAGCAGACGGAAGCATTTCATAACAGAAATGACGCTGACTCCCAGTGCATTGGCAATGGCGGGGGAAAAACTGAAGCCCAAATAGGCTGTGGTCATCAGCAGTGTGGACATGCAGACCAGCCGCTTCCGCTCAAATGCGCTCATAGCAGGCCCCGCCACAAAGCGGAAGATCAGCGCCGTGACCGCAAACATGCTCATCAACTGGCCAATCTGGTCTGCCGGCGCCCCCGTGGACTTGGCATACAGAGACAGAAGAGAGTTGCTCATCTGCTGTCCCAGATTAAAAGCCATATTCACGAAGAAGATACTCAAAAACATCCGGTTCCAGATGGTAGTTGGAGGCGTCGTCTTTTCCTCAGTTCTCATTGGATTCTCCTCTACCGCGTACTCACCGGTCCACATCGATCAGGACCTTCATGGTCGTCTCCCGGTTGGCATCGATATGCCGATAGGCTTCCAGGTAGTCCCGGAAGGCAAAATGGCTGCTGATCAGCGGACGCAGGGCAACTCTGCCCTCCTGTACCAAACGGATCGCCTCTAAATAGTCCTCATGGCGATACATCATGGTGGTATTCAGGTCCAGTTCATGGTCGTTAAGCACTGCAAGGTCAACATTGGCCATTCCGGCATATACCGCCACCAGGATAATCGTGCTTCCCTTGCGGGCATAGCGAATAGCCTGCCCCATGGTAATATCATTTCCGGCGCAGTCGTAAATCACGTCGGCCTTGTCCGGGCCGAAGCACTCTACCATGGCCTCACCAAAATCCTTATTTTTCGTGTTGACGGTGTATTCCACACCGCACTGCCTTGCTTTTTCCAGGCGTACATCGCTGACATCCGTGATCAGCACGCTGTCCGCTCCCTGCCCCTTAGCCGTCTGAGCTACCAGATTGCCAATAGGGCCGGCGCCCAGTACCGCTACCTTCATGCCCTTTACACTTCCCATCCTGCCCACGGCATGAACAGCCACAGCCAGCGGCTCCAGCATGGCTCCCAAGTCAAAATCCATCCCCTCGGGCAATGGTGTGATTTTGGATACGTCCACCGCGAAATATTCCGAGGCCGTACCGGTGGTTTGAAAACCCATAACTTTCAGGTTCTCACACAGATTATATTTGCCATGGCGGCAGGGATAGCACTGGCCGCATACCACTTGGGGTTCCACCGTTACACGCTGACCCAATTGCAAACCGCTGACTCCCTCGCCCAGCTCCACAATCTCACCGCTGACCTCATGCCCCTGGGTCACAGGATAGGAAGTAAACGGATGCTTGCCATGATACACATGGATATCACTGCCGCACACACCGATGCGGTGAATCCGAAGCACCGCCTGCCCCGGCGCTGCCTTTGGAACCGGGGCCTCCCGAAATTCGATCTCGTAGGGCGCAGTCATAACTTGCTGCAACATAATTCATACACTCCTTTTCTTTTTTACCGCGGATCACACGGCAATGATTTGAATATTTCCCGGGCAGCCGCCCACGTCGATGCTGCGAAGCAATGTCAGTGAGCCATCCACCCCGATTGCAAATTCCGTAACGGTGTGGGATTCCGTGTTGGCGCACAGCAGCAGCGCTCCATCCGGAGAAACGCACAGCCCCCGGGGATTTCTGCCTCCACAGTCTACCACCTGATAGCGGACAGGCATTCCGTTTGTGCCAATGCGGTGAACAGCTATCAAATTCTTCCGACGGATGGAAGTAAACACCAGCTTCCCGTTAGGATGTGTCTTTACATCACAAGGCCAGATATCCGGAACATTCTCTCCCTGAGTCAGCTCACTGCTGCCCAGCAGATACAGCTTTCCCGTCCCACGATCCAACCCGCAGGCATGGAGCTGTCCACTGCCTTCGCCATTGAAATAGAATACGGGCTTTTCCGGATGAAAGCTGCAGTACCGCGGCTCACTGCCCTGAGGGCAATCCAGTTCATCCACCTTCACAAGTTTCTCCCGCGTGTAGTCGATGGTAAAACTGTATACCTTGTCAAGGCCCTTGTCACACACAATGAAATATCCGCTTCTGGGGTCCGGCACCACACAGTGCAAATGAGGAAAGGCATGCTCCCCCCGCTCATCGTGACCTGACACCTGAAAAATATCCGCCAGCACACCAATACCGCCATCCGGCTCCAGCCGAAACAGGAGCAGCGTACACAGATCATACTCCGTTACAGTGTCATATCCCTTTTCCGTCTGCACCATTCTGGTCACAAACCGGTCGGTACAATGGTGGCTGACCAGCAGATACCGCCCGGTTTGGTCCTGAGATACATAAGAGGGGTTCGATGCGAAAGTGCGCCGCAGTGCCTTTCGGTGCAATGCTCCAGTGGCCCGGTCCAATGCCAGCTCTGCCACATGGCCGCCGCCTCCGGTTCTGCCAGGCTGATTCCAGAATTCGTCCACCACGTATACACGATTTCTTTCCGGGTCAAACCACTGTGCCCCCACCTTCAATTCCTGTTCATAGTGGCCGACAGGTATCATCTGTCCAGAATCGGGGACGTATTCCAGCACAGTCATCCCAAGAGGTGTACCGGAGGACATTTTACAATTTCCAACGAGGGCATAATACTTTTCTGCCATCTTGCTTCCTTTCTGCCGCAGCTCTATCAAACATGGTACTTGTACTCTTTTTCCACAAAGGCCCGAATCAGCTCTTCCAGGCGGGTATCCTCCCAGACGTGAGGAATTGCCTCGTCTCCAAGCTCCATCCAGCCCAGATGTTCATCGGAAGCCGGCCATGAAGGCAGCGTGCCGCCGTTTGGATCTCCGTTTTTGATAAAATTTACCCAGTAGTCGTTCATCCACTGGGCGACAGCATAATCCAGCGATTGCCAAGGACGCAGCGGCGGGACGCCGGGACGCAGAGAAGCGAAGGCATACCAAAGCTCACTGGAATGCCATGCCAGCAGCTTCTCCGGGTCACGCTCCGTTCCGTAATCCTCCGGACGACAAGGTTCCAAGTGTGTCCAATAATAGGTAAAGGTACGTCCTGTGTGGCCAATCGTCTTTCGATGTGCGCCGAAGAGCCGGTTCAGCATCACATTCCGGCTGAAATTCATCCCTTCCCACCCCGCCAGTCCAAGCCCCGCCAAATGCCGGGCTGTGCGCCAGGGGTTGCCGTTTTCAACCGTCAGTGTGCGGTCACCATCAAATTCATCATAGAGTGCGCCCAGCAGATTGCGGAAATGAGCACGGAAGTCACGCTCACTGCGGATCTCCTTCACATACTCCCGCACCGGATCCGTGCCCAGCGCTGCCCGGGAGGAAGCAAACACGTCTGCCTCACCCAGGTTGGAGCCGCTTAAAAAGTCCACCTGTGCGGCGTATCGGTCAATCGCCTGCTGCAAATCCAAAAATGGCACCAGCTCCGCATCACAGACCATATCTCCCAGCATCACTGCCCGGGGTGCATCACAGAATATCTCCTCTGTGGGCATCTGGCGCAGCACTTCAAGTGGAGTATCCGGAGCCAAACCAATGTAGCGCAGATAGTTCCGCCCCTGCTGCTCGGCACTTTCCAGCGTGCGGAAGCGGCACTTCATTTTCAGTCCGCTGTGGCTGATGACGCCTTTCACCCTGCCGCCGCTTGCCGGAGTCGCTGCCAGGGCGGCCGCTTTCAAGCTGCCGCCGGACTGTCCGCCCACAGTAATTCGATCGGGATCACCGCCAAAAGCCGCAATGTTTTCTGTGACCCAATTCAACGCTTTCAGTTCGTCCATAAAGCCATAGTTACCGCTGCGTCCCCCTTGCTCCCGTGTCAGCTGGGGCAGGGCCAGATAGCCAAACAAGGAAAGGCGATGCCCAACCGTGACCACTACAATCCCCTTGCGAGCCATCTCCCGGGGATCGAATTGCGGTTCATAGGAATAACAATTGGTCAATCCTCCGCCATGGAACCAGATATAAACCGGACGCTTCTCCCCTGCCGCCACTGCACCGGTGCTCACATTCAGATAGAGACAATCCTCGCTGCACACAGGGGTCCCGGCATAGTAGTATTCCTTTGCATGCCGATCGTGAAGAAAAATCTGCACCGCGGCCGGACCGTAGGAATCACACCTGCGCACTCCATCCCAGGTCTGCGGTTCCTCCGGCGGTCTCCATCGGCGCTCTCCTACCGGCGGTGCAGCGTAGGGAATTCCACGAAACATCGTAATCCCGGTATATTCCCCATCAAATTCCACGCCCTCTACCCTGCCATATCTTGTCGTCACAATACCGATTCCCATAATTTCTCCTTCCATAAACATACAGGATTGTTTCCATTGCCCTGGCAAAACGCACCGGGATTCCCGCCAAATCGTGGTTATGCCCGTGCGCCTAAAATAAGTATTGAAATATCATCATCTTATTGTTATGATGATACTACATAATTTTGATTATGTCTACACTTTTTTGAAATGAGGTCTGAAAAATGTTTTCTCTGTACTCTGATCGGCTTCGGGTGGAGCTCTGTGACCCCGGAGAAAAGCCAAATGTATCCTGTCGTTTCGACCGTGCCGGGTACATCAGCGACGTGGTACTGGACGGTGGGTATCACTTCTGCGCCTCTGAGCCCCGAAATCTGTGTCACCCTACTTCCATGGGACGCGGCTTGTGCAACGAATGGTGTCTGGACGTCAGCAGCGAGGCGGCGATCGGGGAATATTTCCCGAAATTTGGCGTGGGCTTGATTCGCAAGGAGGATGCAGGAAAATTTATTTTCTTTAAGCAATTCCGGGATGTGCAGCCCTTTCCTGTCTCCTGTGAACACACGGACCGGGAAGCGGTATTTATCACCAATCCTATTCCCTGCCTGGGTTATGCACTGAAAAGTACCAAAACCATAAGCGTGGAGGACACCACCGTAACCATGACAATCAACGCAGAAAATGTGGGAGAAAAAGGCATGGAGCTGCGGGAATTCTGCCACAATTTCATCAGCATTGACGGAATGGCTGTGGGTTCTGATTATCACATCCAAATGCCCTCCATTCCGGCTCAGCCCCCAGTGCGGCTGCTGAACCGCAACGGCAAATCCAGCAGCTTCCGCGGCGATGGCCATGGGCTGACTTTCTGTGAATTCACTGCCATTGACACAGATATCGCTTTCAACCAGGCAGACATTTCCCCCTGCATCCCCTTCCAGTGGGAGCTCCGTCACGACGGCGCACAAATGTGGGTAAAGGGTGAAGATTACTACCATCCCTTCCGGGTGGCCGTATGGGCGGTAGACCACATTCTCGCGCCGGAGATCAACCATACCTTCTCGCTGCTGCCTGGCCAAAGTCACGAATGGAAGCGCACCTGGACATTTGGGACGGATTTTTAATCATATAAAGCACAAAAATGAGAGGATGCGTACACAAAACGAATCCTCTCATTCTTTATAGTGGCCTATGGATGTTCTCTATTTCAGGCAATACTCTTCTTCACAGTTTCGGATGAAGAGTCGCCCCAGCACCCACATGTGATAATGTCCGTTTTTTCTTTTTCGAACATCTCATACGCAGCAACTTACTTTAATTATACTCCTGAGCTTTCTTCGGGACAATAATTGCTCTTTTGCAGAACTTCCTCAGTATCGCTCCACAACTTCTCCCGTTTCCAGATCTCGTTCAAAGCGGCGCAGGAACGACCAAGCCAGTGTCAGCATGGAGGCGGTAACGGTATGGGGGGAGTTGTCAATGCAGACCATCCGGGTCCAGTGCTTACCTTCCCGGTTTACCACATCGCCAATGTAATGTTCAAAGCCATCCAGCCAAAGCACCTGCGTTTTGTCGAAAGGAACACCGATTTTCCGCTCCACAATGTCGCTGCTGTGCTGCGCAGCAGCAATCTGTTCCGTTGTTTTCGGCTGGCACCGGCACACGGCCAGCCGGCGCTGCCAGCCCCGGGCAAAAACAGGGAACTGATCCGTGTGGAAATCCGGAGTATGGTGCTCCCGTTCGCCGCCAAGGTTGATGATGGGAAGCTTAACCCGGCTCAACTCGTCCAGCATCCAGTCTTCGGTGCCACCCACAGGGTTGCCGCTCTCGGCTGAGGATTCCAGTGTTACGCCATTGCCCATAACGGCCACCGCTGCAACCTTCTCCGGATGACGATAGGACAAAATGCGGGCAAAGCGGCCATCGTGACTGTGGCCGGTAACATAAAGCCGCCGGGGATCGATGGGGTACATTTTTTCTGCTTCCGCCACAATATCCATTGCCATTTCGTTGGACTCCGGATCCTCCAGGACAAAGAAAAGAAGAATGCACTCCCCCTGTGCGGCAATATCCATGGCCTCGAAGAAATAACTCATGGATGCCACGGCCAGATGCTCATTTCCCGGGTAGACCTCCTGCAGCGCCAACAGCACCGGCAGTTTCTGCTCCGGGCGCTCAAAGGCACTCAACGGCACCAGCGTCATCCACCGCTCTCCCCTGTAGTGGTGTACCTCAAAGCGAAGGCCTCGGTTTTCCCAATATTCTGCAAAGCCCGGATCATAAACAGAAGCAAAGCGGTACTCCATCTCCAGTCCCTCTGCCATTTTTCTGGCAGTGGCAGAATTCACAAACCATTCCCGGTTGAAAATCCCGTCATTCATGGCATATTCCATCACCAGTCCCCGGGCCAGTGAATCCCGGTTGCCCCAGCGGTTGCCTACATTGATGGCTTCCACGCCCAGTGCGCCAAATTTTTCCACTGCACTGTCCGGATCAGCAGGTTTTCCGGCCTCATCAAAGTAATGGAAATGAGGCAGATCGGATAGCCGGATCTCCCGTTTTTTCGCCTCGGTGACATCAATGTAAATGCGGCTCAGGTCGGCGGGAAAGAGGATAAACGCCTCCTGGAGAATGTTCAGATAGATCCGATCCACATCCGGCCCCTCCTGCACCAGGTAAATGATCATATGATCCGGGTGCGCCGCCAGGTTTTCATTGTAGTCTTTGTAATGAGCAATGGTACGCATAGCCCACCAGGGATCGGCATAGTGCTCCTTGTGGAAAACCACCAGCGCGGGGAGTTTGGTATGCTCCCGGTCGGAAATCGCCTTTTCCGGTACCATGGCCACCCACAGCTTACCGCCTTGTCCCAGAACAGTGACCCGGATGCCCTTGGAAGCCCAGTAGTCCACCACCTCGTGGTCATCCACACTGCCGGTTTTCAGTCGGTAGTCCGGGTCAAGCTTAGGCTCTTCCACGCTCCGATGGGTGAAGGACGCTTCGTTCATGGGAACATTTGCACCCAGCCACTGAGCCAGTCCGTCCACATAGCTGACCCGGTCGGCCCAAAGCTTCCCTTCCCACAGTTCCTTGTGGGGATAATTGTAATGTGTGTTCATCATAGCAATTGTCTCCTTTATCCAATAATATTTCCGGTTTCTGTATCCCGAGCGAACTGCCGCAGGAACGACCAGGACAGATCGATCATACTCGGAGTTACTGTATGAGGCATGTTTTCACTGGAAGCTACCCGAAGATGATACTTCCCGTCCACATTTTTGATGTCCACTGCACAGTGAGCAATACCATCAAACCAACAATCCAGCCCCCGATCTCCGGGGACACCCAACGTACGAATCGCAAGATTATCGGATGTGGGCGCTGCCAAAATTTCTTCTATCGTGCAGACCGGGCACCTGCTGGCTTCCAAACGGCGCTGCCAATCCAGCGCCCACTGCCGCCTTTCCGACTCGCTGGCAGGGTACCGGGAAAAGCCTTCGCTGCCTCCATTAATGTTGATAGTTGGCATATCGATTTGTTTCATATTCTCTATTTCCGCATCGCTGACACCCATGATGGGATTCCCCACCCGGCCGGCCTCCGGCAGCCCCACATGATTGCCCATGGTTGCCAGGGCTGCAATCATCCGGGGATGGCGATAGGCAAAGTGCCGGGCAAACCAGCCATCGTGACTGTGACCGGTAACATAGATGCGGCGCACATCTACAGGATAACGGGACACGGCCTGCCAAGTGATTTTTTCCAGGAGATCATTGGAATCCGGATCCTCCAGGGCAAAAAACAGTAAAATGCACTCTCCTTGAGCTGCCAAAAGCGTATATTCATAGAAATAACTCGCTGCCGTCACCGCCAGATGCTCATTGCCCCGGTAGACCTCCTGCATGGCCAGCACCAGCGGCAGTTTTTCCCCGGACTCCAGCTGCTGCTTGGGGGCGTACACCAGCCAGCGGCGGTCGTCGGTCTCATTGATATCCAAGCGAAGCCCCATCCGATCCCAATACTCAGCATAGCCCGGGTCGTAAATGGTTTGGTAGTCTCGCTCCAGTTCCATGACCTCCGCCATTTTCCGGCCGCCCACAGAATGGATCAGTCTCTCCGTGTCAAACAGCCCCCGGTTCATGGCCTGATTCATTACAAGCCCCCGTGTCAAGCTATCCTGGCTGCCCCATCGCCCAGAAATATTCAGTACACGGATTCCCTCAAAATTTTCCGTCAATTCGTCTGGATCTGCCGGCTCTGACCGGGCATTTTGCCAATGCAGCCCTGGAATATCCGCCAAACTGCAGCCAAGCCTATCCGCCAGACTCACATCCAGATACACCTGATTCAAATCTACCGGATACAAGGCGCAGGCTTCCTGCAAAATATTGCCGAAAATCCTATCGTCGTCCGCTCCCTTTGCCACCAGGTACACAACCAAGGTGTCCTGTCGCCGGACAGCGATCTCGTGGTAAGTCCGGCGTTTGACCAGTGTATCCATGGCCCACCATGGGTCAGCTGTGTCCTGCTGGTGGAGGACAATGAGCAAGCGTAGTTTTTCTGTCCGGGCACGCATCGGAAGCATGGCTATCCAATGCTTACAGCCTTGTTCCAGGATGGTGCAATGCAATCCCATTTGCTCTAAAGGCTCAATGATTTCCGGTAGGTTCACAGAGTTGGTCTTCGCATGGTAATATGGGGATGATTTCGGCTCACCGTCAGGGCGGGAATACGTCGGAGCAGGAGAAACGGAATCTGCACGGCCCAGCCACTGAAAGAACGGATATGCCAACCCGTTTTTATCCTGCCAGGCATCATCATACCAGAGATACTGCTTGTCATATTGGTAATTCGTACTCATTATAGTGCTTCCTTTACTTTATAAATACTTTTATACTTATGTTACTTTGTATGGACATATCCTTTTTTATAATAACGAATTTTGCAGCAATGTCAACAACTTTTTTCGTCCGCTGTTTCAAATTGCTTTCCTGCAAAACTTAATGGAATCGGCGGACGCTGCTCCCCCCTTCCGCAGCTGGTATTCCGCTGCACACTAATCATCTGATGCATGGCAGACCCCTGCCAGTGGTCCTCTGCATTGCACAAGCATGATTTTTCCCTGAACGCAAAATAATGCTTGCTTTTCTTTTTATATATGTTATAATGATATTACATTATTCCCTTGAAATTAGGAGGGTTTCCCCATGTACACTAACCGTCCGATCGTTACGCCGCTGAAATGCAGGCGGATCGCCATGCGCGAGACTGTGAACCCTGGTTGCTGGGCATTCATGAAGAGCCTACGGGAAAACCACAAGGGGCGACAAATTTACGATATAATCCCCTATGCTGAAGTTTACCCCATTCGACCGAATACTTATGCCATTCTCAACGAAAGCCTGGATGGGATGGGAGATGTGTGGCTCTATTTGATCGTAGGAAGCCAGAGAGCCATGCTCATTGATACCGGCTTTGGTCTGGGTAATCTGAAGGGACTGTGCAATCAAATCAGTGGGGGCAAGGAGCTGGTTGTTGTAAACACCCATCCCCACCTGGATCATGCCTTCGGCAACAGCCAATTCGACCGGGTATACTGCCATGAATATGCGGTGCCAACTCTGGAAAAAATGAATACCCCCACCATGTGGGATCACTTGTTCGACGAAACCGGGAAACCAATTTGGAGCGAATTTGACCGGCGGGATCTGATTCCCTACCGGCAATACGAAATCGTAGGCGTTCCGGACGGCCACCTCTTTGATTTGGGTGACGGGCAGCTGGTGGAGCTGATCTTTACTGCCGGCCATTCTTCCGGGCATTGCATGTTCCTAGATAAGAAGCAGCGGCTGTTGTTTGCCGGAGATGATGCCATCGCCATGCGTGTCGGCATCCATGGCGGCAAGCCGGATGACCCATATGCCCGTTTTGCCACTGTCACCGCATACCGCAACCAGATGGAAAAACTTGCACGGCGGATAGATGAATTTGATTCCGTCTTCCCCGGACATTTCACCTTTGACCTGGATAATTTTGTAATCCTGGATCTGCTGGCCGCTGCCAATGCCATTGTTGCCAACCCAGATGACTACGACTACGCCGAAATTGCCAACACCAAAAGCCAGGGCACGGTGCAGCGTCGGCAGAAATTCGTCCAGGGCCTTGGCACCATTGGCTATACCGAAAAATCCGTTTGATTCCACTCCCCTTTCCATACGAAGCAGCCGCCCGGATGAACCAGGCGGCTGCCTCGCTTATTTCTGAAAACCTTCACTCAGGTCTCCGGATAGACAATTTCAACTTCGATGCGGCTCATATCGCCACGGTAATACGCCGTACCAATGTCCAGGAATTCTCCCCCGGCATTATAGCGGACGGTAGTCATTTTCTGAATGGCGCTGCCCTCTTCTACCTCCAGCATAGCGACGTCCTCTTTGCTGGCAGGAATTGCCTCGATAGTACGCTTCAGCCGATTGACCCGTGTTTCCGGTTTCTGATCCATCAAAGCCTTCAGTGTGCTGTGTTCCAGATCCGCCTGCATCAAATCCGGAAATTTGCTGCAAGGCAGGTAGCTCTCCACCCGCATCAGCGGCATTCCATCGGTGATCCGGCGGCGGTACAGATAAATGGCCTGGTCGCCAGGCTGCCCTGCTCCCAATTCCAGCAGTTCCTGCGGCATGGGGACGACCTCGATTTTCAACACCTCCAACTTCACTTCCTGCCCGGAGTCCTTCACTGCTCCATCATAGGAATAGTAGCGGTTCAGCACATCCTGAGAAATCTTCGGCTTGGATACAAAGGTACCCTTGCTCTTCACGCGGTAAAGATATCCCTCCCGCACCAATTCCGTCACTGCCTGGCGAACGGTGGTACGGCTGATGTCAAACATCGCACTCAGGTCGTTCTCCGTTGGAATCAGGTCACCGCTTTTGTAGGTTCCGTTCTTGATCTGATCCAAAATCAGAGTTTTCAGCTGATAATACAGGGGCACGGGGGTGTCTTTGTTCAGAGTGTATTCGTTAAGCATATTACTCACCGCTCCTTTGTTATATTGATTGGTCGTATATTATTATGTTATGATATCATAAGAAAAGCAAAATGTAAAGGCAGAATCCTAGCATTTTAGTAAAAAATAGCAGCATTTCAAGACGGTACTCATGCTTGGCAGACTTGATTCTCTCTCCCATTCAGCACAGATATCCCGCTTTGATTAAAAACTCATTTTATTTTGTAATGTAGTATTGACCCTACAAAGCAAATATGATAGAATGATGAAAAAAGCACGGGAGGAATGCACAATGAATCGCTATTATAACTATCCTCACAAGGAACTTTGGGATGAGCATGCCTGGGATGAGCGGCGCAGTCAACTTGTGCCGCTCACTGCATGGATCGGGCAGGAAAATCTGAAAAGCAACCGAATTCCGGCCAAACCCGCTGCTCATCGCCGCACACAGGGGCGGTTCGACCCCAAGTCCAATGCGCTGACCTACCCCGAGGTCGCCGAATTCTGGGAACGGCAGGGGCTTCACTACCACTGCACCAGCATGGGGCGCAACGGCTGGGTAGCCATGATCCCCATCCGGCATATGGGCATTCAAGGCTACAGTGATGAAATGGATACGGTAATCGTCCTGGTGAATGCGGACATGACCGACCCCAACTGGTGCATGTACCTGCTGGAGCGGTACGATTCTTACCTCCATGCCGCTGCACAGGAAAGTTTCGCGCTGGTTTTCATCGTCTCCAATCAATTTGACGATGAAAACGAGTATATCTCCATTATGCAGGAAGCCATTGTCATTTTTCACCTGAACTACGATCGGTTCTATCTGGATGTGCGTCCCGTTTTGAATAGTGGTAAGCGTCTGGCAGAGATCGAAGGCTTCCACTATACTGCCCCCGACGGAAAAACCCCTGTGGATGCAGACGCAGCTGTTACCGCACTGGGCGGCATTCCTGTGCTTGACATCGTTCGCCGGTGGCAGAACAAGGACAGCCTGACTTTTAAGCTGATCCGGGGCACAGGCTACAGCAATGCCGCTTATGACTATGATCAGCTGATAAACAGTGCCATCGGTAAAAAAATGGCCGCCACGATGGCTCTGGAATACAACTTCGATGATGCCTCCGATCCCGGCTTGATGGCCCTGTGGGACGATATGGGGCTGAAGTGCGAATTCCACGATAAGTGCGGTGAACAGTGGGTTACCTTTGTTCCCAAGCAAGCGCTGGAGGAACCGGAGAAAAAACTGCCCTGCGTGTGCATTATGCAGGAAGTGAACCGCTTTGACCCTCACCAGGCAGTGACTGGCTTTGCTTGCTTCTATGAATATCAGCAGATTGCTGCTCAAGGCGAGTGCATGCTGCTGTACTTCGCGCTGGAATCTCTGGATGACAACGACCTGCTTCACGAAATTCTCAAAGACGCCGAGCAGCTTTATCCCCTGGATCGCAGCAGAATCTATATTACCGGCCACAGCCACAATGGCCGTTTCTCCGCCGAATATATGCGCCGCCATCAGATGGAAATTGCAGCCATTGCCACCCTGGGCAATGAACCGGGCCAGCTTTCCCCCGCCGTAACCAGCGGCTTCTTCGTAGTGACAGACGAACAGCTGGACATTCAGGCAGCAGTGGACACTCCCCTGGTAAACATCAGCGGCTTCAATGAGCGCAACAGCCAGTTCCCTCTGAACATGGATGCTCCCTACGTGCGCCCCGGTCAATGGGTAGCACTGGACACCTTTGAGAAACGGGCCGAGAGTTGGCAGCGCCGTCTGCGTTCCGCCCGCTGCCCCATGCGCACCGTAGAAGAAATCGCAGCCACCCGGAACAGTTCCGACCTGGCTGAGCGGTGCATTGGCGTACCCGCTGACCGCACCGAGGTACTGACCCTGGACGGCAGTGAAAACTACATCGCAGACATCAAAAACAACGAAGGAAAGTACCACCTGCGGATGATTGCCCTGGGAAACATGCCCCATACAGTCACTCCGGCAATGATTCAGCTCTCCTGGTCGTTCCTGCGCCGGTTCGCCCGGGATCAGGAAACCGGTGCAATCATCGAACTGTGAGGAGAAGCCATGGGAAAAGAACAAAAACAAGCCGGTTTTGGCGGGCCGGATGGGCCGAAGCGGGCGGATGGCAGCACTTTTCGCTATACCCCCTTTGCCTTGGTGTCGGAGAAGAATGACTCCAACCGAATTACCCGGGATTATTTTGATTCTCTGGTACTGGAATATCGATTCATTGGCTCTCAGATACCGGATTTGCACACAGACTTTCTGGGTCAGACATTCGATACCCCCATTTTCTGCGGTGGGATGTCCGCCGCTGCTACGCGGCTTCAACCAGAGGGTATGGTTGCCATTGCCAAAGGCATTCTTCCCATGAATACTCCGATGTTCACCGGATATCTCCACGAGGATGAATTTGAGGCGGTATGCACCACCGGCGTGAAAGCCATACGCATCATCAAAACTCAAAGAAACAACCAAGCGATTCTGCGGGACATTGCTCACGATGAGGCCTGCGGTGCCTTTGCTTTCGCCATGGATATTGACCATGCTTTCGGAAGTGATGGCTATTACAGCCCCGGCGGCGGAACGGACTTTGGCGAGCTTGGGCCTAAGACATTGGATGAGCTGAAAATGCTCATCCAATCCACCCGTCTGCCCTGCATCATTAAGGGTGTACTCAGTGTACAGGATGCAGAAAAATGCATCCAGGCCGGTGCCGCTGCCATTCTGGTCAGTCACCACAAGGGGGAACTGCCCTGTGCCGTGCCGCCGGCCTATATGCTGCCCACCATTCGCCGGGCGGTAGGTGGAAAGATTACCATTTTGGCAGACTGTGGGGTAACCAGCGGTATAGATGCCTACAAGCTGCTCGCCCTGGGTGCAGACGGCGTATGCATTGCCAGAACACTGATTCCAAGTTTCATAAAGGAAGGCTCCGCAGGCGTCACCGCTGCCTTCCGCCGCATTAATGACGAACTCCGCGCCTGCATGGCACGGACGGGCACGCAGGATACCCGCAGCTTCGACCCCACCACGGTACATAGGCTGTAAGGCACTATTGGTACACTCCAGTTGTAGGAGAATCTATGGAACACTTCAAACAAGAGCTGATTGAATATATTGATTACTACAACAACAAGCGAATCAAGGCAAGATTAAAGGGCTTGCCGCCTGCTTTACACAGACAACAAGCCCTTTCGGCTGCTTAAACAATTTGAGTTGGAAATATTTGTCTAACTTTTTGGGGTCACTTCAAGACCCGATATTGGGGGGATTGTATTATTCGCGGGGGGCATTTATGCTTTCATCCTGTTTTTCTGGCTCAGGTCATGGATCCACTTTCCGCTTGTCAATCTGGAAATGCACCAGACAGACTTGATGATATAGTCCGCGCGAAGCGCGATCTGCGTGATCCAGGCAGGCCAGCCCAGTACAAGACCCACCAGGACGCCCAGGGGAATACTGGTGATCCACAGGAACAGAATATCGGCCTTCATAAGGAACTTCGTATCTCCTCCTCCGCGGAGGACGCCTTTTGTCATGATCGACTGGATCGCCTGGAAGAAAACGATAAACGAAAAAGCGTAGATCATTTCCGTAGTAATCCTGGCGGTCTCTTCCGTGATCTCATAGAAGCGCTCTGTCAACGGTCCGACAACTGAGATCAGCACGGCATTTATGAGGCCGAAGGCGATGCCGAGGATCAGGAAGGTCTCGCCTTCCATCTGTGCCCGTTCCTTATTGCCCTCTCCGATCGTATGGCCGACAACGATTCCGGATGCCTGGGATACGCCGGTGACAACGATGGTCACAAGGCGGTCAATGACCATGCAGATCGAGTTGGCCGCGACGACATCTCTGCCCATTCGGCCCAGGACCATCGAAAGACCTGTGCTGCCGAAGCCCAGCAGACCATCGCTGATCAGGACAGGAATTCCAACTTTTAGATAATTATTTACAACTTCTTTTTCGGTTTTAGCGAAGAAATCCTTCACCTTCATGCAAAGTTTGTTATCGATTTTAAAGACGAAATAGAAAGTAACGATGAATTCCACAACTCTGGAGATCAGGGTGCCGAGAGCCGCGCCTGCGATCTCCATTCTGGGAGCGCCGAAATGGCCGAAAATAAACACCCAGTTTGAGAAGCAGTTTACACCAAAGGAAATAATGGATACATACAGTCCCAGTCTCTGCTGCCCGATCGTACGCATCAGCAGCGCGATCACAAGACCGGTGCCATGGAAGAAATAGATAAAGGACGTAATTTTCAGATACCGGACGCCGGCTTCGATCACAGCCGGATCGGGGGTATAGATTCGCATGATCTGCCCGGGAAACAGCCATGTAATGACCGCAAAGAAGATCGACATAATGGCCGAGATCTGGAATGCCATGGAGAACACCTGTTTAGTCTTCTCCTCTTCTTTGGCACCCCAGTAATGAGATGCGATCACACTGGTGCCGCCGGCCAGGCCCATGCAGAAAATGTTGCAGTTATTGTAAAAGGAATTTGCCAAAGACGAAGCGGAAATCTGTATTTCACCAAGCTGCCCCAGCATGATCGTATCCATCATATTAACGCCCATATTGATGGATAACTGGGCAACAACAGGAAGCATGATCCCGAGTACACTCAAATAAAAGCTCTTATCTTTAATCAGTCGAATCTTCATGAATTATTCTTCTGCTTCCTTTCCGTCCGTATTATTACAAATCTCTGCAGCATGAACTGTGTCATTAATTTAGGGAGGGATTACACAGATATGTAATCCCTCCCTGCTGTCAGACCTTTGCAACAGCAGTTGCAGATGTTTCCGGAACTAAGTGGCTATCAGCCGGCGTTGCAGAAATCGGTGAACTGTCTGTTCATTTCGGCAATGATATCATCAATGCCGTTTTCCTTCAGCTCGGAAACAAACTGTGCATTGGTTTCTTCAAGGTCAACCTGGCCGTACATCAGAGCTGCTCTGTATTCTGCCACGGTGCTTGCACATGCGGCGTACTCATCTCTGACAGCGCTGTCATCGAAGATGAAGCCCATGCCCTTGGAGAAAGTCATGCCTTCAGCATTCCAGCAGGCTGCATCGCCCTTGTTTGCATTCACATCGGTGGTCTCGAAGGGGTAAACCAGAGCCTTGTTGGGATAGAACCAGGGAGCGGTGCAGTGCCAGCCGCAGTTGGAAGCATCCTTGCCGTCTGCATACCATGCGCAGCCGTTCTCGTCCAGCTTATACTGCTTTCCTTCCACGCCGTTGCCGAACAGGCGGGCAATGGTCTCATCGGTGTACATCAGAGCAAGCAGCTTCATAGCTTCATCGGGATTCTGGCAGATGGAAGAGACCTGCCAGCCGCCGCCCACGCAGGAGTTGGTAGCGCCCATGTCGGTCAGCTGGAAGATGACCAGATCATAACCGGGCACAAACATTCCCACATTGGTATAGGCATCGGTCAGAGTAGCAGCCTCGCCGAAGAAACCGCCCATCAGGCCGTTCTTAACCAGGTCGCCGGGGATTGCGGGGTTGTTCAGAGGATCATCCATGAAGTAACCCTTTGCTTCCCAATCCTTAGCCATTTCGATATAGGTCTTCCACTCAGCGGTCTCATAGTAGTTGACGACCTCGGTTGCGTCAGCGCCTCTGTTCATCAGAACGCCGATTGCAGCGTCGTTGCCCAGGTTGTCGATGCCCTGCAGGGTGGGAGCGTTCAGGTCGTTGACCCAGCTCATGTCGGGATGGGCTGCCTTTGCCTTGAGCATGATCTCATCCAGCTGCTCCAGGGTGATCTTGGTGTCAACGAGCTCCATGACGCCGATCTCTTCAGCGACATCTTTTCTCATGGCGTAGTACTCAAAAGAGCAGAAGGTATCGGAGACGGGCAGGGAATACTGCACGCCGCCGACCTGGCAGGCCTTGTAAGCGCCTTCGGGGAACATGTTGAACACTTCGGGATACACATCGCGGTAGGGCTCCAGAGAGATGCACTGGTCGTTCTTCACCAGGCTGGAAACATTAGAATACCATCTCCAGGTGTACAGGTCAATAGGATTAGACTTGTCGGCCAGCATCAGAGTCAGAACGTTTGCTCTTTCGCCAAAGTCAAGGGAAATCAGGTCAACCTGAAGACCCGCATTAATTGAAACCAGATACTCGTTCATAGCAGCCTCAACATCAGCTTCGCCGCTGAAGTCTGCCATGGGAACGACCTCGCATCTGATCACAGGCCACTTGGATACATCCGTATCGGGAGCTTTTGTTTCGGTTACAGCGCTGCCGAAATCGGGCTTTGCTGCAGGCTGCGTCTCGGGAGCTGCAGTTTTGCCTGCACATGCAGCAAGAGACATGACCATTACCAGGGCTAACAGTAATGCGCACAGTCTTTTCATTTCTTGATCCTCCTAAAAATTTTTGTTTTGCCAGGGGATATATGTTAACAGGATTGACCCCATGTCAACAAACGGTTTTAACCTTTCACGCCGCCAATCACGATACCGCGGATAAACTGCTTCTGGAAGAACGGATAGATGATCATAATCGGGATCACAGCGATCACCGCGATCGCCATCCGCACGCCCAGCGAAGGCACGCTGTTTGCCAATTCCGTCATTCCCGCAGCTGCGTTTTCCTTGATGAACTGCAGATTGTTCTGCATTGCATTCAGCATGTTCTGGATCGTATACAGGCTCTTATTCGTATTGATGTAGTACAGGCCGTTGATCCAGTCATTCCAGTAAGCCAGTGCAGAAAATAGCGAGATCGTAGCGATCATGGGCTTTGACAGAGGAACGACAATGCGGAACAGAATTCCGATCTGGGAGCAGGAATCCAGTTCTGCCGCCTCGATGATCTCCGGGGGGATCGTGGTGGTAAAATACGTTCTCACCAGGATGACATTAAAAGCACTCAGAAGCAGATTCGGAAGGATCAGACCCCAGATGCTGTCGGTCACCTTGATCACCTGGCTCCACACCAGGTAGCTGGGGATCATACCGCCGGAAAACAGCATCGTGAAAAAGACGAAGAACGAAAGGAACGAACGACCCGGGAGATCCCGCTTGGAAAGCAGATAACCCATGAAGATCGTCATAAATACATTCAGTAGCGTTCCGACTGTCGTGACGATAAACGTCATCATGTATGCGGTCAGGATCTTCTTGATTGAGAGCAGCAGATAACGATAGGCCGCAAAATCGATATCGCGGGGAATAAAGGAATACCCGTACCGCATGATGGCTTCTTCACTTGTTATGGAAGAAACCAGCAGCAGGATAAAAGGCAGCACCGTGCTCAGCGTAAGGAGTACCAGAACAAAATTCGCAAAAACGCGAAAACCTTTCTCATTTCCGATCATTGTCTGTCGCCTCCTTAATACAGCGCGCTGTCCGGCTCGATCTTGCGGACGATCGCATTCGTCGTAACGACCAGTACGAAGCCCAGGATCGACTGCAGGAAGCCTGCCGAAAGCGAACGGCCGACATCGTGGTCTTCCATCAGCGCACGATACACAAAAGTATCGATCGTCGTGGTAACCGGATATAGCGTACCGGTGTTCAGCGGAACCTGATAGAACAGGCCGAAGTCGGAAGCAAACATTCTTCCGAGGCTCATGATCAGCAGGATGATGACGGTGGGCCGAAGGAGCGGAAGCGTGATGCGGGTGATCTGCTGCCAGATATTCGCGCCGTCCAGCACTGCCGATTCATAATAGCTTCTGTCAAATCCGATGATCGTCGCATAGTAGATGATGCTCTGGAAGCCGAAGCTCTTCCAAAGATTCACAAACACCAAAATATACGGCCAGTATTTCTTCTCTGTGTAGAAGTTTACAGGGTCACCGCCCAGCTGTTCGATGATCTGTTTGTTTACAAAGCCGGTCTTGGTCGCAAGAAATGCGTAAGCCAGATATCCCACAAGGACCATACTGATCAGGTGCGGAATGAGGATCAGCGTCTGATAAGCCTGCCTTGCCCGGGGATTCCGGATCTCACTTAAAAGAATCGCAACAAATATGGCAAAGATCGTACCAAGAACAATAAACGCCAGATTATACAGTACCGTATTTCTGAACATGATCTTTGCCCACTTGGAGCTGAACAGATAGGTAAAGTTTTCGATGCCATTCCAGGGGCTTTTGAAGATGCCTTTTGCAAAGCTGTACTTTTTGAAAGCCAGGGACAGGCCGACCATCGGCATATAGTTGTTAATGATGAGATAAATGAAGCCGGGAAGTGCGGCTATGTACAAGATGGAGTACTTATTCAGACGCCTTTTGAGTGATGACATTTTTCTGGACGGGCCGGCATTCACTTTTGCTTTCATTGTCAGTTCATCCCTTCGCGAAAAATCATCGTCAGATAGTCATGGATCGCACAGCGCCAGACCTTCCACTCATGCTGACCGGGGTATGTTCTGGCCACATAGCGGATCCCCTTTGCATCGAGCATTGCGCTCTCTTCGGCAAACAGGGTAATGCTGGTCTCCTGCTCACCCATCGCCCGGAACAGCAGCTTCATGTCCGAATTGAATTTCTCTGCATTGTCGAGGGCTGCAAGATAAGGCTGCGGCATGGAATGACCGTTCTTTCTCGGTGCAAGCATGCCTGTGAACAGTCCCGCATAGCTGAAGGCCTCCGGGTATTCGCAGATAAATCTGGTGCCCTGCAGAGAGCCCATGGACAAGCCGGCATAGGCACGGTTGTCTTTCCCGGTCAGAACACGGTATTTTTTCTCGATGAACGGGATGCAGTCCTTCATGACCAGCTCCTGCATCAGACTGTCGCCGCCGATCTTCCACTCTCCGTCGACCTTTGTCTGTACCATGCCGTTGTTCATCACGATCAGGCAGGGCACGGCTTTGCCTTCGGCGATCAGATTATCCATAATGAAGTTCACCTTGGCCTGATAGGCCCAGGCGGTCTCATTATCCGAGCCGCCGTGCTGCAGATACAGCACGGGATAGTGGGCGGACAGATCCTCCTGATACATGGGCGGCGTATACACCAGACAGCTTTCAAACTCACCGGTCACTGAGGACATGTAGAATTCCTGATTGATGCTCCCGTGGGGCACATCCTTCATCAGCAGCCAGTCCCATTCGGGATTGGGGATATCCACAAAATTGATCGTACGGTTGTCGCCGTAGCCGATGGGAGCCGTGGGGTTCAGAACCAGTACGCCGTTGACTTTAAAGGCCAAACGCTTAAAGCCGGGCTCCTGTCCATAAAAAACGCCGCTCCATACGCCTTCGCCGTTATCCTTGAGCTCGATCCAGTCTGCATCATGTCCGACCTCGATGCCGGCTTCGACAGTCTGTGCGCCGATCGCCATCATCGTAACTTCCACGCTTCCGTCCTCATGGATCACCACGCCGCGCTGCACGGTCTCTTCCTTTCCCGGAAGATGACGTCCGACGGCGATCTTCGGCTGACGGTTAAAGGAGATGGCTCTGAAATCAAATGCCTGATTATTTGCGATATATTCCGGAATTTCCATGTTTTCTCCTTTCTGGGTCTTACGTTGCATCTCTGTACATCGTGCGGACACTCTCCACATAGATTCGTTCCGTCTCATAAGGATTGTGGCAGGAACAGTAACGGTAACCGAAGGTTTCGGGTCTGGCGGTATGATCGACCACATAGCCGATGATTCCGCCTTCCACGGAAATGTAAACGCAGGTGCAGGGCAGGCTCTGCTTTACCAGCTTTCCGAGGGCCGACATCGTGATCGAATTGCCGCAGCCGAAGGACAGTTCCTTACACAGCGCCAGATAATGGATCCTGTGGGTCACCTTGCCCACGATCCGGCTGTCGTTTTCGATTCCGCCGCCGCTGCGAAGCGGAAGCGGACGGGCATCTGCCTCCGTGAACATTTCATCGCTTCGGATCTCCAGGTCAGTGATATCACATTTCATGGAAGCGATCTTTGTTACTGCGTCGTTGGCCTGCAGGCCGGACAGCCAGTCGAGCATCCGATCCTGTGCTTCATCCGGCATCGGAAGCGTTTCCTTTGTCATCACGCCGTCCTTAAAGTGGAACACCTGCGGCAGGGCATTCAGGACCGGGTTCTTATCTCCGGACGCACCGATCAGATAAGGTGCGATGAAGTCCTCTCCGTAAAAGCTCTCCAGCTTTTCACTGACAGCACCGTGGATATCTCCGCTGATGTAGCTGTCTGTCATCGTTGAATAATAGACGCCCTGCATCCCGTAATTCAGCATGGCCGCCATGGGTCTGCCCTCGAGATCCTTTACAAGAAGGATAAACAGGTCGTGATCCTCCTGCATATTCAGGTTGGCGCCGCTGGGTCTTCCTTCCTTCAGCGTTTCATCTTTATTGACACCGATCACGCTGGGGGTCGTACCGAACCCGAGAACTGCCTTTTTCATGTCTGAAAGGGCAATCCCAACAGCCTTTTCGATGCCGTTATGGATCTCATCACGGACGTGAAGCAGAATGTCGGGACGCTCATCCGGCTTGAAATCCGGGGGATCGCTCACAATACTCGCATGGTTCTGGGTTCCGCCCAGGATCATATCGGTGGGCTTGATGCCGAACTTCTCCGCCAGGCGCTGACGGATCATAAAATAATCGGGGACATTGATCAGATCGCTGCCGAGAATGATGGAGATCCGTCCCGTCCGGTCATCCCGGAAGGCAATCACACGAGCATACAGCTTCTGCTTCAGGCTCTTGAACTGTTCTTTTCCCAGAGTGCGGTATGCATCGATATCTGCCTGGCTGGGACTAATATCCACCTTGGCAATGCCTGCCGAAAAATGACTTTCCATCATTTAGTCCTCCTTGATAGAAGCATGTGTATCAGGATCTCTTCTGAACTTTTTGATGAATTCCCAGCTGAGCCGGGCCCATGCTGCGGAAGGATGATGCGGCTGATTCTCAACCGCGATATAACGGGTACGGACGACGCCGTCCGCGCTGGGGACCTCACCGAAATAGTGCTTTGCTCCGAAATACTCCTCTACACGGGTATTCTGAAGCGGAATGCCGAAAACGCGCTCACAGATATTTTCGGAAGAAGCGCACTTCAGAAGATCTTCTTCCGTGAGCTCCGGCGTTTCGTTCATGTCGGTAATGGTCTTCAGCATGTAAACATGCTCGTCAATGTAATGCTCAAACAAAGGCTTGTGGTTTTCGTGGTACAAGGGCAGATGCTCCGGCTGCTCCGCCATGCCGATGCAGTAGACCACCGGCACATGAGCTTTTTTTACTTCCTCTGTCACGGAGAAATCATAAAACACCATGAAAGAAGGAGCTACGCGCTTTTTCGCGCCGTCGCCCGGGCGGATTCCGGAACAGCAGATTCCGGCAAAGCGGTCAAAATGTGCGATTCCGTTCCACTGAGACAGGATGCCGCCATGGGAAAAACCGCTCATATAGATGCGGCTTTCATCCACGGGATACTTTTCGATCAGGCTGTCCAGCAGATCGCAGGGCCGATCCTTGTTCATCTGATCCAGGCCGGTGCCGGGCCGGTGGAACATCGGAATGACCTGAATTATCTTCTCCTCTGCAGCCAGCTGGGTAAAGCCCAGAGTCTCCACGAAATAAAGGTTTGCGTTATCTCCGCACACCGTGAAGATCAGAGGATACTTCTTTCCTTCCTCCAGCTCCGTCGGCACAAAGATCACATAATCGCCGCCGCTGTCCGTTACATACTCCTTGCGGAGACCCATGCCCTTCCAGTATTCCACCGTTTCCGGGCACATCATCTCTTCCGGCTTGCTGTGGCGAAGATAAGCCTCACTGAGTCTGATGATCTCCTCCAACATGCCGCCGTTCTTATATTTTTCAAAATCGAACTCTTCTGATCCCATGCGGTTATAGAGCGCTTCGACCGTCATTTTGTTTTCGCCGTCGTACACTTCACTGGAAAGCAATTCTTCTGAAATCATATTAATCAACCATTCGGCCGCATTGCGTCCGCACAAATAGGGATGAAAGGGTGCAGACAAACGGCCGCCTTTCTTGTAGAATAAGCTTGAGGGGAATGCATACTACAACGCACGGTAAGGTGAGCCGTAGATTGCATCAAGAGTTCAAAACAGTATATTAATCAGTGCCAGAACCGCCTTTTCAAGCACAAATAAGTGGCGTCCTGAACCCGTACACTAAGGATTGTTTTAACACCCGGTTAATTGCTTGGCGATTCAGTCCCTGCATTCTCCTCACAATTTTATAGAGGAGGTTTTGCTGTGAAAGTCGTATTCCCAACCTGCTGCGGCGTAGATGTTCACAAAACATTCGTGGTTGCTACTATCATCACCACACCCGCAGACAGCTTGCAGCCCCACTACCAGAAGAAGCGATTCAGTACATTCAACTCAGATTTGAACCGTTTCGCAGACTGGCTTCTGGAACACAACTGTTTGGATGTCTGCATGGAATCCACCGGGAAGTATTGGGTTCCGGTATTCAACATTCTTGAAAAACGCGGTATTCGTGTCGTAATAGCGAACCCCAAATGGGTAAAGGCTGTAAAGGGAAACAAGGATGATACGAAAGATTCCAAGTGGATTGGAGACCTGTTTCGCATTGGCCTTGTGAAAAGCAGCTTCATCCCAGACCTGAATATCCGCATTTTGCGCGAGTTTACCCGCTACCGCTATAAGTTGGTTTCCATGAATAGCAGTGAGAAAAATCGCTTTCAGAATGCGTTTACAGTCTGCAATGTAGCTCTGGATTCTGTCGTGTCTGATATGTTTGGTAAATCCGCAACCGCCATTACAGATTACCTCACATCCGACGAATCCTTTGATCCGGAACATTGTGTTTCCCTGTTACAGCGCTCCCTCAAAAAGAAGGCTGAGCAAGTGCTGGAGTCCATTGAAGGCTTCTCCATTGTCAGTGAGCAGAAGACTCGCATTAAAATCGTCCGTGAACATTACGACTTCATCGAAAAGCTGATCGCCAAGGTGGATACCTGTGTCAATGAGATGGTTGCAAAATACGAAGGGGAAATTAACCTTCTTTGCACCATTCCGGGTATTGACCGCAGGTCTGCAATTACCATCATCTCTGAAATTGGCACGGATATGAGCCAGTTTAGTTCGTCCAAGCGGCTTTGCTGTTGGGCTGGATTGACTCCTGGCAACAACGAATCTGCTGGAAAGAAAAAGTCTGTGCGTATCTCCCAGGCCGGTGTTTATCTCAAACCCGCTTTGGTGCAAGTCGCTCACGCCGCAGTAAAGGACAACAATCGTCCTTACTACAAGCTGAAATATGAGCGAATTGCAAAGTGTAGAGGTAAGAAACGGGCTATTATTGCCATTGCCAGAATGATCTTGACTGCAATCTACTCAATGTTTTGCACTGGCGAGGTGTGGAATCCGGTTGACCTTTTCAAAGTCGATATGCCAGAACATTTGAAGGAGCAGCAGCTTGCTAAGGCAATTAAACAGGCTACTCGCTTCCTTGAAAAACAGGGATTATCTGTTGCTTAACTCTGAGTGAATATGTGTTGGCCTTGCAAAACGGTTCGTTTGCAGGGGCACTTTTGTGCGCCCTTTTTCCTCTGTGCTGGTCCGGTACTCACTTTCACACTATCCTCCTATAACCGTTTAATCAGTGCGCCTATAGATTATTATATACCATCTACTATATTTGTCAATACTGCACATATATCATCATTGTTCAGATAATTTGAACAGAAGAGCCGGTTATGTAAATATTCTCGCCGGCCGGAGCTCGGCTGCATTTATACCGGCGTACCGTCCCAGGCCGTCAGATAGCCCCGCTCACGGTTGCCGAAATCATGCAGATAGCGGTCCGGATCAAAGGGGCCGTAATCCGGGGCAGGAGAAGCGGACGCTTCCCCAATCACCTCAATGGCTCCCGTTTCCATATTCCGGCGGAAGCGGCGCAGGTAATTCCAAACCTCAATTCCCAGGGATGCATCGGGGAAGTGACCCATACTCTCGATGCCCACAATGCACAGCCGGTCGTTTCCGCGTCTCGTGCGGAAAGCCGCGACGTAGTGGTTCTTTCCCAGCACCGTGCGAATCTCGGTGGCATCCGCCGGGACACCGACTTTTTTCAGCACTTCATCCTCACTGAATTCGCAGGCATACACCTGTTCGTTGGTTACGTCATGGCTGCCGAAGAGGAACAGCATATCCCGAAAGCAGTTCACTCTGTATTCCCGACGGCTGAGGGGCATCAGACGGGTCCGGCCGGGGTAATCGTGGTCCTCGGCCAGAGTGATGTTTCCGCTGCCGTAGATCGGGAGCAGCTGGGTCACATCCTCAAGTCCGTCCACGTGGATACAAGGCAGGCCAAGCCGCTGCACGCGCTCATAATCGGTATACCAGAGCACAGGCTTATAGTTTTCCCGCAGCGGATTTCCGCAGGGAGCAATGCCCGCAAAGAGCTCGGGATAACGCGCCGCAAACTGCAGCGCTTTGCTGCCGCCGCAGTAGCTGAAAATATAGACCCGGCTGCGGTCAATGGGGAAATGGGTCACGGCATAGTGATAAAGCTCCAGAAAACGGGGCAGCTCCACCTTATACGGAATGATGACAAACGGCTCATCGGGCGCCGTCGGCTGGATCATTCCATAGCCTTCCATCTCAAAGACTGGCGTGATCCCGCCGTGCATGACAAAATACAACGGATACTTTCTTCCCTCATTTTCTTTCTTCAGCGAGGAAACGGGCGTAAAGCACGACCAGCGCTTATCCTGATCCTCGGTGTCATGGAGCGACTTTTTCCAGCCCAGCTTTTCCCAGTATTCCAGCACCTGCGGGTCCATCTCATCCCGGCAGGTGATCACATTGCGCCAGTTTTCTGCCTGGCACCGGCCGTCTTCCGAATTGATATGTGCCTCAAGGTCAAACCCGACGATTGCCGATCCCTTTCTCATCTGGCGGAGTGTACCGGGGTTT
This sequence comes from uncultured Oscillospiraceae bacterium, assembly GCA_934567355.1. GTDB lineage: Bacteria > Bacillota > Clostridia > Oscillospirales > Oscillospiraceae > Faecousia. The sequence goes on from CAKTJC010000004.1 coordinate 61,931, forward strand.
TCGATATGGTTAAGCTGACGGTCCTGCAGACCGAGCATGGGCTGATCCCATAATTCTTTTCCGATATAATCCATGTTCTGTTCTCCTTTGTGATCGAGGTCACGAATTGTTATGCGCAGCGAAGAACCGGCATGCCTGGTCCGTTGCGGCAGGGAAGGCATAATGCGGCGCTCCCGCAAGGGCAATATACCGGATCGCCGTCCGGTCAGACGTGTCGCGGATCTCGCCGCACAGCAGCTTGATGCCCATCTCTTCGCCGGTACAGGTCACATCCACGGGTGCCCCGATCGTCTGGATGCAGAGATCCTCACTTTCCTCTGTGGCTGCCATATCCGCCAGCGCAACCGGCTTGCAGCTGTTCAGCTGACGCCAGAACATATGCTCAGAGAAGCTGGAGATCAAAGAAAACGTAGACATCGTCACATACTCCGCACGTCTCTCCGGCAGCGGGACGGGAGAATCTGCGTACAACGGCAGGATGCCGCGCTCTTCATTTGTGCCGTGGATCATCACGACCGGCAGGAGCCCTGCGCCGACAGCAGCGATCTCCTCGTGTGTATTATCGTAGCCGTAATACTGTTCACCCATCAGGCATACGGCCCTGACCTGTTTTGCCATACGCACTGCATGACGCCCTGCGCACTGCGCACCGAAGCCAAAGCCCGCAAAGAAGATCCTGTCCCCACCGAGGCCCCGCTCGGAAAGGTATTTCGGGATCGACTCGATCAAAGAATCATCGTTTACATCCTCCGGGATCGCAACCATCATCCCTCTCGATACAGCCGCCTGCACAATTCCAGATGCCTCTGCATCCATCACATCGTCGGTATCACCGAGATAAATGACCAGCGGAACAGTGCCCTTTTTCGCCATCGGGATATAGGACACCCAATGCTTGCCCTTCGTTTCCACAACGTTCCTGTAAACACCCTTTGATGCCCAATAATCGGAAAGCCCCGTCTCATTTCCTTTAAAATGCAGGCGCGTATACAGCGTTTCCTTCATGCACGCCGAAAGGTCATCGGTCATAAAGCTGTTAAAATCGAAGTTTTTATCCCCATGACTCGCCACATACTCTCTGGGCGTCAGATAGTCGATCTCAGGAAATGCCCTCGTCCAGAAGGGATCGCACGCTCCGGCGGCTTCTCCCTGCCGGATCAGTTCACCGGTCCGGGTGTTGCGGGAAAAGTTTCTGAGGAATTCCCATGCGATATCCCCGGCGTGGGGCGGAACCGCATGAGGGCCGCCCTCCACCGCAACGTAGCGGAGCATCACCGTCTGCTGGTCATCCAGAATATCCCCAAAGTAGTGATTGACGCCTTCCCGCTGCTCAACATGGGTTCGGTCAAACTGGATTCCCAGAACCTGCTCCGAAGGGTCGTCCGAAAGGGTCTGGATATTTCGCATGTATTCCAGTCCTACCGGCTTGCAGTGGTTTATCCTTCTCCAGAATTTCAGTTCTTCATAGCCTGTCAGAAGAGAAAAATCCGAAGTGGTTGCGTTCATCCGGTTCTTCGGAGACATCTGTCTTCTGGGCGTTACATTATACGGAAGCAGGTTCCGGGACTGCCTTGTGCAGTGGACCGCCACCATGGGCATTCTGACTTTTTCTGCTCTTTCGATCTCTTCCCGGCTGGAATCTGCGCCGTAATACTGTGAGCCTGACAGGCATACGCCTGCGATCCGTTTCGCATATTTGATCGCATGACGGCCCGAAAGGACCGCACCGAAGGAATGTCCGTGAAGATAGACTCTGCTTGGGTCGATGGGGTAGATCCGCAGGGCGGTATTCAGAATGTTTTCAAAGAAATCATCCTCGTTTACATCATTGCCGGTAAGAATGATCAGTTCATTCTCCGCTGCCATATGGATAAAGCTGCTGGCTTCATACAGCATCATCGTTGCAGTTCGCTGGCCGATAATAATACAGGGATATTTCCGCTCTCTGTTTTCGGGCAGATCATACGAGCAGGGGATGTACGCGCACCAGCGCTGGTAGTTATCCTCATGATCATGAAAGTATTTGTGCAGGCCTTTGCCGTAATTGCGCCAGTACTCCAGTACATCCGGGTGCATATCCTGTCCGTCGTAAAGGGCATAGGTCTTAAAATACTCCGTGATTCTGTCGCCGTAGGGTCCGCTGACATACTGTTCAAAGGAATAGCCGGGCTCACCGAGTCCGTCGTCCATCAGTGCTCTGGCCGTCTTTCCGGGGCGGGTCGTAAGCGGCGTATTCCAAAATTCTTCTTTTGATGTAAAGTTCGGTATCACTGCATCCACCAACCTTTCTGTAATCTTGCCAAAAGTTATTTTTTCCAATGAAACGAATGTGCCTGGCGGCTGATCTGCTCTGCTCCCCGGAGCAGAAGCCATCTTGCTTCCACAAGGGCTTTCAGACACTCATCCACCTGCGCGGCATAGTTTTCCGGCGTACCGTACCGCTTGTCCAGCTGATCCTCCGTGAACATCTCCACCCGTCCGTCATCGTAATAGGTCGCGACCGGCACATCCACATAGGGAGATCTGACACCGCCTACCTGATTTCCGTCCGCATCCGGGTCAAATTCCACATTGGGGTATTCTCCGTGAAGCGCGATGACCTGCTCCATATGGGGCGGCATCGTACCATGGAGCATCCACTCCCGCAGATTATGGTAGGCCGCTTCAATGAGCCGGATGCCCGAATAGTTGGGGTACTCCGTGCCGCAATCTATATTGGGCCGTTCCAGTCCCAGTTTTTTATAATCCTCTTCACCGGCACAGGCCACAATATCATAGCGCTCCGTGAATTTAACTGCCACGCCCGCCAGCTCATACCAGCAGACCTTCTTCCCGGGTTCATTGCAGTCTGTCATCCGCCGTTTGCAGGCCATAGAGGGATGCGGAAGGATGTTTCGCATATCCCCCGCCGTTTCTATCTTGATAAAGGGGACCTCCGCATAGACCATGCTCCTGGGGTCGTCGCACTGCCACATGTCCGCTTCCCGGCTGATCTCACCGCCTGCGCCGGACATGACCTTTAGGAAGCCATCAAACATGGGCCGCCCATCAGCCCGGCGAAGGTACGGCTCAAAGCCGGCCACATACAGATTGAAGTCTGCTACAGCTGCCCCGCACACATGGGTCACGCGATATCCTTCAAATGGATCGCCCGCACCGCAGCGGCGCACCGCTGCCGCCAGCTGATAGGACATATCAAACATCAGGCCCTTTTCGAAATCATCGGGAACTTCAAGTGCTGACTTGATTCCCAGCCGCGCATGCTCCTGCCTCAAAATGTGCCATCCGAGGGGTCCGCGTTCTTCGGGCGTAAGCGGATTGTCAAAAGCCAGATGATAAGGGCTGTAACGCTCGGGATCATATTCCGTCAGCAGGCGGAATCCAACCTTCTGCACATCATAACCCACCCACGCATCACCGTTTGCTGTTAGTTCTTCGTGGCAGATTGTCCATCCGACCTTTGAAATATCGATTCTCGTTGAATTATTAAAATTCTCCATGACAACCACGCCGCTGAACTGTTTCGGATCACGGGGCTTATACACCAGAACGCGGGTGCTGTAAGGAGCATGCTCAACACGGATCTGCGGTCTGTCGCAATCAGCGGGCCAGAGATACACATTGGAATACCCCTGTATGATGTATTCCTCTTCCATATAGCCCATTGCCTCCAGATGAATCGGTGTTGTCTGGCGTTCACAGGAGCCCAGCGGATGCGTCCCCGGCGCGATCTCCAGCCGGATCACCCTCTCGGGCGGCATGACAACACATTTTTCGATCGGTTTCACGGATCCTCACTTCCTTCTTTCATAATCAGCTGTGATCAGTCGAGAAAATACATATTCTGCACTTCTTTATGGGTATCGAGTATGATCTTTACATACTCAAGCACCTGATCGTTGGAAAGTTTTTCCGCCGGAACGGTAATGCCGATCGCATACTTCGGCGGTTTTGCGCGGCCTTCCGTTCTCCAGATTGGAACAGCCACGGAGCACATGTTGCTTTCAAATTCCATAATATCGACGGCATAATCACGGGCTCTGATCAGCTCCAGGTTTTCATCGAGACCTTTTTTGTCTGTGATCGTATTGCGTGTAAAGGGCAGAAGTCCGTTCATATAAACCCGTTCCTGCTGTTCGGCAGGCATAAAGGCCATGATCGCTTTTCCGATTGCGGTAGCGTGCAGCGGATACTCGCTGCCCACAAGCGTGGCCTGCGGATAGCGCGGCGGGCAGGCACTTGCAAGGCATATGACCTTATCGTTGACACATGCGCCGAGGCTCACCGTCACATCCAGCCTGTCGCTGAGAATCCTGCATTCTCTCTGATATTTTGTGCTGTCACTGTTTCTTGAGCAATAGGCGTGATACAAGCAGGCCACCTTGGGACCCAGGGAGTACTTTCCCGATGAAGTGTGTTTGCGGATATATCCCAGCTGCTCAAATGTGGAAAGCGCATTGCAGATGGAACTCTTTGGGATCGACATCATCTTTGACAGCTCCGTTACGCTTAACCGTTCGTGTTCATAATCAAAGCATTCCAGTAATTTAAATGCCCAATACAGCGTCTTCAGTTTTGGTGCCTGTTCACTCATCTCTAAATCTCCTCCCAAAACAATTGGATACACCGAGAATAAACTTCCTCCTATTTACAGGCCCCAATATCGTTCGCTACCTGTGTATACTGGACCTGTTCATTTTTATCATTGCACCTTGCAATTCGGTAGTGTCAAGAGATATGCGCAAAATTGATTACGGCTCTGGTAGAAATCTATTACAGGGGGCGGCTTAACCGCCCCTCGGTTACTTTTCAGCAGGCAGGGCGCAAAGGGTCAAGGGCGGCGGTACGCCGCTCGTCTTGCCCTTGACCATTTGTGACCTGGCTGCTATCAGCCGACCTGCGGCTCCTGCTCCATGGTTTCCAGATGCTTCATGTTCATGTACTTCTTGCTGCCCCACTGGGTTCCGGCTACATGACGAAGCCGTGCGCAGACCAGCATCAGCGCCGAGTTCCCGTCAGGAAATGCTCCGACCACCCTTATCCTGCGCCGGATCTCACGGTTCATCCGCTCGATTACATTGTTGGTTCGGATCTTCACCCAATGCTCGGAGGGAAAGTCACAGTAGGTCAGCGTTTCCTCGATACAAGCCTCAACCTTCTTCGCAGCCTCAGGCAGCTTCATGGCCTTCAGTTCAGAAACCACTGCGGCAGCCTTTTCACGGGATGCCTTTTTGCTCTCCTGGGCGTGGATAGCTTTCAGCATCTTCGCCACATTTTTGACCTTGGATTTGGGCACAACGGAGAATATATTTCGGTAAAAATGCACCACACAGCGCTGGTACTTGGCCTCAGGAAACACCTCTCCCACAGCCTCCAGCATCCCCAGGCACTTGTCTCCAACAATGAGCTTAACCCTTTCAAGGCCCCGTCCACGGAGCCACTGGAAGAAACTGACCCAGCTGGCCTTGTCCTCCTTCATGCCCTCGGCAGCACCTAAAACCTCACGATAACCATCCTCGTTGACGGCAATTGCCACCAAAACGGCCACATTTTCGTACTCGCCGCCCCACCCGGACTTGGGTGCTCTTAACATAAAAGTCAAATCCATACTATCCCCTTTAAATGAGAAGTTAGAATGGAGGTTTAATAAGTATCTTCATGCTTTCGCTCTTTGAGGACATTTGCGCCTTTTCCTTGAAGTTTCCATTTTTGTACTCTTTGGTCATTTACTCTGTGAGAACGGGAATAATAAATGATTCTGCGATATACGGCATATTCGCGAATAGAGGGCTGAGTCTCTTTCTCGGTTTGCTGAATCTGCTCAATAGCATGAAAAATATCTGTTCCTTTTAGCTCAACATAATATGCAACCCGATTGGTATCGTTTAGAAACAAATAGTCGCAACGTAACGGAGATGAGTTCTTGGGAAAAACTTCTCCATCGACCTTATACTGGCGAATCTCCTTGTCGTTTGGATTTTTACCGATATATGTGCAATTGTTCTCTGTGCAGGAGAAAATAGAATGAGTGCCAGCTCGAAAAGGCTGGAAAGTATTGATGTCAGTCATAGTTTGCATCCTCATTTTCTCCAAATGACAAAGTAATGAACTTGTCACTGTTCTTGTTGATGTTCTCAGATGCTTTATCAATAAGCTCGTTTTTAATCAAGATTACATCTTCAGTACTGTCAATAGCAGATTCGGCATATCCATTTCGAATGTAATATGCAGAAGATTCCTGAGCATTCAACCAATATTGCTTGTGAAGTATTTTTTTTGCAGATTGTTCTTGATTATGATTGGATTGCCCAGCTAGAAGCATATAGTTAAATGTGCCCAGAAGATAAGGGCTGTGCGTGGTAACCAAAACAGCGTTATTTTGATTCAGGAAAAGTCCTAACACTTCTCCTATTGCCTGCTGTGATTCAGGATATAAATGAGATTCGGGTTCTTCCAGAATTAAGTATACTCTGCGATTTTCTACTAAATAATAGAAAAGGAGGTTAAAAACCCAGACAATTTCCTGTTGTCCTGAAGATGCGAAATTCATTTTGACATACTTTCCGGTTGGAAGATATAACCGCTCTTCACCATCAACATACTGATATTGACCATTAAGAATTGTGTCAGCCCTTTTCATAAGGAGTTTTATCGCTGGCTTCTTTCCTTTGATTTTTTTGCTTAATTCAATTGAATTCTCCGCATCCTCAAAATAACCTTTCATACCACGAGAAAATGCGGGTTTAATTTTCAGTATAAGTTCAATGTATCGCTTCGTAACGTAGTCAATATTTCTTAACTGTGAACCTTCCAAAGACGTGAAAATATAGTTTAATTGCTCGCTGAGTAACGTAATCAGGTTTCGTCCGGCAGGAATAAACACAGTTTCGTATGGATCTTCTAGTATTTCGGCAATCTTGTCCGCTTCTCTATTTTTTTGATTCGCGGATATATCTGTGAATACCTTATAATCCAAGTCATTGAGATAATGTATGAAATCTTGGCTGAAAGAGATATTAACATAATTTCGCCCAAAATGTTGATAGTCTTCGTTGAGCGTTACAGTGACAAAATATTTCTGCCTACTATCATAAATGTAGTGCATCTCCATGTTATTGGGCATATTCCAAGATGTACCGAAAATTTGAAGGAATTTTTCCTTCATTTGCTGCTTCATTGCATCCAACCACTTGGAAGAAGGCTCTCCAGAGAATTTTGCAGGCCCCCCCTGCATAATAATGTTTAAGATATCCTGCTTAATTGTTTTGAAATAAAAGATTGCCTTGGCAATTGTACTCTTGCCGTTTGACTGCGGACCTGTGAAAACACAAAAGTCGCGAATTTCCATATCAAATTGAGTTATTGGCCCTAAATGTTTAATTGAGATATGTGCCATGTATAATTCCTCCAAAACGAAAACCATAATGAGACAAGTGCGGTGACATCAGCGCACTATTCAAAACGACTTTTCGCTATTGTACCACACTCCGATTGCTTTTTCTAGACCTTTTTAGGTCTAAACGCTAATTTGTAAGCATTAGCTAATGTGGTGGAGAAATCACACTCTTATTGTTACTAGCTTTGCATTGCCAGAAGATCTGCCAGATGTTGGTATTGCTTCAATTATTTAGCCACAAACTTTTTCCCTCAATAAAGATGAAATAAGGAGCGCCAATTATGTCGCTCCCCAAAAACACTATTTATTGAGATAAACTCTCCCAAGGCTCCAACCCCATTTCCTCCCAGGTAACACCATAGGGCGCACCGCCGGAGGTATATCCTGCAATGAAAAAGAAACGATCATCCTGCCAGGATTCCGTTGCAGCAGGTTCCAGCCTTTTCTTTTTCCGTTTTCGGGGAGGCTTTTGGGCGTTCTTCTGCTTTGGCGGCTTAGCGAGGGATTCCAAAGTAACCCCTGCCTCGGCATCCCTCTGGACACGCTGGGCATAGGAATCCAGCCGTTTGGTGTAAAGCGTCTGGATTTCATTATAGGCAACCCGGTAATTGCTGCCCCGTACCTTGACATAGACAGTTTGGCATAGGGCTTCAAATTCCTCGGCCTCCGGCATTCGCTGATGCTCCAGAAAGAAGCGCAGCGTTTCCCGGTACATCCAGCCCGCAATACGGGCTTTCTGTTTCTCCTTCAGAGACTGATAGGGAACAAGTGGTTTTTCAGGCATTTTACGGTATCTCCCATTACACTTACGCAAATACTTCTGTCTGAACAGAATTTTTTCCTATTGACAAGCAAAAGAAGCGTTCGTGAAAACCAGAGAATTCAAGGCAGCTTCAGAGCAGATGGAGATATAGCAAGCGGCTTCCTCTTGGGGAATCACAACATCATAACCGTCAAAACCGCTCAATACCTGTTGTTCAGGCGCTTTTACAGACAAGGAATCCAGATCAAGGGAAAAGGTGTTGATTACACCTGCTGCATCCTGTTTGCAGGCTTGGGAGATAGCAACCTCTCTGTCGGTGGTCATTTTCAGTATGTTTTCCCGAACACCAAAGGAGGGATGCTGAATGACATGGTCGCTGCCTAAATACACAAGAATCTTTTCCATTTGTCTTTGCTCCTGAACACAAACTTTTCACAGTCTATCATTTTCTTCGGAGGCTGTCAATCGACACTCTACCCAAAATCCATGGGCAATTTTCTACTTGACAGGTCTGTTTCATGGCAGGCAGCTCGGAGAAAGAATCGACGCTCAGGGGAAAAAGTCGGGAATCAAGTCCAATTCCGCGAACTCGGCATCCGTAATGGTATTGAGCTTGGCGATGGCACTGTCCGTCAGGTCTTTCAGCTCCTGCTCATCCTTATCCAGATAAGTACGCATTTCCACAAGGGCGTGAATCAGCCCCAGACGGGTGCCGGGGTTGTAGATGCTCATGAGCTGCTGTTCTTCAAAGGTAAAATCTTTCATGTTCAAATCTCCTGTTCTTTGGATATTCGGGGCTTGGATTTGCGCTGGGGCTGCTGCGGCTGGTCTTTGAGCTTTTCCAGGACGGAGGGCTTCTTCTCACGGTGGACGGCATCTGCCAAATCCATCAGGGAAATGGGCTGACCGGATTTGGCCTGCTGTTCCAGATCGGCTGCCGTGGGCTGCTTCCCATTGTTGATGATACCGTCAATCATGCCGTAATCATCCTCCGTGGACATCTCCGCTGCCTTCAGGTAGTTCTTCTGCCGGAAATCGGGCAGCTCCTTGAAACCCACGCTGTCGCAGTAGTGGTAGGATACCACACCGTCCTGTTTGAGGGGTGTCTTGTACTCTCACGACAATTTCGGGTCCAACCTTTCCTGTAGCGACCTCATTCAGCGGGATAATGGTACGGAATACATCGCCCTCAATGAACTCAGGTATTCCACCGGAATACAGCTTTGTGTATTTATAGGTGTTGCGCATACCGGAACCAAGTTCGTCAGCAAGCCATACTTTTCTGCTCCATCATAATGGAAAGCATTACGAACGCCGTGCTCCCCTATCTTCTGACATATCTCTGATTGCGGCTATTGGGCTTGTCTGGAATCGTTAATGCCACGAGATTCATCACAATGGCGGGATGCAAGTAATTTCTGCGGAAGGACTCTCTGGATTTCAGCCCCAGTTTCTCCATGAGGGCTTTGCTCGTATAGGGAATATCATACTCCATAACCTCCAGCAGCCTCTTCACAGGTTCGGACAGGGCTTCATTTTCTTTGGAAAGCTGAACCGTGATCTCATCCAAAATCTTATCGATCTGCCTCAGCATGAACTCGATAAAAACGGTGGACTCCCCCGCCGCATGACATTTGGAAATCGCTTCGTAGTATTCCTCCTGAAATTTTTCGATCTGGCTTTCGATGGGAATGTACTCAAAAACCGGCTTCCATTGGGCAAGGATCGCCGTGTGCCACAGTCTTGCCATTCTGCCATTGCCGTCCGAGAAGGGATGAATGAATACGAACTCATAATGAAAGACGCTGCCGAGGATCAGAGGATGTACCTCATTTTTTGCCGCTTTCATCCAGTCGAACAGATCCGCCATCAGCCCCGGGACGAATTGGGCCGGCGGTGCCATGAAAATACACCGTTCGCCGCTGAAAACGCCCTCTTCGCCTCCGCGAAACTCGCCGGATTCTTCCACCAGGTACTTTGTCATGATCCCGTGGAACAGTTTCAGCTTCTGAATATCGTAGGGGTCGATCTCCAAAAATCTCTCATAAGCCTCATAGGCATTCTTGACTTCCTGAATTTCCTTTTGCTCCCCCAGAACCGTCTTGCCATTGATGACATCCCGAACCTGTCCCAGTGTCAGGGAGTTTGCCTCGATCTTCAAGGACGAATGAATGGATTTGATTTTGTTGTTCTTCCGCAAATGCGGCCTGGCCTCCAAATTGCTGGTGGCTGTGATCCGTCCGATTTTCTCTGAAATCGACGATACATACATGAGGATCTGATTTGTCACCGTGAACGGCGGCTTGTACACTCCCATAGGAACACCTCCATCGACTTGCGTATTATCTTGCTCGCTATCTTCCTCTATTATACAATCCCCGCAAAGAAAATCAATACCGGCTTTGGTCTTCGATTTCCTCATTCCGGGGGTGATGAATGGCCGCGAACATGCTTTTTTCCACCGTTTACATTAAGCGATGCGCTACCTCAGAATGAGTCGATGCCCGAAAGTCCTTGATTTTCAAGGGTTTTCGGGCACCGTTTACATTAGTGGCGGCGGGATACATTGGATGTTGAAAAAACGCCGCCGTTCACATCGGGAGAATCTACCGATTTTACGCAAAATGAAAGTGAATGCTTAATTTTATTCGCATATTGTACGAATGCATATGAAATACAATGTGACATATATGGTAATAGAAGACGCCCCCCTAATTTTCTTTTTGAGCATATTGCACAAATGAAAACATTCAAAGCGTTCGCCGCTTAAAATTCCGTCCGAGGAGAGTGAGCTGCCGATGCGGGTAATCTTTTACAAACGCATAAAACGACAAAACAGGGGGGCTTTAACACCGATCTTCTGGGCGAAAAAGTGTTCCTGATCGGGACCGTTTCTTTGGCATTGCATAAAAAAACCCCCGTGTCGTCAGAGATTCCATAAATGTTTTATAACGAAGTCGTGAAAAAGACAGTTCAGTACCAGCCACGATCACGCATTCTTTTCTTACCTGCTCCACGTGAGACAGATTTACGAGATAACAATTGTTGCATCGGCAGAAATTTGCATTTTTCAATTTATCTTCCAGATTTTTCAGGGTATCATTGATATGAATAGAGCCCTTTGTATAGTAAAGCCTGACGGCATGTTTTTCAGTTTCAATGTAGTAGATCTGGGAAATATCCAATTTAAGCAGCCCTTCACTGGTGGTCACAGAGATATAGTGTTCCGTCCTCTGGCGGAATAGCTCTCTGGCCCGATCCAGCGTGTTGCGGAAGCTGATGCGATTGATGGGTTTGAGAATGTAATCCATTGCGTGCACGCTATATCCCTGCACCGCATAAGCAGTCATGCTGGTAATGAACACAATGAGCACTTTGCTATCCTTCTGGCGGATCTGCTTTGCAACGCTCAGCCCATCAATTCCGGGCAGCTTGATGTCCAGCAGGAGCAGATCAAAGCCTCCCGCATCGTCATTGTTGCCCAGCAGATCCGCGCCGTTACTGAACACGCGCAGTTCACATACTTCGTTTAGTTCCCCAAAATAGCTCCTTATTTCCTGAGCAATCCGCTCGCGGTGCAGTTCATTGTCTTCTACAAGTGCTATCTTCATAATTCTTCTCCTTCCGATACCTATGGCGGCTTATCTTTCTGAATTATACCAAAGCACCTGCACCATCGCAAGCTGGAAGGTTCCCTACGCGAAGACCGGCTGTATCTTCAAACCGGAGACACAGCCGGTCCAGCTCAATTATGCTTTCCTTTTACCGGTACCCATAAACCCTGCCACGATCAAGAGAAAAATCGCCGTCAAAGCTGTCGCACAAATTGTCAGAATGCGCGGCACCTGGCCAGGGTCGCCAAACATCACAATTCCCTGGTACCAGTCGGCAAAGGAACCGGCGGAGGCAACTGCCAGCTGCAAAACCCCGCAGCTGCAAAGCGCTGTATCCGCCACCAGCAGGAGATCACTGCCGAAAACAAATGCAGCGATTCCAACCAATGCCCCGAGGCAGATACCGCCGATCACGACAATATCCATGCTGCCGGCACCCGCCCATGTAAAATAATTGACAGCAGAAACGATCTGAAGCAGGACTGACACGATCAGCACGTATCCTCCGGCCTTTCTGTCCTTCCACAAATTCTTCACTTTACATTGGCCTCCTTCCGTTTTTTGCAGGCACATTTCGCTGCAATCATCGACAGGAAGACTGCACCGGTGAGCACTGCCGTGACGATTTTCACATACCGCAAGGCTGGCTGCCACCAGGGCGTGATCTTCTCAATCCTGGTATTGCTGCCGATGCCGTTCATCATGTTGCTGTTTGCGTCGTTGTACAGAATATCCTTGGCCGCACGGCGCAGATTGTTCAGCAGGTGACCATCGTTATTATCCCGGATTGCCTGTATGATTGCCGCTGTAGATTGGTGCTGTGTATCCAGGCAGAAGGAATCCGTACCAGCGGCAAGCATTGCAGAAAATGCGGTTTTATATCCGGTCGTCACTGCACCGATGGCATCGGTTTCAATGTGACCTACATAGCCCCACTCTCCCCGCACGACATTATTATTCAGCGCACTGCTCAGGGAGCAGCCGGTGAAGCCCAGTCGATTAAACGCCTGCATCAGGGAATGCGCCTTTCCGTTGACCACACTGCCCTCCAGGCCGCGCAGTGCACCTTCACGGAATGCCTGCTCGTTGAAGAAATTTACCACGCCCTGGCGGTTATTCTCCTGATCGTTGCCAGTCAGGTGCTTCGGGCCTGCATGCACACCCTTCGCTTCGATTGCAGCGACAATGTGAGAGGCTGCCAGATAGTTCAGGTTGGCATCTTCGGAAAAGTACTCAAAGCTGCGGCCGCCGAAGGGAGTCCGATGCAGGTTGCAGCCGGGACCCCAAACCTCCACCAGGTGCATAAACAGCCCTTCCTCACCCAGAAGCGCACCACGATTTTCCAGCAGTTCCTTGTTAAAGGCAGCCGTCAGCAGACTCTCGTTGGGATAAGAGGTGGTCTTCAAACCTTTGCCCAGCTCTGCGGAATAATTGTCCGAATAGCCGCCAATGCCGTCCGGGCCGTCACCGGCCGGAGATGCTGGCTTACCGATGGAATCGACGGTTTCGGTGCCAAAATTATTGGCAATCAAAGACGCCATTTCTTCAATGGTCATCTGGCTGATAAAGGTGTCCCACAGGTCATCGTCATAATCCACGCCCTTCATGGTAATCAGCATAATGCCTTGCTGATCTCCCTGAGTAATGGAGTCAGCTGTAGGGGCACCATCGGGCTTTTCATAAATCTTTCCATCGAGAATGCGGATCATTTCATCATTCAGCGTCAATCCTGCCACCGGCTGGGTGGGGAAGGTTCCCTGCCAGTCGCTGCGCGTCAGGTAAGTAACCAGGTCTTCGTACCAATAATTCACATCCGCATCCTCAAACTGGTTGGTAACACGGACACCGGTAACAGAGTGGCGATAGGTTTCGTCATCGAAGCCGCCGGTGAAATGGAACACCTTGGAAGCATCTCCCTGCGCAGGTTCGCCGTGGACATCCACCATACCGGATGCACCCTTGGCCGCCAGGACATTATTCAGTGCATCATGCGCGTCATCGCCAACGGAAATATAGTAATCGCCCTCGCTCAGGATATAACCCTTGGCATTTACATAGTCGTAACTGGCAAGCAGATACTTGTCGCACACAATAGTCAGCGTTTGTGAAGCACCGGGCTCCAGCAGATCGGTCTTGCCGTAATCCAGCAGCTGGATGGCCGACTTCTCTACCTTGTTACTCTGCTCGTATTCCCCATAGGGCGTTTGTGCATACACCTGCACTACGCTCTTGCCAGGCACGCTGCCCGTGTTGGTAACAGTGACCGTAACCGTAACGGTCTTATCCTCCACAGTTACCTGATCCAGCTTTTGCTCGAAGGTGGTGTAGCTCAGGCCGTAGCCGAAGGGATACGAAACCTCCTTGGCATAGTCCCATGCAGCGCCGTCTATGGAGCCGGCTGTTCCGTCGGCATTGAAGCGTCCCAGCACCTGATCCTCATATCGGGTCTCATAATACTTATAGCCGATATAAATACCTTCGGTCTGCACCGTATAATAGGATATTTCAGACGGATTGGAGGAGGACTTCTTCAGTGCCTCGGTCAGGTTCACCCACTGCTGATTATTAAAGCTGTTGTTGGCCACAGCAGGAGCGGACAGGGAACTGACTGCATAGGTATCCACCAGGCGACCGGAGGGGTTGGCATTGCCCGCCAGGATGTTGGCAACACCGGTGAAGCCCTTTTCGCCCGGGCAGCCGATCCACAGTACGGCATCCACATCATATTCCTCGATCCAGTCCACTTCCATGGGGTTTCCGCTGTTGAGCAGCACGATAGTCTTCTTAAATGCGCCGGAATCACGGATCATGGCAAGCAGATCCTTTTCTTCCTGGCACAGCGCCAACTGGCTGATGCCTTCAGTAGGCGTCTTGGTATAGAGTTCTACACCCTCGCCGCCTTCGCGGGCAAGCATGACGATAGCTACATCGTTAAACCCCTTTTCCCAAGAAGACTTCAGATCGTCGGTATAAAAATCAATTTTCTCTTCTCCCAGTGACCACTGGGAAGAAGGATCGGAATTCTCGTCGAAGAAAGTACCGGCGCCGGTTTTGCGCTCGGTCTTGCTGGTAAGGTAGGCGTTGTACAGCTTGGGATTTACCTTGAATTTCAGTGTTCCCAGCGCCTTGTACAGGTCTACACCGGACTTGGTGGAATAGGCGCGGGAGCCTGCCGACTGGCTGCGGTACAGCGGCTGAGCGACAGCATGTCCAAACAAAGACAGCTGCTCATCGGTACTCAGCGGCAGCGCATGATCCCTATTGTAGAGCAGAACTGTACCTTCCTCCTGCTCCTGAACTGCTTCGGCATAAGTATCCGCCTTCAGTTCCTTCAGCGAATCGGCGTTTATGTCGCCATAAGCGCTCTTATAGTAGACAGTATCCTCAACTTCCGCGTTTTCATCGGTAACGACCCGGGTGGTCTGAATACCGAGCACACCGTTCACTACCGTGTCATAGCTCATCGCGCAGTTGGATCCGAATATCACAAAACACATGATAAAGGCCATTAAGCACGACAGGCCGCTTGTAACTCTCACCTTTCGCATACACATGCTCCTTATTATCGTGGGATCAGCCGCTGCACGGAGGAAGCAGCGCCAAGGACAATAAGCCGGTTCCCAGATACGGAAACGACTACTCCGGCATCATCGTTTGCCGTGGAGCTCCCCGCACCGGCAGGGAGCTCAGTTTGAACCAACCGTGGGGGGAAGTGTCCCCCACGGCCGGATTCACAGACAGATCGATTATGCCATTGGATCGGTGCCGACAATGGGATCGACATTATACTTGGCAACGCGCTCGTCGTTGATCACGCCGCTCCAGTTCAGGCCGAAGGTAAAATCGTAGGTATTTCCGTCGGCATCCACATAGCATTCCATGTCACGGGGTACATCCTCGTACTGCGCTTCCACCGTCTCCATATCCAGCGGCTGCTGCATGGGCAGAAGAGCGGAAGGCTCATGGTTGCCGGCAATGATCTCATAGAGAATATCGTCCGCCGCAGAATGGGTACGGCCGCCGCCAAAGGACACCAGGATGGCATCCGCCAGAGGCTCGATCTCAGACCAAACCATGGAGCTGTTCAGGTTCATAACCAGCACCAGGTTGTCCACACGTTCAGCGATCTCTTCCACAAAGTCCAAGTCACTTTCGTTCTTAACGGTTCCGGTTTTTCCGAAATAAGAACGGTTTTCCTTCACATAATCATACTCCGTACCGTAGATGCCCTGATACTCTTCCACCGTGATCTGGCCACCGATGGACTCAAAGCGGACATACATATTGTCGGCAGTGTAGGGACGATACTGCAGGCTGCGGGGAATGTACTCGTAGTCGGCAGGCACCTGCATGTTTTCATCATAGCCAGTGGTGGGGGCGTCGCTGGTAGGACTGGAAACGCGGACCAGCGTCAGATCTGCGGAGGCAATTTCCTCATCAGAGGCACGGATAATATCCGTGGGCAGGTAGGTGCCGCCCTCACCGGAAGGCGTGCCGGGCTTATCGGTGATTACGTTAAAGTATTCCTGCGCCACCTGAATATCCATGCAGGGACCGACGGAAGCGGGCGTGGTGCCGCGGCGGCTGGTGGAGGCAGGTGTATACTTATAGGGGATATAGACCGTCAGCTTCTCTTCCCCGGCGGGCTTGATCAAATCGTTATTTTTCAGCATGACGATAGACTTCAGCAGCGCATCGCGGGCTTCGGCATTGTGTTCTTCGCTGTTGACCACGGTCTTCACCATTTCAACAGAGGTATAGGGCTGATCCACGACACCGACATTGAACAGGGTATCCAGGATATGGCGGGTACCGTCAAAGATGATCTGGTCGGCAGCTTCCTTGCCCAGGCGTTCTACGCCGTAATTGTAGGCTTCCACAGCCACAGCAATATCATCGGCATAGTTGCCGCCCATGTTGCCCCAGGCATCGATACCGGCTTCCAGCTCCAGCCACAAGCGCTGAGGGACGGTATACTCTTCGGCGCCGTAGCACTTGTCCACATGGGTATTGAAATCGGTCAGGATAAAGCCGTCCCAGCCATTGGCTGCACGCCACAGGCCGTTGATCTTTGCGCTGTTGTAGCTGGTGGAAATGCGCTCGCCCAGAACGGACTCGCCATTTTCATCTACGCCAATGGAGAAGCTGGTCATAGCGGAGGAAACCATACCGGTCTTTCCGGGCAGATCCTGTGCGGCAAAGTAAGGCAGCGTGCTGGTATAGAACTGTCCGCCGGGGTAAACCGCATAAGCGCCGTCCAGCGTATGTGCTTCCCGTCCGCCTTCGCCTGCGCCCTCACTCATGATATGCTTAACCTGGATATTTACAGAATCCTTTCCCCATCCCAGATCGTTACCGTCTTCATCATAGGTGGACTGCCAGGCGTTGATCATGGCTCTGGTCATATCCATGGACAGCTGCGGATCCTCGCCAAAGGTCATATCATTGCGGGACCAGCGGGGCTCGGTTGCCAGGTCGACCTGCGGGCCAACCTTCATGGTCAGATTCATGGCATGCCACTCCTCGGACAGCGTGCGGCCATATTCATGGGCCAGCTCCGGATCAAAGGTGGCTGCCAGTGCCAGGTTTCCGGGCCAGTCCGTCACACCATTGCCGTTGAGCGGGTCAGCGATAAAGGTGGCCGGGATCGCAACGGTATCGGTGTTGCTTTCGATATGCTCCTGGATCAGATTATTCCAGCCAACCACCACTTCCGCAGGGCCGGAATTGAAGCGAATGTGGCGATAGCCAAGATCCAAGGCAGTCTTGGTGGTATCTGCCAACTCGTTTGCATCAGCGGAGCCGACACTAAAGGGATTCATCTTCATGCCCATCTGGAATTCCAGAGACAAATTGCCGTTGGCGGCAAGATCCCGGGCACGTTCTTTGTAATCTACGCGCCAATCTTCAAATACATCCAGCTCGCCGTCGCGGTCCAGATCCTTAAAGGCGTAGCCATCCACTTCCAGCAGCCTCATGCCGCTCTTCTTGGAGTAGCCCAGCGTGGCGCCGCCCTCGTTTTCAACCAACGTCCAGCCCTCCGGCTGATCGGTTTCGGTATACTTCTTGGTGCTTTCGGCCAGGGACGATTTGGGCATCAGCGTCACCATCATCACGCCTGCGATTATTGCGCTGAACAGCCGCTTGGTGTTCCTCTTCATTAGTGATACCTCCATTATTTTTTTCAAAATCCGCAGATCAAACCCGAAGGGCTTTGAGCCCACCATCCGCCGCCAGGGTGCACCTCCTATAGCTGCGGTCTGGAATCCCCTCGAATTATCTGGGTTTAAGTATAACCGCAAAAAACGTCCGGGGGAACCACTTTTGACCAATATGTCATTTTCTCCGACCAAACTGTCATTATGTATGTCAGATGTTGTTTTCCCCCCCTGCCGTATTGTTTGAATTTAACAAAGTCTTTGACTATTTCACGGTTTGAGATCTTATTATTTTCTGAATATATTGCACAATTTACAACGCACCAATTTGTGCATCATTACATCTCTTACGCGTAAAAAACCTTGTATTCCGTCTAATCACGCAATACACGTGTTTTCAGAATACAAGGCTATGTTTTTTACTTTTAACCCCATAATTACCTGGAGGGGAGTCAGATTGTCAACTCGCACTCAGATCACAGGTCAATTGTTTCTTTTTCCTGCCTTCGTCCATCATGAAACACGATTTTATTTACAACGAAGAAAATACCCATGGAGACGCCTCCATTCAGCACCGTTGTCCCAATATTATAGAGCCATGGCGCAACAAAATGGCCTGCAACGGCTGCCCAGATGCAGTTGACGGAATTGACGGCACAGGTGACGATGCAAAATGCAAGCAGATACCACATTCCCTGATACAGGAGATTCCCTTTGGAGCGGAACACCCAGCTGCGCTGGATGAAAAAATTAATAACCTCCCCCACAAACATGGCAATCATATAAGCCGTAAAATATGCAATTCCTCCCTGATCAGCCCCGTAGCCAATGATATACCACTTAAAATCAATTCCAAACAGCGTCAAATTGATTCCCGGGAAACCGAAGTCTCGCGTGCCAAGGAATGCAAAGGCGACAGGCAAAAAGGTCAGCAGCAGGTATTTGAAAACCGTGACGCCGTTACAGACCAGGACGTACAAACCGCCCTCCCGAATCCACTGTGCCGCACTGGGGTGACCAGCCGCGAACCTATTCCATATGCTCCTCATCTTTTCCATATGTCGGTTCCTTTCGCATCAAAATATTTTGAATTTATGGAAGTTTACACTTCCTGTTCCCCAGTAGCGGAAGTAAAGGGGTCTGATACCAAACTGCGGGGAGAAATCACCTGTGAACATCAATTCTTTCCCGTGTACAGCCACGGTCACATCCCCAACCAACTGAGAAAACGTTGGAGTATTGGAAATTTCAAAATGTCCCTGTCCGTTTCCGCTGACAGCAAGAGTGATTTTTGATTCCATCCGGAAATCGAAATACTTAAACCCCGCTACAGAGCCGTCACGCATATTCGCAATATACTGGTCTCCCCGCTCCATCCGGTCGTGGCCTGACTGTGTAAAAAAAGGATGCTCTTTCTTCCGGAACTTCTTATCATATCTGGCAACACCTTTTTTACTCCACAGATTGCAGGCAATGCGGGCTTCGTATTCACCCGTGCCGTTCAGGGGGCCGCCGTTGAGGCCGCAGCTGGTGACCTCCGCCTGCCTGAACACGCCGGGAGCGGGGTGCTCCAGCTTTTCCGCGCAGACCTGTCGGCTGTAGGAGTGCTGGTTGGTCTGGCGGTGGTAGAAGGTATACCAGTCGTCACCGATGTTCAGCATTCCGCCGTGGGTGTTGCCCAGGTAGTTCAGGGCTTTGGTTTCGTCCTCGTTGCCGTTTAAGAACATATCGCCCTGGTCAACCAGGGTGCCGCCGAAGGTGAAGTCCCGGTCGGGGTAGTCGCTGACGGCGTAGCACAGCTCGTGGTTGTGCCGGGAGGAATACGAGAAGATGTACTTCTTGCCGTCCTTGCGGATGGAGCTGGCCTCGAAGAACTCGTGATTTGGGAAGCTCCCTTCCCCTTCCTTGGGGAACAGCAGCTTGGGTGGCTCCTTCATGGTCACCATATCGCTTTCCAGCTTCGCCACCACGCCGCCGTCATTTCTTAGCTTCTTGAAGCCGCTGGCAATGGCGGGCGTGGGGGTATAGAAGCCGGAATAGAGGTAAACGGAGCCGTCATCATCCACCAGCACGCCGGGGTCAAAGGGGAACTGGTCGCCGTTTTTTCTGCCCCAGATGGTGCCGTCCTTATAGTGGACGTGCCCGTGGAAGCGGTAGGGTCCAGCAGGATTCTCGCTGACAGCCACGCCGATCATGCCCATGAAGTCGAAGGCGTAATACAAGTAGTATTTTCCGTCGGTGCCCTGCACCACGTCCGGGGCGAACAGCAGGCGGATGCCCAGTTTATTTTTGGGGTCCTGGTTCTTCTTGAAGATAACGCCCTCATAGCGCCAGTCTTTCAGGTTATCAACAGGGGCAGACCAGCACACATAATCGCCCACACAGAAAATGGGGGCGTTAAAATGGTCATGAGAACCATATACATACACACGCTCTCCAAAAACACGGGGTTCCCCATCCGGGACATATTCCCAGGATGGGAGAAATGGATTAAAAACCTGCAACTTGCAATTCCTCCAAAATAGAAGCATTTCTTAAGGAAGCACTGATCTTATGAAAAAATCAGCGTTTCCTTAAAAAATACCCACTTATTGCACAGGTGGGAAAATTCCCACCTGTGCAATAGCTTTTTCACTGCACGTACTTTTTCTTTTTAATTCTCAAGACAAATGCGAGTTCCAACACTGCAATAATGACAGCAAAGATCCCGTCAGCAATATGCAGAATTACCTGCCACAGTGCGGCGCCGGTAGCCAGCCCTGCATACAGGCTGGAATTGGCCAAAGAGTACAGAATATTCTTGCAAGCCAGACGCATACTGCTGACAGCTGTCGGACTGGAGGTATCCGCCAAGGCTGCCGTAGAAATATTTGTCAGCATTCGGTCGCCGCCGTTGCGGATCGCCAAATCAGAATTCATATAACCATAGCCGCCATACCAGTCGGTAACAACCACGCCCTGGAAGCCCCATTCATCCCGGAGCACCGTATTCAGTAGCGCACTGCATGCGCCTGCCCACTGGTTGCCGATATAATTATAAGAGCTCATAACAGAATGGGTATTTCCTTCTTTGACCGCGATTTCAAAAGCCTTCAGATACCCTTCCCGGATTGCCTGCTCGTTGCTCCAGACCAAAAGCATTCCGGTACGCTGGGATTCCTGGTCGTTCAATGCAAAATGCTTCATATAGCACTGGATCCCATATTCCCTTGCGCCGGCAATCTCCTGCGCTGCCATCTTTCCGGAAAGCACTGCGTCCTCGGAGTAGTACTCAAAGTTTCGGCCGGAGAATGCGGAACGGTGGATATTCATTGCCGGGCCATACCAGCCGGAAATGCCCATTTCCATGCCTTGTTTTCCAATTTCCTCGCCCTTCTCACGTGCCAATTCCTTATTCCAGGTCGAGGCCAGCATTACGGAAGCAGGGAAACTGGTTCCATCCAAATCCGTAAAGTTTGAATGCAGCCCGGAGGGACCATCCGTTTCAATCGTTGCATCCAAGCCAATCGAAGATACTGCAACGGTTGAATAGCCACCCATTGTAATCAGCTGTGCCATGTCTGACACGCTCATCTGGTTGAGCAGCTTGTCCCATTTTTCGTCATCATAAGGCTCTCCCGCCAAGTCGGCCAGCGTCATTGACCCCTTCGTGCCGGTAACAGGCATCACGGCATCTGGCTTTTCATCATCGGCAGCGTCGTAGTTAGCCAGCGACCAGAAGTCCGCTTTTACTTCGTCCGGCATGGAATAGCTGGTGGGTGCAGCCGCAGCCGCCTCAAAGTTTGCGAAATGGTCTTTGCGGGACAGATATGTAACATCCCCCTTTGCAAAATCAAAGGCAGTAACCGCTGCTGTCTTATCCGTGGAGCGGGGATTTTCTGCATCATAAACGATGTCGGCATCCTGATGGATCGTCTGGCTGTCGATGACGGTGTGGGAATCGGAGCGCAGACTGATCTCATAATCTCCCTGCTCCAAAACATAGCAGCCCTTCCCATTTTCATCGAAGGACGCCATGTCCTCCATCTGGAATGTCAGGGTGAGTTCCTGAGATGCGCCGGGCTCCAGCAAATGGGTCTTCCCAAAATCGATCAGGTTAACCGCTGCCTTTTCGATACCGCCGTTATAGTAAGGAGGCGTATAATAAACTTCAACCACGTCCTTACCGGCAACGGCGCCGGTATTGGTCACTTCAACCTTGACTGTCACGGTGCCCTTGGACTCTTCCACCGATTTCAGTTTCTGCTGGAAGGTGGTGTAGCTCAAACCGTAGCCGAAGGGATACTGCACTGTGGCTTCATAGTCAATCAGGCCTTCCTCTGCCGCAGTTTCATAGAATTTGTAGCCGATATAAATTCCTTCGTTATAGTTAACGAAATAAGCGGAGTAATTCGTGGATGCATCTGCATTGACAAGCTCACTTACATTGTCATATTCAAAGGCTCCAATGTTATTGATAACCGGGATGGACTTCAAATCATAGACGTAGGTATCCACCGTGCGGCCGGAAGGATTGACCGTACCGTTAAGCACCTCGCCCAGGGCGCTGAAGCCGTTCTGACCGGCACCGGCGCACCAGACGACCGCCTTAATATTCTCATAGGCATCCACCCATCCAAGCTCCATGGTGTTGGCGGAGTTAACGATGACGACGACATTCTTGAATTCCTCGTTCACCCGTTCCACCAGGTCAGTTTCCCGCTTGGTCAACTCCAAATAGGTTTTCTCCGGATCAATATCATCCTTCTGGTTGGTGTAGCGCACGCCATGTCCTGTGACGGCAGCCTCGGCAATGGTGTTCTCATCTGTGATGCTCATGGGCAAGTCCGCATTTTCGCCGCCGGAGCGGGAAATCACCAAAATTGCCGTATCGGAGAATTCCTTTGCATTTTCAAAGATTTTTTTCTTGTTGTAATCCTTGATTTTTGCTTCGGGGTTTGTCCAGTTCTGGATGTACATGCCAATTTCAGGGCGTTCATCCTCTTCCTTTTCATAGAAGGAGGCAATGTCCTGATTCACTTCATATCCGGCGTCCTCCAGCCCCTGAAGCAGCGATACCATGCTGCTGGTATCAGAGAACTCTCCGGAACCGGTTCCGCCGTAAATCGGGTTGGTGGATGCCCAGCCGAATACATTGACCTTTTTCACATCCGCGGAAAAAGGCAGGGTTCCATCCTCATTTTTCAGCAGGACAATGCCTTCCCTCGCAATTTCCTTTGCCGTCTCATAGGATTCCTCCTGGGTCTCTTCCGTCATACCCTCGCCCTTTGCTCCCATGGACAGGTTCAGCAAAGAAAACATGGGGCCATAGCACAGAAGGTTGACCGACACGATGACCGCAAGGAGGAAAGAAACGACACTCTGGAATCGCAGGGCGTCCTTCACAATTTTCTTTTTGCAGAAATTCGACAAAATGAGCAGCACAATCAGCACACCCAATGCACAGCCAATGCCAATCAAGTAAGGCTTGCAGGTATTGAGCACCGTCATGATGTCTTCAACGGACGCCGATACGCCTCTTCCTTCCACGAAGCTTTTCAAAAACGCTTCCATGTTCCACGCTCCTTCTCGGAAATATTAGATGGGGCAGTGCGGAACAAGTCCAGCAAATTTGAAAGCTTCTCATTTCACACTGCCCCGCAGGAAATTATTTCAGTTACTCGCTCAGGGGTTCCACACTATAGGTTGCGACACGCTCGTCGTTAATGACGCCGGACCAGTTCAGACCAAAGGCGAAATCATAAGTATTGCCCTCGCTGTCCACATGGCATTCCATATCCCGGGGAACGTCCTCATACTGGGCTTCCACGGTGTCCATGTTGGCAGGCAGCTGGAAAGGAAGCAGAGCGGACGGCTCGTGTTTTCCAGTAATGATGTCAAACAAGGCACGGGTAGGCGTTGTGGTGCTTCCAGTAAAAGAGGTAGCCGGCGCAAAATTCATGACGATGGCGTCAACTTTATCCTCGAACTCGTACACGCACATGGGCTTGACTGCCGTCACCGCCACGATGGTGTGTTCACAATTCTCGACACAATACAGGATCGTATCCAGGTCGCCGGAGTTGCTGACCTGGGCAGCTTTACCGTAGTAAGAACGATTCTCAGTTTCAGTGACAGTCTGGGCACCATAGGGAGACTCAATGACTACCTCAACCTGATCACCAGCCAGCGAAGTTGTACGGACATTTTCACCGTCAGCAATATACTCACCATACTGCAGAGAAATCGGGATATATTCACCAGTTGTGGAATCATAACCACTGCTGGAAGGATTGGAAACAATTGCCAATGCAAAGTCGCAGGTTTCCAGCTGCTCTGCAGAGGCTCGAACGATATCTTCATAAGCTGGCGTAGGATTGCCCTTTTCGTCCGCAGGGCCGGTCAGAGTTTCTGCCAAGGAATCGGTAACCACATTAAAATACTTGTCAGCCAATGCGCGGTCAACCGGCAGATCCCAGGAGGCGGGAGTCGAACCGGACCAACCCATAGAGGCAGGCGTATAAACCATAGGAATATAAACGGTGGGTTTCTCGCCGTCAGCGGCTTCGTGAATAATTCCATTCTTGTTTTTCAGCAAAACCACACCGTTCAGGAATGCCTGGTAAGCAATCTCTTGATTCTCAGGCGTATTTACAGTTTCTTCCACCTGCTCCAATTCCACATAAGCATTCTCAAACAAGCCAGCGCGAAACACATTACGCATCAGCCGGAAAGCTGAACCAGAAATCCGTTCAACCATGTATTCCTCACCGTATTTTTCAACGCCCAGTGCATAGGCATCTCGCATTCCCTGCACATCGGACTCGCCGCCGAAGCGATCCATGCCTGCATCAATGGACAACAGCTTTCTTTCCGCAACAGTCAGGTCGGAAACGCCCCAAGTGCGGCCGCCATCTAGAGTGATGACAAAGTCAGAGGTAATAACGCCATCGAATCCCATTTCTTCACGCAGTGTCTCTGTCAGTTTGTACTTGCTGAAGCCAGAAGCCACGGGTTCATCGTCGTAGGGTTCGCCGTCCTCGTCAATCGCAATGGAGTAGCTTGGCATTACACCCACAGCTGCACCAGTCTTGCCGGGCAAATCCAGCGCAGCCTTGAAGGGAGCCAGCAAAGCCTCAAAATTGTCTCCAGGGTAAACATTATAGCAACCAGTGCTGCTATGAGCTTCGCGCCCACCTTCTGCAGCTCCATCCCCGGGGAAATGTTTAACCTGCGTGATGATAGACTGATTTCCCCACCCCAGGTCTTCGCCGTTTCCATCATAGGTGGACTGTAGGCCGTTGACATACTCACGGACAATATCGCTGGAAAGCAGCAGATCCTCACCAAACGTGCCTTCAATACGGCTCCAACGCGGTTCACTGGCAACATCCGTCTGAGGTGCCATCATGCCAGAAATACCCATGGTGCGGTATTCCTTGGACATCATACGGCCATAAGTCCCTGCCTGTTCAGGATCGAACGCAGCTCCCAGCGTCAAATGGTTAGGCCATTCAGTAGAAAGTGCCAGGCCGGTTTCCGAATCTATTTCTACAGGAATACCGTACAAAGAGCCTTCCACATAAGCTTGGATGCCGTTGACATATTTTGCAAATTCCTTTGCTGTTCCCACAACAAAGGGAGTACATAGGGCACGCATGCCGGAATCCAGCTCAGCAGTAACGGAATCGATTTTGCCCTTGCTATACTGCATGTCGTATTCCTTCAGCAGCATCAACGGCAGCATCTCCTGAACATTCATCTGCTCGATTAGATTCTCTGCACGAGTATCAGCATCCAGCCGCCAATCTTCGTAGGCGTCCAAGATACCATTCTGATTCAAATCCTTGAATGCGTAGCCGTCATCCTCAATAATAGTTACGCCGGAGGCTTCGGTGTAGCCAAGAATAACACCGTTGTCATTTGTGACCTTCGTCCAACCGTCTTTTGTGATTTCAGTGGTATACTTGCCGCCGTCTGCAAATACAGGCGCGGACAACACGGTACCCAGCATCGCCAGTGCCAATACCAAACAGACAAATTTTTTCATTCTCACCATGCTTCTTCCCTTCTTTTGTTCTTTACATTTCACCCGAATAAATTAACAGTTAATGAATCAAAAATGCTTTTTTCACAGACCTTCTGCTTAGCCGTCATTCCGACCCGGGGAAGGGGCATACACCCCAAAGGCAGGCTGTATGCCCCTGATGAGGAATGAAGGACTATGCAGATTAATGAGAAATGACTTATTCGCTCAGGGGCTCCACGCTGTAGGTTGCGACACGCTCGTCGTTAATGACGCCGGACCAATTCAGGCCAAAAGCGAAATCATAGGTGTTGCCCTCGCTGTCCACATGGCACTCCATATCCCGGGGAACATCCTCATACTGGGCTTCCACGGTGTCCATGTTGGCAGGCATCTGGACAGGCAGTAATCCGCTGGGCTCATAGTTGCCGGAAACGACCTCCAGGATTGCCTGTTCGCTGACGCCACCAAAATTCACGATAATCGCATCTACCTGGTCTTCAAACTCAGAGAAAATCATGGGGCCGGAACACTTGGCAACCACAACCACCTTATCACAGGCAGAGGCAGCATACAGCACGGTATCCAGGTCGCTTTCATTGGTAATCTTAGAAGTCTGACCAAAATAAGAGCGGTTCTCGGTATTGGTCACAGTCTGAGCACCGTAAAGTGCGTCCACAGTAACAACCTGACGGTCACCTGCCAGAGAGGTCTTGCGCACAAAAATGGAATTGGCCGTGTAGGGACGATATTGCAGGCTCTTGGGGATATAAGTCTCGGTCTCAGCATCGTATCCGCCGCCGTCATTATTGGGGCTGCTGACCATCACCAGAGCGAAGTCGCACTTCGCAATTTCATCTGCGGAGGCACGGATGATGTCATTCTCGCTGATGGTGGCACGGCCAGTCTCATCCGGCTCACCTGTCAGTTCCGTTGCCAGCGTGTCAGTTACAATGTTGAAGTATTTGCTTGCCAGCGCTGCATCCACAGGCAGATCCCAGCTGGCAGGTGTGCTTCCCATAAAGGAGAAGGTAGCGGAGGTGTAGGTCATGGGAATATAGACCGTAGGCTTCTCGCCGGTGCTTTCACCGATGATGCCATCCTTGTTCTTCAGCATGACAATGGATTTCAGCTGTGCTTCATAAGAGGCATCCTCAGCTTCCTTGGAGGAGGTCACTGCAACAGATTTCTCTTTTTCCAGGTAGGGATTCTCAAACAGGCCCAGCTCAAAATAAATTTTCAGAATCCGCTGTGCAGATTCGCCAAGGCGCTCCATGGTAGCCTCGGCACCGTGCGCTTCCTCATACAGCGCCACGCCGCCCATCAGGCCATCGTAGTTAGCATCACCGCCAGAACGGTCGATGCCCGCTTCAATCGCCAGGCAGTATCTTTCCTCCGTGGTCAGGTCTTCCACGCCCCAGGGGGTGGAGGACGTAATACCGAAGTCAGTCAGAACCATGCCGTCAAATTCCATGTCGCCGCGCAGGACTTCGGTAATCTTGTAGGAGCTGAAGTTGCTGCCCACATACTCGCCGCCCAAGCCTTCGCCGCTGTCATCCACACCGATGGAGTAACTGGGCATCATCGCAGCAGAGCTGCTGGTCTTGCCCTCCAGCTCCAGCGTTGCCTGGAAGGGAATCAGGTGGGTGTCAAAATTGTCGCCGGGGTAAACATTATACTTTCCGTAAGCATTGTGGGACTCTCGGCCACCTTCTGCCGCACCGTCGCCGGGGAAATGCTTGGTGATGGCAGCAACGCTGTCATCGCCCCATCCCAGGTCATTGCCCTCTGCATCATAGGTAGACTGAAGTGCATTTACATATGCAGCTGCCATATCCGCAGCCAGCTGGGGGTCTTCGCCGAAGGAATCCGCAATTCTGGACCAGCGCGGCTCAGACGCAATACCGATCTGCGGCCCGTTGATGGTGGTGATACCAACTGCACGGTACTGCGCGGAGCTGAACTTTGCTTCCTGCGCTGCCACATCCGGGTCAAAGGTTGCTGCAACAGACAAATTGTTGGGCCAAGAGGTAATCAGTGAGCCCGGCTCCGCATTCACCTCGAAGGGAATGCCCAGGGCGGAAGCCTCAACATAAGCTTGGACGGTATTGATGTAGTCAACCTGAGTTGTCACCTTTCCTCCAAAGAAGGGAGCCAGACCAGAGCGGACACCCTTATCCAGTGCCGCCTTCATTTCATCAGGGAAATCGCCGTTGGAAACAGAATGGTTGTCCGCGTTGATCATAAGGGCGACACGCTCATCTCTGCTCAGCAGCTCGACAAGTGCTGTGGCTCTTTCTTCATCGTCCAGCCGCCAGTCTTCATATGTGTCAAGCTTCCCGTTCTTATTCAAATCCTTGAATGCGTAGCCGTCATCCTCAATAATAGTTACGCCGGAGCCTTCGGTGTAGCCGAGAATAACGCCGTTATCATTTGTGACCTTCGTCCAGCCATCCGCCGTCACTTCAGTTACGTACTTTGCATCCGCAAATGTCGGAAAAACTGCCGTTGAACCCAACAGCGCCACGGCAAGTATCGCGCAGATAATTCGCCTTGCTTTTTTCATATTTATGACCATTCCTTTCCTTTTTTTGATCTTCCATTTTCACCCGGCTTACTGCAGCTGGCCTGGCAGCAAATGGAACATCAGCCGTTTACAGTCTATCACCGCATTCTTCTTTTGTGGAAATTTTGGAGAAATCGGTCATTTTCCAGTCGAAATTCGTGCAGTCTGCCGCATATCAAACATATTGATCGTTTTTAATGCAACCATGATACAAAAAACGTGCCGCAAGTTGTCTTGCAGCACGTTTTGTTGATGGATAATGGAGCAGCAAAAAGAACCTCAGCGGGGCTTCTCCAAAGGGATGACCACAGTGAGAGAGAACCAGCCGTCTTCCTGCTTCAGCTTGATATATCCGTTATATTTCTCCACCGTGCGGCGGATGCTTTTCAGTCCATAGCCGTGAAGACTCTTATCAGGCTTGGTGGTGCTGATGGTGTCGCGATCAATGGTCAAAAGCTTATCGCAGCAGTTCTCAATAACGATGAGCATCATCTCATTCTGCACAGACACGGTGACATGAATCAGCCGTTTATGCTCGTCCTCAATCTGCTCTACGCATTCCACTGCATTGTCAATGGCATTTCCGAAAAGACTGCAGATGTCCATCGCATCCATAAAGCCCAGCTGCCGCCCATCAGCGTAGCAGGTCATGGTAATTTTCTTCTCCGTGCAGGTCAGGTTCTTGCCGGTGAGCAACGTATCCAGCACGCCATTGCCGCTGTCTGACACCGCCTCATGACGCTGAATTACTTCTTCCATTGTCTGAAGACGCTCCTCTTTGCGCATATCGTTGGTCTCGGTACGCAGAAAAGCAATCTGGTGCTTCAGGTCATGATACACCCGGTGGAGGGATTCATCGTTGGCACGAAACTGACGATACTGCTCGTACTGGCGCTGCATCAGGTTTTCTGTTGCCTCCAGTTCATAGCTTAGGTTGGTCTCCCTCCGGCGGCTCTCATTGGCTTCCAGGATTATGATTCCGGCAAAGTCCGCCATGGTGCGGATCCACAGGACGCCCAACTGCAGCGATGTTGTAAACGCGCTGCCCCGCAGGGCAAACGGAATGTTTCCAATTCCGAAAACCGAAAGGGAAATCAGCAAGGCGCTGGCTGCATCCTTCCCGGTAATATGGTAACGGCTGTGTTCCGCCCGCCTCCGACTTGTCATCCAATAGGCAGTGACCGCTGTTAACCCATAGACGACAATCAGCACGATATAGGAAACGGCAATTGCCTGCCGGTAGTCGTTCAGTTCCAGATAATGCAGCAGATAATAATTTGCCTGCCATTCCAGCGAGGCAGCAAATTCCGCCATTACGAAAGCCTGACTCCAATGATAAACCGCCTCGCGCAGCTTCAGCACACCAATTGCCATAAACATTGCCAGCATTGCCGCCATACACAGCGCGAAATCCGCCACCCAGCGAATGCCATTGGCAAATTCTCCCATTCTGTTCAGCAGGATCAGCAGGCCAAAAAAAGCCAAGCTCAAGCAGACTCCCGGCAAAAGAGCAAACCGTTTTTTTCGCACCGGGATCAGATAAATCACGCAAAACAGCCACTGCGCAATCGCCGTATGAATTCTGGGAAGGTGAAAAATCGCCGATGATTCATCCACAGGCATCACCTCTCCCCCCTCAGATACGCCGTAAGTGCTTCCATAAATCCTTTATATCGAGCGCGGCTGATACCCAGCTCTTCACCGGAGGTCAGCAGCACACTGTCCCTGGAAACGGTTCTCACACAGGCAAGATTGACCAGATAGCAGCTGTTGCACCGGTAAAAGCTGTGAGGGAGCAAATCTGTTTCGGCGCTTTTCATGGTTTGGCGGCATTGATAGTCTCCCCGCTCCATGTGGTAAACGAGAATATGTCCATCCCTTCCATAGGTCGAGACATACCGAAGCTGGCCAACCTCAATCCGTGTTATTCCCTGCTCCGTTGGAAGTGCGACATATTTCTGGGTTCTCCGTGCCCGAAGCTTTTCCACCCGCTTTAAAATCCGCTGAAGCATATTGTAGTTGACCGGTTTCAGAAGGAAGTCCATGGCCTGCACGGAGTAGCCCTTGATGGCATAATTGCGCAGATTGGTGACGAATACAAGGTATACATCTTCATCCAACTGGCGTATCTTCTCCGCCGCCCGCAGTCCATCCATGCGTGCCATCTGAATATCCATCAGAATCAGGTCATAATCTGCCCGGTAGTCCTCCAATATTTCATCACCATCAGAAAACATCGTCAGGCGATAGTGCGTGCCATTCTCCGCAAAATACCGCTCAATGTACTCTGCCAGACATGTCCGCACCTCCGGCTGATCCTCTACAACAGCAATATGCATGACCTTCCCTCCCTGCCTTTGTTGCCATTTATTATATTCGACCAATACCGTTCTGTCAATCTCTCCGGTCATGGGCATATTGTAACCTTTTCCTTCATGCCGATTTTGGTATAGAGTCTTATTCGCCGACATAAAGTCGGCGAACCCTGCGAGGCTTTTTTAATGCACCACCATGCAAAATCGGTCAGCGTACGGCAATTCAATCGCATAAGTACAGAGACTCGCAGTCGTTCCGGTTTTTAAAGTATCCGGCTGCTGCGAGTCTCATATCTACATAGGGTTATTTTGAGAATTTTCGCCCCCATAGGCCTGGCACCGGGGTATAATACGCCTTTAGCCAGCTTTTCCCACCACCGGGCTTCTCCAATTGCCTATTCGGCATCTGTCAAGTGCCGGACAAAAACTTTTTCCAGAATTTTGCGTGCGATCCAAATATATAGCCCGGGGATAATCATAATCATGGGTGGGAAAAAGCGAACAACAAAAATGGAAAACGTGAGCAGAAAAAGCAGAAGAATGCTTTTCCCCGGATTGGCCATGGCAAGGATCGCCGATTGGAGGATCGTCCTTGAGATAGAATCCTGAAAACGTGCAGCATAAGCGCTGACATACACGATCCACAATCCTGTCAGATAGATCAGTACCAGGAAAAGCGGCCGCAAATTACCGATTGCCGCTCCCTGCTCCTGCAAATATTGGGTTATGAGGCATTCTGCCAGCAGCAACCCCTCAACTGCTCCCAACGGCAGGAAACTCAGGGTGCTCTGGCGGAAATTGGAGCGATACGCCCGCAGATATTCCAACGCCGCAATCCCCTCGCCGTTCCTGCCGAATGTCCGATGAATGGCGGCATACACCGCCGAGCAGGACACGCCCAGGGTAACCACCGGAATGCTGCCGATAAACCACAGAATGCTCAGCAGCACCAAATCGCCGAAGCGGGTCACCGCCCGCACCACCGGGGAATCCAGACTTAGCTTCATTTGACCTTTACCGCTTCCATCTGCGCCAGCACGCCCAGCTCCGCCGCCTTAAAGCAATGGGCCTGGGTCATGGCGTTTTCCGTCCGGTTGATGCAGTCCAGAATCAGCTGCCCGAAGAAGGGGAAGCCCACCTTGCCCCGCACATCAAACCGCTTTTCGCCCTGGCCGTTGACCAGGAACACCAGGTCGCTGGTTTCCGGCTCCTCGGCCACATTGATGTATTTGCGCAGCTCAATGGTTCCCTCGGTGCCGATAATCAGGGTGCGGCCATCGCCCCAGGTGCGCAGCCCGTCCGGGGTAAACCAATCCACCCGGAAATAGAAGCTGGTGCCGTTCTTTCCGGTGATGGTGCAGTCGCCGTAGTCTTCCAGCTCCGGGTACTCCGGATGGGCATAGTTGGCAACTCTGGCGCTGGCAACCGTGCCATCCTCCTCCCCGGTGAAGGAGAGATACTGCTCAATCTGGTGGGAGCCGATGTCGCACAGGATGCCGCCGTACTTTTCATGCCGGAAGAACCATGAAGGCCGCCCCTTGGCGCCCAGCCGGTGGGGGCCGAAGCCCGCCACAGATATCACCTTGCCAATGGCTCCCGCCTCAATCAGCTGTCCGGCGAAGACGGCACTCTCGTTGTGCAGCCGCTCGCCGTAATAGCACATATACTTTTTCCCGGTGCGTGCCACGCATTCCTTGGCCGCGTTCAGCTGCTCCAAGGTCGTCAGGGGGGCCTTATCGGTAAAATAGTCCTTCCCCGCCTCCATGGCCCGCAGGCCCAATGCGCAGCGCTCGCTGGTCACGGCAGCACCCGCAATGAGCTTTGTCTCTGGGTCGTCAAAAATCTCCTGCTCGCTTCTTGCCGCCTTTACCTGGGGGAAGGCCTTGACAAAGGCCGCCACCTTCTGGGGGTCGGGGTCATACACATAGCGCAGCGTTGCGCCCGCCTCCGTCAGGCCGTTGCACATGCCATAGATATGGCCGTGGTCCAGCCGAATGGCCGAAATTCCAAATTCCCCCGGCTTCACCACGGGATTGGGTTTGCCCTTGGGGGCATAGTTCATTCCATCCGCATTGCTCATTTTGCAAGTGCTCCTTTCTCTTTGTAGGTGCTGCCCAGGGTGATGTCGCCATCCAGGCTGGCAGCAGCCATGGTTTTCTCATAAAAGTGGGGCATATGTGCCATCATGCCCGCCACCGTGTAGAAGGGGTCATCCCGGCTTATGGGCAGCCGCACCGTCTGGTCGGTTACGCCGGATTGATAAACGGCGGTAATCAGCTCAATGGTTCTGCGCCCGTCCTCGCCGCCGATTGCAACGGGGCCGTCGGTTTCCAGCGCCGTGAGCACATTTTCCAGCTGGCCGTCATGGCCCTCCCACCGGATTCTGGGCTGGGCGTCGGTGAAATCCGCAATTTCCTTTTCCAGCGCTTCGTTGCGCTCCGGGAAGCCGTTGGGCTTACTCAGGGACGCAAAGCACTGGAAGGGCGCGGCAATTTTCGCCTTTTCGCACTGGAAAACCAGCTGCTGCTCCTCCCCGTGGTGGACAACGGAGGCGGTCAGCTGGGCCAGTGCCCCGGGGTAGCGCAGGATGCTCATGGAGAGGTCTTCCACCTCTGCATTGTCATGGGCCACATTCCCCAGCACACTGGTGACGGTTTCCGGCAGCCCCATCATCCACAGGAGCATGTCAATGTGGTGAACCGCATGGTTCAGGGTGCAGCCGCCGCCCTCGGTTTTCCAGGTTCCCCGCCACCACAGGTCGTAATAGCAGTGCCCCCGCCACCAGAAGGAATCCACCTGAGCCGACCGCACCTTTCCGGCAATGCCGCTGTCCAGCAGCGCTTTCTGGTTCCGGATGGGCTGGCGGAAGCGGTTCTGGGCAATGATAGAAAGCTTCTTCCCGCTTTCGTCCCTGGCCTTTATCATGGCGTCGCACTCTTCCAGCGAGGCCGCCATGGGCTTTTCGCACACCACGTTCATCCCCGCTCTCAGGCAGTCGACGGATATAGCGGCATGAACATAGGGCGGCGTGCAGACATCGGCCAGGTCAATGTTCTCCCGGCTTAAAATCTCCTTGTGGCTGGCATACACCCGGGCATCCGTCAGGCCGTAGCGGGCTTTCATCTGCTCCGCCTTTTCCGGAACAATATCCACCAGGGCAACAATTTTGCAGCGCTCCGGGAATTTGAGGTAAGCGCCGATGTGGGCGTTGGAAATGCCGCCGGTACCAATAATTGCAACATAAATCATATTACTCCCCCTTGCTATTGCTCCGCTACCTTTCTGCCACGGTAGGGAGTATACATTTTGAGCATCAAATCCATGGTATTTTTTACGCTGGGAATATCGTTCTGATAAGGGACCCCCTTCAAAACGCAGCGGTAAAAATCCCGGATGCAAGTATAGTGCCCGTTGCCCCAATAGTCCTTGCCCAGGGGCGTAGGCTGGTCGAACTGAATTGGTTCCCGGTCGCCATTGGCCCGGAGTATGGTGAGACTGTCCCCCTCAATGCGCAGGGACGCCTTCTCGCAGGCGATTTCAATCAGCACAGGCGCATTGATGCAGTAGGAATTGGTGGCATAGAACAGGGCATGAACACCGGAGGTAAAACGGATATTTGCTTCCAGCGTGTCCTCCACCTCAATTTCTTTCTGGAGGGAATGGTTGCTCATATGGCTCTGGACATGCTCCGGCTTACCCAGCAGATACACCAGCAGATCCAGGGTGTGGATGGCCTGATTGATGAGCACACCGCCGCCCTCCGTCTGCCAGGAGCCGCGCCAATCACTGTCCGTATAATATTCCGGCTCCCGGTGCCAGGTGAGGAATGCTCTGGCTCCCAACACCCTGCCGATATCCGAAGAGCCCAACAGTGCCCGCGCTGCCTGGACGGAGGAATTATAGCGATTCTGGAAGCAAACGCCTACCCTCGCCTTTTCCCCTTCCAAAGCAGCAAGCTCCTGCCACTGAGCCTCGCTGACCACGGGAGGCTTCTCGGTAAATACATGGATGCCCTGGTGAACACAGAGGGCAGCCAGCGGCGTATGCAGCGGGTGCGGGACGCACAGGTGCACAACATCCGGCTTTTCTGCGTCCAGCATATCCTGCACCCGGGTATAGGCGCGGATACCGCAGGAAGCAGCAAAAGCCTCCGCTCTCTCCCTTTTGAGATCACAGCATGCCGCCAGCGTTACCTCAGGTAAGCTGAGCAATACCTTTTTATGTACCTGGGCAATGGTGCCGCAGCCAATAATTGCAGCTCTCATTTTGATTCTCCCTTTCGGCGCTTCCCTACAGCTTCACCGTGCTGCCAAAGGAGCCGGAATTATCCAGCACCACATCCTCCCCTTCCTTTTTCCGGGAGGCGGCACGGTGCTGATTCAGCAGGGTCAGGAACTGTTCTTCATCAAAGGGAATCTCCACTTCCTTTCCAAGCCAGTCGGACAGGTGCATGGCGTTGGAAAGGGTCAGCCCCCGGACGCCCTCCCGTCCGTCGGCAACCAGCGGCTCCCCCCGGAGGATGTGGGCGGCAAAGGCATTGAGCACCCCGGCGTGCTGGGGATTTTTGCCGTCGGTTTCCACTGTGTATGTTTCGCTCTTGGGCACTCCGAAAACATCCTTGCATTCAAAGCACCACCGGCGTTCATTTTCTTCGTGATAGGTACACACAAGCTGCTCCTTTTCGCACAGGAGCTTGCCGTGCTCAGTGGTAATTTCCAGCCGGTTGATGCCGTCAGCATCGCCGGTGGTGGTGATGAACACGCCGGTGGCCCCGTTGGGAAATTCCAGATAGGCGGTTACATCGTCCTCCACTTCAATGTTGTGCCACTTTCCGTAGTGCAGGTGCGCCTGCACCTTGCAGGGCATTCCGCACAGCCATTGCAGCAAATCCAGCTGGTGGGGGCACTGGTTGAGCAGCACGCCGCCGCCCTCCCCTGCCCAGGTGGCGCGCCAGGAGCCGGAATCATAGTAGCTCTGGGTGCGATACCAGTCGGTGATAATCCAGGTCACCCGCTTGATGGCCCCCATGCGGCCACTGTCCAGCAGCTCCTTCATCTTGCGGTACAGGCAGTTGGTGCGCTGGTTGAACATCATGCCGAAGGTCAGCTCCGGGTGTTCATCCGCGGCGCGAATCATATCCCGCACTTGCAGGGTATAAACACCGGCGGGCTTTTCGCACATGACGTGCTTTCCGTGATTCAGGGCATCCGCCGCCAGGACCGGATGCTGATAATGAGGGGTGCAGATGAGCACCGCGTCGCAGGTATCCGAGGCAATCAGGTCGGTCCCTTCGCTGAAAATTGCCGCACTTGGAAACTGTTCCCTTGCCCACTGGCGTCTTGCTTCTTTGCGGTCAGCCGCTGCCGTCACGGTGATTTCAGGGCAGCGTCCCTGTAAAATATTGGCCGCGTGCAGCGAAGCAATGCCGCCGCAACCGATGATGCCCAGACGAATCATAAATTGTCTCCTTTTTGAAAAGGGGGCTGCGGGCCGAATGGCCGCAGCCCCACGCATGAGATGATGTTAATTACTTGTTTGCCATGGGATAGAAGCCGCGGTATGCGCCTTCCTGGTAAGCAGCGCGCTGCTCATCAATGATGTCCTGGCCGCCGGAAGAGAGCAGGGCGTTCAGGTACTCGTCCCACACGGCATCAAAGTTCTCCGGCTTGCAGGTGACGGACTGCACCAGCAACTCCGCTTCCTTGGAGGTGACGGTTGCGCCGTAGTCCACCCGGGCCTGAATGGTGCGGGTGAAGCTGACGGGCTGATAGCCGAAGTCATTGGAAATCTCCAGGGATTCCATCACCAGCTCGCTGTAGCCGGGGTAGGCGTTGGCGGAGGCGGCGTAGTTCAGCTCATCGGAGCCATAGTAGAAGCCGTTGCAGATGGGGGCGGCATCGGTGGCGTGAATCTTATAGGCGTCCTCGGTGTCGTTGATGTTCTTCAGGTCGGTGGGGATGCCGTTTTCGTCAACGGTGGTGTAGTTGTGGCCTTCCACGCCGTTCTGCAATGCAAACAGGCTCTCGGGCTGGCACATCCAGTTCAGATACTTGATGGCGGCAATGGCGGTCTCTTCGCTGACCCATGCGGGGATGAAGATATACTGACCGGCTGCGGTGTAAGTCTCGTGGGGGGTGCTTTCCGCAACGGGCTTATAGGGGTCGCAGGGAATGAAGGAAGCGCCGGGAACGTTCTTTTCCAGGTCCATTTCAAAGGAGTCTTCCATTCTCCATGCAGCGTCCCAGTTGCCAACCCAATAGCCGTTGTAGCCATTGACCCGGTCGGACTTAATCTGGTCGGAATTCTCGATGCCGAAGTAATCAGTGACCAGGCCCTCGTTGAAGAACTTGTTCATCCAGCGGACGGCTTCTTTGGCACCGGGAAGGGCATAGTGCAGGTCATGGTAGGCAACCCAGTCTTCCTCGGTCACCTGGTCGTAATCGATGAAGGCATCCATCTGGAAAATCCAGCCGTAGAAGGGGTCAGCGGCATACAGGTCAGAGGAATAGGGGATGGTCTTTTCGCCGCCCAGATTCTGCTCCTTGGAGGCTTTCAGGAAGGCGTACAGTTCTTCCACATTGGTGGGAACCTCCATGTCCAGCTTCTCCAGCCAATCCTTGCGGATATAGTTGGTCTGCGCGGCAATGATGATGCGGCGGGCATTGAGCGCAAACTGCTCCATGCCGCTGCCAACGTCATACTGGCCGTATTGCAGGACATCGGCACCCAGGAACTCCTTGAGCTCCTGGCCATACTCGTTCAGCAGGTCATCCAGGGGGTACAGGCCGCCCATGTCCACATACTGCTGCACCAGGTCACCGCCGTAGGTCATGCAGATGTCGGGGGCAGTGCCGCCGGCCAGCTGGGTGTTGAGGATGGTGCCCTCTTCCCAGCGGGAGACGGGAACCCACTCAATCTTGATGTGGTTGGGGTTGCCGAAGTTTTCCTGGATGTAGTGCAGCTGCCAGCAGTCTTCCACATTGAAGCCGGCGATGGAGCGGTCGTACATCTCCACCCGCAGGGTCTGCCAGTCATCGGCAAAGGCACTTGTGGGCAGCAGTGCCATGCACATGCAAAGCACCAGAGCGAGGGTCAGAAAGCGTTTCATGAATTGTGTTCCTCCTTAGTTTATAAATCTGGACAGGCACTCCCGTCCGGGATCACGTTTTAACCCTTGACTGCACCCATGGTAACACCTTTGACAAAGTAGCGCTGGACAAAGGGGTATACCACAAGAATGGGCAAGGTTGCAAAGACAATTGTGGCTGACTCAATGGATTCGGACAGGCTGGAAGCCAGATCATTGGAACTGCCCTCCATCACCGCCACTTCAATGGCCTGAGAGCCCTTGATGAGGTTATAGAGCTTCAGCTGCAGAGGCTGCAGATCCCGTGAGGTGATGTAGTACAGGGCATCGGAAAAGGAATTCCACCGCCCCACCGCGTAGAACAGGGACAGCGTAGCCAGGGCCGAAAAGCTCAGGGGCAAATAAATCCGCATCAAAATCTGGAAATCGTTGGCACCGTCAATATATGCTGCCTCGTTGAGTTCATAAGGCAGGCTGCCAAAAAAGTTCTTCATGATGATCACATTGAAAGTGGACAGCAATCCGGGCAGAACCAGCGACCACATGCTGTTGAGCAGGTTCAGATCTTTCACATTTAGGTAAATGGGAATGGTACCGCCGGAAAAATACATAGTAAAAACAATGAACAGCGTGAAGAACCTTCTTCCCTTCAGCCGCTTCATGGTCAGTGGGAAGGCGATCAGCACCGTGAGCACCATGGAAAGCGCCGTGTAGATCACCGTGAGCTTCACAGTGTAAAACAGGCTGTGCCACATGGACTTATCTTTGACGATCACCTCGTAAGCCTTTGTGGTCAGCTCCTTGGGCCACAAGGTAACATCACCCCGGAGAATCGCTGACTTCGAGGACAGGGAAATAGCAATCACATTTACAAAGGGAAGCACGCACACCACCACAAACAGGAACATGATGATACAAAGTACCCACTGGCCGGCGGACAGTCTTTTCTTCTTCATTTCGATGCCTCCTTACCAAATGCCGTCTTCATCAAAGAGCTTGGACACCCAGTTGGCTGCCGTAATCAGCACCAGACCAACCACCGACTGGAACAAACCGATGGCCGTTGCCCGGGCAAACTGGTTGTTCTTGATGCCGGCGCGATAGACAAAGGTGGAAATCACGTCGCAGGTGTCCTGCACCAGGGTATTTCCAATAATAAAGGGGCGGTCGAAACCGATGGTCATCATTCTGCCGATGTTCATCACCAAAAGCACAACGATGGTGGAGCGGATGCCGGGCAGCGTCACATGCCAGATCTGCTGGAGCTTGTTGGCGCCGTCCAGCCGAGCCGCCTCGAATAAATTCTGGTCAAGCCCCGTGATGGCTGCAAGATACAGGATCGTACCCCAGCCCATACCCTGCCAGACACCGACCAGCACATAGGTGAAGGTCCACCATTTGCCGTCCGTGAGAAAGGGAATGTTGCTGTCGATAATTCCGGCTTTCAGCAGCGTAGAATTGATTGCGCCGGTGGTTGGGGCAAAAATTTTCAGCACCATGCCGCCGATGATGACCCAGGACAGGAAATGGGGCAGGTACAATAGCGTCTGGGAAATTTTCTTAAACCGGGGTGTGCGCATCTCATTGAGCAGAATGGCCAGAATGATGGGCACCGGGAAACCGAACAGCAAATCCAGGAAATTCAGCCACAGGGTATTTTTCAGTGCGATACCGAAGTCCCGCATTTTGAATACGAACTTGAAATTATCAAGCCACACGAACTGGCTGCCCTTGATCCCTTTGAAAATATTGTACTTCTGAAAGGCGATGATCAGTCCTGCCATGGGCTTATAGCAGAAGATCAAATACCACAGGACCGGGATTGCCATCATGGCATACAGCTGCCAATCCCGGCGAAGCCACAGTAAGCGTCTTCTGCGTTTTACGGTCTGTACCGTTTCTGTTTGCATTTGTTTTGCCATTGCGGACCCTCCTGTGTTTTTTGTTCTGGAGTGTTTCCATGGCTTCATTATAGGGCCTCGGATTCCCGCTTTTCCATGCAAAAATTGCAGCAAAATATGTAAATTACATCTTTTATCTTGGCATATCGCACTGTTCTATGCAAATAAAATTCAGAAATATGTGAATTCTGCCATTTTCAGATTTGTGCTCCTCCGCTGCCGTTTCCATGAGGAGGCTGCATATCGGCGTGC
The DNA here is from genome assembly GCA_934567355.1 of uncultured Oscillospiraceae bacterium. Taxonomy (GTDB): domain Bacteria; phylum Bacillota; class Clostridia; order Oscillospirales; family Oscillospiraceae; genus Faecousia. The sequence continues at coordinate 101,988 of CAKTJC010000004.1, forward strand.
AATTGCAGATTTCATGTAAAAGCAGGACAAGAGTATGCAAATCATGCTTTTTATTTCGTCATTTTGACGCTTTATTTTACAATATTGCTTGCAAACATGTGAGTTTTGCCATATCATAAAGGCAGTAAAAGGAGGCGTTCCTATTGTCACTTCGAAAAGCATCCCCCGCTTACGAACCCATGGGAAAGCTCTGCAACGACTATGAGCCTTTCTCCGCCACCACGACCATGCCTGGTTTTCACGGGCTGCACTGCCATGATTTTTACGAGCTGTATGTCTTTTTTTCCGGTGCGCCCTATTACAGTCTCGGCAGCCAGATAGCTCCCCTGAGTCCATGCACCTTGATCATCATCCCGCCCTTTTATATGCACGGTCTCATTGGACCCAAATCCGATGCCCCCTATGAACGTGCCTGGCTCTATGTCACACCCGGCATGATGCAGAAAGCCAGCATGGGCAGCCTGGATTTGAATCACTATTTCAAGAAATGTACCCAAACGGGGAAAACCTTCCTGACCATCCGCCACGAGGATGCCAACCGTCTGCGGGACATCATTCTGGATATTCGCAGCCATATGGATGACCGCAGCAGCATCGGGCGGTGGCAGAACAACCTGCGCATTGCAAACTTTTTATCCGCAGTATACGACCTGACCCAGGTGGCCGATGTTGGCTTCAAGCCGGTGGCGCTGAATGAATCCATGCAGGATGTACTCTCCTACATCAACGATCACTATCAGGAACCCATTTCTGTCCCGGAGCTTTCGCGCCGGTTCGGCATCAGCGCTTCCCACATGACCCGGGAATTTACCTCCTACACCGGACGCAGTGTCTATGACTATGTGCTGTACCGGCGGATTTTATCCGCCAAAGAGCTGATTTACGCAGGAAAGCCCTTTACAGAAATTGCTTTTGAATGCGGTTTTAATGACTATTCCTGCTTCCTTCGGGCTTTTCAAAAGCTCACGGGTCAATCCCCCAGCGCATACAAAAAATACATCCGATCAATCGAAGAAATCTCCTGACCCACACAAGAATTCAAAAAACATCCGAGCCGGTGCTGTGAACCGGCTCGGATGAGCTTTTTATGGATGCCGGGGAACTTACCGCTTCGTCTCCGGCAGGCGAAGCAGTGCCTCCAGCTGGTGCAGGAGCGCATCGGAAGGCGCTGTCAGCGGCAGGCGGCATGCACCGCAGTCGTAGCCCAGCAGGCGCATGGCGGCCTTGACGGGAATGGGATTGACCTGGCTGAACAGCGCCCGGATAATCGGCGCAAAACGGATCTGCAAATCGGCGGCGGTGTCAAAATCTCCGTCCAGTCCTGCCCGCACCATGGTCTGGGTCAATTCCGGGTACAGATTGGAAAGGACGGAAATGACGCCTTTTCCGCCCAACGAGAGGATGGGAACCGTCAGCTCGTCGCACCCGCTCCACACGGAGAAATCCGCCGGGCACTGGGCGCGGATGGCAAGGATCTTTGCCATATCGCCGGTGGCCTCCTTCACCCCAGCAATATTTGGCAGGGCGCTGAGCCGCCGGTAGACCCCCACGGGAATATCAACCCCTGTCCGGGAGGGCACATTGTACAAAATGATCGGGATCCCCACAGACAGCGCTGCCGCACGAAAATGCTGGTAAAGCCCCTCGGCGGTCGCCTTATTGTAGTATGGACTGACGAGCAGAAGCGCATCCGCCCCCGCTTCCTCGGCGGCACTGCTGAGCCGGACGGTATGCTCCGTGGAATTGGAGCCGGTTCCCGCGATAATCAGGCAGTCGTCCTTTGTGTATTCCTTCGCCCGCGCGATGATCTCCAGCTTTTCCTCGTCATCCAGCGTTGCGGATTCCCCGGTGGTTCCGCACAGGACAATGGCGCGGATGCCCGCCTCCAGCTGCCTGGAAATCAGGCGCTCCAGCATGGGATAGTTGACTTCCCCGTTCAGGAACGGGGTGACCAGCGCCGTGCATGCGCCGGTAAATAACGGCCTTTTCATGAAATAAGCACCTCCGTCCCAGTTTATGCAGGTGCAATTCAATTTGTCTGTTGCAAAATGCGCGGAAATCGACTATACTTGTATCGCTTTGAAATCGGAGGATAAAAACGTGAAAACCCATGATTTTTACTATGATCTGCCGGAAGAACTGATTGCCCAGACCCCCCTGGAAAAGCGGGATGCCTCCCGCCTGATGGTGTTGCACAGAGAATCCGGCGAAATTGAACACAAGCATTTTTATGATGTTATCGATTACCTTAACCCCGGCGACTGCCTGGTACTGAACGATTCCCGCGTTCTGCCCGCCCGCCTGCTGGGGCACCGTCCCACCGGCGGCGCGGTGGAGGTGCTGCTCCTGCGCGACCTGGGCGACAAGAAATGGGAGTGCCTGTGTAAGCCTGGGCGCAAAATGCGTCAGGGCGATACCGTCAGCTTCGGTGACGGCGAGCTGACCGCCACCGTGCGCCAGGTGCAGGAGGATGGAAACCGCATTGTAGAATTCCATTACGAGGGCATCTTCCTGGAGGTACTGGAACGCCTTGGAAAAATGCCCCTGCCGCCCTATATCAAGGCAGAACTCCCCGACCAGGAGCGCTACCAGACCGTCTACTCCCGCGAGACCGGTTCTGCCGCCGCCCCCACCGCCGGCCTGCACTTTACCCAGGAGCTGCTGGATAAAATCCGCGCCAAGGGCGTCAAGACCGCTTTCGTCACACTTCACGTGGGGCTGGGTACCTTCCGCCCGGTCAAGGCGGAGGATGTTCTCGACCATCATATGCACAGCGAGCTGTGCATGATCAATCAGGAAACGGCGGATATACTCAACGAAACCAAACGAACCGGCGGCCGCATCATCTGCGTCGGCACCACATCCTGCCGCACCCTGGAATCCCTGGTAAACGACGACGGCACCTTCACCCCCAAATCCCGCTGGACGGACATCTTCATCTACCCCGGCTACCAATTCAAAGCCATGGAAGGCCTGATCACCAATTTCCACCTTCCCGAAAGCACCCTGGTCATGCTGGTATCCGCCTTTGCCGGGCGGGAAAAGGTTCTGAACGCCTACCGCTGCGCAGTTGAGGAGCGGTATCGTTTTTTTTCTTTTGGGGATGCGATGGTCATCATATAGAAGAAACCAGCCGATTAAAAAATCAAAAAACCAGTCAAATCAAAGCCTTTTCAACCTGATTTGACATCTCGACTGCGAGAAAATCACCTGCTTTTAGACGATGCTTCTTCTTTTTTCAGCCGATGTATATAAAACAAGAGAAATCAAAATGCATATTCTTTCATAGAATATGACTGAAAACGAAATTAATCCCTGGTTCTGATATGTACCCCCAATACTGGACACCCAGTATTGGGGGTATTGCTATATGAAATACAGCTATGAGTACAAGCGGACGTGCGTTTAATGCCATCTCAGAAGAATTGTTTCCGTGTGCCCATGCAAAAGCGTGCAGCTCCGATATAATGATCGCGCTGAATTCTTCCCTTATCCGCTTTTCGACGAGAACGGACGGTGCCCCTTTTTAGAGCTGATAAGTATATTGAGTTTGTACGTAATCATTGAGATGACTAAAATGTAAACTACTTTCTTTTATATGTTAAGTTAATATCAGGTGGATTCCCGTATAACAATTTGATAGGCGATTTCCTTTTGATAAAGAGGTGCATGTTCCACGATGTGGTCGACCAACATATTGGCGGCGGCCTCACCCATTTGGTGTGAAAACTGTGCAACGGTAGTCAGCGATGGTGTTAGGTAGCGAACAAAGTCAATATCGCCAACCCCTGAAACGCGTACCTCCTCTGGAATTCGGATCCCGTGAGCTTTCAGCGCGTCCATAACGCCTACAGCAATCAGATCGTTTCCGCAAATCACACTGTCAAATTCTATTCCAAGCTGTAAAAAATGTTCAACGGCTGTGGAACCGGTAAGAAAGTCGTAACGACCCCAGTAGATCAATTCCCTCTGCAATGGGAGATTTGATTCCTCCAGGGCAGCAGTAAATCCATAGTATCTATCTGAGATTGACAAGGGCTCTTGGGCTACGAAGGCCAATTTTTTACTGCCTGCCTGAATATGAAACTTTGTTATTTCCCTAATCGCGGTTTGCGTGTCAGAAAAAACCTTTCCGACTGTTGCAACGGATGGTGATTTCTCACTGACCAGACGATCCACAACGACTGTGGGAATGTTTCTTGGTAAGAATGACAAATCCATGGGCAAGCCGATTTGGTCAAAAATGATTCCGTCTACCATACGGGACGCCAGATAGTCAAACGCAGCTCGAACCCGCTGAAGGTCATTGTCAATGTCAGAAAACACCACGCTGAAGTTTCGTTTTCTGGCAGCATCCTCAATTCCTCTCGCAATATTTGAATAGAAAGGATTTGTGATGTCTGGCAAAACGAAACCCAAGGTGTTTGTTTTTTGCCCCCGAAGGCTTTTGGCCATAAAGTTGGGAACGTAGTTGTGTTCTGCCGCTATTGTCAGGATCCTTGCTTTTGTTTCCTCGCTGATGTTCATATCGCGATTGTTCAGCACTTTCGAAACAGTTGTGGTTGAACAGTTTGCTAATGCTGCAATATCTTTTACTGTAATTCCCAAAAAAAGTCCTCCTTACAAATGTTTTTAGCAACGAGAAAATACACATTTAAGCGTATGTGTTTTTGCATCAGGGCATCAAGCGAATTTTACTTAGGGAACCTCTGAATGAATCGACTTCGGCTGAGCAACGAATCTTTTTCCCTGGCTGTGTGGTTTCAAGAGTGGGAAATAAAACGCAACCGTTGCCGGCGGGAGACGACCTACGGACGCAGCATGCCCCTTGCGGGTACATACGGAATTCCGGCGCTTTTGAAGTCTCCATCCAGTGAAAAAGCTCTCGCTGTCAGCTCTTGCCGATTTTTTCAGAGCTTCCTCAGAAAATGGTGATGCAACGGAAAATTCAGGGTGAAAGACTGCATGAAATGTTGTTTCAATTCTCTAATGGATTATTATATATCTTTCTGGCGGAAAAAGCTACTGACAATACGAAATTTTCCCAGTGAGGCAAATTCACCAAAAAGTACACGGCCTTTTTGGAATATATGATTATTGACGATGAAACATTCTTCTGCTATTATTAGGGTAACGTTAACCTACAACGTTACCCTAAGGAAATATAACATATTTTTAGGCAAAATACAAGGGGGAGAACTATTTGAAGATTATCAATTTTGGTTCTTTAAATTTAGATCATGTTTATGATGTTGAACAAATCGTGGAGAAAAGTATGACGATCAAAGCGTCAGGCTACAGAAACTATTGCGGTGGAAAGGGATTGAATCAATCCGTTGCAATGGCTCGGGCTGGTGCAAAGGTGACACATGTTGGCGCGGTTGGGGCAGATGGGACGCCATTGCTGAATCTGCTGGATAAATGTGGGGTGGATACAGGCTGCATACGGACTCTTGATGTTCCAACGGGACATGCCATTATCCAGGTTGACAGTTTTGGAGATAATTGCATCATTATCTTTGGAGGAGCGAACCAAGAAATAGGTCGAGAACAAATAGATGACACTCTGGATGCCGCTGCACCGGGAGAGTACCTGGTAATTCAGAATGAAATCTCAAATATTCCGTATTTGGTTGACAGAGCGTATGAAAAAGGTATGGTTATCTGCTTCAACCCTTCGCCTATGTCGGAATCAGTGGGAGAGGAAACGCTCCTCTCAAAAGTATCCTATCTATTCATCAACGAAATTGAAGGGATGCTTCTAAGCGGAGAACAAGGGAAATATGCCATTTTGGAAAATCTAAGAACGAGATTTCCCAATTGCTCCATCATTCTGACTTTGGGAGCAAAAGGTGCAGTTTATTCCGGCCCCGAGGGTGTTTTTGAACAGGGGATTTATAAGACAGAAACAGTGGACACCACTGGAGCAGGGGACACTTTCTGCGGTTTTTTTATTGCATCCGTCAGCAAAGGAGAAAGCATCTCCAATGCACTGAAATATGCGTCGAAAGCGAGCAGTATCTGCGTTTCCCGGCCGGGCGCAGCGCCTTCAATTCCGACGATTGATGAGGTATTGGCGGGGTTAAGGGGGGAATAATGCAGGAAAAAAATAAAACAAAAAAACAGATCAAACTTAAAGGAGACACAAATGGAAAAGCAAAAGATTATTTTGGACTGCGATCCCGGTCATGATGACGCGATTGCAATTATGGTTGCGGGCGGATGCCCTGACATTGAGATATTGGGCATCACAATAACTCATGGGAATAACTATTTACGCAATGTGACGCGAAATGCGCTAAATATCTGCCAGTGGCTTGAATTGGATGTGCCTGTTTATGTCGGGTGTGAAGTGCCGCTTGTCCGGGATCTTGTAATTCCTCCCGGAGTGACAGATCCAACTGGAATGCGCTCAAATTTCCCCTTTCCGCCTCTTACGAAAAAGGCAGAGGAAAAGGGTGCAGTGGATTTCATCATTGAGACCATTCAGAAGTACCCCGGTGAAGTAACCCTGATTCCCACCGGCCCCATGTCTAACATAGGTTTGGCAATGCGTAAGGAGCCTGCGATTATACCACTTATTAAGCAAATTTACTTTATGGGTGGCGCCAGAGAGCACGGCAATGTGAACGGTGCTGCGGAATTTAATATTTGGGCGGATCCGGAGGCGGCGAGTATTGTCATAAATAGTGGTGTCCCGCTTGTGATGATGGGATTGGACGTGACAAGAAAGGCATTGTGTCTCCCGGAGGTGATTGAACGTATCGGCAAGCTCAATAATCGTGCATCGAAGTTGTTTGTTGAGTTAATGACGGTTTTCTCTGAAGGTCAGAAGAGAATGTATGGGTGGCTGGGGGCTCCAGTACATGACGCAACTTGCGTTGCCTACTTGATTGACCCGTCATTTATGGAAACGAAGGATATGCTTGTAGAGGTTGACCTCTCACATGGCCCTAGTTATGGGCGAACCAATTGTGACGGCTTTTTTATTTTGGGTGATTCTACTTCAAATGTAAAGGTCTGCACGGATCTGAATCCAAATGGATTCTGGGAGATCGTGGAAAAAAGCTTAAAAAATTACAAATAAGAGGAGAACATAGCATGAAAAAGATGATTAGTTTTGTCCTAGCGGCCGCTCTGCTGCTTGCACTGGCTGGATGCGCCGGTAAAACCAACGGACCCGAAAAAATGTCGACCTTAGATGCTAACAGCGTTTCGAAGGGAGATCAAGAAACAACGGCTTCGCAAAATGAGGAAATTCAAGTAGCTTTATTGATCTGTGCGGGTGGAGATTTGGATGACCGCGGTTTCAATACAGATGCCTGGAAAGCGATTAACCGCTATTGCGATGAAAATGGGCTGAAATGTGGATATTATATGCCATCTGAAAGTACTGTTGAGATGGATTTGGCTGCGTGTGATGCAGCGGTAAAGGCCGGTGCCAAATTTATTGTCGTTTGCTCCGGAATGTTCCAGGTATCTCTGTTGGAAATGAGCAAGGCATACCCGGATGTGAAATTCCTTTCCATTGAAGCAACACCGCAGAGCACAGATGGACAGATTGAAATCCTGGATAATGTAAAGGTTATTAACTTCTCGGCGGAGCAGTCCGGGTATATGGCGGGATATGCCTGTGTTAAGGATGGCTATAAAAATCTCGGCGTTCTGTGTGCAACGGCACTGCCCGGTATCATTCAGTATGGTTACGGCTTTATTGCCGGTTGTGATGCGGCTGCTACGGAAATGGGGGCAGATGATGTCACTTTGAAATATATGTATCTTCCCGGCGCATTGAGTCCGGACCGCCAAACAACTGCCGCGGCATGGTATCAGGCTGGTACCGAAGTAATCTTTACTGTCGCAGGTCCCGGTAATCTTTCTGTTTTTGCAGCGGCAGAACAGAACAATGGACTTTGTGTAGGCTGTGACAGCGATCAAAGCGCGGAATCTGATACCGTTATTCTGTCTGCACTGAAGGATCTTGATTCTGTATGCTATAACACATTGGTTGATTGGGGCAATGGCGCATTTGCAGGCGGTGAAGTGTTCTTGCTTGGCGCTGCAGATCATGCAACGGGACTGGCAAATGCATCCTCTAAGCTTGCGAATTTCAGCCAGTCGGAGTATGATACACTGTTCCGGAAAATTGCCGAAAACGTGGACGGAATTGCAGATTCTATTCCGAATGATAGAACTTGTGAATCCCCCGAGCAGATTACGATTCAAAGTATTACCTTGGATTACGTAAACTAAGGCTTTTTAATCTATTGCCTGAGGCTGTCAGCTGGATTTGTTTTAGGGAAGCACTGATTAAATTCGCAAGAGCTGTGAGCAAGAGATTTTTCGGCCAATCGAGGTATTGAAAACGGCGGAATACTGTATGTACCCGCAAGGGGCATGCCGCATCCGTAAGCCGGCTCCCGCCGGCAACGGCTGCGCTATATTTCCCGTTTTCGATACCGAAGAGTGGGCGGAAAAGATCCGCTCACAGCCAGAGACGATTTATTCAGAGGCTCCTTAGAGCCTCTATAAGAATATACAGGAATTAATTTGACAGGTACAGTGTGGTGGATAACCGCCTTTCGGAGGGTTATCCACCATGCTTCGACAAATGTCTGGAAAGTGCAAGGAGGAACAAATGGAAAACTATGCAATCGAGATGCGCCATATCACAAAAGTTTTTCCGGGAATAATTGCGAACGATGACATTTCACTCAGCCTGCGGGAGGGAGAAATACTTGCTTTGCTGGGGGAAAATGGCGCAGGAAAATCCACGCTGATGAGTATCCTCTTTGGCTTGTATAAACCATCCTCCGGGGAGATATACGTCCGTGGGAAAAAGGAGTCAATTTCCAGCCCAAATGATGCAGATCGTCTGGGAATTGGTATGGTGCACCAGCACTTTAAACTGGTTGATTCGTTCACAGTCCTGGAAAATATTGTGCTGGGCAAAGAGTCTGTCCACCATGGTGTCCTGAGAATGCGAGAAGCACGGGAAAAAATACTGGCATTGAGCAAAGCATACGGTTTTGAAATTGACCTGGATGCTAAGGTTTCCGACATTACTGTAGGCATGCAGCAGCGAGTCGAGATTTTGAAAATGCTGTATCGGGACAATAACATTCTGATTTTTGATGAGCCCACTGCAGTATTGACCCCTCAGGAAATCGACGAGCTTATGAAGGTTACGAAAAATCTGTCGGCTCGAGGAAAATCAATTATTTTTATCTCTCATAAGCTGAAGGAAATTAAGCAGATTGCAGATCGTTGTACAGTATTGCGCCTTGGAAAGTGTATTGGAACCGTGGACGTGGCATCCACAACGATGGAAGAAATGTCCGAGATGATGGTTGGCAGAAAGCTAAATTTGTCTATCGATAAAAAGCCTGCGCACCCGGGCGATGCGATACTTTCTGTTCATAATCTGGTAGTGATGGATCCCGTAACGGGAACTAAAAAGGTAAATAACGTCTCTTTTGAAGCGCGTGCAGGGGAAATTACATGTATTGCGGGCATTGACAACAATGGACAATCAGAAATGGTGCTTGCGCTGGCAGGAATGATTGAAAGCAAAGGAGATATTAGCCTCGATGGAGAGAGGATAACAGGTAAAGGAATTCGTTATCGTAATACTCACGGAGTATCGCATATCCCGGAAGATCGTCACAAGCATGGTTTGGTGCTGGATTTTAATTTGGACGAGAATATGATCCTTCAGACTTATTTCACGCCGGAATTTTCATCTCATGGATTCTTGCGCGCAAAAGCCATTGAGGATTATGCAGAGGAAATGATTCGAGAATATGATATTCGTTGTGCCAATGGAACCCTCACAAATGTACGGAGCATGTCCGGCGGAAATCAGCAGAAAATAATTCTTGCCCGGGAAATTTCACGTGCGCACGACCTTTTGATTGCGGTTCAGCCAACCCGCGGTTTGGATATTGGGGCGGCTAGATTCATTCACGAGCAGCTAGTGAAAGAGAGAGACAGCGGAAAGGCTGTCCTGCTTGTATCTCTTGAACTGGATGAAGTGATGGAGGTGTCAGATCGTATTTTGGTTATGCATTCCGGTGAAATCGTTGCAGATGTGAGACCAAAAGAGGTGTCCATACAGGAGCTTGGGCTTTATATGGCTGGCGCAAAAAGGAGTGTGTCTGTATGAATGAAAAGGTTAAATTGAGATTTGGCAGGGCATTAGAGGCTTGCTTGTCAACAATTATTGCAATCGCTTCGGCACTGCTGATCAGCTTTGTGGTGATGTTTGCTTTTAACCCCAAGAATGCACCGAGGGCATTCGTAGAATTGATGAGTGGCGGGGTGTCCTTGGGGTTAAAGGGGATAGGCCAGGTTTTGTACTATACTGCACCGTACATGATCCTTGGAGTATCTGCAGCTTTTTCTTTTCAGACAGGTATTTTTAATATGGGCATTAACGGCCAATTTGCAGTTGGCTCCCTGGTGGCGGTATTGATTGCCGGTCTTGCAACATGGATTCCCGGCTCCATCCGTTGGGTCGTAGCGCTGTTTGCCGCTGCGGCTGCGGGTATGCTTTGGTCGATAATTCCTGGTATTCTTAAGGCATATTGGGGAGCTAGCGAGGTCGTTCCCGGAATAATGATGAATTATATTTCCGTTTTTTTGTGCAACGAAGTAATTACTAAGCATTTTTATCAGCCAATAACAACATCGTCAAAATATATTTCAAAGGATGCTACCTTGCCGAGTATGGGTCTTGATAAGGTCTTTCCAGGATCTAATGCCTCATCGGCATTGTTAATTGCTTTAATAACGGTGGCTATTGTTTATGTGATCGTATATAAGAGTTCTTTTGGCTTTGGTTTGCGCGCAAGCGGTAAAAACCTTCAGGCAGCAAGATATGCCGGTGTGGCTGAAAAGAAAAATATTATGCTGGTAATGCTCATAAGCGGCCTTCTTGCGGGATTTGCCGGGGGCGTTTTCTTCCTCTCTTCGACCACGAAAACAATTATGATTGCTGATCGTGTCTCCAGTGATGCAGGATATGCCATACCGATTGCACTTCTTGCTGGGAAAAACCCCATAGGCGTGATTTTTATTGCTTTCTTTATGGCGTGGATTACGGTCGGTGGTACAATGATTCAGTCGTACGGATTCCCAACGGAGACCGTAAGCATGATCACTTCCATAATTTTCTACTTCAGTGCTCTATCATTTTTGGCGCAAAAGGTCCTGGAAAGATGGAAAATGAGTAAAAACCTGCACCACATTCAGGAGGGGAAATAAAATGGAGATGCTCTTCTTTTTGCTAAGACAAACGTTTAATTTTGCAATTCCATTGATGATCGTCGCGCTTGCCGGCCTGGTTTCCGAAAAGGGAGGTGTCGTCAACATTGGGCTAGAGGGAATGATGGTAATTGGTGCTTTTTGCAGCGTGATTTTTATCAACAAAACATCCGGGATTCTCAGCGGACAGCTCCAGCTTGTATTGGCAATGTTCATTGCGATGGCCGGCGGAATGATCGTGTCTGTAATTCATGCTTTTGCCAGTATCACGCTTCGCGCAAATCAGATCATTTCCGGCATTGCCATCAACACCTTTGCGCCGTCGTTTGCCGTTTTTGTAGCGCGTATTATCCTTGGACAATCGATTATCCCTTTTTCTAATACCTTTCTGATTGAACAGGTTCCTGTTTTGACGGATATACCTGTTTTGGGCGATATATTTTTTACAAGATTTTATATTTCAACCTTTATTGGTTTTGCGATCGCAGCACTGGTTGCGTTTACGCTGCAGAAGACCCGTTTCGGCCTTCGCCTGAGAGCCTGCGGAGAGCATCCACAAGCACCGGATTCGGTGGGCATTAATGTTTTGCAGATACGCTATATCGGCGTCCTGATTTCTGGTGCATTGGCAGGCCTCGGGGGGTTAATATATGTAATTCCAAATGCAACTGGCTTTACCTGCAATGTTTACGGATATGGATATGTTGCGTTGACAGTTTTGATGCTCGGACAGTGGAATACAGGGAAAATTGTGGTGTTCTCATTTATTTTTGGCGCTTTTTCAACGTTGGCAGCGGCCTATTCCACAATTCCGGCACTTAGCCAACTTGGCGTGTCTACATATTACTTCAAGATGATTCCCTACGTTGTTACGCTTTTGGTATTCCTCTTCTCCAAGAAGGGAATTCATGGGCCAAAGGCTGCTGGCCAACCTTTTGAAAAGGGAATGCGTTAATGGGGGCGGTTGGCCTGTGTACATTTTTCTGACGCTTCTTGTTCAATGCTATATTCCCTTTACATGGAAACTGTGTCATGTGAAGAAGCTCGACTCCAGGGTGGTTCTTCTCCTTAACTATGCGGTTACTGTAACAATTTCAACAGTGATTGCGGCAAAAAGTGACTTGTTTTCTGTTTTTTCCTATCTACCACAGTGTGATTTTTCGAATCTTATGATGGAAAAGTCACTTCCTTCTACGGCAGGAATAACGCTCATGCTGGGGATTCTCTCCGGTTTCATTTTCTATTTTAGTCTGTACAGTTCTCAGAGAAATATTTCCGTCAATGGTATGGGTATTTCCTCGTTCTTTACACAGATGGGGCTGGTTGCCAGCGTTATTGTTGCTTTTGCTTTTTTCGATGAACAGATATCAAAGGTGCAGTGGATTGCTATGGCGGGAATTGTTTTATCAGTACTGCTCATGACTTGCAATAACCAGAAGATATGCATCAAATCTCCAATGCAACTTGTTATTGTCTGTGTTCTAAACGTTATGGTTGGTGTATGCAATAAGTTCTATGCAAAGTATGCCTTGGATATGTATAAAAATGTATTCCTGGCGATTGCGTTCCTGGTGGCGTTTCTTGCGGCGGGGATCAATGTTGCGTCGGATGTTCGGCATAAAAAAACAGCGCTTAGTATTCGCTGGCAAGAGTTCTTTTGCGGAATTACTATGGGTGCTGCGAACCTTTTATACAGCTATCTGAATCTAAGATGTTTAGAAATCTTCTCTGCTGCCCTTGTGATACCAATTATTTCGGCTGGAGGATTGGTACTCTCGACGTTAGTCTCTATTCTGTTTTTCAAGGAGCAAACAAGCCGTAGGCACATCCTTGCAATGCTTTTGGTTTGCGCATTCATTTTTTTATTGAACCAGAATGCGTGACAGGGAAGAGGACATAAATGGGACTGTTGCAAAATAGATTTTTTAGAAAACAGTTATAATAATTTAGCGGTAGAAATCACGATTGTTTCGCGATTTCTACCGCTATTCCTAAGTAACCTCTGATTTAATCAAAGCTACCATCCCGCTGCCGGATATGGTATAATAGAGCCATCAAACAAAGGTGG
>CAKTJC010000005.1 GCA_934567355.1 uncultured Oscillospiraceae bacterium
TGCTTTTCCTGGCTGGCCTCTTTCTGGTACTCTATCCATCCATTCAAGGTGCGGTGGTGGATCGAAGGATGGGATGGGAAGTAGATAGCTTTCTGGCACGCTTGGAGGATGACCCGGATCAGGACATTCCCACTGCCATTATCCCCTCAACAGAGCCAAAAGAATCCCGGCTATACCCGGAGCTATGGGAGTCCATGACAGCTTACAATCAGCAGATTTACGCAGATGGTCAGACCATGCTTTCGGAAGCTGATGCATACCAGGCCGCTCTATTCACCCTGACAGACTATGGCCTGCCGGATGAAACCTTTGGTGTTATTTCCATTCCAAAGCTGAATCTGGAAATGCCCATGTACCTGGGTGCTACGGATGAAAACATGGCGAAGGGCACCGCCGTCCTCTCCGGCGCAAGTATCCCTATTGGCGGTACCAACACCAACGCCGTCATTGCGGGCCACCGGGGCTGGGGCGGCGCGGCCTATTTTCGCTACATAACGGAGCTGTCCATTGGGGACGAGGTGGTCATCACCAATCTGTGGGAACACCTACGGTATCGGGTGGTGGGGACAAAAATCATTGAACCTCACGAGATTGAAAACATCCTTATTCAGCCGGGGCAGGATATGGTGACGCTGCTCACCTGTCATCCTTATGCGAGTGGAGGAAAGCAGCGGTATCTAGTCTACTGCCAGCGAGTTTTGGAATAATTCATTGAAATTATTAGAAAAGACCTTTCCTTATGTTGAAAGAGATGGTATAGTATCAGAAAACGCTACGATGATTGGGGTATACTCTGATGAAGTCTTTTTTGAAAAAAGTGTGGGAGTTTGTTAAGCCCAAATGCTGGTACATCATTCTCTTATGTATCAGCACCGCATATCTCGCGTATTATCGGTTTGATATCTATGAGCTGAATCCAATAAATGCACGTAACCTGATTTTTCTGCTATGGCTTTTGCTGTTACTGCTTCCTCTTTTTTCGGAGATGGAATTCCTCGGAATAAAAGTAAAAAAGGAAGTTAAAAAAGAGGTTGAAAAGGCCACCGAAGAAGTGAAGGGTATTCTGCAAAGTATACAGTCACAAATTCAAATGTCAAATGCTACAGCTTCAAATTCAACGAATATAAGTTTGGCATATTCACCTTTGCCTACTGAACAGCAGATGACCGAATTACTCCAACCGCTCCATGGTGAACAGAATGGCGATTCGACTACTCCGGTCAATAGGCCAGAAATTGATAGCACGGATAAAAGCGTTTATCTTTTTAAGGTCCGTTTGGGCATTGAGACAGAATTGCGTGAATTGTGTGAGAAACTTGGATTTTCCGACAGAGTATCAATAATGCAAATGGTACGTTATCTGAACCGTACAGAGATCGTGTCCGGTGCAACTGTTGACTTGATTAATCAAGTGATAAAAATTGCTAATCGCGGAGTACATGGTGAAATTGTCAGTGATAAGTATATCGCTTTTGTGGAAAAAGCTCATCCTGAAATCATTCGACAATTAAATGATGCTTCGGCTCGACTTACACACACTGTATGTCCTCGATGTCATTATTCCGGTTATTCAATATATGAAAATGTATGTCCACAGTGTGGCTACGTTTACGATGATTAACAGATTAAGCCCGCTTCCAACGAAGCGGGTTTTCTTATACCCAAAATCAGGAGGTGGATCACAAAAATCAAGAATAAATTAACCCATGTCAGCCTGTTCTCTGGTATCGGCGGCCTGGATCTGGCGGCGGAGGCCGCCGGGTTTGAAACCGTCTGCCAATGCGAATGGGCGGACTTTCCCTATTCTGTCCTGGAAGCCAGGTGGCCTAATGTGCCCCGGTTCCGGGACATTACTGCGTTTACGAAGGAGGCGTTCTTTGAACGAACTGGACTTGAAACCGTCACCGTTATCTCCGGGGGCTTTCCCTGCCAGCCCTTCTCCACAGCCGGACGGCGAAAGGGCTTCGCGGATACCCGCTACCTGTGGCCGGAAATGTGCCGGGTCATTGCCGAACTGCGGCCCCATTGGGTGCTTGGGGAAAATGTTGCTGGCTTCCTCGATATGGGCCTCGACAAAACGATTTTTGACCTGGCAAAAGCGGGATACGCTGTTCTCCCATTCGTATTTCCGGCTTGCGGTGTCGGCGCATGGCATGAGCGCCAGCGAACTTTTATCCTCGCGGCTGATGTTTCCCACACCCCTTGCCTCCGATTCAGCGACCAACCGGGATGCGCAAAACCTGGATGTGTTTCTGTCGGAGGGCGGGATCTTCCGCAAGCGGAACAGGAGCGGGGCCATCTGGAGCTTGAGCCTGTCGGCGGCGGTGTACTACCTGACCCCCAACGCCAGCCCGGATGCGGCCCTGAACCCGGATTGGGTGGAATGGCTCATGGGCTTCCCCCTCGGATGGACGGACATATCCTCTGGGACAAAGAGCCGGAGGGAATCCCCCGCATGACCCAGCGCATGGAGAACCGGGTGCTGCGGCTGAAAACTCTGGGCAACGCCGTCTGCCCACCCCAGGCGTATCCCATTTTCCACTACATTTCCAAAATCGAACAGGGGTTGTGCGGCGATGAGTGCCCTTATGGGAAGGCAGGTGAACAGCCATAGACCAGCGAAAAGCCCGGGCAAAGGTGGTCCAGAAGATGACCAAGGACGGCGCGGTAGCGGAAAATCTATCCACAGGAGGAGTGGAGAACATCAGCAGCAGAACGCTGGAAACGGATGTTGGGAGCGAAAAGCATCAATCCTCCCGGCTCCAATTTTCCCAGGAGGATTTGGAGAATCCGACGCTGGCAGATGCTATCCACCGCTCCAACGCCGCGGCGGACAGGCTGGACGCTGCGAAAGAAAGCATTCCGAAGCAACGAAAAAAGGTACGGCAGCGGATTTATGACGAGGCCACCGGAAGGGCAAAAACTGTCCTTACTTATCAGGATGTGGACAGACCGCCTAATCCCAAACTGCGCCATGACCCGCTCCGTATGCCGTTGCAGCAGTTTGGGCAGGAAATCCACAGCGAAGTCCACAAGGTCGAACAGGAAAATGTGGGTGTGGAGGCCGGACATAAGGGCGAGGAACTGGCGGAACGTGGGCTGCAATTGGGAGAACACAGCATCCGGCAGGCGGCGGAGCACCAGCGTCAAAAGCCATGGCGGGATGCTGAAAAAGCCCAGCGGGCTTTTGACCGGGCAAACGCGGAATTTACCTACCAGAAAGCGGTACAGGAGAATCCCGATAATGCCGGTTCTAACCCGGTCTCCCGGTATTTGCAGAAAAAACGTATCCAGCGCCAGTACATCCAGCGGGTGCGGCAGGCGCAAAGAACGGCGAAATCTACAGGTAAAGGCTTTGGCGGCATAAAAAGTTCCCTACAGGAATTTGTCCAGAAAGTTAAGCAGTCAAAAGGCTATCTGGTGGTCATTCTAGGCATTGGGCTACTGCTCTTGTTCCTGATAGGTGGGGTTTCCTCTTGCTCTGTAATGGCTGGTTCCGGCATCGGCAGCTTTATAAGCACGTCCTATCTGTCAGAAGATAAGGACATGCTGGACGCTGAAAGTGCCTACCGCACCATGGAGGCAGAACTACAGAACAGATTACAGAATTACGAAATCACCCACAGCTACGATGAATACCATTTTGAACTGGACCCCATCGAGCATGACCCCTATGTGCTGATCTCCCTTCTCTCCGCACTCCACGATGGACTCTTTACCATAGACCAGGTACAGAACGATTTGAACCACCTGTTCGGTCTGCAATACATCCTGACAGAAACAGTGGAAACCGAAACCCGCTACCGAACGGAAACGGAGATTGAACAGCGGCCCATGCGTGACCCGAAAACCGGAAAGGTCCTGCTGGATAAGAAAGGTCAGCCCATTATGGAGGATTATGAGGTGGAAGTGGAGGTGCCCTACACCTACACCATCTGCACCGTGACCCTGAAAAACCGTAATCTCTCTCATATCCCTGTGGAGATTCTGGGTGAGAAGGAGCTGAGTATGTACGCCGCCTATATGGCAACCCTGGGCAACCGGGAAGATCTGTTCCCCAATTCGTTCTATGTAGGCAAATATTCCGAGACACCGCCCAAGTACGAGATCCCCAGTGAGGTGCTGGCGGACGAAACTTTTTCCGCGCTCATTACGGAAGCGGAAAAGTATATCGGGATGCCCTACGTCTGGGGCGGCAGCAATCCCAATACCTCTTTTGACTGCTCCGGCTTTATCTGCTGGTCCATGCGAAACAGCGGCGTGTGGAATGTGGGGCGCACCAGCGCCCAGGGGCTATATACCCTGTGTACTCCCGTGGCTAAATCCAACGCCCGGCCCGGCGACCTTGTCTTTTTCAAGGGCACCTATGATACCCCCGGAATCTCCCACGTGGGGCTGTATGTGGGTGCCGGGAAAATGCTGCATTGCGGAGATCCCATCCGCTATGTGGATATCAATACGACCTACTGGCAGGCGCACTTTTACGCCTTTGCCAGACCACCCTATCAATAAAAATGGAGGATAATTTATGGCAACAACTGACAAGATCCGAAAGGATATCGCAAAGACCAAGGAGAAGATTTCCCAGCTTCAGACGAAGCTCCGCACCCTGGAAACTCAACTGACGGAGGAGGAAAATCTAGAAATCGTCCGCATGGTAAAAGCGGTGAAGATGGATAACCGGGAGCTGACGGCATTCCTGCGGGCCTACGCCAGTGGGCAGATCGTCCTGCCCGAGGAAATGCGGGCGGCATTGGAACAGGAAGATGATTCTGAAATGGAGGATGATACCGATGAAATCTAAAGTTTTTCGGCTCCTGACCACGTTTCTGCTCCTGGTGCTTTTGGTAGGCAGTCTTTCCGTGACGGCCTTCGCCACTGGGGACGACCCCAGCGGCGATTCGGAGATTTCGGAGCCGGAACACAACGACAATGTGCTGACCCCGGACGGAAACATGACCATTGTGGACGACATTCACGGGGACGCGGACAAGCAGTTTATCACCGTCAAATCCAAGGGCGGCCACTATTTCTACATCATCATTGACCGGGCGGCCAGCGGCGAGAATACCGTTCATTTTCTGAACCAGGTGGACGAGGCGGACCTGCTGGATCTGATCGACGAGGAACAGCTTCCCACAACGCCCATTGTCTGCTCCTGTACCGAAAAATGCACGGCCGGAAACATCAATACATCCTGTGAACTGTGCATGACCAGCATGACAAAGTGTGCCGGTAAGGAGACGAAGCCGGCGGCCACGGAGCCTGTCCAGCAGAAAGACAATTCCGCCGGAAGCACCCTATTTATGCTGGTGCTGCTCCTGGCCGTGGGCGGCGGTGCCGGGTACTATTTCGTGGTGGTGAAGCCCAAGCAGAAAAAGAATGTCCCTTCGGATCTGGACGATTTTGATTTGGAGGACGAAGAATATCTGAATGAGGACGAGGAATGAGACTGATTATCGCTGAAAAAAGAAGCGTTGCCGCTTCCATTGCGTCAGCCCTGGGTGCTACATCCAGGGCTGACAGCTTTTATGAGGGGAACGATTTGCTGGTTTCCTGGTGCGTCGGCCACCTGGTATCCCCCATGGATGCCGCCGGGTATGATCCCCGTTTCCGAAAATGGCACTTCGAGGACCTGCCCATCCTGCCGGAACCCTTCCGCTATGTGCTGGCTCCCGGCAAGGAGGCCGCCTTTGAAAATCTCCGTGCCCTTATGGATCGTCCTGACGTAGACACCATCGTCAACGCCTGCGATGCTGGCCGGGAGGGGGAGCTTATCTTCCGGCTGGTGTATGAAATGGCTGGGTGCCGCAAGCCGGTCCTTCGACTCTGGGTTTCTTCCATGGAGGACAGCGCCATCCGGGAGGGCTTTTCGGACCTGCGCCCCAGCGAGGACTATGAGGCCCTGTACCAGAGCACCCTTTGCCGCCAGAAAGCGGATTGGCTGGTGGGCATCAACGCCACCCGGCTATTCTCCGTCCTCTACCACCGCACCTTGAACGTGGGCCGGGTGCAGACACCTACTCTGGCAATGCTGGTGGACCGGGAACGGAAAATTTCTCAATTCCAGAAGGAGAAATACTATGTTCTGCGGTTGGAAGTGAACGGAGCCGAAGCGGTGTCGGAAAAGTTTCCCGATTCTACGGAAGCAGAGCGGGCAGCGGCGGCCTGTAAGGGGGCCGCCGCTATCTGTATCTCCGTCACACGAGAACAGAAGAAGGAACAGCCGCCGAAGCTCTATGACCTCACCACCTTGCAGCGGGAGGCGAACCGGCTGTTGGGGTATACCGCAAAGCAGACGTTGGACTACGCCCAGAGCCTTTATGAGAAGAAACTGCTGACTTATCCTCGGACGGACAGTCGATATCTGACTTCTGATATGGCTGAAACGGCATCCTGCGTAATCCACCTTGCCGCAAAGTTGCTGCCTTTCGATAGCTGCAGCAACTTCTTCCCGCTGGTGGAGGCCATGATTTCCGACAAGGATGTATCCGACCACCACGCCATTATTCCCACAATGGAGCTGGAAAAGGCAGATGTTCACGCCCTGCCTGTTGGTGAACGGAATCTTCTGCTTCTGATCTGCTGCAAACTGTTGTGTGCGGCGGCAGAGCCGTATATGTATGAGGCGGTCACAGCCACCTTTGATTGCGGTGGGCAATCATTTACCGCAAAGGGCAAGCGGATTCTTTCCGAGGGTTGGCAGGAAATTGACCGCATTTTCCGTACTTCTTTGAAGGAAAAGCCCTTGAACGAGGACGACAGCACATTTCCAGACTTCACCGAAGGGCAGAATTTGGATAACGCAGAGGTATCCGTGGCCGAACGCTTCACCCAGCCGCCCAAGCCTTTTACAGAAGATACCCTCCTGTCTGCCATGGAAAACGCCGGGAAGGAGGACATCCCAGAAGCTACCGAACGGAAGGGCCTGGGAACTCCTGCTACCAGAGCGGCTATCATCGAAAAGCTGGTGTCTGCCGGTTTCGTGGAGCGCAAAGGCAAGCACTTAGTGCCTACCCAGGATGGCATCAATCTGATCTCCATTCTCCCGGAGTCCCTGACCTCTCCCATGCTGACAGCCGAATGGGAACAGCAGCTTACAGAGATTGCTAAGGGTGCCGCCTCCCCGGATACCTTCCTGGACGGCATCCGGGACATGGTGCGGACTCTCATATCCGACCATTCCCGGGTATCCGAGGAAGGCCAGACGCTGTTTGCCCCGGAGCGGGAAAACGTGGGTGTCTGCCCCCGCTGTGGGAAGCCCGTCTATGAGGGCAAAAAGAACTTTGCCTGTTCGGATCGTTCCTGCGGCTTTGTTCTCTGGAAGGATGACCGCTTCTGGACCTCCCGGAAGAAGGTCCTGACCGCCAAAATGGCCGCTGACCTTCTGAAAAAGAGGCGGATTCTCGTCAAGGGTATGTGGTCTGAAAAGAAAGGCGTCACCTACGATGCCGCGGTGCTGCTGGATGACACCGGCGAAAAATATGTTCACTACAAGCTGGAATTTCAAAAGAAAAAATAAGGAGGTCACGATTTGGAAAAACGGTATGATGGGTTTCTTTTCCCCATTTCTGTCCGCATCGTCAACCAAGAGGAGCCGGAGCGGGAGCAGTGGTTGGAGCTGCCCACCACACAGCAGACGCTTCGGGAGCTGCTGCAAAATATCGGCGGGGACAGGCAGGGCTGGTATCTGGGTGAGGTGGACTGCCACCTTTACAACGCCGCCGCTGTGGAGGACTGTACGGATATCAACGAGCTAAACTACCTGGCGGCTGCCCTGGAAGCTCTGACGGACGGAGAGTTCGGTTCCTACCAGGCCATCGTGGATACGGACAGACATTGTGACACCATCCAGGATCTGATCAACCTGACAGAAAATCTGGATTGCTACGATGTTGCGCCGAACATCCAGGACTACGAAGATTTGGCTCAGTATGTCCTCCATGAGCGGGACACCTACGACTATTCCACCCTCCGGGCCTTGGAGGACTACATTGACTATGAGGCGTTTGGGCGGGACGTTGCGGAATCCGAGGGCGGCTCCATTGAGGACGAGTGCTATATCTCTCCCACCAGCTCCCCCTTTGCGGAGTTTTACGACGGCAACCCGGAGACGATCCCGGCAGGCTATGTTGTGTTCACCCCGGAGCTGCTTCTGCTGACCGCCGAGGAAAAGAAGGACTGGGCGGAGGATCTGGCGATTCAATGCGACAGCTTTTTCCGGGATTTTGACAAGGGCTACGCCGAAAAATACCCACAGACACGGTCCCAGGTGGCCGCCTTCTATGACTGGCTGACAGATGGAAAAGTTGCTTTTCTGGAATCCAGGCTGAAGGACCTGGGCCAGACGGAACAGGACGCCCTCTATTCTGACCTACAGGACTATAAAAAGCTCACCGCCTATGACCCTGCCCTGGACGACCAACCCCAAACCATCCAGGTACTTGTGGTGGAGCCACGGAAAACACCCTGCCTGCAAGAGGTGGAAGAAGGCGATTTCCATAGCATCCTGAGCGGCGATTACTCCGTTACCCACCCCTTCGGGCCGGAGGTGGCCGTGCTTTGCCGGGACGACGGCAGAGAATCCGGTCTGGAATGGAACCGAGCCTTATACAATGGCCGTGGCCAGGTCTATGACGTAATTGCCGGCACCTTTCTGGTTGCCGGCATGGATGGGGACAAAATCGTTTCTTTGCCGGACGATTTGGCGAACAAGTATAATCGCCGCTTCCAGACCATTGAAGTCTACGCCCAGGTCGGGGAGCGCACCGTCATGTTCCAGGTGCCCCAGGATAATTTGGCGGACCTGTCAAATCGGGATCTGGACAGCATTCTTCGGGCGAAGCTGGAAAAGCGCCCCTCCCTCTGTGACCGGCTCAACGCCGCAAAGGAGGAATGCGCCGCCCAGGCGGCCCCGGAGAAGAACATCAGCCACACCGGGCCGGAGCGGTAAGGAGGCGGCAGGATGCCTACATATGAATATAACCGGGATTATCCCTTCGCCGCTTTCATTACGAACCTCGGCAAATACAATGAGGGCGAGCTGATAGGCGAATGGGTGAAGTTCCCCACCACAGCGGAAGAAATCAAGGCCGCCATGGACAGTATCGGCATCGGCCAGAAGGACGATTTCGGATACGCCTATGAGGAATGGTTTATTACGGACTACGACTGCTATGTGGACGGCCTGTATGACAAGCTGGGAGAATACGTCAATCTGGACGAGCTGAATTATCTTGCTTCCAAGCTGGATGAAATGAGCCAGAGCGAATACGAGCAGTTCCAGGCGGCCATGTCAGTGGGCGACCACGGCGGCAGCCTGCGGGACATGATAAACCTGACAGAGAACCTGGATTGCTATGAGGTGAATCCGAATATCACTGACTATGACGACCTGGGCCGGTACTATATCTATGAGCTGGAAGCTATGCAGGTACCGGACTATCTGGAAAACTACATTGATTATGAAGCCTATGGGCGGGATGTGGCGTTAGACGAGGACGGTCAGTTCACCGACTACGGCTATGTCCGGGATACCGGGGATTCTTTCGTGGAGATTTACAATGGCAACCCGGAGAATATCCCGGAGGAGTACCGGGTCATGTCCGTTCCCGAAGGAGATCTTTCCAAGGAAGAAATTGAGGAGTGGGCAGCTGATATTGCCTATGATATGGACGCTCTTTTCCGGCAGGGAGATCCCCAGTACGCCGCCGCTTTCCCCGACGCGCAACAAGCATGGCCGAATATCCAGGAGAAACTTCTTGCGGGACGAATCGCGGATTACAGCGAGAAACTGGAAGCCCTGGGTCAGAAAGCTACAGACTATCTTCCCTTTGAATTGGAGAAATTCAAGGAGGCCACCGGCTATGAGGAATGGCTGGATTTTGACCCAGCAACTGTTCAGGAAGGCATTGAAAACCCAGACAAATCCCGCATTGATGAAATGCTGGCCTTTGCGGAAAAGGCAGAGCGGGAGTACGCTGCTACGGCGGCAGCCTATGAGCAGACCCCGGCGGATATTGTGGAACAGGCCCGGGCCGTCTATGGGGAGCCGGAGAAAATGACCGTTCTGGTTGTGGAGCCGTTGAAGGAGCCCTATGTAAGACAAATCGAGCCTGGCTACAAATCTATGCAGGCAGAAGTCAGTGGAGCATTCCAGGCCATTTATCCATACGATGACCCTGTGGCGCTTATTTGCAATGACGAGGGGAAGCTGATGGGCATGGACCTGAACCGTGGCCTGCGGGATGATACGGGCAGCCTCTACGATATTGTGGCCGGTACATTTCTGGTTGTCGGTCTGGGTGAGGAGGACTTCACATCTCTACCCCCAGAGCTGATCCAGAAGTACACAGAACAGTTCCGAACGCCGGAGCTGTTCGTCCCCAGGGACGGCAAGCTGGTGGTGCTGCCCGTCCCGGAGCAGGCCCAGGAGAAAGCCTATCTCCCGGACAAATTTGAAACCGGAGGCCATGTGCAGACCCCCAGGGGTAACTTCACAGTAACCTCTTTGAGCCAGAAGCAGATGGAGGCCCTGGGCTACGGTGTCCACCACCATTCCGATGACCGGCGTTTCCTAATCATGGGCAACGGCACCCGTGCCTTTGCGGTAGCGGCTGACCCCAGGGATTTGGAACGCCCATCCATCCGGGACAGATTGGAAACCGCCCGGCAGGAGTGTGACAAACAGCCGAAGGTGGATACCCCCAACCGGAACGCACCGGAACGGGAGGAACGATGAGCCGAAGCAAGAAATGGCATCTGGAATGGGCGTTCTTCCTGGGTGGGAACGGGAGGCGGCAGTATCATCCACTTTGTCAGCACTGTGCATATGGCTGCAAGCAGAGCTTCCGGGTAAAGCAGCTTGCCTGTCCCCGGTACCTTTCCCGGCGTTCTGATAAGTGTAGCGATATGGGTTGAAAAAGCGCCATTTCTTTCCCTATATTGGCAGATAAAAGGCCGCCCCTTATGATTTCCCACGCCCATTCTCTCGCAGACTGAGAGAAAGAAAACATTCGATTTCCAACACTTCCGTATAATAACAGCGGGCGTGCAGTTCCCCGGTTCTCCGAGGGCTGCACGCCCGTTGTTTGCATTTGTTAGACTAGAATTGTGTAAAAATTTCAGTTATCTCTTCTTCATATGCAATATACTCATCCGCATTAAACAAATGATTTTTGGGGTTTGAAAGAGTAATTATGTTTACATCGTCAATCGTGGAGGCTATTGCCTTCCCCTGAATAGATGCAACAATAATCTGGTTATCTGTTTTGCCCCATGTGAGTAGCGTACGGATAATGGAGTCCAAGTGTTCATCATCTTGCTCCAGCACATTGGGTGAGTCAATAACGATGGGAAATGCTATCAACTTCGGTGCTGTTGATTGCTGTGTTTCAACAAACGCAAGTATTTGCGCAATTTTACAGCGTGGCCCATATGCTCCACTTGCCACGAGGTGCGAACCAGGTTCGCTATTTTCCTCAACTTGTTCGGAAGGAATATCAAGGCTACCAAGCAATCGAGTAAAATTCTCTTGGTATTTTGTATTTGTTTGCTCTTTTCCTTGAGAATAAACTGCCAACTGCTTATTAATTTCTCCATTGTCCCGGCGAAGTCGATCGATTTCTGCTGTATTGTGACTAATCTGATCCCAGTATTCTTTTAGCAGTTGATTTGTGGCCTTTGATTTTACATAAGCATTGTAAGATTCGCGATCTGATGCTAATCCCTTTTCAAAATCGGCAAGTCTATGTTGTTTACTTTCAAATTTTCCCCTCAGTCTTTGAATCTTCTTTTCCAGGTTGATTTGGTGCGATGAAGTAGTGGCGTAGTCTTCCAGCAAAGACTCCTGTAAATACACTTTTTCAAGCCGTTGTGCGAGAGCTGGTTCAAATACCATTCCACAACGAGGACATTCAATTAAATCCTTAGCTGATAATTCTGTGTCAGGAGTCTTTTTCTTAATATACTTTGAAAGGAGTTCCTTTTCATGCGTTAATTGAACAAGCTCATCTTCAGCTTCCAATAAATCGAATCGGATTTTTGCTAATTCATCAAGGGCTTTTTTGATTTCTTTTTGTCGAGCTGAGATAGCCCGCTCCAAGGAATCAGTATCAAAAGACATTTCTATTGCATCGAGTCCGGCTTGGAGTGTTTCTATTACAGTCCGAAGTTTTTGGGTTTCCTGGGTGAGAATTTCAATTTGCCGATTGTTGGCTTTGTGACGCTTTGAAATTTCTACATAGCTGCTATCTAATGCTCCAAGGTGAAAGAAATAGCAATTCTTCCTTTGAGGTAAGTCGAACTGTGTCATCCGGCCAAACGAAAAAGAATTCACTGACCATCCATTTTCCTGATCGACATAATATGGCATATAGTAAAATGCAGGAGGGCATTTTACTATTGTACCATCTTGATCCTTTGAAACCAGATTTATTTCTAAATCAAAAATTGTGCTTAACTCATTACCAAATTCGTTTACAGACGAATAGCATCCTCTGAAATCGCCATCACAGTACAACACAAATGTGCTTTTTAATCTTGCAACCCGATACTGATGTGCGTTAAGGGAAAAGTCGATATAGGTGAGAAGATTAAGTTTTTTTATGGGAGTTGGGTAGTAAACTTCTGCACCAAGCGTATAATATATGGACTTCATTACTACAGACTTTCCCAAATGGTTATGCGCACTTGTAATTAAATTCTTTCCAGGAGAGAAATATACACGTTTGGCCTCTTTGTTTGTCAAATCGACCATTGTAATCGCAGACACCACCAAGTTCAAGCTTCTTCACCTCCATAGCAATACTTATAAATAAGAATCATAATTAGCATTTTTAGATAATACTCATCCTGGTAAATCGTAGGAATAGACTCACAATTCTCTGCTTTAGAAAAAACAGCTTTCAGCAATCCCGGCATATCATCTACACCATTCATGTTTTCGGCTTCGATAATGCTTAATAATGTTTTTTTAAGTACAACAAACAAAGAAATGTTGGAATACATATCCATTTTTATTTGCCTATGTTGTGACATATACCGTTTTCGCTCTGATACTGATGTAATATTGAAATCAGCGAAGAGTTTATCTGGTGTTGGAAGTTGAATTGCCAGACCGCAAGCGATTATCTCTTTTATACATTTACCGGAAAGGCCTTTTTTACTAAAAATCTCCTGTATATCGGAGCAATCCTCATTGACTTCTTCATTGAATCGTTTGTCAAGCTCGTCATACAGAAGGGAAAAAATAGATTTTGCTGTTGCAACTTGTAAATCCGCATCCTGCTCAAGCAAAAAATTCTGAAATTGGTATTCAACCTCTGCTTTATGTCCCTTTGTAGAAAGCGTAGACCGAACAAAGAAAAATTTTGACAAATCTACTTCCGATTCATTGACTTTCAGATCTTTTGCTATTGCTGTTCGGATTTTTGCGGCATTCATTTGTACTGCTTTATCATCTAAGCGGGTTTTCTCATTTGGAAATACTTCTTTGCCTGATACCACAATACCCGTATTGCATACCAGAGATGCGCCATCAACATATTCTCCATACTTAGCAGAATTTCTGTATAACTTTTGAAACCATTCATCTTTGATTACAGCAGATAGTTGGTATTGTTGATCCGACGATTTCGTCTTTATTTGATATAAATGAATCGAGGAAGGGTTATCGGAATTTCTTATGACAGAAACATCCTCTATGTAGTCCATCATTATAAGGAAATCCGTTGTATAGAAGTCCATAATTAGCTGGATTGCATAACTTATTTGGACAGTCAGGCGATTCTTTGTGCGTGATCCGGCTATTTCCTTATGGGAACTAGCTATAAGACTGTCTAACGACATATGCAACCCTTCTCTCGAAACAAGATTTGTTATACCAGCACGAGAACCATGACAATTATAACCTTTATACAATCTTATTTCAAGATAAATTCACTGGTTTGTGCAAAACAAATCTGGCAAATCGATTATCATACACATTTCGTTTATCTCCCAATCAACCGATAAACGGTCAGAGGTACATACCAGATTGCAACGATTAACCGCCAACCTAGGACAAGCCCACCAATGATACCGCCAATAATGAAGTTCAGTGCAAACAGGGCAACCCCGCCGCCCATGGAGCCACCACCTGGTACAAACCAGAGCCACATCCGATGGAGGCCAAACGGCAGCCCGCAAAGTATCCAAAGCCACAGATAGTCAACCGCTCCATCCTTTATACAGGCGGATTTGAAGATACACACCAGCAAGGCCGTACTAACTACGGGCACTATGCTCTTTCTGAAAAACTGAAAGACCGCTTCTTTTCTTGTCATGGTATATCGCCTCCCGGAATCCATTATATCAGCTGTGGATTTGGGAGGCGCTAATAATCTGCGAACAGTGCCTATTCCGCAAACTTTTCCCAGATTTTTTCATACCCAGCGAATCCTTCATCCACAATGTGCCCAACGTCCTCGCTGCCCACGCTTTTCCGCTGGCCGCAGGACACATTCGCCAGGACCAGCACCAGGCGCACGGCGTTGAACAGGTGCGTTTTGATTTCTTCCTCCTTGGTGGCCCAGCCACGGTTGGGGGTATCTCCCGGACGGTGGATGGTGTCGGACAGATGGGCCAGTTCCTCCAAAGCACGTTTGCATTTTTCCTCATACCAGCTCTGCATATTAGGCACTTTCCCGGTGACGATGATAACGGGCTTTTCGTTCATATTGTACTCTCCTTGTTTATTCTAATTCTTGTGTAATACTCTGCTCCGGCGGGAGCAGAATGTCCAGATTTCGTTTGATGGTATCGTACTCTTTCGCCTGCCGCTTGGCGGCGGTGTACTGTGCGTACAAAGTACCCTTCCGCACAGTCAGTTCCGACAGCTCGCATTCCAGCTTTTCAGCGGTGGGCAGCGGGACCGCCCCCAGCCGTTTCAGCTCCCGAGCAGCGGCCTCAAAAAGGATGATCTCGCTTTCGTGTCCCCGAAGGAACTTTTCCTTATCTTCCGATTTCCGGTAGCGGTTATAGACCGGGCGGCACTTCCTGTAAGTAGCGGCGTATTTGGCGATTAGATTCAGCTCCGCAATTCTCGCCTCTACCGCCTTAATGGAGGCAAGCGAAGCATCTACAGTAGCGTTCAGTTCCGCAAGACTGCGATCCAGTGCCTCATAGCTGTCAATGCCATGCTCTGCCAGATAGTTTAGGGTTTTGGCGCCCTCTTTCAGCTTTTGGAGCTTCGCCCAGTGTTGCAGCCCGGGGCTTTGATTGCCCTGGATGACGGCGATCCGCTGAATGCTGCCGTCCCGCACCTTTGGCCGCTTCGAGGGACGGGTGCGGCCTGCAATTCTGGCCGCAAGGGCTTCTTCCGTGTAATCGATACCCAGGGTTTTCAGCCGGGTAAACCGCTCCTGATTGGAGGCCCGACAGGAAATGTACTTCCCACGCCGGATTTCGTACCCTTCCTCCTGCAATCTACGGAGGAGATCTTCCAGGTCTGCACAGGCGGGAAGCAGACGGTCAATGGCGGATTTCAGCTTCGCCTTATAGCTGGTGCCGTTCCTAACCGCCTGATGCTCAACGTAGCTTTTGCCCTTCTCCTGCCCGGGAATGATGACGGACAGGCCATGCTCCTTGCAGAGCCGGTCAGAGGTGCGGCGAATCTCATAGTAGCTGCGCTTGTTGGAATGGTAGTGCCTGTGATCCGCAAAGCTGACGGCATTCCAGATCACATGATTATGGATATGCCCACGGTCAATGTGGGTGGTCAGGACGAACTCGTATTTTCCATCCAGAATCTCCTTTGCCAGCTCCAAACCGATTTGATGGGCCTCCTCCGGCGTTACCTCTCCGGGGGCGAACGCCTGGATTAAGTGTCGGCCCAGATTCTCACCCTTATCAATGGCGTGCTGCCTGGTCCAGGCAAATTCAATGTCAGCTGTTTCGGCAGAGCAGCCATAGGAAGAAATCAGCAGGCTACCATCTGTCTTGACCGGGTTGCAGATGTAATCGATGGCGGCCTTTAGGGTAGACTTGATAGGATGCGTCTTTGTAACTGCCATATTTCATCCAGCCTCTCCCGGATTTCCTGGATATCTGCCTGGTACAAAGAATCCCCGGTGTTTGCCCTCCGGGCAATCTGATTGATATTCCGCCCAATGGCGGCCAGCTCCCCGGTAAAGGCTTTGATATTCGCGGTGTCCAGGTTGATGATGTATCCGTCAATTGCCATCTTCCGAAGGTACGCCCCCATCCGCTTGGCCGGGAGCTGGGACAGCTTCTCGTCAATGAGCTGTTTTTCCTCCGCCGTGACGTAAAATTTGATTTGAATATTTCGCTTTCTGACTGCCATCTATCGCCTCCGTTTTCGTCTAAGGGTTTGGGATTTGCCCAATAACAAATTTCGCAAATGGGTACTCACTTGCTGTGCTTGCTACCATATCTTTTCCTTTCTAGGTATGTAATCCTTAACTTTCGCCTTTGGCAACCTGTTTCGTTATTATTATTTCAAACTGACTCAACTTTCCCAATAAGCCTTGCGTATTCGTGGATAACGCGACATAATGGCGG
This sequence comes from uncultured Oscillospiraceae bacterium, assembly GCA_934567355.1. Classification (GTDB taxonomy): domain Bacteria; phylum Bacillota; class Clostridia; order Oscillospirales; family Oscillospiraceae; genus Faecousia. The sequence goes on from CAKTJC010000005.1 coordinate 16,561, forward strand.
TGGGCAGAAGTATTCTGTCTACCCTCCTGCTGGGAATCGGCAATAAGTAAGGTTGGTGAACGAATTGTAGGTGCAGGCAGAGGAAATGATATTATCAGAGCTGATTTACGATTAAAAAATCAGGAGGAATAACCATGTTATCTTTTGAAAAAATCCTGCAAGTCTTTGAAGATATACTCCGGCGAGACCCTCTGTATGAGGTTGTTCCCACCAGCCACGGCTATACGCTGCTAGGATGGGATGAACACAGACACCAGTGGTACAGCGCGGAGCTTTTGGAAACACCGGAAGATATGCTGGATGCTTTGCTGGGCAATTATTCCAGCAATCTGGAATTACAGTTTACTGGGGGCGAGCGGGACGATCTGACGGAGCAGGAGGAAGAAGAAATTGAAGCTCGGTGTAGGCGGCTCCGAGAAAAGTGTTTATCAGAATAATACGGGTAGCAAACGGAGGCCACGATTGTGACCTCCGTTTGCAATGCAAATACCCATTAGATTCTGTCGCATCCTTGCATTTGTCTGGCGAATGCGACATAATAGGAAAATAATACTCTCCCATTGAGAGCAAACAAATTTTGAAAAAATCTTTTGGGGTGTGTTTTTTTCGCACTCTGAATCGTTAATACAACTAGAAAGTACTTTCTACAGCGAGAAAGGATGGTGAAACGTGGACCTAGATTTCCTTATCCTATATCAAATGAAAAATGGAGACAAGCAGGCTGTTGAGCGGTTTGTACGAAAGTATTATCCAGATATCCTTCGATACTGCTATCTACATATTTCAGACCGAGATTATGCCGAAGATATAACCCAGGAGACCTTTGAACATTTTTTCAGCACCCTGAATCGCTATCAATACCGCGGGAAAACCAAAAACTATCTGTATACCATCGCCGCCAATCTCTGCCGGGACTATTACAGGAAATGCAGAGACATACCAATGTCGGAAATGCCTGAACAGTCTGTGGAACCCATCACATTGGCTGAGGAAAAACTGGATGTTGGTACTGCCTTGAATCGTTTGCCAATAGAACTTCGGGAAGTGACAATCCTGTATTACTACCGTGACCGAACGCAGAAAGATATTGCAGAAATTCTAGGCATCAGTCAAACGGTGGTTCAGCGCAGATTGGAACGAGCTAAAAAACAGCTTCGTATCTTTCTTGGAAAGGGGGACGAATTATGAAACACGTAAAAAAAGATCCGCTGCTGAGTAGCGGGCTGTTCAGGGAGCCAAACATTCCAGTACGAGAAGAAAAGGTTTTACAGACCATTCAAAGTTCGATGCAGAAGCTGGAAATGTCCCAGCTTGAGCAGCCCCTTGATATCTGGGAATTTCTCTATCTACAAAGCCGATTTATAAAGAAATACTGGTGGATCATGCAGGCCGTACTATTAAGCGTTTTGTACTGGTATGTCCGGCACCTAGGAGAAGCGCAGATGATCCGGCAGGTTCTTGGGATTGGGGCACCGCTGTTTGTGATATTGGTCATTCCTGAGCTTTGGAAAAACAGTAGCAACAACGCTTTGGACGTTGAAGCAACCACCATGTACACTTTGCAGCAGGTTTATTCGGCGCGGCTGGTGCTATTTGCCGGAGTAGATATTCTTTTGCTGTCACTGTTTTGTTTGGGTACAACGGCATCAAAGTGCCTGTCCCTCTGGGAGTTTGTAACGCAATTTTTGATGCCGATGAATGTGACTTGCTGTATTTGCTTGACTTGTCTATATTGCCCAAGCGTGGGAAACCAAAGTTTTTCACTGGTGCTGTGCCTGCTCTTTGCAATAATGTGGCGGGACATTGTTCAGGATGAGCAAATCTATAATGCAATCACCGTACCGACCTGGGCTACGCTGCTTGTTCTGTCGTTTGTATACATGGGATATTGCATATTCCGTGGTCAGCGAAATTGGAAGAAATTATTGGCTGTGCGACTGGCCGGAAATGAAATATCGTAGTTATGAGGTGTTTGAAAATGCGTAAACATACTTTCTTGCTCTATTTACTTCTCACAACGTTATTTCTTATTGTATTGTCCGGTTGTGGAAAGGAAAATACTACAGGGGCAGTTGTCCATGCAACGGTTAGTGTTGATGTTTCCCCGGAAGCACTGAGCAATGTCTCTGTAAGTCTTCCGGAAGGGATGACCAGAGAAACCGTCTCCGATATCCAGCATGATTTCATCCAGAACGAAAAGCAAGTTGGTGGAATCGTTATTGTGGATATTTCCAATGAATTGCTGGATTCACCTCGCGGCGACAATCCGTTGAAGATCACCGGCATTTTGGGTGAGCAGCTTATGTCCCAGGAAAATCCTAATGAAATCGAATTTATCTGCGCAGGTGGCAATAAATTTGCATATATTGAAATTTTCACCGGTAGTGGTGAACAAATTCACTATTGCCACTACCTGTTCCGTGGAGAAACATATAACTACGATGTTTGGTTTAACTACGGTTTAGTGGACGAGGAAACCATTGCTGAAATTATTGCAACAGTTTCCGCCGACGATATCACTACGGAATTAAACAACAGTGATATGTAAGGGGGACGTACTATGAAAAAGCGTTTTAGATTTCTTTTGCTCTGCTTCATTTTTGCTTGCATGGCGATTCTTGCTGGATGTAGCAAAGAGAATGCAGGCTCTCTCAATACTCCTGATGTAATACAGCAGAGTACATCTCAACAAGAGGAATCGGAGCAGTCCCAGGACACGGTTCCGCAGGAGCAGGATATTGCTGTGACCTTTGACTATGCACCAGGAAGCATGGGGATTTATGTGAAGGCTGATCCGAATATGGAAGCAGACCCGGAAGTTCTGGATAGCATTACCATGACTCTATCGGACAAGAAAGTGGACTTGACCCGCCAGCGTGTATCGAATTGCCAGTTTGATTTCATTAAGAGTGGACATCAGATCGGCGGATTTGTGCTGGTGGATATTCCTAAGGAGATGCTGGAAAAGGAACCGGAAAGCTGGGAAGAATTAGTGAGTGTCGTGGATTACATTGCAAAACAGGTCATGCCGGACGTGTATCCGTCCAATTCTTATATCAGCGGCGGAGGACACCTAGATTTTGGCTTTGATTTACCATCTTACATGACCTTTATGATCCAAAACGACAACAAAGATCAGTATATACATAATATCTATGTTGGCGAAAAGTACGTCTATGATTTTTGGTTCGATACTGGATGGCTGGCAGACAGTGGAGAAACCATTATGTCCACTCTTTCCGCCGAAGATATCAAACCAGATCTAAATCAATCTGATTCCTGGTCCATACATGATTTCCCAGATTTTCCGGGAGAACCTAACCGTTAGGATGTGTGCTTTGATACCACCTAGGTACCACATTGTCAGCATTAGGAGGAATCATTGTTAATGGAACTGAAAATAACCAATCTCACAAAAGATTTTCGAAAGACACGGGCTGTAGATGCAGTAAACTATACCTTTCACAGCGGTGTGTACGGCCTTTTAGGTGTCAACGGTGCAGGTAAAACCACCTTGATGCGGATGCTTACGACTCTGCTGAATCCCACGTCCGGTGAAATTACATGGGATGGAGAAGATATTTTCAAGATGGACAAGGAATACCGAAAGCTGTTGGGGTATCTGCCTCAGGACTTCGGCGCCTACCCGGATTTTTCCGTTCAGGACTACCTGATGTACATCTCCACCCTAAAGGGCATCAAACCGGCGGCGGCCAAGGCACGAGTCAGGGAGATGCTCCACTTAACGGGCATGACCCAATTCAAAAGCAAGAAAATGAAATCCCTATCCGGCGGTATGAAACGCAGGGCTGGGATCGCTCAGGCGGTACTGAATGATCCCAAGATTCTGATACTGGACGAGCCCACTGCTGGTCTCGACCCCAGCGAACGAATTCGCTTTCGCAATCTCATCAGCGAGCTGGCTGCGGATCGGATCGTGCTGTTGTCTACTCACATTGTCTCGGATGTGGAATCCGTGGCAGGTCAAATCCTTTTGATGCAGGAAGGAAGATTTGTGGTGACGGGAACCATGGAGGAGATTATTGCCTCCTGTCCGAACCGAAGCTGGATTTGTGATGTTCCAAAGGATCAGGTGCTGGCCTGTCACCAGAAGTACCGGGTGGCCAATGTGAAGGCCTTGGCAGATCACGCACAACTGCGGATTCTGTCTAAGGATGCGCCTATGTCGGGAGCCGTCCCGGAGGACACCTCCCTGGAGGATGTGTTCCTTTCCTACTTCGGTGAAAGATCAGGTGGTGAAGATGGCAATGGTATGGTATGAGATCAAAAGGATCCTACTAAGACCAAGCTGTCAGATCGCCCTGCTGCTTTTACTGCTCATGTCCGGACGGTTCTGCATCCAAGTGATGTGGGGAACGGAAAGCGCAGTTTGGGTCAATGACGAGGGGAAGCAGGAGACTGGTTACGCCGCGATGCAAAAACTCCGTGCTGCGCAGAAGGAATGGTCCGGTACCCTGGACCAGGAGCTGCTGGAAAAGGTGTTGGCAGAATTGAAACAGGCTGAAAGTGAAGGGGAAGCCCACCCGGAAGACCCGGATTATGCGTTTAAGCGATGTCAGGGACTGCAGCACATTCGCTCTTTGATGAATCAGGCATTCAAGTCGGACTATATCTGGAAGTACGAAGATTATTATCTGACGGAGACAGTGGATGAAAAACAGCTTTCCAATTTCTATGAGAATCGGGTGACACAGCTGAGAAATTGGCTGTACGATGAAAACAGCGTGGCATATTCCTGGTTTTCAGAGGCAGAAAAACAGTATCTGATCCGTAATTATGAATCCCTGGAGACGCCCTTTGAAGTGGACTACACGACAGGCTGGGACATGGCGTACCGCGTCAGTTATTACATCATTTTGTACGGCAGCATATTCGCCACATTCCTGGTATCCGGTATTTTTGCCAATGAATTCCGGTGGAAAGCGGATTCGGTTTACTTCAGCACAGCACTTGGCAGGAAGAGAGGTACCCTGGCAAAGCTGACGGCAGGATTCCTGCTTACAACCGTGGTTTATTGGGGCATCCTGCTTACGGTTAATCTGCTGGTTCTGAGCTGCATGGGATTCGATGGAGGGAACTGCCCCATCCAAACAAATTATAAATATTGGAACAGTATTTACAATCTTACCTTCTCCCAGAAACAGTTGCTTGCCTTGGGGGATGGCTACCTGCTTTGGATGTTTCTCTCCGCCTTTGTGATGCTGGTTTCTGCGGCTTCCCGATCTGTCAGTCTGGCGGTCACAATCCCGTCCTTGTTGATGCTGGGTACGAGTTTTTTGGAACGCAATGGCTATGTGAATTCTGTGTCCAAGATTATGCTGCTTTTTCCCCATAATATGGCAAATGTGGAGTATGCAAGCAGGCATATTGTGCTGTATTCCGTCTTTGGCAATATTGTGCCTCCTATCACCATCCAGCGGGTGATGTATCCCTGTATTACCCTAGTGCTGGCGATTCTATGCTACCAGATATTCCGGCGCAAGCAAATTCGCTGAGAAAGGGGGTTGCTATGCTGGTACGTTATGAACTTCAGAAGGTATTCACCAAGCGGGCCAATCAGATTATTCTGATTTTGCTGGCTGTGCTCATGGCTTATAGCTGCGGGGTGGCGCTGATGCGGGTGGAATGGGTAGATGAGCAAGGCAATTCGGTAACCCGTCATGCCGCAGCAGTGAAGCTCCTGGAGGCGAGCCGGGAATGGTCCGGCCCCTTGGATCAGGAGTTGCTGGAGAAAGCTCTGGCGGAGCTCAAAGAAATTTACAGTTCCACCGAAGTTGATGCTCAATCCAAGGAAAGCAACTGGCTTCTGCGTAATAAGCTACAGGGGGTGCAGGAGATTGCGGATCTGCTGGGCTGGTCCTTTGTGGATGACTATGGCACCTTTGAAGAAATGATTGGGGGTTTACAGCCAGAGGATCTTTCCCGCTTCTATGCAAATCGCATAGAAAATCGAAAAGCATGGCTTTATGAGGACGAATCCTCCTGGGGATATTACAACTATTCCGAGGCAGAGAAGCAGTTTATTCTCAGCAAGTTTGAAGCATTGCAGACCCCGCTGGAAACAGGCTACCATGAGGGCTGGGTTCAGGCAATAGAGCAGCTCCCTACTCTGCTGAAATATGGCATTATCCTTCTGAGCTTTGTACTGGCGGGGGTTTTCTCCGACGAATTCGCCTGGAAAACAGACACCGTGTATTACAACACCTTGCATGGCCGCACGAGAGCTACTGCGGTAAAGGTGGGACTGGGTTTCCTGATGATCACCGTAGCTTATTGGCTGTGCGTCAGTATTTACAGCTCCATCGTGCTGGGTAATTTGGGAACCGAGGGAGGAAATTGCAGCATTCAGGTTCATTCCAACTACTGGAACATCCGGGAACAGATGACCTTTCGGCAATTCTATCTGTTGGCCATCGGTGCGGGATACCTGGGGTATTTGTTTATCGGCTTTCTCGTTCTGTGGATTTCCGCAAAAACCAAGTCTCCGGTGCTGGCGGTGCTGATTCCGTCGCTGCTGCTTCTTCTTCCGGGTTTTCTCCATGAATTTTACAGTCCCACCATGCGCCGCGTCATTGGCATCCTTCCGGACAAGCTGCTGGATATCGGTGAGGCAATTCAGTACCTTTATCTGTATACCGTCAAGAATCATGTAATGACAGCTGTACCCATTGTGCTGACGGTTTATCCCTGCATTACTGTATTGCTGGTTTTCCTGTGCTACCGGGAGTATCGGCACAAGCAGATTGCCTAAGAGCGCATTACCTCCACTGGATTATAGTAACACTTCTTTGACTGTCAATCGATTATACAACCAGACACGTTAATGCAGGGTGATTGTTGTTTATGAATTAAGCCTGTTGAAAATCAGCCTCGTTGTATTGCGACAAGGGGAAAAATCACTGCAATTTGTGTGGTACCGTTATCGGCATAAGCAGATTACATAGGGCAATCTCTACCCCGAACTATCGAATCCTTTTATATCATTTGAAAAAGAAAGGACGGATGACCATGAAACGAATAGCAACACTGACAATTTCAATACTTCTCCTATTTGGCTCGTTATCTGCTTGCACACAAAGTATAGCAACTGCCCTTTCAGAACAGGAAAATCTATCAGAAGTTAACTGGTATTATGAGTTTTTTTCTGATAAGGATGATAAAGTCGCCGTAACAGATAATCAGACGGTATTGCTAAATAAAGGCATTGTTACAGTGAATCAGAGTGTTTCCAGTAATGGTTATACCATAGCCCTTGAATCAGCAATAAGTGATGGATACAGATCATTGTTCAAGTTCCGAGTAACTGCACCTACAGGGTCGATTCTCGATGGTGACCGATATGTTTTTGATTGCTCATCTCGAATTACAGGTAAAAATGGTGAAGATCTCAACCTCACATTTAATGCAGCGGGGGACGAAACACTAGAGGATAATAATATTACTGATAACGAAATCACGATTTTATACGAATCAACAACTGCACCTACAGAAGAGAGTGCAGGTATAATGAAACACGGAACAGTTTGGACAATCAGTATTTCAAAAATTAGTGAGTATCTTATAGTGGATGATGGTGCTGAAAAACGTCGTGAATTAGAAAAAGAGATTCCCGGAGAATGGGTATTCTCCATTACTTTTGATGAATCCACTCTTTTATCGGATGAATATGAATGCTTATCAACTCCTATACGTTATCCAGCTGAGCGTTACAAGAGAGAACATAGTTTTCCTGTCACTGTGCAGCTCACATCATTTAAGATTCGGGCGTTTGGCGGTACGCTTTGCTATGATAAACCGTTGACTGGATTTTGGGAAGGCATCGAGCTGGAACCAATGTTTGTTTATCTGAAAGATGGTACAGCAGTGGAAGCTCATTTTAGAACAGGTCAAAATAAAACAGATCATTGGGAATCTGTGTTTGAATTCGCAATACCAATGGCTGTAGGAGATATTGACTATATAGATTTTCCGGGTAGTCAGAAAATATTAGTTTCTACAGGCCATTCTTGAAAGAAGGACCAAGTTAATGACGAAACCAGACGGACAGCGCTGAACATATCATTATTGGAGGCACGATAATTGTGAATAGTAATCAAAACGAATCCCGGTGGATTCATTGTCCCATCTGCAATGGAAAGACCCGGACAAAGGTGTATGTGGATACTGTAATGTTCAAATTTCCACTGTACTGCCCCAAGTGTAAAACCGAAATCCAGATCGATATTTCACAACTGAAAATGACCGTAAGCAAATGAGCCAGACGTAGAACGCAGAGCCTGCTTTCCTGTGAAATCACATCACAGGGTAAGCAGGCTCTTTTCATTCAGACTATAATTGGTTTCCATTTCGGCAAAGACAAATTGGAGAGCGGAACTATCTATCCGATTTATCGCCCAAAGAAATGGCTCCATCAATAGCACTCTCAATTATCGTTAAGTATTCCTCCGGGCACAGTTTCAGCTTATGGCTGACACGCTGCCTCAGCTCACTTTCGTTCTGTATGACCGCCGGATTGAAATATCGTTCCATCGGTAAGCCGCAAATCCTCACGAGCTGTATCAGAACAGGCACGCTGGGTATTTTCCCAACATTTTCAATATCAGCAAGATATTTGACAGCAACATGTAGTGTTTCAGCAAGTGCCCTTTGCGTTATCCGCTTTGCTTTTCGTGCTGCTTTTACATCTGCTCCAAAGGTTTCAAATCCAGGACATTCTTCAATTATCGCCATATTTCATCACCCATGTACATTGTATAGTTCATATTTGTGTTATGGGATGATGGATTCTGCGCTTTAACTACTCTTTATAGTTCTTCTCTTGGACTGATCAAACGTTATTAATGTCACATTTCATAGATCTGCCCAGCGGCAGAAAAGAAAAAAAGCCGCTGCTGAGCAGTCACTTTTCATGCCTAAAATATCTCCCTCGGCGGCTTTGATTTTCAGAGCCGCCATTTTCTTTTGCGATTCGTCAGGTTTGGCAGCTCATAGGAGGAAGCCGTCTTGATAATAGCTCGCTGCCGTAGTCCGATAGGAGCATCCCTGTCAAAAAAAGCCTGTCCCTCGCACAGGACATCTGCGGCTGTGAGGATGAACTATACGATGTAGTTACTCCGCATATTTTACTATATTGCGCCCATCCGGTATGCTGCCGGTTGGGCGTTTTTCTGTGCCTTCCTCGCTGCCGCTCTCCACCGCCCCTCATTCAGATTCCCAATAAAAATCTGAACGGAGGAAACACGGATGGGTATAACCACTGCAAATCATTCTACTTTACAGCAAAGAATATCAAATATTTTTCTCCCCAAAGGTTGCCGTTTTCCACTTTCACGGATTACCCCAGTGAAAGGGAGAAAAACGACCACCCGCCTTCGCGGCTGCGAAGGGAGGTGAGAAAATGAAAGACTCCGTAGAGCAGCGCATTCAGAATCAGTTTGGCGGCTTTTGCACCAGGGTTTTGAAGAACGAAGCCAACCGTATTCATAACGAGTACGCAAGGCAGCGGGAACTGGAAAAGTCCTTGGAGGACATGACGCCGGAAGAATTGGAGCAGACCGCAGTCATGGACAAGTATTTCCATGACGACCATGTATTTGAGGTACTGGGCAAGCAGGTTGTTGTAACCGGCGATCTTCTGGCAGAAGCCATTGCCAAGCTGCCGGACAGGAAGCGGGACATCATTCTGCTGTCCTACTTCCTGGGACTGTCGGATCGTGAGATTAGCGAACATCTCCATGTTGTCCGTCAAGCGGTCAGCAAGCACCGTGCCGGTATTCTGAGGGAGCTGCGTGAGATTTTACAAAAGGAGGGATTTGAGTGGCTGTAGGCGTCAAAGCGCCCCTTCCGGCATCTGTCATTTTGGCAGCGGCCGATGGGGACGAAAAAGCGCTCAATGCTGTCCTCAGCCATTACCATGGGTACATCCGCTTTCTCGCCATGCGCCCGTTGAAAGACGAATACGGGAATGAGTTCCTGTGCGTTGACGAAAGTATGCGGCTCAGACTGGAAGCAAAGCTGCTGTACAGCATTGTGACCTGCTTTAAGGTACTGCCTGTGTAAAGCCACCCCCGTGGCGTGTTCTCCCTTTCCACACCCTGGGGCAAGGCTTTTGACAAAGAAAGCCCGGCGGATAATTCCGGCGCAGTATAAGGCAGTCAGATACATCCCTTCTGTGCTGAGCCGAACGGCAGGTACGCCATGACCTCTTTGAGTGAGCGAACAATACCAGCACCGGAAAATGAGCGCGGCGGCTCATGGGCGACGATGCGCAGAAGGACAGGTACTCCCTTACAGCCACAGTCCGAGCGTTAGAAGCGTCGCAGGCAATGGGTAGGGCCCGGCAGAGCGCCGGAGGGGTGAGATTCCCGTGGAGCTGCGCCAGCAGCCGTCTGTTGTGCCTATTCGCAAATAAACTATCTTTCAAAAATGACTGAGAGGGGAACAATGCGTAAAAATAAGTTACCTGAAAGTTATGCAAATCAGGTAAAAAAACGTTCTCTGGAAAAAACAACGACCTACCACATCGAAGGTAGGTCGTTCGTCGTTCAGCCGGTATTCAAACAGGAAAATGCCAATTCACTGGGTGCGGTTTTGCTTCGCCTTATGCAAACAGATTGCGAAAAAAGTCTGTAATTTTTCTGAAACCGGCTGACAATTGCAGTCAAGCGCGGTATAATAGTTGCGTGAAGTAAAGAAAACGCAAGGAAATTTGTTGCTCGGCTGCTAGAAAAGGAGGACTTATGAAAAAGTCGAACAACAAGAAAACACGCGACGTTACCGCGTTTATTTATCCCCGCCTATCCCGTGATGATAACCTGGAAGGGGAAAGCTACAGCATCAGCAACCAGAAGAAGCTGTTGACCAAAACCGCCAAGGATATGGGCTATACAAATATCGTAACCTTCGTTGACGACGGTGTTTCCGGCGTTACCATGGATCGTCCCGGCTTTAATGAAATGATGCGCCAGTTGGAAGAAGGCAAGGCCTCTGCGCTGTTTGTCAAAGACCTTTCCCGGCTGGGGCGAAACTACATTGAAGTGGGGCGGCTGATGGAGGAATTCTTCCCGGAGCACGATATCCGCCTTGTGGCAGTTTCAGATAACATTGATACTGCTGAGGGTGAAAATGAACTGGCTCCCATCCGCAATTTGTTCAATGAGTGGTATGCACGGGATATCAGCAAAAAGCGCCGGATCAGCAATAAGATCAAGGGCAATGCCGGGGAACCAATGGGACCGCCTCCCTTCGGCTACATGAAGGACCCGGAGAACCCCAAGCACTGGATCATCGACGAAGAAGCTGCCCAGGTAGTTCGGCGTATTTTCAGTATGATTCTGGACGGGTATGGAACGGAGCAGATTGCCACAATTTTTGAGGAAGAAGGAATCCTTACTCCTCGCGCCTATTGGCTGAAAAAGGGTGTCAAGAAGCCCGGAAAGGCAAAACAGCAGCCATCTACCAAGTGGAATGCCTCCACAATCGTGAATATTCTCGCTTTGCAGGAGTATTGCGGAGATGTGCTGAATTTCAAGACCTACTCCAAATCCTACAAAAACAAGAAGCGGATTCCCAATGACCGGGAAAACTGGGTCATCTTCAAAGATGTGCATGAGCCGGTCATTGATCGTGTGATCTGGGAACAGGTTCAGGAGAAGCGCGGGAAGATCCGCAGGCGGAAAGCCAAAGACGGTGAACGGAATATGTTCTGCGGTCTTTTGGTTTGTGCGGATTGTGGTCATAATCTGAACTTCCATTTCAATCAGGGAAATCACGATATCAAATACTTCAACTGCTCCAACTACAACAGCAGCCGGGGGACTTGCACATCAACCCATTACATCCGGGTGGATTTCCTGGAACAGGTGGTTCTGGGGGAAATCAAGCGGCTCACCAAGTACGCTGTACGTTATGAGGATGAATTTCAGCAGGCAATTATGGGCAGCACCCAGAAGACCGTTGAGCTGGAGCGGAAGCTGAAACAAAAAGAACTGACCGCAGCGCAAGCCCGTGACACGGAATTGGACGGCCTGTTTGAGAGAATCTATGAAGATAATCTTTCTGGCAAGCTGTCTGATGAACGCTTTGCCAGAATGTCCCAGCGCTATGAAGAAGAACAGGCTGGTCTTGCCGAGAAAATCAAAACGCTTCGCAAGGAGCTGGACAAACTCAGCAGCGAAGCGGTTTCCACGGATATGTTCCTGTCCACAGTGCGAAAGTACACACGGGCTAAGAAGCTGACGCCCCGTATGGTAAACGAGCTGATCGATCACATTGAGGTCTATCAGGCTGAGAAGATCGACGGGGAGTGGGTACAAAAACTGACCATCCACTACAACTGCATCGGCGCCCTGTTTATCCCGGATACCGATTCCCTGCCTGTGCCGGATGTAACGGTAAATACCCGCAGAGGTGTATATGTCGCCTACGAACCGGCGCAAAATGAGCAATAAAATAACGAGTGTTCTCACAGGATATCAAATCCTATAAGAACACTCGTTATGGTACGCCAGAAGGGACTCGAACCCCCGACCTACTGATTCGTAGTCAGTCACTCTATCCAACTGAGCTACTGGCGCATACGCTCATCGCTGAGTGCTGATGTATAATAGCATATGCGGCCGGAAAAAGCAAGGGGTTTTCGAAAAAATCCTTCAATTTTTTTCTTTTTGCCGGGATGCAGCGAAGCAGGCGGTCAGGATGGCCAGGGTGGCGGTGCCGGCGGCGGGGATGGCGAGCCAGTTCTTTTCCGCTGTGGAAGCGGCGGAGGTACGGGAGGCGGGAGGGGGGGATGTCTGCGCCGGCTCCCGGGTGGGCGGCTGCGTGGGCGGGACGGTCTCCAGCTCCTCAGGGATAAGGTATGGCTCCAGATTTTCAAAGAAATCCCCCTTGCCGGTATCCGCGCCCACGGTGGAATGGTACAGGCCGAACTGGCATGGGCTGTAGCGCTCCACCTCCGATGCCCGGTCGGCGCCCCGGAAGTACCAGGCAAAGTCCGCCTGCTGGCTCTCATGGGCGGCAAAGCCCAGGTCGCGGGTCACCTGATAGGCGGTTTTCCCACCGAAGGCCTCCAGGGGGATGTCCCAATCCATGGTAATGGCATTCTCCTGATACAGATGCAGGTAGGTTTTCGGCACCTGGTATGCGCCGTATTCCGCCGCCGATTCCGGAAGCTGCGCGTCATCGGCGCTGCACTCGGCTGCCTGCTTCAGAAGATCCGCCGTCAGCTGATGCATCCCATGGCCATACTCGCCCTTCTCATCGTGCCCCACAGCCACCAGCGGGCGGTAATAGCGCAGATTTTCCACCACGAAGCCCAGAAGCGCCTGCCGGGAGTAGCCCTCGGCTTCGTAGAATTCATAGGCGTCCTCCATATCGAAGGTGTAGTAATCCGGAAAAGCACCGAACACCGGGTAGTCCCGCACGCCCACCGCCCACAGGCCGTTCAGCATCTCATGCACTCGATAGGGTACCATATTGCGATGGTCGGTGAAATAGACCACCTGCACCCGGTAGCCCTGCTCCGCTGCATACCAGGGGAGCAGCCCGGCAAAGAAGAGCTGCTCGTCATCCCCGTGGGTGGACAGCAGAAGCAGATCCGCTTCGCCCTGAGGGATGGTATCCCACCGCTGCACCCAGTCCGGCAGCTCACCGGGGGTAAAAATGCGAAGCTCATTGAGCGCGGCTTCGCCGGAGGAAAAGGTCAGCTCCACGCTCTGCGGCAGCCGTCCCAGCGCTTTTTCCACATCCAGATAAAAATGCAGGATGCCGCCGGTATCCACGGCAACGCTCCGCTCGTCCTCAGTAAGCGTCACGGAAGCATACGGAAGGTCAAACACCAGATAGAGCCCGGAGATCCCGTCCCGCGCGCTCAGGGTGACGGACGCCCCCGCGCGGACGCGCTGGGAGGACGCCATGTCCATATCGAACAGCGCCTCCCGGTCGGCGATCCCGGCGGCAGTACTCACCCGCGCCGCCGATGACACATCCTCCGCCGCCGCATGCTGCAGCGGCAGCAAAAGCAGGAAAAATAAAAGCAGGATCTTTTTCATTTTCTGTCCTCCTGGGAAGGTTTTAGGATGCTTCCCTCCACGGTGTGAAATGGGAGGGAAGACAGCAAGGCAAAATTGGGAACCTGGTGCCGCTCAGTCGGCGATGCCCCCTGCAGGTGCTTTCTTGACAAAGCGGGGGGCGGGAAGTAGAATGATGTCAGAATAAACAAAGGGGATTTCTTGCATGGAAAAATATGCGCTGCCCGCCGCGCTGCCGGGGCTGCTGCTGCCCTGGTATCGGGCGGAAAAGCGGACGCTTCCCTGGCGGGAGGATCGGGACGCTTATCATATCTGGATCTCCGAGATCATGCTCCAGCAGACCCGGGTGGAGGCTGTCAAGGGATATTATGCCCGTTTTTTGGCAGAACTTCCAACCATCGGGGCGCTGGCGCAATGCGATGACGAAAAGCTCCACAAGCTGTGGGAGGGGCTGGGCTATTACAGACGGGTGCGCAATCTGAAAAAGGCGGCGCAGGTCATCATGGCGGAGCATGGGGGCGTTTTTCCCAATGACTACCGGCAGATTCTCGCCCTGCCCGGCATCGGAGAATACACGGCGGGAGCGATCTGCTCCATTGCCTTTGACCTGCCCACCCCGGCGGTGGACGGGAATGTGCTGCGGGTCTGCGCGCGGCTGACCGGCGACGCTTCCTCCATCGACCTGCCGGAGACCAAACGGAAGGTGCGCACCGCGCTGGAGACCATTTACCCGGCAAGCGCCGGGGAATTCACCCAGGCGCTGATGGAGCTGGGCGCCACCCTCTGCGGCCCCAACTGGAAGCCGAAATGCGGCGAATGCCCCTGCCGGGAGGTCTGCCGGGGCTATCAAAACGGGACGGCGGAGGCACTGCCAGTGCGCTCCCCCAAGCAGGAAAAGCGGCAGGAGGACAGGACGGTTTTTATCTTCTCCTGCGGCGGCCGGTACGCCCTGCACCGGCGGGGTGATCGGGGGCTGCTGGCGGGGCTGTGGGAATTTCCTAATGTCGACGGCAAATTGGCACTGCCGGAGGCGCTGAAAGCGGCGGAAGGCATGGGCGTCACCGTCCGGGAGCTGGGGCGTCAGGTGGAGCGCCGGCATATTTTCACCCACATTCAGTGGAATCTGCGAGGCTTTTATCTGGAGGCTGCACAGTGCGGCGGCGGCTTCACATGGATGACAAAGGAAGAAATCAATTCGCAGGCGGCGCTGCCCACGGCATTCCGCCAATTCTGGGAGGAAATTGACCATGTTTGACTATCATATGCATTCCCGCGTCTCCTTCGACGGGCACGACACCGGCGCGGCGCTGGTGCGCGCGGCGGAGAAGGCCGGGCTGAAGGAGATCTGTTTTACCGACCACATGGACTACGTCCGCGGCGCACAGACACAGACAATGATTTTCACCGAGGCGCAATATGCCGCAGAATATGACCACCTGGAGAGCAGCTGCCTGAAGATCCGCCGGGGCATGGAATACGGCCTCTATCCCGACAATCAGGCGCAGATGAAGCAGGACATCGCCCGGCGAAGCTACGACTTCGTATTGGGCTCCGTCCATTTTGTGGACGATATAGATGTCTATTATACCCCATACTGGCAGGGCAAGACGATCCATCAGGCGCAGCGCCGCTATTTTGAGGAAATGCTGGCCTGTGTGCAGGCAAACGAAGATTTTGATGTGCTTGCCCACATGACCTATCTGCACAAGGGCAAGGGCAGTCCGGTAAAAACGCCCCTTGCCTATGCAGACCACGCGCAGATCATCGACGAGATCCTGCGCACCCTGGCTGCAAAAGGGAAGGGACTGGAGATGAACACCAGCGGCGTGGATCGCTGCGGCGGCTACCTGCCCACGGCGGACTACTTCCGCCGCTTCCGGGAACTGGGCGGCGAGATCGTCACCGTCGGCTCCGATGCCCATACCTGTGACCGGGTGGGGCAATACTGCCGGGAGGCCTGCGGGGTTCTGAAGGATATTTTCGGCTATGTGTGCACCTTTGAGGGAAGAAAGCCAATTTTCCACAAGCTGTAGCTCCGTCCCTGTCCCCATGGGGACGGCAGAGATGTTGGTTATTTTGACGAAAAATGTATTTTCCTTGAATGCGGGTTAGATTATACATATTTCGATTTATTGTTTTGTATATTTCCCATAAACTGTCCGCCCCTTGTGGGCGGATGGTTTTTATAGATGCACAAATCTTGTTTTTGAGTTGACAAGCGCAGAAAAAATCGATATACTGTAAATTGATTTTTTATCAGATTGAACAAAGGAAGAAGGAATCCTGTTTCATGGTCTGCAAATGGGAGGTCACGATCCCACAGCTGTCCGGCGATGTGCCGCGCAGGGTATATGTCTATCTGCCGGAATCCTACGATCGGGAGCCGGAGCGGCGGTACCCGGTGATGTACATGTTTGACGGGCACAATGTGTTTTTCGACGAGGATGCCACCTACGGAAAATCCTGGGGGTTGGGGGATTATCTGGATGCTCACGGCAAAGAACTGATCGTCGTCGCCGTGGAGTGCAATCATTCCGGTTCCCGGCGTCTGGCGGAATATTCCCCGGTGAGCTTCGCTGAGCCTTCCCTGGGGAAGGTCACCGGCAAGGGCAGAGCATACATGAACTGGATGGTGCAGGAGCTGAAGCCCTGCATTGACGAGCGATACCGCACCCTGCCTGACCGCGCCAACACCATCCTTGCCGGTTCCTCCATGGGCGCTCTGATGGCGCTGTACGGTGCAGCCGCCTACAACGATGTGTTCCGGCGCGCCGCCTGCCTGAGCCCCAGCCTGTGGGTCGCGCCGGGGCAGCTGCTGGAGCTGATCGCCAGGGCGCGCATCCGCCGGGATACCTGCATCTACATGGACTATGGCGAGCTGGAGCTGGGCAACCACCCCGGCACCGGTCAGGCGCTGATCTCCACCGCCCAGCTGCTGATGGTCAAGGGCGTCAATGTGACAATGCGCATTGTGCCGGGGGGGAGCCACTGCGAGGCATCCTGGGAGCGGCAGATTCCGGTATTCATGGACTGCCTGGGGCTGTAAAGGAGAAAAATATGGAAACACGTTATTACAAGCATTACAGCAGCCGCCTGAACCGTGACATGGAATTCAAGGTCTATGGCCACGGCGGGAAGCCGGTGCTGTTCATCCCCTGTCAGGGAGGGTGCTTCTTCGACTTTGAGAATTTCGGCATGGCAGACCACTGGGCTCCCTGGATAGAATCCGGCAGGTGTACGGTGTACGCCTGCGACAGCATCGACAACGAATCCTGGGCCGCCATGGGGGCGGATAACCGCTGGCGCATCGAGAACCACGAGCGCTGGATCCATTATATTATGGAGGAGCTGGTGCCCTACATCCGCCACCTGAACGGCGAACGCACGGGCTTTGACCAAGGCATCCTCACCTTCGGCGCCTCCATGGGCGCCATGCATGCGGCAAATCTCTATTACCGCCGCCCCGATCTGTTCGACAGCTGCTTTGCCATCTCCGGCCTGTATGACAGCAAGGAATTTTTCGGCGACTACTGCGACGATCTGGTATACAACAACTGTCCCGTATACTACCTTGCCAACATGCCCGCCGACCACCCCTGGATGGATATGTACAACCATCAAAAGTCCCTGATCGTCTGCGGCCAGGGCGCGTGGGAGGATGTGCTGCTGGAAAGCACCCGAAAGCTGGATACGGTGTGCGCCCAGAAGGGCATCCACACCCGGTTCGAATACTGGGGCTATGACGTAGACCACGACTGGCCGTGGTGGTTCAAAATGGTGGAGACGTATCTCCCCTGGTTTTTAGGCGTGTGATCTTCTGTGAAAGAGAGACGGATATGAAGAACTTTATTTTTATTTCCCCCAATTTTCCTGCGACCTACTGGCGCTTCTGCCGGGAGCTGAAAAACAACGGCATGCGGGTGCTGGGCATCGGCGACTGTCCCTACGACGGCCTGATGCAGGAGCTGAAGGATTCGCTGGATGAATACTACAAGGTCTCCAGCCTGGAAAACTACGACGAGGTATTCAGAGCCGTGGCTTTCTTCACTTACAAATACGGCAAGATCGACTGGCTGGAATCCAATAACGAATACTGGCTGACCCGGGATGCCCGGCTGCGCACCGAGTTCAACATCACCACCGGCCCCAAGCTGCCGGACATGGCGAAAATCAAGTTCAAGTCCGCCATGAAGGAGTACTATGCCAAGGCCGGGCTCCCCACCGCCCGGTACCACCTTGTTCAGGGGCTGGAGGATGCCCTGGAATTTGCCAACTATGTGGGCTATCCCGTGGTGGTGAAGCCGGACGACGGTGTGGGGGCCAACAACACCTATAAGCTGCGCAGCGACGACGAGGTGCGCTGGTTCATTCAGTCCAAGGATGACACCGTGTACATTATGGAGGAATACGTCAACGGCTATGTGCAGACCTACGATGCCATCCTGGACTCCCGGGGCAATCCCCTGTTCGAAAGCGGCAACATCACGCCCCTGTCCATTATGGACATTGTCAACGAGAACGGCGACTCCCGGTATTACCTGGTGAAGGAGCTGCCCCAGCGGATTCGGGAGGCGGGAATGCGGACGGCCAAGGCCTTCGGTGTCACCAGCCGGTTTGTCCACCTGGAATTCTTCATCCTCAGCGAGGACCAGGAGGGCCTGGGTAAGAAGAGGGACATTCTGGGCCTGGAGGTCAATATGCGCCCCGCCGGCGGCTACACTCCGGAGATGTACAACTACAGCCAAGAGACCGACGTATATAAAATCTGGGCAGATATGGTCTGCTTCGACACCAACACCAAGCCCATCGGCCGCCACCACTTCTGCGCCTTCTATGGCCGCCGGGACGGAAGAAACTATAAGCTGGACGACTACGAAATCACCATGAAGTACCGGGACCATCTGAAAATGTGGGGCCGCATCCCCGACGCCCTGTCCGGAGCCATGGCCAACCAGATGTATGTATGCACCTTCGACACCCAGCAGGAGCTGGACCAATTCTACAAGGATATGGCGGCCACTTACTAAGCCATAATAAGCGCAGACCTGACTCTGAAAACAGAATCGGGTCTGTTCTTTTTTAGGGAAATAATCTTCATTTTTCCTAGCTACAGCACCTTATCCGTTCACAAAATCGTTAAACTCTTTTCTCAAAATATTTAGAATTGAGAATCATTTTCATATTGACAAATAGAATCTCCGCAATTATAATGGCAGGCAAATCAGAAACCACACCGCAATGCGGCGGGACAGAAAGGGAGGTGCGCACAATGGCAAAGCAGAAACGGATGTTGGCAATGGCAATGGCAGCAGCCATTCTTTTCATCGTGCTCGCCTCCGCCTTCTTCATTGCGGCAGAGGCTAACCATGACTGCGTTGGTGACGGCTGCGAAATCTGCTGCCAAATCAATATTTGCCGCACCGTGCTGAAGGGACTGGCACTGGCCATCATTGCCGCAGTATTGGCTGCGGCTGCAAGCCGTCCCCTTCCCTTCCTTTTTGTCGGCTGCCGCCTGTCCGCCCCCCGGTGCACGCTGGTTTCTCTCAAGGTGAAACTTTCGGATTAAATTCTGACAAGCAAGGGTGATTGGTTCGTCTTCCTGGAGGACGAGCCTGTCGGCGATGCCGTCACCCTTGTATTTTTGCGCCCACTTTTGCAAAAATCAGAAGACAAATTCGGAGGTTTTTTATTATGAAAAGATTTTTTTCGGCATTTCTTGCCCTGGCAATCATTGCATCTGTGCTGTGCTGGAATGTGGCTCCCGCCAAAGCGGAAGCTGCAAAGCAATTAAGCATCGTCACCACCATCTTCCCGGAATACGACTGGGTGCGCCAGATTCTCGGCGACAAATTTCCCGATGCCGATGTGACCATGCTGCTGGACAACGGCGTTGACCTGCACAGCTATCAGCCCATGGTAGACGACATTGTTAAAATCGCCACCTGTGACCTCTTTATCTATGTGGGCGGTGAATCCGACAGTTGGGTGGAGGATGCCCTGAAGCACAGCGTCAACAAGGACAGGAAGGTCATCAATCTGCTGGAGGTGCTGGGCGACAGCGTAAAAGCGGAGGAAACCGTGGAGGGAATGCAGGAAACGGAACATCACCATGACCACAGCCAGGAGGTCTCCACCTTTGAGGACAGCCAGGTGCAAAACAGAAGCCTTTCCGACTGGGCTGGCAGCTGGCAATCCGCCTACCCCCTGGCCCTTGACGGCACCCTGGATGCGGCCTTTGAAGCCATGGCAGCATCCGGTGAAATGTCCGCCGCAGAATATAAGACCTACTACCAGACCGGCTATCGAACCGACATCTCCGGCGTAAGCATCCAGGATGACCACATTGAATTTACCTACACCGATGGGAAAAAGGTTGGCTCCGATTATCGGTATGTCGGCTATTTCATCCAGAACTGGTCTACCGGCACAAAGGCCGCCATGTATCGGTTTGAGGCAGTTGATCCTGCATCCGGCGCACCGGCATATATTGAGTTCAACGACCACATGATTGCACCGGCTGCTGCGGAGCATTTTCATCTGAGAATGAGCAACGAGAGCTTTGATGCCATTGTTGACCCCGAGGCCTCCTGGCCTACCTTCTTCCCTGCGGATATGACCGGCGAGGAAGTCTGCGAACACATGGCCGGACATGACCATGAAGAACACGAAGAGGAAATGGATGAGCACGTCTGGCTCTCCCTGAAAAACGCCCAGGTGCTGTGCGATGCCATTTCCCAGGCGCTACAGGCCATCGACCCCGAAAATAAGGAAGCCTATGCCGCCAACGCCGAAGCCTATAAAAAGCAGCTGTCCGCCCTGGACGAGAAGTACCAGGAAGCAGTGGACAACGCAACATACAAAACCCTTTTGTTCGGCGACCGCTTCCCCTTCCGCTATCTGACGGATGATTACGGTCTGCGCTATTACGCCGCCTTCTCCGGCTGCTCCGCCGAAAGTGAGGCCAGCTTTGAGACCATCCTTTTCCTTGCAAAGAAGCTGGACGAGCTGGGACTCCCCTGCATTCTGACCATTGAGGGAGTGCGGCACAAGATTGCACAGACCATTGTGGAAAACACCGCCAAGAAAAACCAATCGGTTCTGGCACTGGACTCCATGCAGTCCACCACCTCCAAGGATGTGGCACAGGGCACAACCTATCTTTCCGCCATGGAAAAGAATCTGGATGTGCTGACGGACGCATTGGGCTAAGGAGGTGCCGCCATGACTCAGCTCACCTGCCAGAATCTATGCGTTGGCTATGACGGTAAAACCGTGCTGACCGATTTGAATTTCTCCGTGTCAGCGGGGGACTACCTGTGTATCGTCGGAGAGAACGGCTCCGGGAAAAGCACACTGATGAAAACCATTCTTGGTCTGCAACCGCCGTGCAGCGGCAAAATTCTAACCGGCAGTGGGCTGAGGAAAAATGAAATCGGCTATTTGCCCCAGCAGACCGCCATCCAAATGGACTTTCCGGCATCCGTGCGTGAGATTGTGCGCTCCGGATGTCAGGGGCGGTGCGGCTGGCACCCCTTTTACGGCTGCAAGGAACGGCAGCTTGCCGCAAATGCCATGGAAAAAATGCAAATCACCCCTCTGGCGCAACGGTGCTACCGGGAGCTTTCCGGCGGCCAGCAGCAGCGTGTGCTGCTGGCACGCGCCCTGTGCGCCACAGAAAAGTTGCTGCTTTTGGATGAACCAGTTTCCGGCCTTGACCCAAAGGTAACTGCACAGATGTATGGTCTGATTGAATCCCTGAACCGCAAAGATGGCATCACCGTCATCATGGTATCCCACGACATTGAGGCAGCCCTGCGGTACGCCTCCCACATTTTGCACATTGGCTCCACAACCTTCTTTGGAACAACCGCTCAATACCTGCAAAGTCCTCAGGGGCAACTCTTTGCCGCTCAGAAGGGAGGTGCAGTGTCATGAGCCAGATGGCAGAAAAGCTCGCCCTTTACTGGACGTTTCCCTTCGTTCGCTATGCGCTGGCTGTGGGAATATTGATTGCGCTGTGCTCCTCCCTGCTGGGGGTGACGCTGGTGCTCAAGCGCTTCTCCTTCATTGGAGACGGTCTTTCCCACGTTGCCTTCGGCGCCATGTCCATTGCCGCCATACTCCAAATTAAAAATGAGATGCCCCTGGTAATGGTCATCACCGTCATCTGCGCCATCTTGCTGCTGCGTACCGGTCAAAATGCAAAAATCAAGGGAGACAGCGCCATTGCCATGATTTCCGTCGGTTCCCTGGCCCTTGGCTATCTGATGATGAATCTCTTTGGCACCTCCTCCAATCTGTCCGGGGATGTGTGCAGCACCCTCTTTGGCTCCACCTCCATTCTGACGCTCTCCCAATCTGAGGTTTGGCTGTGTGCTGCCATCTCCCTGGCGGTAATCGCCATCTATGTTCTTTTCTACAACAAAATCTTTGCCGTTACCTTTGACGAGAATTTTGCCCGGGCCACCGGTGTCAGGGCGGAGCGCTACAATTTGCTGATTGCGGTTGTGGTTGCGGTTATCATTGTGCTTGCCATGAATCTGGTTGGCTCCCTGTTGATTTCCGCATTGATTGTTTTTCCGGCTCTTTCCGCTATGCGGCTTTGCAAGAGCTTTTTGAGTGTAACCGTTTTTTCCGCTGCCGCATCCGTGCTGTGTGCCGCCATTGGGATTCTCGTTTCCGTTCTGGCAGGTACGCCCGTTGGCTCCACCATTGTGGCTGTTCAGCTTGTGGTATTTGGACTGTGCAGCCTGATTCGTACCATTTTAGGAGGCATTTGCCAATGAAACCCTTCTTATTTATCACATTTGCCGCTGTGCTGCTTCTGTTGAGCGGGTGCGGCAAGGAGCCCATCATCCAGCCCGTGGTTTCGGAAGTCCCTGTGCAGGAAGCCGCAACAGCAGCTGTATCTGAGAATACCGCCCCCACCGGTGCCGTGGTTGATTTGACAAAGCTAAGCAGCACCATGGTCTACTCCGAGGTGTACAATATGCTGGCATCCCCTGACAGCTATGTTGGCAAAACGGTAAAGATGGCCGGCACCTCTGCCTGCCTTTCCAATCCGGAAACCAACAAGCTGTACTATGCCTGCATCATCGCCGATGCCACCGGCTGCTGCGCCCAGGGTCTTGAGTATGTTCTTCCTGACGGAGAACCCTATCCGGAGGTGGACGTCAACATCACCGTCACCGGAACCTTTGCCCTGTACTACGAAAACGGTTACAAGTGCTTCCACCTGGTGGATGCAGTGCTGAGCGCCTAGAAAAACTCCCCCAAAAGCCGGTGGCTTTGGGGGAGTCGAACTTCACATCAGGTAATGGCATTCACCAGCAGCACCACGGCGCCCAGGACAATCAGGATTGCGCCGGTGGTGCGGTTGAGGAATTTGGGCTCGGCCTTGTTGGCAATCCGGGCGGCGATTCTGGCCCAGAGGAGGGTGAAGAGCACGCACAGGCCCAGCACCAGGAAATCCGGGGCTCCGCCGATGACAAAGTGGCTGACAGCGCCGGTGAAGGCGGTGAAGGCCATGATGAACACGCTGGTGCCCACGGCGGTTTTCAGCTCGTAGCCCAGGACGCTGGTGAGAATCAGCAGCATCATCATGCCGCCGCCTGCGCCGATAAAGCCGCAGACAAAGCCAATGAGCACGCCGCAGACAATGCTCTGGACAAGGCGCTTCCTCTGGGACACCCGGGCCATGGCCTCTTTGGTGGTCATCACGGGCTTGACGATGAATTTCACGCCCAGCAGCATGGTCATGAATACAGAGAAGCTGCCCATGGTGCTGCTGGAAACCAGGCTGGATACCCAGCTGCCCACCATGGTGAACACCAGCACCGTGACCATCATCACCAGGCCGTTCCTGACGTCCAGGTTCTTGTTCTTCCCATAGGTGTAGGCACTGACGGCGCTGGCCAGCACGTCGGAGGCCAGGGCGATGCCCACCGCCTCGTAGGGATTCATTTTCAGGAAGGTCACCAGCATGGGGGTGATTACCGCCGCCGCACTCATGCCGGCAAAGCCGGTGCCCAGTCCTGCGCCCATGCCCGCAAAGAAGCATACGGCGATGGTTGCCAACAGATTCATAATTTCATATTCTCCTGTTCCTGTTTGGATTTTTTCACATGGCTGTAAATTTCTTCCAGCTTCCGGTCGATTTCCGAGCAGCTGTGGGCGCATTCCAGCAGGGCCTGGCTGTCCTCCGGGGAGATGTAGTTGTCCTTTTTGTACCGGATTTTGTGCTCGGTGCTGGCCCACAAGTCCATGGCCAGGGTGCGCAGCTGCACCTCCACCTTCATGGACTTTTTCTCGTTGTGCAGAAAAATCGGCACCGTGACAATCAGGTGCAGACTCCGGTAGCCGTTGGGCTTGGGATTCTGGAAATAGTCCTTGCGCTGAATCAGGGTGACATCGTCCTGGCTCAGGAAGCTCTCGGCCAGCATGTAGATGTCCGACTGAAAGGTGCACACCACCCGCACACCGGCAATGTCGTGGATGTTGGTCTCGATATCCTCAATGGACAAAGGGATCCCCCGGCGGATGAGCTTATTCATAATGCTCTCCGGAGTTTTCAGCCGGGTTTGGATGGTCTCAATGGGGTTGCGCTCAAAGGCGAAGGACAAATCCTCGCTGAGAACCCGGAACTTGGTCTCCACCTCCATCAGGGCGCAGGTATAGAAGGACATCATCTCCCGGTAGGGCGTGGCATAGCTTTTCATCCATTGGTTGAATTTCTGGGCATTGCCAAGAGTGATGGCATTCTCTCCCTTGTCCAGCATCAATGTTCCCACCTGATTTGTTTCCATGGTAAACCTCTCTCACCGTATTTCGGCCCCGCCAAAATACTTCATTTTTGATGTATTTTAATTATAGCCTTCCTTCGTTCATAATTCAAGGTGCAATTATTGCGGATTTGTTAATATTCTGTGACAAAGCAAACAGCATC
Organism: uncultured Oscillospiraceae bacterium; assembly: GCA_934567355.1. GTDB lineage: Bacteria > Bacillota > Clostridia > Oscillospirales > Oscillospiraceae > Faecousia. Next base: position 41,554 of record CAKTJC010000005.1, read on the forward strand.
CCCGCCCGCGCAGGCGCAGGCGCAGCATGCCGCAGGCTGTACGGCACCCAAACTGCCGCCTTGTCCTTTTATCCGAAGTCAGGGGCGTTTCTTTGGAAAAACGCCCTGATTTTGGCTTGACAAGCAGAAAATGAGTGACTATAATGGTCGCAAGAGGTTAGCTATTGCTAACCAAAGCGCATCTGTTTGCACTTCCGTTTCAGGAGCAGAAAGGGGTAACGGCAATGTCCAAAAAAGCAACAGAGTTCCAGAAAAAGGAAATGAGCAAAATGTACCGCGGCAAGGAAATTTTCAAGCCGCTGAACACAGGCTGGATTGATGAAAGCGTGGCCTGCGTGCGGGAATGGGTGGCAAACATCTTCTTCTACCGCAAGGGCGGCACCACCATCATGATCGATGCGGGCTATAATTATACCCGGCTGGAAGAAAAAATGGGCTGGCTGGGCATCGATCCCAAATCCATCCGGCATATCCTCATCACCCACCAGGATACTGACCATGTGGGCGCAGTGGAGGCGGACAGCCCCGGCCTTTTCAAAAACGCAGTGCTGTATGTGGGCGAAATTGAAAACCGTTACCTCACCGGGGAAAAGCGGCGCAAAGTGATCTACCACATGTATAAGCTCCCCCAGGTAACCATCAATAACGAAAAGGTGCTGCTGAAGGACGGACAGCAGCTGGATATTGACGGCATCCATATCGAATGCTTCCTGGTGCCCGGCCACACCTGGGGGCACATGGTGTATCTGATCGACGGAAAATACCTGTTCACCGGCGATACCATCTGGTTCGGCGCAGACGGCGGCTACAGCTTCATCTCCGCCCTGGCAGAAAGCAACAATCTGGCGGTCAAATCTCTGGCAGCACTGGAAGCCAGACTGCAGAAGCGGGGGATCCAGCCCATATTTATCACAGGCCACACCGGCTGGACAGATAATTTTCAGTTTGCCTTTGCTCACAAAGAGCTGCCCTGCTCCCCCTTCAAAAAGAGAGTACACGATCCCAACGCTCCCTATGATGCTTATGATGAAGACGACGACACCGAGGAAAATGCCAAAAGCGGCTTCCTGAAGGGCGTGGGCAGGAAAGCGGAAGGAGGCAGCGCGCAATGAGTCTGTTCGCATCGGCGCTGCGGGGCGCATACCGGCTCTCCGGTGCAAAGAGAGCTTTTTCCCTCCCGGAAGCGGAGATCTGCAAGGTCATCGAGAAGCAAAACCGCCACCGGGGCGTTTTTGTTCCCACTGATCACAAAGCGCACTATGAGACCATTCAGGTAAAGGGCTTCCCCTGCCTGATCGTTCGGAATGATCCGGAACCGGCAGCCCGGGCCATTCTCTACTTCTTCGGCGGCGGCATGGTCATCGGCCCGGACAGGGGCGATCTGCCCGTGATGCGCAAACTGGCCCGCGACAGCGGCTGCGACGTATGGTTCCCATTTTATCCGCTCTGTACGGAGCATTGCATCACCGAAACCTACGATATGGCCTACGAATGCTACCGGCAGATGATTGGTCAGTACGGTGGCGGAAATGTGAGCGCCTGCGGTTTCTCCTCCGGCGGTGCGCTGGCGCTGGGCATTGCCGCGCACAACAGCGCTCTCGGCATGCCGCTGCCCCAGCCCCGGCACATCGTAGCGGTTTCCCCCGGAGAAGTCCCCTGGAACGACGCCGAAAAGGCGCGGATGCAGGCGCTGAACTGCAAAGATGTGGCCATCGACTACGCCTTCATGGTGACGGTGGAAAAATTCATGCGTCACGGCCAGGATCATGTGCCGGATTATATGATCTCCGGTTCCCGGGGCGATTTTACCGGTGTGGGAGACATTCATTTCTTCTACTCGTCGGATGAGGTGCTCTATGGCGCACTGCCGGACTTTGAGGCCGCCTGCAGGCGGGCAAACGTCCCCTATACCGCCTCTGCCCGCCCAAAAATGGTGCACTGCTACTGCATGCTGCCCTGCTTCAGAGAATCCAAAGAGGATTTTGCGAAGATCACCGGGATCCTGAAAAAATAAAGGAGGCCGGAGTATGACAGTCACAAAGGCGCTGCTGCTTCTTTCCTGCCTGGGGCATCTGCTGCTCTGGCGCTGCGACTGGCTGCTCACCTGCCTGGCAGGCGGCCGGTTCAGCTTTCAGGCAATGCAGGACAATGGGAAACTCTCGGCGGTGATCGGATCAACGCCGCTGAAAAATTCCATGCGGTCCATGGTGGCGGGCACATTTGCCCTCGCGTTGATCTTTCCGGGTTACCTGGCACTGTGCCGGTGGATGAAGCAATTTTCGGATGTTTATGCCGCACTGATGCTGGCCGGGTGCATTGTGTTCTTCCTGGTCGGCGTAGCGCACCATGTGATCTGCGGCACGGCAGAGTGGTTCTATATCCGCATGGGCAAGACGGAAGAGGCGCGGCAGGCGATACTGGAATTCTTCAAGAAGTCTTCCATAACCATGTACGTCTGCTACGCCGGGCTGCTGGTCTTTGCGGTTTCGCTGCTTGCGGCAGTGGCCGGCGGCGTGACGGATCTGCCCCGGTGGGCGTGCCTGTGCAATACGCTGCCGGTGTTCCTGGTTCTGGAGGGCCTCCGGGTCGTGGGGGCGGGAAATGCCGCCGGCGCCCTGGTATCCCTGGGGCTGGCAATTTTGATTTAGGAGGTACTGCCGATGAAAGACGAGGCACTGGTTTTTAACCGGGAATGTCATGTGCTTTACTCGAAGCCCTGCAAAAAGGAAATTCAAGAGAAGATCGCACTGCACTATCCCGACGGTCAGCGGGAGGAGGTCTGGACGAAGGTACAGCTGCAATACGCAGATTTTCTCAAAGACTGGCGGACCGACCTGGGCGGAAAGGAGAATTTTCACAACGGCGTCGGCGGTAATTACGACTGCATTGTCCTGATGGCCTATTATGTGGTCTGCAAGGATGTGACCAGCCTTGCGGAAATTGAGCAGATGGAGGGAAACCTCTTTCTTCCTGCCTTCCGGAAGCTGCGCTTCGTGAACGTCAATCATCCCCTTATCAAGCGGCTGCTGTATCTGGCCTTTTCCAATGCCAAACGGCAGTGCGACAAATGGGGGGATTTCAAGATGAATCTGGCTCCCTTTGATAAAAACAAGCCCATCTATTATGAGTTTACAGAGTGTCCCACGGCGGAATTTGCAAAAAAGCACGGTCTGCTTGAGGTGATGCCCGCCCTGTGCAACCCGGATTTTGAAGGAATGGCGCTCATCCACGCCCGCCTGGTGCGCAAGACCACCTGCTCCAACGGCTGCAAATGCGACTATACCATCTGCGGCGACCGGGAGGATTATGGGAAGCAGCACCCGGAATACAGAGATGAAATGGGATATCGGAGGAATCGGTAATATGATCGGAACAGTGATTTTAGAGGGATTGGGCATGGGCGCGCTGCTGATGGCATCCTGTGCGCTCGGCATCCGCAAAGGTGCCGTGAATATGGTGCATATGTACCACCGGGATGTGCAGGAGCGCTGCATTGGCAGCGGCCTGATCACCCGGGAGGGCATCAAACGCAACAGTATGAAGATGAAGGCAATTTGCCTGCCCTGCGACCTGATATATCTGCTTGGCTGCGTGTACGGTCTGAACGGTGCCAGAGGATTTTGGCAGGGCTTCTGGCAGATGCTGGTGATCCTGCTGATCCTGGGGCTGGTGGACGCCCTGCTGATCGATGAATGGTGGGTGGGACATACCAAGGCGTGGACCATTCCCGGCACCGAGGATCTGAAGCCCTATATCGACGCTCAGGACAAGCGCAAAAAGGGGCTGGCCAGAACCGTGGGCATGGCAATTCTCAGCGCCGTTCTGGCCGGGATCATGACCATCTTTTTCCATTAAAATGGGGGCATATCGCAAATGACATTCCAGACTTTGGGGAATCCGGCCGCTCCGGCAGTACTGTTTTTCCACGCCATGGGCGTGACCGGCGCCAGCAGCGAGCCGGTGGCACGGTTTTTGCAGGAGCGGTATTTCTGCATCCTGCCAACCTCCATCGTCTACTGCCCCGGGCAGAAATACATCAGCAAGGCCGATGAGATCCGTCAGGTGGAGGCGTTCCTGCGGCAGCGGGGCGTCACCGGACTTTGTATGGTGGTGGCATCGTCCATCGGCGCGGATCTTGCAGCCGCCTTTCTATCGCAGACGAAGCTGCGTGTAGAGCATGCTTTTTTCGACGGCGGCCAATTTGCCCGGATCGGCAGAGGCACCCGGCGTGTAATGGCACCGCTGCTGTATCTGGCCATCAAGAGCCTGTACTGGACAAAGGGCGGCACTCTGGGTAAGATCATGTGGTGCGATGACGACGCGATCAAGCCCTACTTTATTGCAGCAGGTAAGGCGCTGACCTATGGCAGTCTGCGCCGCCAGCTGGCCGACAGCCTGGAGGACAAGCCCTTCCCTCCTCTCTCGGAGGAATTGCAGAAGCACAGCTTCTTTGAATTCGGCAGCATCGAGGAACATTTCAAGTATCGTGATGCGGTGCAACAGGCCTATCCCCGGGGCAATTTCCCGGTATTTGAAGGGAACAACCATATGCAGTATCAGATCCGGGAGCCGGAGGGCTTTGCACGGATGCTGGAAAATATCATAGAGAAGGACGCCCTGCCGGAACTGCCTTTTCTGCGAAAGGAGACGAAAGCGTTATGAAATATCATATTGAAAAGAACACCGTGCAGGAAACCCTGGTGATCCCGCTGTACGGGCGGAAAATGTGCTCTCAGCTGTACCCCAATCTGTTTCAGGATGAGACGGCGGTCCGGCTGGTGGATTCCATTGACTACGATTTTTCCGTGTTGGAGGCCAAGTCCAAAAGCACCATGCAGCGCTTCGGCTTCCTGGAAGCAGCCATGCGGCAGAGCGACCTGGCCTGGGAGGTGCGGGATTACCTAAAGATCCATCCCAAGGCAGCCGTGGTCAACCTGGGCTGCGGCCTGGATAACACCGGCCGTGCCTGTGACAATGGGCAATGCCGGATCTACAATCTGGATTTTCCAGCGGTGATCGCAGTCCGCGATCAGCTGCTCCCCGCAGGAGAGCGGGAGCAGAACATCCCCTGTGATTTGAACGATACCGGCTGGTTTGAGAAAATCGACGCGTCTCAGGGGGCAGTATTCTTTGCAGCGGGCGTTTTCTATTATTTCCTCACGCCGCAGGTGAAGGCACTGGTGCAGGCCATGGCAAAGGCATTTCCCGGCGGAAAACTGGTGTTTGACGCGGCAGGCAGGCGCGCCGTGAAGCTGATGCTGAAAACCTGGATCAAGGATGCGGCGATCCGGGACGTGGGTACCTATTTCTCCGTAGAGGATGCCCAGCGGGAGCTTTCGCCCTGGGTCCCCGGCGGCCGTGTATCCGCCCGGGGGTATATGCTGGGGTATTCTTCCCTGGATGATCCGGCCGTATCGGGTTTCTTCCGCTTTTTATCGAAGCTGGGAGACGGGATGATGAAAATGCGGATCGTCCGCATGGACTTTCCGCAGCGGTAATGCCAAAGGAGGAAGGGAGAAATGAAGGTTTATCCATTCGGCAGCGAAAGCAACCCGACCATTTTGCTGCTGCCGGGCACCTTCTGCCACTGGCGGGCAAATTTCGGCCCGGTGATCACGCTGCTGGAGCGGGATTTTCATGTGCTTTGCGTCAGCTACGATGGCTTTGATGAAATGGAGCACACAGAATTCCCCACCATGCTGGAGGAAACCGGGAAGATCGAGGCATATATCCGCACCCACTGCGGCGGTCATATCCGGGCGGCCTACGGCTGCTCCCTGGGCGGCTCCTTCGTGGGGCTGCTGGCCGCGCGGCAAAACATCCATATGGACTTCGGCATTCTGGGCAGCTCGGATCTGGATCAATCCGCAGCTCTCCCGGCGCATCTGTTGGCAGACATCATGCTGCCTCTGTTTTACCCGCTGGTGCGGGACGGAAAATTCCGCAGCCGTCTGCTGCAGCGCCGGATGGAAGCGCAGGAAAAGGAAATGCCGGAATATTTCGGTGCTTTCATGAAGATGTTCGGTGGAGCGAGGCCCTATATCACCCGCAGGAGCTGCCGCAATCAATTTTATTCCGATCTGATCACGCCGCTGCCGGACCATATTCAGGTGCCGGGGACAGAAATACATGTCTTTTACGCACTGAAAATGGGCGAGAAATATGAAGCCAGGTATCGGAAGCATTTTGCTGATCCCGTCATTCATCGCCAGGATATGCAGCACGAGGAGCTACTGGCCTGCCATCCGGAGCAGTGGGCAGCGCTGGTAGCATCCATTATCGGGCAAAAAGCGCAGGTATAAACCGGCACGTAAAAATTGGAGGAACGGAAAATGAAATATGCTGGAATGCCCATGGGAATGTGGGCGCTGTTTGCAGGCTCTTTCCAAAAGCAGCTTACAAATGTCCTTGGATATGACAGTGCCGCAGCGAAAAAAGTGCGGTGCACGGCGAAGCCCAAATATCGGGAAATTATCAGGGGTTTGCCTGAATTTGAAAAGGGCGACCGTTTTCAAATGAACATCGTCAATGCAGCCATGCTGGGAGCCTTTATCCTCTGCATGCCTCAGCGGCCTGCAGTAGAACCCCTGACAGATTACTATGCCAAGTCCATGATGACTCCTGCCATGAAATGGTTCTGCCGCAAAAGCGGGAAGAAGAAATTCACCCCCGAGGACATCCAGGGCATGAAAGCCACTGCTGCCCTGAGGGCTGCCGACCGGAATCCCTATTCCTGGAATATGGACTATTTTGAGTACCCGGATGGCAGCGGCTACGAAGGACGCTTCTACAAGTGCGGTATCTGCACGCTGATGAAGGAACTGGGGCTGTATGATCTGGTTCCTGCCATGTGTCACCTGGACTACACGATGACCGACGCCGGCGGCACCGCCAGCTTTGTCCGCAAGTACACGCTTGCCTCCGGCGGCCCCTACTGCGACTGCGGCTATAAGAAGAAGTGACCCGGCTGCCCCGCTGTGCCATGTGCGGTTTAACAAGCTGTCCCCTCCCCCCAACGTTTCCCCTGCATCAGCGTTTTCTGCCCGGCCTTCGAGCCGGGTGTTCACATGAAAAAATTGGGAGTGCTGCTTCTGTGCAGCACTCCCGAAAATAATAATTGCGTTACACCAGTCTTGCGCCGGCGGGGATTTTATCGTCCAGCATGACCAGGTTCAGCTTGTCGCCGCGCTCGGCGGACAGGAGCATTCCGCAGCTGAGCTGGCCCATCATCTTACGGGGAGCCAGGTTGGTGACGGCCACCAGAGTCTTGCCCACCAGCTCCTCGGGCTGATAGTATTTTGCAATGCCGGAGAGAATCTGACGGGGGGTATCGGTACCATCATTCAGGGTGAATTTCAGCAGCTTTTCGCTTTTCTTCACCTTTTCGCAGGCCAGTACCTTCACCACGGTCATTTCCACCTTCTCGAAATCATCGAAGGGGATTTCGGCCTTGGGTTCGGGCAGGGGGTCTTCCTGGACGGCGGGCTTTTTCAGCTCTTCCAGGGCCGCCAGCTCCTTGTCCATGTCAATCCGGGGGAACAGAGGGGCACCGGCGACGGTGGCGACCTCGTGGCTCAAGACACCGAACTGGTTCAGGCTGTCCCAATCCATGGCCGCGCCGCCCAGCCGCTTTGCAATCTCGGCGGCGGTATCGGGCATGAAGGGGGTCAGCAGGCCGCCGCAGATGCGGACGGTTTCCAGCAGGTTATACAGCACCCGCGCCAGCCGGGGCTTCTGCTCCTCACTCTTTGCCAGCACCCAGGGGGCATTCTCGTCGATATATTTATTGGCTCTGGAAATGACCTTGAAGATTTCGGCCAGGGCATTCTGGAAAGCGTATTTCTCCATCTGCTCCTCATACCGGTCACGCAGGCCGCTGACCATGGCAATCAGCTCAGCATCCTTTTCCTCGTCCGCAGTCTGTTCGGCGGGCAGGTGCTCGCCAAAGTACTTCTGGGCCATGGCCACGGTGCGGGAGACCAGGTTGCCCAGGTCATTTGCCAAATCCACGTTGATGGTGTTGATGAGGGACTCGTTGGAGAAGTTGCCGTCGGAGCCGAAGGGGAAGGTGCGCAGCAGGAAGAAGCGCAGGGCATCCACGCCGAAGCGCTGGGCCAGCACATAGGGGTCAACCACGTTGCCCTTGGACTTGCTCATCTTGCCGCCGTCCAGCAGCAGCCAGCCGTGGCCATAGACCTTCTTCGGCAGGGGCAGGTTCAGGCTCATGAGCATGGCCGGCCAGATGATGGAATGGAACCGGACAATCTCCTTGCCCACGAAGTGGACATCGGCGGGCCAGTACTTTTCCAGGTCGTGGTACTTGTCGTTTTCAAAGCCCAGGGCGGTCATATAATTGAACAGGGCATCAATCCACACATACACCACATGGCCGGGGTCAAAGTCTACGGGCACGCCCCAAGTGAAGCTGGTACGGGAGACGCACAGGTCTTCCAGGCCGGGGTCGATGAAGTTATTGACCATCTCGTTGACGCGGCTGCGTGGTTCCAGGAAGTCGGTATTCACCAGCAGGTCGCGCACCCGGTCTGCGTATTTGCTCAGGCGGAAGAAGTAGGCCTCCTCCTCGGCATCCTGCACCTCCCGGCCACAGTCGGGGCACTTGCCGTCCACCAGCTGGCTTTCCGTCCAGAAGGATTCGCAGGGCTTACAGTACTTGCCCTTATAGGTGCCCTTATAAATGTCGCCGCTCGCGTGCATCTTCTTGAAGATTTTCTGGATGGCGGCCACATGGTAGTCGTCGGTGGTGCGGATGAAGCGGTCGTAAGAGATGTTCATCAGCTTCCACAGGTCTTTGACGCCGCCCTCGCCCTCCACGATGTTATCCACAAACTGTTGGGGGGTGACACCGGCCTCCTTGGCCTTGTCCTCAATCTTCTGGCCGTGCTCATCGGTGCCGGTGAGGAACATGACATCATAGCCTGTAAGCCGCTTATAGCGAGCCATGGTGTCGGTTGCCACGGTGCAGTAGGTGTGGCCGATGTGAAGCTTGGCCGACGGATAATAGATGGGGGTCGTGATATAGAACTTCCCCTTACACTTGTCGCACATAATAAAAAGTCCTCCTTCAAAATAAAAACCGCCCTTGGAAAGCTCCAAGGGCGAAAAACTTCCGCGGTACCACCTTGATTTGCAGGAAAAGCCTGCCTCATTGGCGCAATGACGGGCGCACCCGGGCAGAGCCTACCTATCGACTCGCCAGCTCCAAGACCATGTTCCCCCGCGCCGCACCGTGCCTGCTCTCACCTGCCCAGGCTCTCTGACCGGCCGGAAGCGGGATACTCTTCTCTTCACAGCTTTTTCATATTATGCTCTATTATAGCCATATTACACAGGTTTTGTCAACCCAAATGTTTGGCGGCAGCGCCGCCGGACAATGACGCGACGGAGACTATACGGATACGTTGGCGCCCTAACCCGCCCGGTGACGATATTGCACGCCAAACCGTGGGATTATAAGTTAGCGCCCAGTTTTATGCACACGTCATCTGTAGGAGTGGCATCAGCCGCCGTTCCAATCCAGAATTTCGGTGATTTCCGTGGGACCCTCCTGGTACAGTGCGGTAACGGTGCCGTTCTCGCCCTCTACCCGGACGTTCAGGGTGCCGCCCTGATTTTGCAGGGTCAGTGCTCCGCCGGGGAGCTTGCCCTGCTTCCACAGCACTGCCGCTACGCTGCCGCAGCCCGTGCCGCAGGCCAGGGTGAAATCCTCCACCCCTCGCTCAAAGGTAAGTACCCTTACCTCGGTGTCGGAGATGAACGAATAGTAATTGACGTTTGCCCCCTTGGGGAAGGCAGGGTGATGGCGCAGCTGCTCCATCTCCGGGCGGAGCCTATCGGCATCCGCCCACACGTCCCCGCGGTATTCCCGGACGGCGTGGGGCAAACCGGGGTTGCCCAATTCCACATAGGCCACGTCCTCCACCCGGTTCAGCTCCAGGATGCTGGGGGTATTCAGCCGGACGCGGTACTGGTTTCCGGTCAGGTGCCAGCCGGGCACAAGACCGGCATCGGTCTGGACGGTCATGCTTTCCCCGGCAATGCCCAGTTCGTTTGCGAACCGGCAGATGCACCGGGCACCGTTGCCGCACATCTCGCCCCGGGAGCCGTCGGAATTATAAAAGTGCAGCCGGAAGTCGGCCACGTCGCTGTTGTCCACGGCCATAAAGCCGTCCGCGCCTCGCAGGGCGCAGAGCTGCTTTGCCCAGCTGGCGTAGTCCGCCGTCAGCCCCCGTCCGTCAATGACCATGAAGTCGTTTCCGGCTCCGTTCATATAATAAACCTTCATAGAAATTAACCTTTCAGCAAATCGGTCATGTTGTACAGCCCGGCAGGCTTCCCCGCCATAAAGCGCGCAGCCTGGACGCCGCCCTCAGCCAGCATGGCGCGGTTATATACCTCGTGCCGCAGGGTGATGGACTGGCTGGCCGTACACACGTGCACCTCGTGCACGCCCACGATGCTGCCCATGCGCAGAGAAGAGATGCCCACCTCGTCCCGCGTCCGCTTGCATTCGCCGCTGCGGCCGTCGTGCTCGATGGCGTTGGGGCGCTCCGCCTTCACAGCCTCGAACAGCATCCGTGCGGTGCCGCTGGGGGCATCCACCTTGCGGTTGTGGTGGATTTCCACGATCTCCACGTCCGCGTCCGGGAACAGCGCCACGGTCTGCCGGGTGAGCTGGCACAGCAGCGCAATGCCGATGCTCATATTGCCGGAATAGAACACGGGAATTTCCTTTGCCGCGTCCAGAATCAGCTGTTTTTCCTCGGCGGTGTGGCCGGTGGTGCCGATGACCGCCGCCGCGCCGATTTCCTTTGCATAGCCCAGCACATCCGCAATGGAGCTGTGGTGGGAGAAGTCAATGACCACATCGGCATCCATCTTCCCCAGCTCCCGGAAGGTTCTGGGCACGCCGTTCGCCCCGTCCAGGCTGACGCGGCCAACCACCTCGTCGCCCAGAATGCCGGAAATCAGCTGTCCCATGGCGCCGTTGGCGCCGCAAAGCACCGCCTTCATACGTTCACTCCCAGCTGGCGCATGTGCTCCAGCATCCGCTGGCGGTTGTCCTCCTGCATGGGAACCAGGGGCAGACGGATGTGCTCCTCGCCGAAGCCCATGGCGCTGATAGCTGCCTTGACAGGGATGGGGTTGGCCTCACAGAACAGATCCTTGATCAGGGGCAGGAAACGGCACTGCATCTGCGCCGCCTCGTCCACGCGCCCTGCAAAGAATGCATCGGTCATGGCCGCCGCCTGCTTCGGCAGGACATTGCTCAGCACGCTGATGGTACCCTTGCCGCCCATGGCAAGGTTCGCCACCGTCAGGGCATCCTCGCCGGAATAGATGTCCAGCTTATCGCCGCAGCGGGCGAACAGCTCCACCACCTGGCTCATATTGCCGCTGGCTTCCTTGACACCGGCGATGTTGGGATGCTCCGCCAGCTTCTCAATGGTAGCCGGCAGCATATTGCAGCCGGTGCGGGAGGGGACGTTATAGAGGATGATGGGTCTGTCCACGCAGTCGGCAATGGTGCGGTAGTGCGCCAGCAGGCCGCTGTCCAGGGACTTATTATAATTGTAGTACGGCGTGACGATCAGCAGCGCATCCGCGCCGATGCTGCACGCGGTCTTGCTGAACTCCACGGCATGCAGGGTATTGTTGGTGCCGGTGCCCGCAATGACGGGAACCCGCCCATTCACCCGCTCCACCGTAAAGCGAATAACCTCGTTGCGCTCCTGCGGCGTCAGGGTGGCGCTTTCGCCGGTGGTGCCCACGGCAACCAGGGCATTGATCCCGTTTTCCAGCTGGAAATCGATCAGGCGACCCAGCGCTTCATAGTCAACGCCTGTTTCCGTCATGGGGGTAGCCATTGCAGTGGCCATGCCCTTGAAAATGGTGCTCTTTCTCATCGTTCTGTTTCTCCTTCTCTATAAAAAAGTCTGCTCCGGTCTATTCCGGACTTCCCAGGGTGATCAGATTAAAATAGTCATACAGCGGAATCAGCTTGGTCAGGAACTCCCCTGCCCGCCTGCCCAGCTCCGCGCCAAAGATTGCCTCGGACACCGGCTCGTGGGCGATCAGGCTGATGTCCTCCTTCCAGGCGTAGAAGGGAGCCAGCTCCGGGAGCGGCGCTTCCTTGGGGCGCTTATAGCAGACGGCGGTCAGCTCCATGCCCACATCCTTCTGCACCTTTTTCAGGATCTCCGGGAACTCCCGGGGCTTTGCAGCCAGACGGCGGCGGAAGCCCTCCATGGCGGAGGACTTGGGCTTCCAGACGGAGAAGCCGTAGCTCACGCCCTCCGGGCGGATCTCAAAAAACAGGCAGGGATTCTCCGCCCACCACTCCACATCCCGGCGGATGCAGATCCACAGGCTCTCCTTATAGGGCTCCGGGTGGTGCAGGCGGGCATCCCGGTAGATGCGGCTGACCTTCAGAATATCCCCCGTCCGGTTAAGGAAGGGCTGAAACAGATCCGCCCCCAGCACCTTCATGGGCTGGTAGAGGGTATCTACGTATTGCTTTTTATGCTCCAGGAACCAATCCCGGTTGTTGTTCATACGAATTCCCCAGAGAAAATCAATGGTCTCCGGGGTAAAGCCGGTAAACATGGCGTTACTTCCTTTTCTTTGTTTCAAATTTCAGGATTTCCCCCGAACGTGCTACGGGTGTCTCCGGGGCGAATTCATCCCCAGAACCGGCCAGTCGTCGCCGGTATCCCGGTGTCTGGTTTTCCAGCGGAGCTGGTTCAGGTACTTTACGGGAACCTCTCTGTCCGGGATCTCCAGGGTATAGCGCTCGAAGGCGTTGATCAGTGTGGTGCCGTTATACTCCCGCACCCGCTGGAGGGTATTGTCGTAGCGCAGGTGAACATGGCCGTGCACCAGGTAGCTGGGGTGGTACTTTTCCAGCAGCTCCCGCAGGGATGCAAAGCCCCGGTGGGCGGGATCCTCCCCATCGCCCAGCCCCTCCGGGGGCGCATGGGTGACCACGATGTCCACCCCCTTGCACCGGTGCAGGGGCAGGCGGAGCCTGCAGATCCGGCGGCGCATCTGCCGCTCTGTAAACTGGTATCTCCCGGGATGGTAGCGGCGGCAGCCCCCCAGCCCCATGATGCGCACCCCGTTATATTCCACAATGGCATCGTCGATGCAGTCGCAGCCGGTGGGAGGCTGGTGCTCATAGTGGGTATCGTGATTGCCCGCCACAAACAGCAGGGGACACTTGGCCATGGTGACCAGGAATTCCAGATAGGTGGATTTCAGATCCCCGCAGGAGATGATCAGATCATATCCATCCAGCCTGCCGGGAACATAAAAATCCCACAGCGCAGGGCACTCTTCATCGGAGATGAGCAAAATCTTCAACCGTCTTCGCTTCTTTCTGTGGTGGGATCTCTTCTTTGTAGACACCCAGCTCCCGGATCATGTTCCGGGACATGGGCAGGATCTCATCGAAGGTGGGGATGGAGCCGCTGACGTTTTCACAGAGCCAGTTCATGTGGATCAGCTCTTCCGTAGAGAAAGCGGTAGAGCTGTCGGGATTTTTCACGGCGCCGTCCTGGGCGACGATCCGGCGGGCAAAGGGGTCAACTCTCCCATTAGAAATGCCCTGCCGCAGGATTTCCGCCAGCGTGCGGATGCCCTGGGGGAGCTTATCGGAAAATTCGATGTCTATTACGCCGGTATCCATGCCCAGCCAGTAGTTCCGGCCGGTGCCGTCCTTATCCCGCTTCAGCGTGCCGGAGAGGATGCCGCGGATGACGGATTCATAGAATTTGCCCCATACCCACACCGGGGAGCCCAGGGGAATCAGGTCGCCCTTGTCATCCATGAGATAGGTGCCGTAGTTGCAGAAATTCAGATACATCTCCGAATGCACCGGCACATCCCGGTTAGAGACCACCCGGATGCCGTCGGCAAAGAAATCCGCCTGGGGTGTCCCCTGGACGCAGGACCAGCGCAGCTCAATCTGCGCCCGGGGATTGGTCAGCTGCGCGCCCAGCGCGAAAGCATTGATGGAGGCGGGCACGCCGTAGATGGGATAGGACGCAATATAGCCGATACGGTTATTCTGCGCCATGGCGCCGGCAATGGCACCGGTAATGAACTTTGCCTCAAAGATCCGCCCGTAATAGGTGCGGATGCTGGTATAGGGCTGATCCAGGGAGCAGCAAAGGAAAAAGATCTTTGGATATTTCACCGCCGCCTTAAGCACGGCATGCGTCATCTGGGGCACCGTGGCGAACACCACCTGCGCGCCCTCGTCCACTGCCTGCTCGATAAGCTTTTCCGCCTCTTCCGGAGTGTTGCCCTGGAAATAGCTGCGGACGGTGACCTTTTCTCCCAGCGTTTTCTCCAGGTATTCCCTGCCCTTGTCGTGCCCCAGTCCCCAGCCGCTGGTAGCGGGGCTGAGCGCATGGATGAACGCCACGTTCACATGGTCGGGCAGGGTCATCCGGCTGAGGATGCCAGGCTTGGTATCCTCAATTTTGGAGGTGACCGTCACCGCCGATTCAGAGGTGGACACAATGTCCCCCCACAGGCTGGCCACGCTTCTTTTCAGCTCCGCCGTGCTCAGCGTGGACAGGCTCTCGAAGGGGTAGAGCTTCAGCCAGAGCAGCAGCGCTTCCTCCGGCAGAATGTCCAGCTGCTTGGTGTTGGCAGCCTTCAGTGCCTCCCGGAAGTACTGGAAGCGGGCGCTGAAGCTGCGGCGCTCCTCCTCCGTCCAGGGTTCCCCCGGCTGCTTGCCGATCAGGGACAGGAGCCTGGCATAGTCCTTGGGGTGGCGGAACTGGATGGTGTAGATCTTTGCCGCCTTGAAGAAGTCCAAAAATTCATAATAGGCAATGATGCGCGGCTCCTGGGTCTTCGCAGGCAGCACCCGCTTGACCACCGCCGGGATCCGGGGCGCACCGAAATAGCGCAGGACGCTGACACGCTTGTTGCCCTCCTGCACGTAGAAATTGCCCAAATATTCGTAGCAGGTGATGGGGTCGCGGATGCCCTCTTCCCCCAGGTGGGCGTCACACAGGGTGATCCACTTGGTGGCAAATTCCGTTTTCAGATCCAGCAGGGGCAGGAAGCTGGGCGTAAACGCCGCGATTCGCCCGGCGGACTTGGTGCCCACGATCCGATCCGCAGGGATCTCCATCGTGCCCACATCGTTCACAGTCAAGGTATCAATTTCGGGAACCAGCTCATCCAGCACCGCCGGATTCTCCCGTTTCCCCGCCGCCAGCAGCTCTTCGGCCTCTCGCTGCCCCATTTTCAGCGCTTTGAGATATTCCTCTCTGCAGGTTTGTACCGACATTTTATCCTCCTGATAAGACAGTTTCACAGCATTATCATATCCCAAATCCGGAAAAAATGCAACAGGAATCTTCCGTTGGCCGCTGCAGGGACAATAAAAGTGGGATGTACCAGCCATACGGTACACCCTCCCATTTCAGCCGCGATAAAATCCGTTTTCGCTATACTGCGCCCACTTCTCATACATCGCTTCATAATTCTCTTTTATAAACATCTGTATTTTTGCAATCTCCCGATCTGTCAGAATCCCACGTTCCCGCAGGATGGTATCGCCGTTACCCTTTACAAAGAACTTTGCCGCCCCTGCTTCGGTCAATCTGCAATCACTCGCGTGGACGTGCATACACTCCACAACGCAAAAGGATGTAAAATAGAGGTAATACCCCGCAACCTTAAATTCGTAGTATTTCGGCATTCCTATGCCTCCATATACTTCTGCGCCGCCGAGAAATGCTTCTGCGCAATATGCAGCTCGATGTCATCCATTGTTGTCTCCAAGGCAATCCCATCGGCAGAAAAAACCGTCACCTTGTCCGGCATGTTCAGATTCATCACACGGCAGCCTGCCTCACACCTTGAAACTGCATACCCATCAATAATCACTTCCGCCTCGTCTGCAATTTTATGAATGTCCACCATTGGCGATTTGCACCCCCTTAATCGGTTTCAGAAATTCCTCCGGGTCAATATACAGGTCGTTCAGGATGGGAAGAAGGTCAATATATTCCTCCTCCGGGCTGCTGCTGTGGCGGTATTTTGCCATTACCACCAGGTAGCCGTGATCCCATTGCTTGACATCGGTATAACGCTCCAGCGAATATGGGGCACGAAAGCGGATGGTCTTTCCGTCAAAGGAAAAAACGCTGAAGTCTTGGTCTTTTCCAAGCATTGCATATTCCTGCATAGGATCACCCTCCTTTTATTTTATATTAGCACAATCCGCCAGATGATGCAAGGGGATAAAAGTCAGCCAGCGCCGACCGCGCTGGCTGACAAAGTTTAATTATCCTTCCTTCAGAAGCTGCTGCTTCTGGAACTGGAGGGTATAGAGCTGGTAATACCGCCCGTGCAGGTGCAGAAGCTCCTGATGGGTGCCCTGCTCCAGAATCTTGCCATGGGACAGAAGAATGATGTTGTCGGCGTGCTGGATGGTGCTCAGGCGGTGGGCGACGATCAGCATGGTGCCGATGTTCTTCATCTTTTCCAGGGAATCCTGAATCAGGATCTCCGTCTCCGTGTCGATGTTGGCGGTGGCCTCATCCAGGATCATGACGGAGGGCTTGTGGATGATCGTCCGGGCAAAGGACAGCAGCTGGCGCTGACCGGCGGAGAAATTGTTGCCCCGCTCCCGCACCACTTCGTCCAGCCCGTGATCCAGGCGGCGGATGAAGCCGTCCGCATTGACATAGCGGCAGGCCTCCCACACCTCGTCGTCCGTCACGCCCTCCTTGCGCAGCAGAATATTGCTGCGGATGTCGCCGGAGAAGAGGAACACATCCTGAAGCATCTGGCCGAAATGAGAGCGCAGGGACGCGATCTTGATCTTGCGGATGTCCACACCGTCGATGAGGATCTGTCCCTTCTGGATGTCGTAATTCCGGCAGATCAGGGACAGGATCGTGGTCTTGCCCGCGCCGGTGGAGCCGACGAAGGCCACGGTCTGCTTGGGATAGACATGGAAGGATACGCCCTTGAGCACCCATTCATCCGGCTTGTAGGCAAACCACACATCCTTAAATTCGATCTCGCCCTTGATTTCCTTCATCTCGATGGCGTCCGGCTCATCCACGATCTCCGGCTCCATATCCAAAATGGTGAAAATCTTTTCCGCCGAGGCGAAGGACTGCTGCAGCATGTCAAACTGCTCCGCCAGCGCCTGGATGGGGTTGAAGAATTTGGAAATATACATATAGAAGGCCACCACGATCTCGCTGGTGATGGTCTGCCCCAGGAAGGTGGTGTCCTGGATGTAGCCCTTGCAGCCGATATAGAACAGGAACAGGTTGCTGGTGACGAAGAGCATATACACCATGGGGCGGAAAACGCCGAACACCAGGGTACGGCTGAACTTGGCTTTGGCCAGGTTATGGCTCTTGACCAGGAATTCCTCCATCTTCACATCCTCGCGGTTAAAGGCCTGCGTGATTTTTATACCGGAGAGATTTTCGGACAGATAAGTGTTCACATCCGTGCGGGTGTTGTTCACCCGGCGGTGCACCTCCCGGCTGAACCGCTGGAAGATCAGCGTGAAGACTACCAGGAAAGGCACAAAGCACAGCACCATCAGCGTCAGCACATAGTTGAGCACCAGCATGGCACCCAGCACGCCGATGATGACCATTGTGTTTTTCAGCAGCGTGACAAGAATGTTAGTGAACATATAGCTGATGGAGTTGGGGTCGTTGCTGACGCGCGTGACCAGCTTGCCCACGGGGATCTGATTGAGCTGCTCATGGGAAAGGCTTTCGATCTTCCGGAAGGTATCCAGGCGGATCTGGGTGAGGATCTTCTGCCCAACCTCCTGCAGGATCATAGACTGGAAATAGGTGCACACCATGGAAATGACCAGAATTCCCGCATAGACCGCCACCATGGAATAGAGCTTCGAGAGTGCAAAATTCTGAAGCTTGATCAGCCCCTGAATCCGGCTGACCAGCAGCGGGGAGACCACATCATAGGCAATGGAGACCAGCATCACCAGGAACACCACAACGAACTGCCGGGTATAGGGTTTGGCGTAGCTGAGCAGGCGGCGGATCAGGTAGCCGTCAGACATCTGCCGCTCGTGAGCTGGCTTTTTAATGCGGCGCTTGAGCACCATATAGGCGGCAATGAATACCAGGGTAAACAGGCCGATCACCCCGCCGGCGATCAGCAAAGGCAGATACTCACGCATTGACCTTGCCTCCTTCCTCTTCCAGCCGCTGCAGGTCTACCATCTTGCGGTAGGCGGCGTTATCCGCGTACAGCGCCTCGTGGGTGCCAAAACCGGCGACCCTGCCCTCATCGATGAACAGCACCTTGTCCATCTGCTCAATGGTGGAAATGCGGTGGGCAATGAGGATGGTGGTTTTGCCGTGTCTGGTCTGACGCAGGTTCCCCAGGATGGCGCGCTCGGTCTTAGTGTCCACGGCGGACACGGAGTCGTCCAGAATCAGGATGGGGGCGTCCTTCATCAGCGCTCTGGCAATGGAAATGCGCTGCTTCTGGCCGCCGGAGACGGTGACGCCCCGTTCGCCCAGCACGGTGTCATAGCCCAGCTGGAACTGGCTGATATTCTCGTCCACATCCGCCTGGATGGCAGCGCGCTTCACCGCCCGCAGATTCACTTCCTTGTTGCCGAAGGCAATGTTCCGGGCAATGGTATCGGAGAACAGGAAATTATCCTGGGGTACATA
Organism: uncultured Oscillospiraceae bacterium; assembly: GCA_934567355.1. GTDB lineage: Bacteria > Bacillota > Clostridia > Oscillospirales > Oscillospiraceae > Faecousia. Next base: position 60,276 of record CAKTJC010000005.1, read on the forward strand.
GGCGCAGTTTTCCCGGACGGAGTGGATGGAAACGCTGTTCACATCCTGCCCGTCGATAAAGATCGTGCCGTCGGGCACATTGTAGGTGCGCAGGATCAGATCCACAAGGGTCGTTTTGCCCGCGCCGGTCTTGCCCACGAGGCCGATGTTCTCACCGGGATTGATTTTGAAGCTCACATGTTCCAGCTCGTTGAATTCCCCGTCGGGATAGCGGAAGGTCAGGTCACGGAATTCGATCTCGCCCTTTACGTTCTCCAGCTCCTTCACGCCGGGGCGATCCTTCACCGTGATCTCCGCGTCCAGCAGCTCGCTGATCCGCTTCAGGGACGCCTTGCCCCGGGAGGTCATGTCGATCAGCTCAGAAACCGCCATGATTGGCCAGATGATCGCCGTGAAATAGCCGATGAATTCCATCAGCTGACCTGCATTGAAGGTGCCCCTGTACACCAGATAGCCGCCGTAGCCCAGGATGATGCACATGACGCTTTCCACAAAGGATGCCACCATGATGCGCATGAGCACAGCCGTCTTGGTAAAGTCGATGTTGGCAATCTCATTTTCATCGTTGAGCTTTCTGAAGGCCATCAGCTCCCGGGCTTCCTTCACGAAAGCCTTGATAACGGCAATGCCGGAGAAGCTCTCCTGGGAAAAGTCGGACAGATTGGAGAAGCACTCCTGCCGATAGTCCCACTTTTTCGTCATCACCCGTCCCACCAGCGTCGCACAAGCAAACAGCAGCGCCATGGGGATCATGGCCAGCACCGTGAGCAGATGGTTCATGCGCCACATCTTGGTCATGGACAGCACGCCCAGAATCAGCGCATCGAAAAACTGCATGAAGCCCCAGCCGTAGCATTCCTGCACGGTATCCAGATCGTTGGTGAACAGGCTCATCAGGTTGCCCACCTTGTTGACCTGATAATATTCCCGGCTCAGATTTTTCGCATGGTTAAACATCTTGTCGCGCAGGTCGGTCTCTACCTTGACCGCCGCACCGAAGATGGATACCCGCCACAAAAAGCGCCCGAACACAATGGCAATTGCCACAACCAGCATGGGCATGCAGATTTTATCCAGCATAAATGTGATGTCAAAGGCATGCTGCACCCCATCCACCATCACATACCCCTGGTTCATCCCGTTGATGACCATCTGGTAAAGCTCAGGAATCATCAGCTGCAAATAGTCCACCGTCCACAGCGCCAGCAACCCAATCAGCAGATGGGGGGCATACTTCAGATAGTACCGATTGATGTGCTTTCCGAATATCATATTCTCCCTCCTCTTGATAAACAGAAACTCATGTCAGTATAGCACGTATTTTCGAATATTGCAACTGTGTTTTGCAGCCCAATACAACATTATTTACCCTCTATATCAGTTAACATCAAGTATGCGCCCCGTGTGCAGCATCGTTTTGGTGCTGCACACGGGGCGCATATTAACCGGTGCTTTCGCTATTGAGGAAACAGCAGCAGCGCGGATAAATCGTTTACATTGGTTCCGGTCGGGCCTGTGAAGATCAGTCCGTCCGTTTTTTGCAGTGCATGGTAGGAATCGTTATCCCGAAGCACGGCGTCGATGGAAATGCCCATTTGCGCAAGCCGCACGGCGGTGGTTCCATCTACATAGCCCCCGGCGGCATCCGTGGGACCATCGGAGCCATCCGAACCGACGGAAAAAACCGCCGCGCCGGGCATTTGCGAAATTGCGGGGGCAGCGGCAAGCGCCAGCTCTTGATTCCGTCCGCCAAGCCCATGCCCGGTCAGCCGCACGACGGTTTCACCACCCATGATAAATGCCAGGGGCGTCTTTGTGCCGTGGTGAAACTGGGCGATGGAACCAAGCATGCTGCCCGCGTCACGGGCGGTGCAGCGCAGGCTGTCAGTGAGAATTATCGGGTGAATCCCCAGCTCCCGGCAGGTCTGCGCAGCAGTCTGGCACAGCTGTGCGACGCTGCCGGTGACCTGCGTTTGTACGTTGTCAAGCCTGGAGGGAGTGGGGCGGGAGAGCGCTTCCATGGCCTGGGAGGACAGCGGAAGATTGTATTTTTTCACAATTTCCAGTGCCTGCTCCGCTGTGGAGCTGTCCGGGTAGGCAGGACCCGAGGCGATCATATCCAGCGGATCACCGAGAATATCCGAAAGGACGACGCTCAGCACCTGCGCCGGTGCGCAGTGCAACGCAAATCTGCCGCCCTTCACATTGGAAAGCCGCTTGCGGATGATATTCATTTCCGTAATATCGGCGCCGCATCCAAGCAGCCTTGAGGTGATTTCCTCCAGCTCCGACTGCGCAATCAGCGGGCTTTCAAACAGCGCGCTGCCGCCGCCGGAAACCAGGAACAGAACCGTATCGGACGCAGTGAGACCCTGCACCATTTCCAGAGCCTCCTGCGTCGCGCTGTAAGAATCGGCATCGGGAACGGGATGCCCCGCCTCCCGAATCCGCAGAGCTCCAATGGCGCCCATGGAGTAGCCGTGCTTTGTGATAACAATTCCCTGAGAAATCTTATCCTCCAGCAGCGCATAAGCTGCGTTTGCCATCTGCCAGGCCGCCTTTCCGATCGCCACCAGGCAAACCCGTCCCTTCGGTTCCCATTGCGCCAATGCCCGCCGCACAGCCTCATCCGGCAGCGCCGAACGAATCGCAGCCTTTATGATCAAATCTGCAGTTTCTCTCAGTTCCATCCTTCACCCTCCGCTTTCAAGATGCCGTCCTGCCTACAGACAGTGTCATTTTGTATAAAAAAAGTATAGCTTATCTACAGCACAATATCAAGCGCAGAAGTGCTCTATTTGCGAAATAGGGACGTTTGGAGGAAAAGCTCTCACCTACCTTTTTGGCTGATTTGCTAAAAAGAGAGCAGAAATTTTGTTGAAAGCATAGAATTGTTGCACAAAGTGAAAATCTTCTTGACTTCGGAAAAGCCGATTGTTATAGTACAGATAAAGAAAACGTCCTACGTTTACTTCGAACCTTAGAAACCACAATGGAGTGAACCCAGGAAAACGAGGAGCTTTTTTAATGGCAGAGTCACACGATACATTTACGGCACGCAGCAGCGAGACGGTTGTGGACTATATTCTGCATGAGATGCAAAATGCATTTATCAGCGGAGCATTGAAGGCAGGCGATAAGCTTCCCAGCGAGTTTGAGCTGATGAAGCAATTTAACGTGAGCCGCAACTCCCTGCGCGAAGCAATGAAGATCCTATCCGCCCATGGGATTGTCAACATCCGGCGGGGGGATGGCACATACATTTCTGAAGAGATCAAGCCCAGCATTATCGACGCAATGACCTACAGCGTTTTCCTTGGCGGCTCCAATTCAGAGGATCTGGCAAAGCTCAGAGAGGTTCTGGAAAAGGATGTTCTGGAATTCGTAATTAAAGAGGCAACCGACGAGGAAATTGAAGAGGCGGTACGGTACGATGGCATGATGATGGATTGTCTCCGCCGTGGGGAACTGGAATCTGCCGGGCACTATGATCTTCAATTTCACTATGCATTGGTCAGGGCAACACACAACGTGTTCTTTGCCCGCATGGTGCAGGGAATGTACGCATTGTTTTCCAAGTCGCTTGGCAACAACCTGAAGCTGGATTACGAGGGTGGAATGGTTAAGATTCCGCACGAAAAAATAATCCGCTGTATCCGTCAGCGGGATATGAGCCAGATTGATGAAGCAATCTCCGACAGCCTGAACAGCTGGAAGTTGGACGTAAAGAACAAAATTTAGCATTCCCGGCATGGTTCAATCTAAGCGAGAAAACCGGAAGATACACTATCCTTTTTCATTTTTCGTATTGAGAATACGGGAAAGCGCAGTGGGAGGGGATGCGGTTGTTTTTTACTACAAAATGTAGGACGTTCTATGTATGTAAGCGATGTAACAGACGTACATAAACATTTACGCAAAACATATGAGCATAGGAGGACAAGCATGAAAAAACTTTACACGATCAATACGAATGAAGCAGAAGTTTTTATGGAGGTGATCTACAATCCGTTTCTCGTCTCCTTCAAGGCAGAAAACCCGGATATTGATGTAAAAAACATTATTGATGACAGCCTGCTTAACGATACCAGGCTTTATGGCGGGATGACCACCGCGATTGCCAACCGAATGCTTTCCTATGCAAAAGCAGCGGAGTATTCCGGGGCGGACGGCGTTTTGGTTACATGCACCTCCGTAAACAAGGCCACCAAGATGATTCGGCCGCTTCTGAGCATCCCAATTCTGAATATTGAAGAGCCTGTTGCAGAGATGGCAGTCTCTGCCGGAACGCGAATTGGCGTTCTTGCAACAATCCCCACCAGCCCCAAAGCAATTATCGAGGTTATACAGGAAAAGGCGGCAGCCGCCGGAAAGAATGTCACGATTGTGACAAGGGTTGCCGACGGTGCGTTTGATGTTCTGAAATCAGGGGATCGCGAGCGGCACGATGAGATGGTCGCGCAGACGCTCTATAAGCTTGCGCAGGAGGTCGACTGCATTGCTTTTGCTCAAATTTCCATGAGTAAGGTAAAATATGACGAAAGCAGAGTGAGCGTCCCTGTTTATAAAATTGGCATTTCCGGCTTTGACAGAATGAAGAAACTGATGGGAATCTGAACGGGAGGAAATAAACCATATGGATAGAGTAGCAAGACTGAAGGAGACTGCGAAGTCCGTACGCAAATCGATCATCACAATGATTTATCAGGCACAGTCCGGTCATCCCGGCGGTTCTCTTTCAGCCGCAGACATCATGACGGCGCTTTATTTTGACGAGCTGAACCTTCGTCCCCAGGAGCCCAAATGGGAGGATAGAGACCGGTTCGTATTGTCCAAGGGACATACCTGCCCGGTGCTGTATACCTGCCTGGCGATGCGGGGCTTTTTCGGGATGGAAGTGCTGAGCACGCTCCGCAAAGAGGGTTCCATTCTGCAGGGGCATCCCGACATGAAGCGCTGCCCCGGCGTGGATATTTCCACCGGGTCGCTGGGACAGGGCATTTCCACAGCCGTTGGCATGGCGCTCGCCGGAAAGCGCGATCACAAATCCTACCGGGTGTTTACGCTGATTGGTGATGGCGAAAGCGACGAGGGGCAGGTTTGGGAAGCTGTCCAGACGGCAGCCAAATATCAGCTGGATAATCTGGTAATCATTCTGGACAGAAACCGGCTTCAGAACGACGGCGCCTGCGAAACGGTCATGCCCAATGGAGACCTGATTGGAAAGTTCACCTCCTTTGGCTGCAAGACCTGGGAAATTGACGGACACGATATGGCTCAGATCGTTGAAGCGCTGGATGAGATACGCCGGGATCAGAGCGGCAAGCCAAAGTGTATTGTGGCGCATACCGTAAAGGGAAAGGGTGTCTCCTTTATGGAAAATGTGGCGGCATGGCATGGCATGGCGCCGAATTCCGAGCAGTATGCGCAGGCAATAAAGGATATTGAGGAGGGCTTTTAAGTGATTCAGGTGAAGACAACGCGCCACGCGACCCGGGATGGGTACGGCGATGAGATTCTGGAGCTGGGCAAAAAAAATCAGAATATTGTTGTGGTTGACGCGGATATTGGCAAATCCTGCAAAACGGTTCCGTTCTCCAAAGAGCTCCCGGAGCAATATGTCAACGTCGGCATTGCGGAGCAAAATGCAGCCGGTGTGGCAGCGGGACTGGCGACCTGCGGAAAAATCCCGTTTGTCACGACCTATGCCGTGTTCGGAAGCATGAGAATGGTTGAGCAGATTCGGCAGGAGATCTGTTACCCGAAGCTCAATGTAAAAATTGCCTGCTCACATGGCGGTCTTACTCCCGCCAATGACGGCGCTTCCCATCAGGCCATCGAAGATATGGGTATTTTGAGAACGATTCCCAATATGACTGTCGTCATGGGCGCGGACTACCATGCAACCAGAAAACTGGTCAAGGCGGCTTCAGAGGTGTACGGTCCTGTTTTCCTGCGCTTTACGCGGGATGCCGTGCCGGACATATATGATGAAGAGGAAGAATTCGTCATTGGAAAGGCAAAACGTCTTCGGGACGGCAGCGATGTTTCGATCATCGCCTGCGGCGAAATTCTGTCGCTGGCACTGAAGGCAGCCGATCGGCTGGCAGAAGAGAATATCCATGCAGAAGTGATCGATATGCACACAATTAAGCCCCTGGATAAGGGAATTGTGCTGGATGCGCTGAATAAATGCGGCAAAATTATCACCGTTGAGGATCATAACATCATCAACGGTCTCGGAAGCGCAGTATGCGAAGTGGCGGCGGAGCTGGGTAAGGGAAAGGTAAAGCGAATCGGCATTCTCGATCAATTCGGGGAGTCCGCTCCCTATGAAAGCCTGCTCCGGAAAAATGGCATTACAGTGGAGCAGATTGTCGCGACGGCGAAGGAGATGTGTGTATGAAAATTGTTATTTTGGACGGCTATACGGAAAATCCCGGAGATTTAAGCTGGGAGAAGGTCAGTCAGTTCGGCGATCTTACAGTTTATGACAGGACAAATGTGAACGATCCCCCCGAGATCATCCGCCGGATCGGTGATGCACAGATCGTTCTGACGAATAAAACGCCCATTACCAGAGAAGTGATGGATGCCTGCCCCGCCCTGCGCTGCATCAGCGTACTGGCCACCGGCTATAACGTCATCGATTGTGCCTATGCCAAACAGAAGGGCATTTGCGTCTGCAATGTGCCGACCTACGGAACGGCTTCCGTTGGGCAGTTTGCAATTGCTCTGTTGCTGGAGGTTTGCCACCACATCGGTCATCACAGCGACTCCGTCCATGCGGGAAACTGGTCGAGCAATCCCGACTGGTGCTATTGGGATTATCCGCTGATCGAGCTGGATGGGAAGACCATTGGAATCATCGGCTTTGGACGGATTGGACAGACCACCGGAAAAATTGCAAAGGCTCTTGGCATGCGCGTGCTGGCGTTCGACAACCATCCGTCGGAGTGCGGACAGATGATAGCCGAGTATGCAGACCTGGATACCTTGCTTGCGAGCAGCGATGTTGTGGCGCTCCACTGCCCGCTCTTCCCGGAGACGGAGGGGATCATTAACAGCGCAACCATTTCCAAAATGAAGGATGGCGCCATCTTGATCAACAACAGCCGCGGTCCGCTGGTCGTGGAGCAGGATCTGGCGGACGCCCTGAACTCCGGAAAGCTTGCAGCTGCGGCGGTGGATGTAGTATCCACGGAGCCGATTCGGGAGGATAATGTCCTTCTGACTGCGAAAAACTGCATCATTACCCCGCATATTTCCTGGGCGCCCAAGGAGAGCCGCCAGAGAATCCTCGACTGCACGGAAACAAACATCCGCGCGTTCCTGGAAGGCAAGCCTGTAAATGTGGTCAATGCATAAGGGGGACAAAATGAGTAAGACAAATTATCAGATTCAGGGCAGGGATTTCCTGATTAACGGGAAGAAAACATACAGTGAGATTCCTCAGAACGATCCTGCCTGCCATGGGCTCCTCTTCAATGCCCGGTTTATTCAGGGACTGTTTCAGGACGTCAATAAGGCAAATGCGGAACATTATAACCGCTTTGGAAAGGTGTTCGACCCGGAGATCAATACGGACGAATTGATCGCGGCACTTCCGCAGTGGTACAATATCGGCTTGAGAGCCTTTACGATCGGCCTGATGGGCGGCGGCCCCTGCATGAGCTACAAGGATTGGGGTACGCTGAAGTTTGGAAGCTTCTCGCCGGACGGAAGAAGCTTCGATCCCGCAGTTCGTACCCGGCTGGAAAAGGTGCTGAAAGCGGCGGACGAGCTGGGCATGCTCGTGATCGTCAGTTTCCTGTACCATGGTCAGTTCCGCTATTTCGATAATGATGAGGCGATTGAAAACGCATGCCATACGGCGGTAAAAATGCTCTGTGAGCTGGACTACGACAATGTAATTATTGAGGTTGCCAACGAGTATGACGTGATTGAAAAAGTGGTGCCCACTTCCGTGATCGGAACACCGGAAAAGATGGCAGAGCTGGTCAAAAAATGTCAGCAGTGGTGCGGTGGACGGTTTGCAGTGGGTGCAAGCACCTGCTTCGTGGAGGAACGGCAGGAGATTGTCATGAAAGCCAGCGACATTTGCCTGTTCCATGGCAACGATAAGCGCCGGCAGGAGCTGCATAACAAATATACGCTTGTCCGCGGCTGGTGCCCTGACCGTCCTATCGTTGTAAACGAGGATTCCCAGATTTTTACGCAGATGGATGTGGCAATGGAGGATCATTTCTCCTGGGGATATTACAACAACTGGACAAAGCAGGAGCCTCCCTGCGATTGGGGCATTACGGACAGTGAGGACGTCCATTTTGCCGCCAGAGTCGCGCAGGCAGTGGGTTTGCCCTTTCGGGCGGAGGAGCCTGCCCCCAAGCTGCTGGGTTTCGAGCCCTGCAGCGGCCTGAAAAACGGGGAGCGCTTCATCCGGGTCACCTCTGCCAGACCGGATAAAATCTGCAAAGTTGTGTTCTATGAGGATGGAAGGAAGCTGGACGCAGCATTTGCGGAGCCGTTTTTCCTGTATCCGCTTTCCACATGGCATCAGGCGGCCTATCTGCCCACCCCCGGTGCACAGAAATTCACGGCAAGAGTTGTTATGTACGATGGAAGTGAAATCCTTCTGGAGCAGGATCTTACCGATCTTCGTTAATACCCTGTAATACATGAAATACATAAATAGCAGATGCAAATCTGATATTAAAAACAAAAAAGGAGTACGATTATGAAAAAGTCCGTTCAAAAAGTGTTGGCAGCCATTTTGTCCGCAGTCATTCTGCTTGGCCTCGCGGCATGCGGCGCTTCCACTGAAAAGGCCCCCGCAACCACTGCGCAGACTCCCACCGAACCGGTTTCCGACGCTACTGTTGAGGGCAATGGTGCCTCCGAAGAAACCCCCTATGTGATCGGCGCCTACATGCCCATCACCGGCAGCAATTCCACCTGGTCCTTCATCCTGCAGAGAGGTCAGGATCTTGCCATCGAGGAAATCAACGCCAACGGCGGCTTTAACGGCCACCCTGTGAAAATCATCCGCTACGACACCACCAGCTCCAACGAAGAGGCTGCCAAGGTGGCAGTGCGTATGGTCGAGATCGACAAGGTGGATGCCTGTCTGCCTTCCCCCATGTCCAATGAAATCAAGGCCTCTGCCAACATTCTCAATGATGCCCACATTCCTACGATCGTTGTCGGCACTTCCGCAACGCTGCTGTCCGATGCCAACTGGGATTACGTTTGGAGAACCGCTCTGAATACCAATTTCACCATGTCCGCATGGGATACCGCTTTTGATAAGATGGAAATTAAGACGCTGGCCATTATCAATTCCCAGGAAGACGTCTGCGTCGCAGTTACCGAGGCCATGAAGGAGCTGTGTGCCAAAAAGGGAATTGAGATCGTCGCCATTGAATCTGTTGACAGTGCGGACAGCGATTACACCGCTCCCCTTGCCAATATTGTCTCTGCCAAGCCGGATGTGGTTTGCAGTTATGTGCTCGGGTGCGCAGTGGCCACCAACCAGCTCAGGCAGCTGGGGTATGAGGGCCTGATCATTCAGCGTGAGCTTCCTGCCGGTACTGATTTTGAGATTGCTGGTGAAAATGCCAATGGCTGGGCGTTCCCTTCTCTGTACGTTACCTACACCGACATTAATGACTGCGACATTCCCTATATGCGCAGCTTCCTGGAAAGATACCAGGCCGCCTATGGCGAGTTGCCCAACTATGAGTGGACGTACCGCGGCTACGATACGATCATGACCCTGTGGGCTGCCTCCAAGATCGCAGGCTCCAACGACAAAGAAGCCATCAATGAGGCACTGGGCAAGGTGGTCTGCGAAGGCCTGGGCGGCACGATCGACCTGACCCATTCCCACGAGGGCTACGAGAATTTCGGTTCCTTCATCTATGATGGCGGCAAGTTCAAGGAATTCAATGCCTGGCTTAGCGCCGGTGGATATGAGAAGTATAAGCAGAACTAACCACTATTGCCGCTTAGTCCCATCTCTTCCAATGGAATATGCGGAATAAACCACGGCTTGCTTGATACCCCGCGTCCCTAAAACCAATTGTGTTATTCCAAGCGCTGCCCCCTGATTTATCGCACGATCTCCCGCGTTCCCTCCCGGGCTATCCGGGAGGGGGACGCAAGAAAGAGGTTCATATGCTGAAATTTGTTACGTTACTTGTATCAGCCACGATTCTAGGATGCACATACGGCCTGATGTCGCTCAGCTACAGCCTGATTTACAAGGCATCCGGAATGATGGCGTTCGTGAATCCCGATCTGATGACCTGGGGCGCCTTTTTAGGTTACACCTTTTATAACCTGATGGGTCTGCCCTATATTGTCGCCGTGCTCTGCACGGGCATAACCATGTTTGCGATTGGATTCCTTATCCAGAAAGGCGTCGTAAGGAATCTGGTCAAGCGCAATGTGACCCCAATGTATATCACACTGACCATGTTTGCACTGGGATATGTTTTCCAGAATTCCGCTCAGCTGATTTGGGGCAGCGTCAATAAAAAATTCAATTCGATTATCCCCGGCCTAAAAATTAAAATTGCCGGCATTCAGGTGCAGCCGGAAGCAATCATCTGTGTGGGCGCTTCCATTCTGATAATGATTCTACTGCATTTCTTTATGAATAAGTCAAAGCTGGGCACGGCGATGCGTGCCGCCTCCATGGACAGTATGGCGGCGGAGTCCGTTGGCGTGGATGTCTCGCTGATCAACGGTCTGTCCTGGGGTCTGTCCTCTGCAATTATTGCGGCTGCCGGTATCCTTTGCGGCCCGATTTACTCAGTCAGTCTGGTGCTCGGCGCCAGCCTTGGTGCCAAGGCCTTTGCCAGCGCCGTTATCGGCGGCTACGGCAATATGATCGGTGCGGTGATTGGCGGCCTTGCAATGGGCTTCATTGAAACGTTTGTCAGCGGATATATTTCTTCGGATTTCAAGAGCCTGATCGCATATATCGTGCTGATTCTGTTCCTGTTCGTCAAGCCTTCGGGCATTATGAACGAACGCGCGATCCAGGATGTGTAAGGGGGAGACGATGGTGCTTCAGAAGAGACAGAAAAATATTCTTCCGATCCTTGGCGGAATTGTCCTGGTAATCGCATTTCCCTTCCTTGCCAATGCAGTTGGATATACATATGCCATTACCCTTGGATGCTATGTTGAGCTGTATTTTGTTGCCGTTTCGGGCTACGATATTTTGTTTGGCTTCTGCGGACAAATCAATATGGGCTTGGCAGGTTTCTATGCCATCGGTGCATACGGTTCCGCAATTCTGCATGCGTACTGCGGTGTTCCGATCGTGCTTTCCATGATCATTGCCTCCGTGGCGGCGTGTGTCGTCGGTGCAATTCTGGCTTATCCCTGCGCAAAATTGCAGTTCCATTTCCTGACGTTGGCGACAATTGCATTCGGCAATATCATCAACCAGATTCTCTCCCATTCCCCCGGCGGAATTACGGGCAATTTCAACGGAATGTATACCGAGCGTCCAGAGATTTTCGGCTTCAAGCTGACCTCCAACATGTCCTATTATTTCTTTGGACTTGTTTGCGTTGCCGTATTTATTTTTATCAAGCATCGCGTTGTTCATTCCAAGATGGGGCGTGCCTTCTCTGCAATCCGCGATAATGTGAAGGCGGCGGACGGCATGGGCATCAATGTCCGGCTTTATAAAATGCTGGCATTCGCGATCTGCGCATTCTTCACTGGATTCGCAGGGAGCATGTATGCACATCTGGTTGGCTTCCTCAGTCCCGATACCTTTACACAGAAGCAGTCGGTGCTGTTTTTGACGATGCTGATCTTCGGAGGGACGACGAGCTTCGGAGGCCCGCTGATTGGAGTTGTGTCGCTGATGCTGATCACAGAATCCATCCGCGCCTTCACTGGGTACCAGACGCTGGTCTATGGCGTGATCATTATTCTTGTTGTCGTACTTCTGCCGAAGGGCGTGTTCGGTGAGATATTACAGCTGAAAGAGAAACTTCGCACAAAGAAAAAACAGTCTGCGGACAGAGAGGCGGTATAACTGTGGCACTATTGGAAGCGAACAATATAACCATCAAGTTTGGTGGAATCACTGCAGTCAACAATGCCAGCCTCAAGGTCGAAAAGGGGAAAATCACCAGCCTGATTGGCCCCAACGGTGCGGGCAAAACCACGATGTTTAACTGCATTTCCGGCGTGTATAAGCCAAACGAGGGCGAGATCCTGTTTGACGGAAAGCACATCGAGGGTAAAAGATGCTTTGAAATCTGCACAGCAGGCATTTCCAGAACCTATCAGATCATCAATCTGTTCTGGAAGATGACGGCTCTGGAAAATGTAATGGTGGGTTTCCATCCCCATGTAAAGTCATCGATTCTGGAATCCTTCCTCGGGACAAAAAAGCAGATCGCAGAAGAGCGGGAGCTGCGGGAGCGCGCCATGGAATATTTGGAGTTCGTCGGGATTCCAGAGACTGCCAATATGATTTCGAAAAATCTTTCCTACGGTAAGCAGCGTCTGCTGGAGATTGCACGTGGGCTTGCATCCGAGCCGCAGATCATTCTTTTGGATGAACCAGTGGCGGGCATGAACACCGTGGAAAAGGCAGCGTTCGATAAGCTGCTGCGCAGAATTATTGATCGCGGCGTAACCGTGCTGATGATCGAACATGATATGAACGTTATTATGGGAGTTTCCGATTACATCTATGTATTGGAAAACGGTGTCATGATTGCCAGTGGAAGCCCGGAGCAGGTTCAGAATGACCCCGCTGTGATCAAAGCGTATTTGGGAGGTGAGCTGTAGTGGGCGCATTGTTGGAGCTGGTGGATTTCAGGTATAATTACGGAGGCGTCCAGGCCGTAAAGGGAATTAACCTCCAAATCCAGGAGGGGGAAATCGTCACCCTGATCGGAGCAAACGGCGCCGGAAAGTCCACGACCATGCGTACGATCTGCGGCCTGACAGAGCCGCACGGCGTGCATGGCAGGATTATATATGGCGGAAAAGAAATCCAGAAGATGAGCGGTCATAAAATAGCTGCCATGGGACTGTCCCATGTTATTGAAGGCCGCCATGTTTTTAGCAAGCTTACCGTGGATGAAAATCTGGACATGGGCGCATTCCTTCGGAAAGATACCAAAAATATCAAAGCGGATAAGGAAGAAATGTACCGCCTTTTTCCGCGGCTTTTAGAGCGCAAGACTTCCTTCGGCAGCAATCTTTCCGGCGGCGAGCAGCAGATGCTTGCCATCGCGAGAGTGCTGATGAACCACCCCAAAATGATTCTCCTGGACGAGCCGTCTTTGGGCTTGGCTCCGATTATTGTTACGGAGGTTTTTAAGGCAATCAAGCGCCTAAATGAGGAAGAGGGAATTACCATTTTCTTTGTGGAGCAAAATTCCAAAATTGCGCTTAACTCCGCACAGAGAGGCTATGTGATGCAGACCGGTGAAATTGTTGCCAGCGGAACCTGCGACGATCTGCGCAGTGACGAGGCTGTGAAAAAAGCCTATCTGGGCGAATGAGCCATTCCCGGTAGTCCGGGGCAAAGAAAGCAGAATCCAAGAGGGGACGGGCGTATCGCCTGTCCCCTCTAATTACTAAGGAAACACGCTAACGGCCTCTCTATCATACATTCATGTATGATTTTACATTTTTCCGTCCTGTACCTCCCCTTGTTTGCAAAATGCGAAATTAGTTTCCTTATCAGGTATTTGCATGTCCAAGTTGGCTGTTCAGAAAAAGCAAAAAATATTATGGAAACGCAGCATTATGCACAGTTTTTAGTATCTGTTTTCTATCAAATTGACTTGCTGCATTTGAGAAAGTAGTTTCGTTAAGAGTCGTTGACGAGGGATCTGCAGGGTGATATATTGGATTCATCCAATATAAACAGGAGGGAAATTCAATGAAAAAGACACTTATCCTTTTGCTGACGGTACTGCTGATGCTGTCCGCTCTGCCGATTGCTGCAATGGCACAGGAGGCGCAGGACGCTGAAGAACCCGCCATGGTGCCGGTGGCGGTTTATGTCCCGGAGGGCTGGGATGCCCCCAATCTGTGGGCCTGGGCGGATGATGGCACCAACGCTTTCACAGCTTGGCCCGGCGAAGAGCTGGATGAACTGGCTGAGGGATGGTACTACACCTATGTGCCCGAATTCGTACAGAATGTGATCGTCAGCGCCAACCAGGGCACCGACGATGCCGTACAGACCGGCGCGTTGGCTGTGGAGGCCGGCAAAGAGGTCTGGATCACCGTGGCAGAGGATCTGACCGCCGAAATTGCCTACGAGGCGCAGCTGCGGACAGAGATCCCGGAGTATGTGGAGCGGTTTGTAGTGCATGCCTACGTTCCCCTGTCCTGGAAGACCGCCAATCTGTGGGCCTGGTCCGCTCCGGACGGCGCCAATGCCTTTGAAAGCTGGCCCGGCAAGGAGATGAAGGAGGGCGCAGACGGCTGGTTCACCTGCAAGGCTCCCGTGTGGGTCAATTCCCTGATCGTCAGCGGCAATGACAGCGAAGTGCAGACCGAGGACATCGCCATCGAGGGCAAGGAGCTCTGGCTCACCGTTTACAAGGACCTGACCTTTGATGTCAGCTATGAGGATCCCAACAAGGCCGTGGAAGATGTCACCGTCCACGTGCAGGTTCCCGCCGATTGGGCAGAGCCCTGCTGCTGGGCCTGGTCGGCCCCCGACGGCACCAATGCTTTCGCCAACTGGCCCGGCGAAGCGCTGGAGCAGGACGGCGACTGGTACACCATCCAGGTGCCCGGCTGGATCAACTCTGTGATCATCAATGCCAACGGCGGCACGGTGCAGACCACCGATCTGTCCGTGGAGGTTGGCAGAGAACTCTGGATCACCGTCAAGGATGCCGAGACCGCCGAGGTTTCCTACGAAGCGCCCCAGGCATAATTCAATCTTTCTGCCGGGCGGGTACACCACAGCTGTGTACCCGCCGGCACTGCATCAAGGAGGCATATATGAGAAAACGACTGACGGCAATGCTCCTCTCCCTCTGTCTGCTGCTGACCCTGGTCGCCTGCGGCGCAGATGGCACCGCATCCGGCGGCAGCAAGAAGCTGGTCATCTGGCACGATAAGGAGGACGCAGTGATCGCGGCACTGCTGGACTATCTGCATACCGCTGTGCCGGATCTGGAGATCGTATTTGAAAAGAAGACCAGCCTGACGGACTCTTTGAAGCTGGTGGGCAACGACCCGGGAGCCGCACCGGACTTATTCCTGTTCGCCCACGACAAGATCGGTGTGTTTGCCGAGATGGGTATTCTGGCGCCGGTAGAGCCGCTGCTGGAAGAGGGAACGCTGGATGCTTTTCTCCCCATGACACTCAGCGCCGCCAGCTACAAAGGGACGCTGTATCAGCTGCCGCTGTACTTTGAGACGCTGCTCTTTATGTACAACCGCAAGTATATGCTGGAATCGGATGTGCCCGCCACCACCGAAGCACTCTACCGGTATATGGAGGACAACACCGGACGGGGGCGCTACGGCTTCGTGGAGCAGCACAGCACCGCCTACTATGCGGCAGCCTGGATCCACGGTTTCGGCGGCTCCATCATCGACAGCAGCGGCACTCCCTTCCCGGAGGAACAGGCAGTGACGGATGCGCTGCAATATCATCTGAAATTTGTGGAGCTGATGCCCGGTGAAACGGAATACAGCACTGTCAATACCCTCTTCCTGGAGGGCAAGGCAGACGCTACCATTGGCGGGCCCTGGATGGTTCCTTCCGCCCGGGCCGCAGGCATTGACCTGGGCATTGCGCCCATGCCCACGGTGGATGAAACCGGTCTATCCCTGGCTCCCTACTCCGGCGTGCAGGGCATCCACGTTCTGAAATACGCAGCGGAGAAAAAACACGATGCCGTTGCATCCCTTCTTGCCGCCCTCTCCCAGCCGGAGATCGGCACCGCTCTGGCCCTGGCCAGCGGCTGTGCCCCGGCAAACAGCGCCTGCTACAGCGACGCCCGGGTGGCAGACGATCCGCTGGTGCAGGCCATGCGCACCACAGCGGAGATCGCCGTGCCCATGCCCAACATTCCGGAAATGGATGTGATGTGGACAGTGGTCAGCAATCTTCTGACCGATGTGAATCTGTCCGGCAAAGACATTGCCTCCAGCTTCCAGGCCGCCAAGGCTCAGGCACAGAGCCTGATCGCAGGGATGAAATAAATGAAAGAGAATCAGAAAAAGAGCTATTTGCAGTCCTATGCCTGGTCGGCCCCGTCGCTGATATTGATCGGACTGATGGTGGTATTTCCCATTCTCTATACCTTCTATATCAGTCTGACCAATATGAATGTATACCACTGGTTTGACTTCACCGTGGTCGGGCTGGACAACTATATCCGGGCACTGTTCGTATTTGATTCCGGCTTTCTGTCTGCCCTGCTGGCTACGGTTTGCTGGACGATTGTAAACATGGTGCTTCAGCTGGTGATCGCCTTTGTGCTGGCCAATCTTCTGAACGTTCAAAAGCTGCGGCTGCGGAAGCTCTACAAAACGGTACTCATGTTTCCCTGGGCCATGCCCGGGTACGTAGGCATCCTGCTGTGGAAAACCGGCATGTTCAATACCCAGTTTGGGCTGCTGAATCAGTGGATGAACCGGCTGGGCTTTGCAGCGGTGCGGTGGCTCTCCTCGGATATTTCCGCATTTTTGTGCTGTACGGTGGTAAATCTTTGGCTGGCACTGCCCTTCATGATCATGATCATGGACGGCGCGCTGCAAAGCATCGACCGAAGCTATTATGAAAGCGCCCGTCTGGACGGCGCCGGTGCCTTCGCCCGGGCAAGGTACATCACCATTCCCGCTATGCGGCCGATCATCGCACCGGCGGTAATCATTACGGTGTTCACTACCTTCAAGCAGTTCGACGTGGTATATCTGCTGACCCAGCAGGCCGGAGCAAAAACCGGTTCCGGGTTCCACACCATTTTGACCTACGCCTACGAGAACGCCTTTATCACCAATAATTATGGCTATTCCTCCGCCATCTCCATGATTATTTTCGCGCTTCTGCTGCTGTTCTCCGCAAAATTCCAGTTGAAGGAGGATGCCGCATGACCAAACGGAAATGGAAAGAGCGCACAGGGCTTGCCGCGCTGAATCTGTTCTTCATCACGCTGTGCTTTATCACTCTGGTTCCCATTCTCTATGCGCTGAGCATTTCCTTCAGCGGCTCCAACAGTCTGCTCAGCTCGGACTTCTCCTTTATTCCCAAGAATTTCACCTTAAAAAACTATCACGAGGTGCTGTTTGGAGAAAATATTACCGTCTGGTTCCGCAATACCGTATTTCTGGCGGCGGTAACGGTGCTGCTCTCGCTGGCAGTGGCCGTTCCGGCAGCCTACTGCTTCTCCCGGCGGCACTTCCCGGGGCGCCGGACCATCCTGCGCTGTCTGGTGCTGCTGAACTCCTTCCCGGCGATTCTTTCCATGTTCGCCATCTATCGGCTGCTGCGTCCCATGGGGCTGGTAAACACCCGGGCGGGGTTGATTCTGGTGTATACCGGCACCATGGCCGTATTCAGCCTGTGGAATACCAAGGGCTATTTTGACACCATTCCGGCGGAAATCGAAGAGGCTGCCCGGATGGACGGTGCGTCCGATTTCCAGATCGTGCTGAAGATCGTGCTGCCTCTGGCAAAACCCAGCATCGTCACGACAGCGCTGCAGGTACTGATCTATGTGTGGAACGAGTACATCTACGCCACCACCTTCCTCACCGGCGAAAGCAAATATACCCTGGCCGCCGGACTGAACGCCTTGCAGGCCACTGAAATGACGGGCTCCTGGCCGATATTCTCTGCCGCCGCCATCACAGTTTCCCTGCCGGTACTGATCATCTTCTTCCTGTGCCAGAAATACATGACCTCCGGGTTGACCGCAGGAGGTGTGAAGGGATGAAGCTGGATGCCATTTTGCATCTGCCCATGTCGGAATACTGCTGCGGACTGGACGAGGATCACATTGTCTACCGTCTGCGCTGCGCCAGAGGGGATCTGAAAAAAGTCACCCTGTTCTATGGGGATACCGCCTGCCGGGTCACGCCCATTTTATTCACGCCCGTCCCCATGGAGCAAGTCCTCAGCGACCAATACCACGACTATTGGCAGGTCATCGTCAGGAGTCCCTACGACCGGGTATACTATTATTTTTTGCTGGATGACGGGGCGTCCTCCCTGCTCTACTACGGTGACGTGTTCACCGACCATCTGGTGGATGACCGCTCCCAATACTTCAAGCTGCCCTTCAATCACCGGGCGGACATTGCATCGGTGCCCGCATGGGTACAGGATGCCATCGTCTACAACATTTTCCCGGACAGCTTTGCCTCCGGCAAATGCCGGATCTCCGGGGAGGGTGCAGCAATGCCCTTCGGAGATCAGACCGTCCGGGGCAGGCTGGGAGGGACGCTGGCGGGCATTGCAGAAAATGTGGAGTATCTCAAGGCACTGGGCATTAACTGCGTATACCTGAATCCGATTTTTACGGCAGGAGAATACCACAAGTATGACCTGCTGGACTATTTCCACGTGGATCCCTGCTTTGGGGGCAATGAGGCTTTCCGCACGCTGGTGGAAACGCTTCATGCGGAAGGCATCCGAATTCTCATCGACGGAGTATTCAATCACTGCGGCTGGTATTTCTTTGCCTTTGACGATGTGGTAAAGCGCCAGGAGGCCTCCCCTTACCGGGATTGGTTCTACCGGCTCACCTTCCCGGTGACGCGGCCGGAAACCATGGAGGAAATTCCGGGCTATGCCTGCTTTGCCTATGAGCGGATGATGCCGAAGCTGAACACTGCCAATCCGGAGGTGCAGGACTATTTCTGCAGGGTCGGCGCCTATTGGGTACGGGAATTCGGCATCGACGGCTGGCGGCTGGACGTTGCCAGCGAGGTAAACGACGGCTTCTGGCGAGCTTTCCGCCATGCCGTCAAGCAGGTCAATCCCGATGCGCTGCTGATCGGCGAGGTATGGGAGAGCGCCGGCCATTGGCTCCAGGGGGATATGTTCGACTCCACCATGAATTATGATTTTCGGAAGCACTGCGCCCTCTTTTTCGCCGAGGGATGTATTGACAGCGCGGAATTCTCCGGACGGATCACCAATATGCTGATGCGCTACCGTTTGCAGATGCTGCCCGCACAGCTCAATCTGCTGGACAGTCACGACGTCAGCCGCTTTCTGTCCCTCTGCGGCGGCGATAGGGCGCGTCTTCGCCTGGCTCTGCTGTTTCTGTTCTGCTTCGTTGGGATGCCCACAGTCTTCTATGGCGACGAACTGGGCGTTCAGGGCATGGCAGAGGAGGAATACCGCGCTCCTATGCCCTGGGATGGCGGGGATCTGAACCTGCTGAGCTTCTGCCGCAAGGCAATTGCTCTGCGCCGGGAACTTGCTCCCCTGCGCCGGGGGAACTTCCGGATGGTCAGCGCGGAGCCGGGCAGCCGCCTGCTGATATTCCGGCGAAGCTTTGAGGGTGAAACCGTTGCCGTATGTCTTAATGCCGATTCTGTGCCACACCCGCTGCCTGCCATTGCCGGGAGCTGCCGCTGGGCCGAAGGGCTTCGCAGCGGCACACTGGACGCAATGAGCTTTGCCGTATTTGCCGGCTGAGGAACCTCTGAACAAATCGACTTCGGCTGAGCAGCGGATCTTTTTCCCTAGCTGTGCGGTTTCAAAAGTGGGAAATATAGCGCAGCCGTTGCCGGCGGGAGCCGGCTTACGGATGCGGCATGCCCCTTGCGGGTACATACAGTATTCCTCCATTTTTGAAACCTTCATCCAGTGAAAAATCTCTCGCTGTCAGCTCTTGCCGATTTATTCAGAGCTTCCCTAAAATTTCTCCCGGTCGTTCCAGACCGGGAGATTTTGTGCTATACTGATGAAAAAGGGGGAATTGCGGTGAGCGTTACGATCAAAGATGTTGCCAGGGCTGCAGGGGTTTCCATTTCCACCGTGTCCAAAGTACTCAACGGACACTACAGCATTTCCGAGCAGACCGCCCGGCGGGTACGGGACATCATGCGGGAAATGAATTATTATCCCAGTGCCAATGCCCAGAGCTTTGCCAGCGGGGCAAGCCATACGGTGGCGCTGCTGGCAAACATGTCGCCCAACATGGCCTTTCAGAATCCCCACATGTTTGAGATCATTGCCGGTCTGGAGGAAGCGCTCTGGAAGCGGGGCTACCGGCTGATGCTGCAGGGGACGGACGAAACCGCCGCCTGTGCGCTGGCCGGAGAGATCATCTCCCGGCGCAGTGCGGATGCCATTGCCATCCACGTGGGTGTTATGTCCCACCCGCTGGCCGCCGTACTCACCCGGCTGCGTTTTCCCCATATTGTCCTGGGCGCACCGGATTTTGACAGCCAGGTCTGCTGGATCGACAACAGCAACACCTATTCCGGCACGGTTGCCGCTTCGTATCTGCTGTCCCGGGGCTACCGGCGGCTGGCATTTCTGGGAGGCAAATCCTATGATCTGGGCTCTGCGCTCCGGCTGCAGGGGCTCAAGCAGGGGTTATCCAGTGCCGGAATGCATCTGGAGGAACAGTATATCTGGCTTGGCGACTCCACCCGCTCCGACGGTCGCCGCATGACCGAGGGGCTGCTGGGTCTTCGCCAAAGGCCGGACGCCATTGTCTGCGCCAACAACTATATTGCCCTGGGCTGCGTAGATGCGCTCACCGGGCAGGGACTCCGGCTCCCGCAGGATATGGGCGTGATGGCCTTCGACGACTATCCTTTCTCGCAGATCATCGAGCCGCCCCTGACGGTGGTGGACATCAACGTCAGGGATATGGGCGCCCAGGCAGCCAAATTTCTGGTGGACATCATCCGCCGCCCCAACACGCAGATCCAGACCTGCATCACCACCTCCAATGTGATTCCAAGGGCCTCCACCCGGTAAAAAGCATGCAGCAGCCCGCTGTCCCCCGTGGGGCAGCGGGCTGCTGCATAACTATGGAAGCTCTGAATAAAATCAGCAATCGCTTCCCTACATTTGTGCAAAATCGATTTTCTTTTTCCAGATACCGGAGCGATAGGCGATGAAGTGCATCGCCGCGCCCAGCACCCAGCTGATGAGCAGGGAGCCAAACAGCGCCTCGGGGCGGCCATTGGGATAAGGCTCACACCGGGTAAGCGCCGCCAGGCCATAAGCGAGTGGGAGACGGAGCAGCACCGTGGAGATCACGCTCAGCCACATGGGCGTCACCGTATCCCCGGCGCCCCGCATAACGCCGCCCAGCACCTGGCTGACCGCCATTGCGATATAGCCGGCAGCCAGGATCCGAAGCATCCGGGCAGACAGGTCGATCAGTTCCCCTGTCTGGGTAAACAGGCGCATAAGATTATGTCCAAACAAGACCAGCAGCAGAGTGATCACTGCGGAAGCGCCCACCGCCAGGAGCATGCCCTGCTTGGTGCCTTCCTCCACCCGCTTCAGCTTTCCGGTGCCCACATTCTGACCGGCATAAACGCTCATGGCATTGCCGAAGGTCGTGTTGGGCATCATGGCAAAGCCGTCCACCCGCATCACAATGACATTGCAGGCAATGACCATCTCTCCCAGAGAATTTGTAAGAGTCTGCACCACCAGCATGGACACGGAGAAAATTGCCTGAGTGATGCCGGAGGGGATGCCCACCTGGATGATGCGCATGGCGCAGTCCTTGGTCAGACGCAGATGCTCCCGTCTCAGCTGAAATACATCCGTCATGCGAATAAGCCGCCAATAGCAGCAAATCGCGGAAATGATCTGGGAAGCAATCGTTGCCAGCGACACGCCGGCGACGCCCAGATGGAACCCCGCCACAAACCAAATATCCAGGAAGATATTCAGGATCGTTGCAACGATCAAAAACACCAGGGCAGACAGGGAATCTCCCAGTCCCCGCAGAATGCCGGAAAGGATGTTATAAAAGGTGAATCCAGCCGCCCCAAGAAAAAAATCACCAGGTAATCCCGGCACCAGTAAAGAATGGATTCCGGGGTCTTCAGCAGCCGAAGCAACGGCATGGTAAGCAGCGGACCGATCACCATGGTAATTACTGAGGCCAGTGCCGCCAGGGTAATGCAGTTGCCGATGGACTGAGCCAGCGCCTCCCGGTTCTTCGCCCCATAGTGCTGAGATACCACAATTCCGGCGCCGGTGGCCACGCCCACGAAAAGCGCCAGCATCAGATTGAGAATAGGAGAAGCACTGCCCACGGCAGAGAGCGCATTGTCACCCACATATTTCCCGACCACGATGGTATCTACCGTGCTGTAGAGCTGCTGCGCCAGATTACCGATGAGCATAGGCACCGCGAACTGGGTGATCTACTTCCAGGGCTTACCCACAGTCATATCCTGGGCAGTGAAGAGCCGATTCAAATTCATCTTTCTTTCCACATCCATTTCTGCCGGCGCTTTTTGAAAAATTTCTCTACTCGCATTCCGCGAATTCGTTAGTCCCCTGAACGTGTTTGATCCACTTTCCGCTGCGCAGACGCCACACGCACCAAAATGCTTTGATGATCTGATCCAAATGCAGGAACAGATACGTATAAAATGCAGGCAGGTGCCAAACCAGCCCCGCCAGTGCACCCAGCGGTACGGCAAACAGCCACATCGCCGTCATGTCCGCCGCCAGAAGGACGCGGGTATCGCCGCCGCCGCGAAGGACTCCCTTGCTGAGAATCGAATTCACGGCGCGGAACACCACAACGATGCACAGGGCATCCATCAACTCAAAGGCGATCTCCTGAGTCTGCGGCGTGATCTTATAGAAGGATATGACCGCCCCGGAAATCAGCCGGATGATGACCGCCGCCAGAGAGCCAAATACAGCACCGATGAGCAAATAGGTATTCCCCTGCCGCCGGGCTGCCTGCACGCGCCCCTCCCCCAGCACCTGACCGGTGAGGTAGCAGCCGGAATAAGCCAGTCCCGTGATCACGATCGTGCTCACCCGCTGTATCGCCATGGTGATGGAATTGGCAGAAATAAAGCTGGAGCCAATTCGCCCCATGACAATCGCCAGGACATTGTCTCCCAGCCCCAGCAGGCAGTCGCTGAGCATGACCGGCACGCTGATGCGCAGAAACTCCGGCACCATATCCCAGAACGGCTCAAACAGATCCCGCAGCCGAAAATGCAGCCTCTTGTTGCGCAGGAAACTGGTGACGATCACAGCGGTTTCCACCGTGCGGGCCACCACCGTGCCCAGCGCCGCACCGGCCACACCCATGGCCGGGCAGCCCAGCTTGCCGAAAATGAAAACGTAATTCGCACCGATATTGATACTGAAGGCACATACAGAGGCGATCAGCGGAACATGGGAATGGCCGGTGCTGCGCAGAATGTTCGTGAGGATAAGGGAAAATGCCATCAGCAGGAATGTGACTGTTGACCAGCGCAGGTACTGCACGCCCTCCGCAATCGGCACCTGATCCTCTCCCCGGAAATACAGGCGCATGATCTGCTCCGGGAAGAAAATATCCGCCAATGTAGACAGTGTACTCAGGCACAGCCCGGACCAGAGTGCAATGGAGATCACTTTCTTCAACGCCGGAATATTCTGTGCTCCCCAATACCGGGAGGACAAAACCGATACCCCCATGCTGATGCCCATGATGGTAAACATATAGAGGTTAATAAACTGATTTGCCTGCGTAGACGCGCTGAGCGCCGTTTCGGTCAGCTGCCCCAGCATAATGTTGTCTACCAGATTCACGCCTACGGTGATCACGTTCTGCAGAATGACGGGGACTGCTATGGTTAAAAGCCGCTTATAAAATTCCCGATCCGTTTCTATTATCTTCCTGTATCTCATTATATTTCCCCTATCCTTCCAATAATCTATCATGCCGAAAAGCAGAGCGCAATAGCTCCGGGCAAAAAATGTTTATTTTCTCTTTACCGTGCCAAATGTCGCGGATATTTCCCTGTTTATGCCGCTTTTCTTTTTTGAGCTGCTGCAAAGGCCAGATACGCCGCCAGCGCCGCCAGCAGCACGCCCGCGCCACAGTACCGCCGAGTGCACCGCCCAGGCCCTGACCGACATCAGCGCCCACATAAAATGTACTCACAGCCACGCCCCGCTTTTCAGGAGGCAGCTGCTGGATGCAGGTGGTTTGTATCGCCGGCTGGGCGCTTCCCTGTCCCAATGCCTTAATGCACCCGCCACAGCAATAACCGCAGCTCCCTTCGCACCCGCCACGAGAAACATCGCTGTTGCCGCGAGCAGATAAGAAGGGAGCAGAATTGGCGTAAGTCCATATTTATCCATCAGCCTTCCGCCAAAAATCCGCACCAGCAGCAGCATAACCGCATTTACCGTAAAGAAAACGCCCACATTGGCAATGCCCCGTTCGTCCCCCAACATGGCCAGGAAGGAGCTGACAATGCCGTTGCACATGGAAAACAATCCGCCGAAGATGGCATACGGGATCAATTTGGGGGCAATCAGATCGCTGAAATGCAGCGTCTTTTCCGTCTTTTGCACCGTAGGCTCCGGCGTATAGCGGACCAGCAAAAACATGGCTGCCGCCGCGCCCAGCGCCAGGAAGCCGCCCACCAGGAAGGCTGCCCGATAGCTACAGCGATCCATAAGTGTCAGGCCAAGGTTCGGACCCGCAGCCTGAGCAATAATGTTGCCGATTCCCAGATAGCCGATTCCCTCACCCATTCGCTCTTTGGGAATATAACGGGAAGCCATGGCGATATTGCACGTTCCGCTAAATGCGAAAGCCGTCCCATGGAGGATACGCAGCACAAACAGCGCCGACGCATTGGCGGTCATACCATACAGCGCAATCACGACACCGCTTGCTGCCGTTGCCACGACCATCAGGAGCTTTTTATTGATCCTGTCTGACGCCAGGCCGCTGAAAGGTCTGGCAACCAGAGCCGTAATGGACAATACGCCGGATAAAGATCCGGCAAGGGACAGCCCCAGCCCAATATTCGCTGCATACTTAGTCAGCACCGGCGTGACCATACTGAAGGAAACTGCCGTAAAAATGCTGAGAATCAAAAGAGTCAGGTAATTAAAGTTCCAGAGCGTTTTTTCTTCTTTCATAGGTTTTCTCTTCCTGTATCGCAATCATTTTTTCGTTCAACTCCATCAGAAGGGATTGCCGGAACCATCCTTTTGAATTCCGAAGAAATCCAATGCTTTCTGAATTCCCTGATCCCAGAAGCGCCATTCATGCTTCAGGCCCGGGATGGAGAAATAATCAGCCTTCAGGCCGATGCCATCCGCCTTTTCCCGGAAAGCCAGGAAATCCTGATAGAGCATATCGCTCTCGCCGCAGCCGAAAAGCAGCTTTGGAAGGTCTCCTCCCTGCTGCACCTTCTGCTCCAGAACCTGCCAGGTATTCTGGTACGAGTCAATGAAATCCTCTTCACTGGCAAAATTGGCGGCAGATTTCTGCATTCGCTCCCAGAACATGCCGCCCTTTGCCTTCATATCCCGCAGGTCACTGGGGACAGCCGAAAGGATACAGGCGCCTGCGAATTTCTCCGGATGGTTAAAAGCCAGCACGCAGGTTCCCCGACCGCCCATGGAAAGGCCGGCAATAAAATTGTCCTCCCGCTTGTCAGAGGCCGGGAGCCAGCCATATACCAGCGGCATCAGCTCTTCGAAAAAGTAATCATACATTTGATAGCCCATGCCGAAGTTGGGCCAGTTGGCGTAGTTGGAATTCATGGCCGAGGGCATTACCACGATCAGGTCCCGTTCGCAGGCATAGAGCTCTATCATGGACTTCCGGATCCAGTCTGAGTAGTCTCCGAAGGTTCCGTGCAGCAGCCAGAGAACCTTATACTTTTTCCTGCTTCCATAAAATTCCGCCGGCGTCGTTCCCCGGGGTTTGTCCGGCAGGATAATTCCGACCGTATGGTTATTTCCTAAATATTGGCTTTCAAATTCCAATGTCATCAGTGCCATTTCATATTCTCCTTTGTACTTTATGGTATGAATCTCTGATAAAATCGTTAGAACCGGCAGCGTAAAATCACATGGCCAATTAAGGGAATCCAAGGCAGTTGGTGCATTTCCCACTTGGGACGCCGATACACCGATAGGAAAATTCGCTGCCCACCCGCAGACGATTTGCTCAGAAATTCCATAAATACATCAAAACATTTTTCAGTTCCCGTATTTCCTCAGGGGTTGACAAGCGCCCGCCGGAATCGTATAATGTAAACAAATTGCAGGAGTGAGTCGTGTCGTTTCTGTACAATTTTATAGCACCAGGAGGTTCTTTACCCATGGCATGGTTCCTCAACCGCCGAAAGCTCTGGGCAGACGCACCACGCTGGCTTCGCACCGTAGGGATAACATCGGCGATGTTGTCCGTGTCGGTGCTTTTTCTGGGGTTCTATTTTACCACCGGCACACGGCAGGCAAATTTTTCCGCCGCCGTTCATTACCAGCGATCCACGGCCGTTTCCAATGCGGTTACCGTATACACCCACAGCTGTGACATCCTCGCTTCCAGCCACAATATCCGCAGTCTGGCCGAGCTATCGGCCCCTTCCGCCGCCCAAGCCACGCTGGCCAATCAGGCATCGCAGACTGTGTGGAATGTCAACGCAGGTCTGGATGACAGCAGTTCCGTTGCCATCTATTTCCCCGCGATTTCACTTGCCGTAACCAAAAACCAATTCAGATTTTCAGCAGATTTCAATAATATCTTTTCGGCCAACTATCCCGGGCTGTCATGGGAGCAAATTCTGGAGCAGGGCTCCGGTTCCTGGCACAGTTACTACGCGGATGAAATATGCTACATCGTCCGCAGTCTGCAAAATGGAGCACAGACCTCTGCCTATATCGTTGCAAAATTCCCAGTTGCATCCGTCTTCTCCACAGCCGAGCGTGACATTGCCATTATCGGAGACAGCAATCACTGCCTCTACTCCAGCAAAGCAGGTCTCCCCGACGGATTCTACGACAGTCTGATGTCCGCCATTCGTGCAGATCGTCAGATTACTGTGAGCGGCGTCCGTTATTATACAGTCCGGAACGAATTTTCAAATCTTTCTCTGCGTTTCTTCACCCTTGTTCCTGTGGTGACAACCGCTGTTCTTATTGTCCGTTTTTCCGCATGCGTCCTGTTTTTGGCGCTGCTTGCGGTTCCGGTCCTGCTGTTTCGCCGTTTTGAAAGGCGTCGCCGTCAGGAGCAGGAAGCCGCCATGACGCCTAAGGCATGTGAAAAAGACAGCCAGTATGTCATCAGCGGGCTTGCCCGCAGATTGCTGGATATACAGTATGACTACGGCTACAGCTTCAGTCGGCAAGTTTACGGGCACATTCACTTTGCTCCCGGCGAAACCTGTCTGCTCGCAGGCTTTGCGCTTCTGGAAGATCAGCAGATGCTGTTCAACAATGCCGCGAAGCCGGGCAACCGCAGGCCAATCACTCCCTACTTTATTCTGAGCAATATGCTTCAGGATCTTCTTTACGACCGCCATACCGGATGTCTTTGCTACTGCAGCAGCAAATACATCGCCATATGCAACCTGCTGCCCGATGAAACCGAAGCAGACATAAAGGCAATTCTAAACCAGGTGGTCGAGTCTGCGCAAAAATATCTGTACATTGCATTCATTGCCGTAGGCCCGGTCACATGCCAGGGATACGAGGGACTCCATCCCGCCATTACGCAGGTCAGCCGGCAGCTCGAGTATGAGCGTCTGTGGTGGCGTACCGAGAAAATCCCCGCAGCTGATATCCAGGAGCGAAACACGATCGATTTTTACAATCGTGTCGGCCTGCTCAATGGATGCATTCTGGAAAACAACTATGTCAAGGCAGAAGAAACATTTCTTTCTATCCTGCGTGACTGTATTCCGACCGGTGTTGACCAGGTTCATGAGGCAGAATCCAGACTTCGCCTGCTGCTGGGTACGCTGGTATCGCTGACCGGATACCCGTGGGATCAGCTGCCTGCCAATTCCGTTCCCCCGAAAACCGTAGCTGCATGTCAGGAAGCCGGAGAGCAGATTCTCCGTGCCCAGCTTTCCATGCAGGACAGCGCAGGCGCTAATCCCGCCAAAGATCGGATCCGGGCAATCTCTGAATATGTTCAGGAAAACTACACCGACTCCGAGCTCGGCGTTGGTACGATCGCCGCCCGATTCGGCATGAATGCTGCTTACCTCAGCAGAGCCTTCAAGGATGGAACCGGCACAAATCTGCTGGAATTCATCCAGAGGACCCGTATTGCTGCCGCAAAAAAGCTTCTGCAGGAATATGCCGTCAAGGAAGTAAGCACAATGGTTGGATTTGCAGATGCCCAGAGCTTCGTGCGAACCTTCCGGAAATACGAATCTGTTTCCCCAGCCGAATATAAACGCAACTGCAGCTTTTCCAACGACTCCCTGCCGAAATAATCGGCAGGGAGCCTTTTGGTATCAGTACATCCAGGAATTTTCCTGCTTGCCGTCTTTCTTCATGTTGTCCATAAGGATCTCATCCGCGCTCTTCGGCGGGCAAACCTCATCCATTCGGCGCAGCAGGGGCAGATCGTAATTGCTGCGGCACCGGCTTTCCCGATCGAAAATCATGGTCTCGTGCTTATCCGTGACGGGTTCCCACTTGGACAGTCCGGCATGATTGGGATTGCCGCTGTAGGCAAAGCTGACCCAGGCGCCGGCCATCTCATCTTCCAGCTTCTGTGTGACGCCGGGGATATTGCAGCAGGCAACCCGATGCGTATTATGGAACACAAAGGGAATATCCGCGCAGTGCCAAGCAGGAACGCCGTCCATAATATCAAAATTCAGAGCAAACAGATATTGGTAAGTAGGTGCGGAGGAAGCGGCGACCTTCAGGTCCACAAAGCGGGTAGCACCCAGGCGAGTGGAAGTGTCCAGCCGATCCAGATTGATCAGCGGCTTCCCGGGATATGCCTGATGGAACTGCGCAATGAGTTCGTCGGAAGCATCCCCGAAATGGGCCCGGACAACGGCTTCCTGCTCTGCTTCACTCAGGGCATACTGCTCCGGCTTGGCCATCGCAGTAAACTCCGCCATAACCGTACCAACCATGGTGGGCACGGTCTTTGCATACTCGGAGAATCCGACCTTAAAGGGGTCGCCCAGGTACCAATCATTAGCCACAGGACCCCAGCGCATATTGGGCAGGACCTGGCCCTCGGAGGCGCGGAAGAATGCTCTGTTCAGGAGCTCATAAGGAACTGTCTCCAGTTCTTCGACCCGGTCAACGGGGATCTTCAGGATCTCCAGCATTTTTTCCACCAGCTGCCGATGATCGGCATTGGTAGTCTTATCCGGGTCCGGGCGGACGCCGCCGCTCATCATAATTGCCCGGTGGAACAGGCCCGCTGCGGCCGGAATATTCATCAGAGTTTTCACTTTTCTGCCGCCACCGGACTGGCCAAAGATTGTCACATTGCCAGGATCTCCGCCAAAGGCCGCAATGTTATCCCGCACCCATTCCAGTGAGGCAACAATATCCGCCGCACCGGCGTTAACGGAATTGGCGTACTTCTCACCGAAGCTGGACATATCCAGGAAGCCAAGAATATTCAACCGGTGATTTACCGTCACTACGACGACATCACCGTAAGCTGCCAGCGCATCGCCCTCATAGGCGACCTGCTCGATGGAAGAGCCATCGGAGAAACCGCCGCCGTGGAACCAAACCATCACAGGCCGCTTGCGTCCATCCAGACCGGGCGTCCATACATTCAGATACTGGCAGTGCTCATTGGCCGGCCAGAAGCGGTGCGGAATAAATAGCTCGCTGGAGGGAGCCGGATTGGCATGAACGGGGCAGATATAACCATAGTTGGTTGCATCTCTAACATCGTTCCAGGGGGCTACCGGATGGGGCAGCTGGAACCGGTCTGCATCCGCATACTGGATGCCATGGAAGGTGTAGATCCCGTCCAGCAGGAAGCCTCTGAGTTTACCCGCCTTGGTTTGCACAATGGGATCTTCCAGTGTATTCAAAAATTGCCGTGCCATAGAGTTGCTCCTTTCTTAGTACATCCAGTCCCGCTTCTTCTCGCCGCTGGCATCCAGCTTGCGCAAGGATGAGGACACAACAAATTCTACCTTGCCGATTGCCTTCTCGATCTGTGCAATCAGTTCCGTATCGAAATCCGGGCAGCACCGGGTGTTTTCATCGAACACCATTGTCGTCTCGTTTTCTCCGAAGGGCTCCCACGCAGGCATTCCGGCATGGTTGGGATTGCCGCTGTAGGCAAATCTCACCCAGGCTCCTGCCATCTGGTCTTCCAGCGTCTCAGTCACGTTGGGGATATTGCAGCAAGGCACCCGATGGCTATTATGGAAAACGAAGGGGATGTCCGAGCAATGCCAGGCATACACGCCGCCCATAAGCTGGAATTGCAGTGCAAAATCATACAGATAGGTCGGTGCCTGGGACTGGGCCGCCTTCTTCCTGGCAAATTCAACATACGCGGGGCGGCAACTCACGTCGAAGGAAGACAGCAGGTCAAGCCCTGCGTCGGGGAATGTCTTATGGAAGGCTTCAAACACTTCCTCGGCATGTGCACCGAATTTCTCCCGCAGCTTTGCCTCCAATTTCTCCGCCGTCAGCAGATTATCCTGCAGGGCCGTACGGATGGAAAGCTCCGCCACAGTGCCGCCTACCATTGTGGGAATCGTCTTTGCATGGTCGCACAAGGGATTCAGAAGCGGCAAACCCTTATAGTAATCATTGACTACAGGGCGCCAATAGACTCTCAGGCCCATCTCGTCACAGACGTCCTGGAACGCATGATCCAGGAAATAGTAGGGAACGGTCTCCAGTGCCTCGGGGTTGGCCGGGTCGATGTGGAGCTTTTCCATCATGCCCAATGCGATTTCCCGGAAGGGCACAGGCTTCTCTTCCTTTGCGGGAAGTACACCGCTCATGATAATTGCTTTGTGGAACAGTCCTGCCGCTGCCGGGGTCTGCATCATAGACTGCACCTTGTCGCCACCGCCGGACTGACCAAAGATCGTCACGTTATCCGGGTCGCCGCCGAAGGCAGCAATATTGTCATGGACCCACTGCAGCGAGGCAACCAGATCGGCGATGCCAGCATTGCCGGAATTCGCGTATTTTTCGCCGAAGGAGGACAAATCAAAATAGCCCAAAATGTTCAGCCGGTGGTTTACCGTAACGACAACGACGTCGCCATAGGCTGCCAGGGCGTCACCCTCATAGGCAACCTGCTCGATGGAGGAACCGTCGGAGTAGCCGCCGCCGTGGAACCAGACCATTACGGGGCGCTTGCGGTCGTCCAGGCCGGGGGTCCATACATTCAGATACTGGCAGTGCTCGTCCGCAGGCCAGAACCGGTGGGGAATAAACAGCTCACTGGAAGGCGCCGGGCTGCCTGCCGTAGGGCAGATATAGCCATAGTTGGTGGCATTGCGTACACCTTCCCAGGCTTTCGGAGGCTGCGGGGCCTGAAAGCGATCCGCATAGGCATAGGGAATTCCGTGGAAGGTGTAGATGTTATCCAGTACAAAACCCCGGAGCGTTCCGTACTTTGTTTCGACCAAGGGAGAATTCTGTGTGTTTTGGAAAGATCTGATCATATTCTTGCCTCCTATTTTATTTTTTCGTGCTGTCCGGTTCTCCGGGACATGAAGAACATACACGTCCCGGAGACAGACAGGCTCAAAGAGTGATGAATGCTGTTTTCGGCGGGTAATATCAGACTTCTTTGCTGCCCGATTCGCTTTCCCGCTCCATTGCCACAATTTTTGCCATGGCATCATTATCCTCGATCCGCATGGGGATCCCGCGGATCATGCTCTGCACCTGCCAGGCGAGAGCTGCGCAGACAGCAAAGCCGGGAATCACCCAGGCACCGCCCTGCAGGCGGCCAAAGGCAAGCAGCCCCGCAGAAATCAGCACCGCCGCAGCTATCAGCGCGCAGCGCACCGTGGGATAGAAACCCAACCGGCGCTGGATATCCTCATACCGGATCTGCGTCGTTCTGGGTTTTGCCGAGAGAAAATCCACAAGGCCGGAAAGCTCCATCAGCTGGGCACAAAAGGCCAGCGCCGTCAGGAAGTACACCACCGGGGTGCTGTTCAGCGGCGAGCGGATCAAGACCGCCGCCATGAAAAGCACCAGGCTGAAAGCCTCCAATGCAGCCAGCAGCTGTTTCTTCTGCCGAAATGCCTCCGCCGACACCTGCCAGACATACCAAGGCGCATAGTACACATAGCGCACGGTATAGCCCTTTTTATTGTCAGCCGGCTCGGTAACAACCGTATAATTTTCCTCGAAGCGGCTGCGAAGTGTCTTTCTCTTTTTCATGGTGCCTCCTTATATGGTGCAGCTCACAGGTTGTTGAGTTCCCTTACATGGCAGCAATTGACGAAATGACCCGGTGTGACCTCCACGGTCTGTACGGGATTTCCGCATTCTTCCGTGGCATACGGGCAGCGCTTGGCGAACCGGCAGCCGGGCTTCGGATCGATGGGAGAGGTGATCTCGCCCTTCAGCAGGATCCGCTCGTTCCGGTTGTGGATATCCACCGTGGGAATGGCAGACAGCAGTGCCTTTGTATAGGGATGGTAGGGATGTTCAAACAGGTCATCCGTCTCGCTGGTCTCTACCATCTGACCCAGATACATTACACAGATGTGGGTTGAAATGTGCCGCACCACAGACAGGTCGTGGGTAACAAACAGGTAAGTCAGCTTAT
This sequence comes from uncultured Oscillospiraceae bacterium, assembly GCA_934567355.1. Lineage (GTDB taxonomy): Bacteria > Bacillota > Clostridia > Oscillospirales > Oscillospiraceae > Faecousia. The sequence continues at coordinate 93,020 of CAKTJC010000005.1, forward strand.
ACTCATCCTGCAGATCCATCAGCAGGTTTAGGATCTGCGCCTGGATGGAAACATCCAGGGCGGACACCGGTTCGTCGCAGACGATAAACTTCGGGTTCAGCGCCAGTGCACGGGCAATGCCGACACGCTGGCGGCGTCCTCCGTCAAGCTCATGGGGGTAGGACATGCGCAGGCGTTTTTCGATTCCGGCCAGATCCATCAACCGATCAGCTTCTGCCTGAACCGTCTTCTTGTTGAAGCGTCCGGAAAGCAGCAGCGGCTCCATAATGGTATCTGCCACCGTCATTCTGGGATCCAGCGAAGAATAGGGATCTTGGAAGATGATCTGCATATCCTCCCGAAGCTGCTTCAGCTTTTTCTTATCCGGGTGCGTGACATCTTCCCCCCGGAAGCGGATGGTGCCGTCGGTGCTCTCCAGCAGGTGAATCAGCGTTCTGCCCAGGGTGGACTTTCCGCAGCCGGATTCACCCACCAGTCCCAGGGTGGTGCCTTCTTCGATTTGGAAGGTCACGTCGTCCACCGCGTGGACGGTTCCTCTGGCAGTTGGAAAATATTTCTTCAGATGTTCAATCTCAATCAGTGCCATCGCTTAGCCCTCCTGGTTGATTTTGCCGCACAGACAATAGTGCGTGCCGCCCAAATGCTGCAGCGTAGGGTGATTTGCCCGGCAGCTGTCCGTCGCATGGGGGCAGCGCGGCGCAAAGTAGCAGCCTTGGGGCAGATCCGTGGGATCAGGGGGCAGGCCCTCAATGGGAGACAGCCGCCGGACCTTGGAATTCAGGTCGGGGATTGCCCCGAACAGTCCGATGGTATACGGATGGGTGGGATGGTCGTAGATCTCTTCCAGCGATCCCCACTCCACGATCTCGCCTGCATAAATAACCGCCACCTGGTCGCAGATATCCGCCACAATACCCAGATCGTGGGTGATCAGGAGCAGAGAAGTGTTCTGTGCTTTCTTCAGATTCTTGATCAAGTCCAGAACCTGCGCCTGAATGGTCACGTCCAGTGCAGTGGTAGGCTCGTCCGCAATCAGCAGCTTAGGGCTGCAGGCCAGTGCGATTGCGATAACCACACGCTGCTTCATTCCGCCGGAGAACTGATGGGGATATTCCCCTGCCCGGTCGGCAGAGATGCCGACGGTTTCCAGCATCCGGATGGCTTCGTGCTTGGCATGGGCTTTGTCAAGATGCTGATGCAGCGCAATGCCTTCAGCAATCTGATCGCCAACGGTCATAATGGGGTTCAGCGCCGTCATGGGATCCTGGAAAACCATGGAAATATCGCCGCCGCGGATTTTCTGCAGCTGGCTGTCCGAGGCTTCCAGAATGTTCACACCGTCAAAGGTAATTTCGCCTTCCACCAGCCGGGTTGCATGATCCGGCAGGATGCGCATGATCGCCTTGGCAATGGTCGTTTTGCCTGCACCGGTTTCGCCCACCAGGCCCAAAGAGGCGCCGCGGGAAAGGGTCAGCGTCACGCCGTTGACGGCCTCGATGATTTTTCCGCCGGAAGCGTATTCTACTTTCAGGTCCTTGATGGAAAGCAAGGTATCATTTTTATTTTCAGCCATAGCATTTCCCTCTCAGTCTTTCAGTTTCGGATCCAGCGCATCCCGGATCGTATCGCCGATCATGTTATAGCTCACAACAGTGGCCATGATGAACAGGCCCGGGAAGATGCACAGGTGCGGGTAATTGCGGATGTAGTTTCTGGCGCCGGAGAGCATGGAGCCCCATTCCGGCGTGGGAGCCTGGATGCCGAAGCCCAGGAAGCTGAGGGTGGATGCAGCCAGTCCGGCAGAGGCAATGCCCATGGCGGCCTGAACGATCAGCGGGCTCATGGCATTGGGCACGATGTGCCGGGCAATGATCCGATAGGTGGGGCAGTTGATGGACTGCTCCGCTTCGATGTATTCAGAATCCCGGATGCGCATGATGCTGGCGCGCATCATTCTGGCATACCCCGGAATCATGCTGATGCCAAGAGCCAGAATGATCTTGGAGAATCCCGGCCCCAGCACGGTAGAGATCGTGATGGACAGCAGGATGCCCGGAAAGGACTGGAAAACGTCCAGAATCCGCATGATAAGATTATCCGTATGGCCGCCGAAATAGCCGGCAATGGCACCCAGCAGGCCACCGACAATGCAGGAAATGGCGGTGGTAAAGATGCCGATGCTCATGGTATAGCGGGCACCGTAGATGATGCGGGCAAAAATATCACGGCCGATTTCATCACATCCGAAAATGTGTTCCCAGGAGGGTCTTGCGTTCTGATTGAGGATGTCGATGGCCAGCGGGTCGTTGCTCAGCACGAAAGGAGAGACAAACGAGAACAGGAACAGGCCGATGATAAAGCAGGTGCCGATCATGGCCGTGGGAGTGGTGCGGATTTTATACCAAATATATCTCAGAGAGCCCGGCTTGTAGGAGCCGGCGCGCTTATTGACTTTGGCTTTCCGAGGGGTTTTCGTTTTTGACATCGTTTCTGCCTCCCAACTCAGGCCTTGCTGGCTTTTTTCTTCTTGGATGCATTGGCATACTGCGCCCGGATCCGAGGATCGGCAAAGGCGTAGATAATGTCAATCAGAAGCATCATCATGGAGAATGTAAACGCGATGTACAGGACACCGCCGCGAACAATGGGATAATCCCGATTGTTGATGCCGGAAATAATATAGCTGCCGAGGCCCGGGAAGGAATACACCGACTCAATGACGGTGGTGCCGCCCATCAGGAAGCTGAACTGGCCGCCAATCACCGTGATAATGGGAATCAGCGCATTGGGCAGCGCATGCTTAAGGATCACCGCTTTTTCTTTCAGGCCCTTGGCTCGGGCAGTGGTCACATAGTCAGCCCGGATGACCTCCAGCATACTGGCGCGGGTCTGCCGCGCAATACCGGCCAAAGAGCCGATGGAGCTGGAAACAACCGGCAGAATATAGTTTTTCCAGCTGCCGATGCCGCTGGAGGGAAGCCATTTGAGCCTCAGTGCAAACAGCATGACCAGCAGCAGTGCCAGCCAGAAGCTGGGCATGGAGTTGGCCAGCAGGGTAATCACCAACCAGATCCGGTCAGAGATCTTATTGGCATTGATGGCACAGATAATGCCGATGGGAATGCCCAAAATCACCGTCACCAGGACAGAGAAAATGGCAAGTTTGAAGGTACGGGGGAAGCGGGTCAGCAGATCTGCGCCCACGGAAGTGCCCGTGATGTAAGAGCTGCCGAAGTCCAGATGCAGAGCCTTGAACAGGAAATCAAAGAAGCGGACGAAAAACGGCTCGTTAAACCCCATTTTTTCCCGAACCTCTTCGATCTGGGCGGGGGTCGCGGTATCACCCAGGATAATCTTGACGGGATCACCGGGCACAAATTCCATCATTAAAAAAATCAAAACTGCCACAACCAGCAGGATGGGAATCATCTCCAACAGACGACGCCCGATATAACGCAGCATACGATGGCCTCCTTCGAATTAATTCGGGGGTATTGGCTTACGCAGCCCCGCAGAGCTGCGTAAGCCGGTCTATGGGGTATTTGGAACGATCAGAAGATAAGCGGGCGCTTAGCCGGCGGGCTTGTAGCCCTCGGTGAAGACGCAGCCGCCCTCAATAGGCTTGCCGCCTTGCTCACCGATGATGATGGTGCCCTTGCCGACGAACAGGCGGCAGCCGGCAAACATGCCGTAGACGATCGCGTTGTCATACAGGTACTGCTCGACTGCCTGGATGTTTTCGTCGCTGGGGTCAGTCATGACCGCTGCAACGCGGCTGTAGAGCTCTTCGTCCTTGCAGAAATTTACGCCGCCGTTCTGGTAGTTGGCTGCGCTGAAGTTGTAGTCGTAGTAAGAAGCGATGTGACCAGTGGTGGAAGACTTGCAGTCGACCATCAGATCCCAAATGGTGGGGTCGTTCTTATAGGTGGAGAACAGAGCCTGCTCAACGGCCACGTTCTCAACATTGATGCCGATGGCGTTCAGCTGGGAAATGATGACGGCACGAGTGCTGTCTTTGAACAGAGCGGAGCTGGTCAGCAGACGGAGCGTAAGCTCACCGGGTTTGTAGCCGGCTGCTTCCAGGCACTCCTTGGCCTTATCGGTGTTGTAGGAATAATAATCCCAGCCGTCCCACTCTTCCTGGTAGCCCTTCATCACATTGGAAGCGCTGCAGTTTACAGGAGCCGCTGCCAGGGAGTTGTAGCCGTCTGCAACCAGGACCTGCTGCGGCTGGATTGCATAGAAGATCGCCTTGCGGAGTTCCAGGTTGCTGCCGACAACGTTTTCCGCGTCCATGTTGGGGAACAGCAGGGTCACGAAGTTCAGGGGCGGCACCAGCACGCTCCACCCTTCTCTCGAAGTGTTGTTCTCAAGGTCGTAGAAAATGTCTATATCGGATGCATTCACACCAGCGATATCAACTTCGTTGTTCTCCAGCGCGATCACACGCATGGAAGCTTCCGTAATGGCGGTGTAAACAATTTCCTTGACGTTGCGGAAGGCGGGCAGGACCAGGGCATTGTAGCTCTCGTCTGTCTGCCAATAGTCGTCATTGGCGACGAGGGTAGCACCGGAGCCGGGAATGAATTCCTTGACGGTGTAGGAGCTGGTGGTAGCAGGGTCGTTCTGCTTCTCTTCGTCGGAAGCATTCTCCCACCACTGCTGATTCACAATGCACCACATCTGGTTGGTCACCAGCATTGAAAAAGTATTCGGGGCATCGGTGGTCAGCTTCATGGTCATGTTATAGTCATCGATTTTCTCCAGGCTGGCAATGTTGGAGCCGCCGTCCACAAACTGGCCGATCTCAACGCTCTTGTTGAGGCTCCAGATAACGTCGTCAATGGTGATAGGGTTACCCTTGCTGTCCTTTACATAGTCGAAAATCTCAATGTTGTAGGTCAGGCTGTCCAGCTTCGTGAAGCCCTTGGCAAGCCAGGGAACCATTTCGTCTTCGGTGGCGCCGTAGTTATTGGTCCAGAACAGCTTTGCATACAGCATCGCTCTGCCCATAGATCCGGGGGAAGACGGAGCAAAGGGAGCAACGTTAACGGATGTGCTCTCGCAGGTGACGGTGACCTTCTCTGCAGGGGTCTCCATCTTGTACACATTCTGGGGACGGACCCAGGTGCTCTCGTCGGCAGCAGCCGTGCAGACGAATAGGCCTGCCATCAGGGTCAGGCAGAGGAGCATAGCGATCAGTTTTTTCATTTTCTTTACCTCCATATTATTTTTCTTTGCTTTTTGGTACAACGATTTGGCTCTTGCGGACGGAGCCGAATGATTGCGAACTTAAGGGCTGCTTTGCCCCCGAGCGTCCCGTCTCACCTCCAGGCGTTTTGATTTTTTGTCAGGGTTTGTCGTGTCGTACAGCTCGTTTGCTGATGGCATCATCTTAGCTCCTGTTTTCAGGGTTTGCAATCATCAGAATTTTTCATAAAAAGTCACTTTTTGAGGAAAAAACAAATTTTGAATATAATGTAAAAATTTAATGCTTTTATTTTTCGTATTCGAAAGGTTGTCAAACGCACATTTTTGCAGGAATGTCCAAACAATTTCGGGCAGATAACATTTAATCAAAAGAAGCGGCGGCAAACAAGCCTTCCCCACCCCCAGCAGTGCCTCCCCCATCTTCTGCCGGACAATCTTCTTCCCTTCGGGCAAGCGAAATCCCCGGCAGCCGAAACTGCCGGGGAACGTATCTGACTATGAAATGGCTGGCAGCCAACACTCAGCGGGTCAGGCTGTCCACAACTGCCTGGATCTGCGCATCCGTTGCCCTGGAGAAGGACTTGACGGAGTGCAGCGGCAGCGCATCGATCATGGCCCGAACCATGGCTGTCGCATCGTTATCACCTGACAGGCTTTCCAGATTCTGTCCCAATCTGCCCGCCAGCTGCAGGACCTGATGCAGCTGTTCCTTTGTTTTGGCCAAGCTCAGCAGGTCACCCAGGGTGCGGCGCGCCTCCTCCGGAAGCGGCAGAGGCTCCGCCTCTACATGGAGGCTTGCTGTCAGCGGCAGGTCTCTGCTGGAAGTCCCCGCATAGACCGTATAGTCGCCCTCCTCCGCGTACCAGCCGTTGATCCGCTGCTCCCAGTAGGAAAACGCGCGGCTATCCAGGTCAATGGTCACCGTCCGGGTCTGACCGGTCTCCAGCCAGATCTTCTCAAAGCCGCGCAGCTCCCGCACCGGGCGGCCGACTGTGTCTGCACCATCAAAGCCGACATACAGCTGGACGACCTCCGCACCAGCCCGGCAGCCCACATTGGTGACATCCACACTTGCCCTCAAGGTCTCTCCCTTCCGATATGTATCCGCGCTGAGACGCAGATGATCCAGGCGGAAATCAGTATAGGACAGGCCATAACCGAAGGGGAACTGCACCTGCAGGCCGCGGGCATCATACCAGCGGTAGCCCACATAAACATCCTCGCTGTAAACTGCTTCCAATCTGCCCTTGCCATAGGTCAAATAGGCGGGTGTATCCTCCGGGCGCATCGGGAAGGTCTCCGCCAGCTTGCCGCTGGGGTTGGCCTTGCCATAGAGCAGCGCCACCGCCGCCTGACCTGCACCTTCGCCGGAAAGATACAGATTCAGTACAGATTTGACCTTATCCAGCCAGGGCATTACCACCGGGCTGCCAATGTGCAGCACCACCACCGTATTTTTCTGAACGGCAGAAATGGCCTCGATGGCATCCAGCTGAACCTGGGGCATATTCATGTGCCTGCGGTCAAAGCCCTCGGACTCAAAGCTGTCCGGCAGCCCTGCAAAAATGACTGCCACCTCCGCCTCGCGTGCCTCCTTGATCGCCTGCGCCCATGCCTCTTCTCCCAAAGAGTGCTCATCATGGAACATGGGGGCATAGTGTACATCTGCCACGTTCTTTACCGCTTCCACTGCGGAGTCAATCTTGTAGTTACGGATATGGCTGGAACCGCCGCCCTGGATCCTGGGCTTTTCCGCATAGCCGCCGATAAAAACGACCTTTTGATGGGGATTCAGCGGCAGAAGCTTATCCTCGTTTTTCAGCAGGACCGCGCACTGCTCGGCAACTTCCGCCGCCTTTTGGTGATGCTCCTCCAGGGAAACGGGGATGGCCTTTCTATTTTCCAGGCACCAGCTGATCACATCCAGCAGCCGCTCTACCGCATTGTCCAGCACTGCCTCATCCAGGCTCCCATCCCGAACCGCCTGCACAAGCTTTTTGTCGTTCACGCCATGGGACGAGGGCATTTCCAGCTCCAACCCGGCCTTCAGTGCGGCAACACGCTCATTCATCGCGCCCCAGTCGGTTATCACAAAGCCATCGAAGCCCCATTCTTTTCGCAGGACGTCCGTCAGCAGCCAAACGTTTTCACAGGAATAGGTGCCGTTGATCAGATTATAGGAGCACATCACCGTTTTCACATGTCCCTTTTTGACTGCGGATTCAAAGGCAGGAAGATATATTTCCCGCAACGCCCGGGCAGAGACCCGACTGTCGCAGCTCATACGGCGGTACTCCTGATTGTTTGCCGCAAAATGCTTGACGCAAGCTGCAACTCCCTTGCTTTGCAGTCCCGCAATATAGGCGGCAGAGAGTTCGCCTGCCACATAGGGATCCTCGGAAAAATATTCAAAATTCCGCCCGCATAACGGACTGCGCTTGATATTTACACCGGGGCCAAGCAAAATCTGGGTGTCATAAGCCAGGCACTCGTCGCCCAGCAGGCCGCCCACCTGGCGAAGCAGCGTCTTATCAAAGCTGGCAGCCAGCGCGGAAGCTGTGGGCCATCCAATCGCTGTCTTGGTCACGACCAGGTTCTTTTCCATGGCGCTGCTGGAAGTTGCCTCCATGCCCTTGTTTTCATAGCCTTCCTGGCGGCGCAGGCCGTGGGGGCCATCGGACATGGTAATTTTCGGCAAGCCAACGCGGTCGACTTTCTCCGTATCCCAGCTGTTGGCACCGGAACACAGGGATGCCTTTTCTTCCAGGGTCATCTTTGCGATCAATTCTTTGATATTCATAAATGCCTCCATGGTTTCTTATCTTTTCCGCTGGTTCATCATCCAGCTCATAACACCGTGCTCATTGCAGTAGGTTGGGACCCAGCAGGCGTGATTCCATCCGGCCTTCTGCTCCAGGGGCATGTCCTTGAGGATGCTGATGCCATATTTTTCCAGCTCCTCCGGGGCAAAAATCGTCAGCTTCGCATCCCGGTTTCCACCGTCGCGTAGCTCCAAAATAGCGTCGGTGATGTACTTGTGCCGGTAGTAAGTGTGATCCAGATAGGCGCACGTGACCCAAATTTTGGTATGCGTCAGATTTCGCAGGATCTCATAGGTCTCAGGCGTCATGGTCGGGCAAATGCAGACCGCCGCCGCAAACAAGTCCCCCGCCACATTCAGCATGCGCAGGGTTCCGCCGCCTCCCATGCTCATGCCGGTAACGTAGATCCGCTCCGGGTTGGCCTTCCCCTGGGCGATCATCTCCCGGATCAAATCAGCAACCTTTGCCAGATAGGGGCGGGACCAGGCACTGGGAATTCCCCGGTCGCTGGTCGCGAAGGTCATATTTTTCATTTGCTCCAGCATTTCCGGCTCCGGGGTGACGCCGGGTGCCTGAGGGGCAAGGACATAGCAATCCGGATAGCTTTCAGCAAGTTTTGCCGCACCGAAACAGTTTTGAATCTGGGCAAGATTGTCAAATCCGCTCTCTCCGCCGCCATGCAGGAAAAGGATCAAAGGGCGGCTGCCCCCGGTCTCCGGCGTATAGAGCCGATAGCGCAGACCACCTGTTTCAAATGCCTGGAATTTATCTGCCCAATCGACAGAAATCTCGCCGTCCGCGCAGGTATATTCCGCACCGTCTATGCGGAGGGTAAAGGAACAGGATGCAGGGAACGGAACCACCCGAACCTCTAACTGTCCGTTTTTCTCAGCAACAGCAAGGATCCCGCCGCTGCTGCGGCCATCCAGCTGTGCCACCGCCCGGTCCCGCGGATGATCTGCAATATTCCCCGAAATGGCGACCTGTTCCGGCAGTTCCCCCTGCCAAGGCAATGTGAATTTGTAAATTTCCCGGCCATCATAGCCGATTCTCCCATGAATCCGCATCAAATTTTCCTCCTTCCCTGTGCCGCATAGCTGTCGGTTCTGGGAATCCAGTCCAAAAAGCGCTCTACTTCAATATTCCAGAAACGCCACTCATGACCGTAATCCAGGAGCTCTTCCCAGGTCACATCTGCTCCCAGCGAACGCAGGAGATCCCGCATCTGTACATTACTCTCATAGACGAAATCTTCCCGTCCGCAGGCCATGTAGATTTTCGGGAATTTCTTTCCCTGTGCTGCATTCTGCCTGGCAATGGTCTCCGGGTCAAATTCTCCCGGCTCCGCCGGCTGCTGAATGCTGCCATGGATGGTTTTTTCTGTCAGATCGCGCATCCGAACCCGCTTGGTACCGGCAGAAAAAGTGCCAAATGCTGCAAATCTTTCCGGGAAGGAAAGTCCATGCACCAGCGTCCCGTAGCCGCCCATGGAAAGGCCGGCAATGTAGGTGTCTTCCGGCCGATCGGACACCGGGAACATGCCGCAGACGAAGTCCGGCAGTTCTTCAGAAATGAACTTGAAGAAGTCATCATCCTCTGTCCGGATATAGGCCTTGTTCTCGCCGGAAATATTGACGACCGCAATGTTCCGCTCTTCTGCATACATTTCCACGTTGGTGTAGCCCGTCCAGGTCGCGTGGTTATTCCCCATGCCATGCAGCAGGTACAGTACAGGATACTTTTCCTTTGGCGTATGGGTGCACGGAGTCGCATCCGTGCTGCGGCTCAGCGACTGAGGAATGGTGGGTGTCGGGATCACGACCGTAATATCCACAGTGCGTTTGAGCGTATAGGATATTACATTGCACATAAATTTTGCCACAATATCTATCTCCTTTCTTCTCGACATATCTACCTTACCGGACGCGGTGCAGAAAAGCAAGGCATATTTTTTTACTTCTGCCCCAATTCCCTCATACTGTAAAAAAGTAATATCCTTCAAAAAAATTAAAGGTACCTCTGTTGCGGACATTCAAAGGCGTCCATCGCCCTCCACCAGAATTTCAAGTTCCCACGCCGCCTTGATTCCGTCATACATATTTCCCCTTTTCCTGCAAATACTTCTACCGGAGTAAAACGCGCACATGCGCTTCAAAGGAGAAGAGATTATGAAGGCAACAGGCATTGTCCGCCGGGTTGACGATTTGGGAAGAATTGTCATTCCAAAAGAGATCAGAAGAACCTTGCGGATCCGCGAGGGCGACCCGCTGGAGATTTATACGGAAAAGGACGGTGGGGTAATTTTTCGAAAGTACTCGCCCATGGGAGATCTGCAGGAATTCGCATCGCAGATGTGTGAATCCATTGTAGCAGCCACGGGGCATATTGCGGCGGTGGCGGATCGGGACAGCATTATTGCGCTGCACGGTGCTCCCAAGCGGGAGCTGATGGACAAACCCAATTCGCCGGGGCTGGAAAAGCTTATGGAGCAGCGGAAGAACTATCTGTTCCAGAGTGGGGACGCCCCCATTCCTGCCTCCGACGGGACAGAGAAATATCACTTGGGCGCAGCAGCGCCGATTCTGTCCCAGGGAGATCTGATGGGCTGCGTGATGCTGCTGCTCGGTGAAAATGATGCTCCCCTTCAGGATTCCGACCGCACGCTGGCACGGACAGCCGCCAGTTTTTTGGGTATGCAGCTGGAAAACTAAAACAGGCAGAACCGAATCCGTTCTCTGAAAAGTGGGCAATATTATCCTCCCTTTCACAAAAATGAATACAAAAGCAGTCGCTTTCCCGGATGGGCGCGGCTGTTTTTGCATTGGAGCGCCTCGTCCCGCTGCGCCGGAACAGCATGAATATCCGTACACCCTTTTTTCGAGCTGTCAAAGGCGCCGCTTTGGCTGATTGCACATGGAACTTAACTGCCGGGATGGTTTTTTGTGCCAATAATAGAATTCCCCGCCAGCCGTTGACAAACAGCTGTGGGTGATGTAAAATTTTGTTTTGGGGAATGCTGCGCTCTTTTGTCATTTGCGTGGAATTTTCCCGGGAAAAAGCCGAAAAAACATACCGCTGATGGCAAAAACGGAACAGGAGGATTTTTTCATAATGGAAAAACTTCAGCAGCTGTACGAGGGCAAGGCCAAAAAGGTGTTTGCCACCGATGACCCTGAGAAACTGATTGTGGAATACAAGGACGATGCCACCGCATTCAACGGCCTGAAAAAAGGCACCATCAAGGGCAAGGGCGTTATCAACAACCAGATGTCCAACCGCCTGATGGCTTACCTGGAAAAGCAGGGTGTGCCCACCCACTTCATCCAGGAAATCAACGAGCGTGAGACCGTCGTCAAAAAAGTTTCCATTGTGCCCCTGGAAGTTATCGTCCGCAATATTTCCGCCGGTTCCTTCGCCAAGCACTACGGCGTGGAGGAGGGCATTGTGTTTGACCAGCCCACCATCGAATTTTCCTACAAGAACGATGAGCTGGGTGACCCCCTGCTGAACCACTATCACGCTCTGGCACTGAAGCTGGCCACCGCCGAGGAAATCGAGACGATTGAGAAGTACGCCTTCAAGGTTAATGACGTGCTCAAGGCCTTCTGGCTGTCCGCCGGTGTGACGTTGGTGGACTTCAAGCTGGAGTTTGGCCGCTTGAGCGACGGCACCATCGTGCTGGCGGACGAAATCAGCCCCGACACCAGCCGCCTGTGGGACGTGAAGACCCACGAGAAGCTGGACAAAGACCGCTTCCGCCGGGATATGGGCGGCGTGGAAGAAGCCTACGCCGAAATCATGAAGCGCATGGAAGCAACATTAAAATAAAAAAGGTGAATGAAAATCATGGGAAATTGTGCAATCGTTGGTATTAACTGGGGCGACGAAGGCAAGGGCCGCATGGTTGACCTGCTGACCCAGGACTATGATATTGTCGTCCGCTATCAGGGCGGCGGCAACGCCGGTCACACCGTCATCAATGAGTATGGCAAGTTCGCTCTGCACCTGCTGCCCTCCGGCATTTTCCGCAAGGGCGTGGTGAACATTCTGGGCAACGGCGTTGCCCTTGACCCCGAGAACCTGTGGAAAGAAATCACCCAGTTGCAGGCACAGGGCGTGTCCATCACCCCCGAAAACCTGAAAATCAGCGACCGTGCCTCCCTGCTGATGCCCTGGCATCGGGATTTGGACGGCCTGGAAGAAGCCCGGTTGGCAGATAAGAAATTCGGCTCCACCAAGCAGGGCATTGCTCCTTTTTATGCCGATAAGTTTGCCAAGAAAACAGCTCTCGTAGGCGAGCTGCTGTATCCCGAATATCTGAAAAACCATCTGGCTGACCTGCTGGAGTGGAAGAATCTTACCCTGACCAAGATCTACGGTGCAGAGCCCGTGACCATGGAAGATCTGGAAAAGTGGCTCAGCGATTACTGCGAGAAGATCAAGCCCTTCATCTGCGATACCGGTGCATTCCTGCGGGATGCTCAGGGGCAGGGCAAGAAGATCCTCTTCGAGGCGCAGCTGGGCTCCCTGCGGGATCTGGACTATGGCATCCACCCCTATACCACCTCCTCGAACCCCATTGCCGCCTATGCCCCCGTCGGCTGCGGCATGCCCAATGTGAAGATCGATGAGGTCGTGGGTGTGGTCAAGGCCTATTCCAGCTGCGTGGGCGAAGGCCCCTTCACCTGCGAATTCTTTGGTGAGGAAGCCGATAAGCTGCGCGAGGCGGGCTTCGAGTACGGTGCAAAGACCGGCCGTCCCCGCCGGGTCGGCCCCATCGACATCGTAGCCACCCGCTATGGTGTGCTGTGCCAGGGTGCCACCAATATCGCCCTGACCAAGCTGGACGTGCTGAGCTATATGGACAAGGTCCCCGTCTGCGCCCACTATGAGCTGGATGGCAAGATCACCGATGAATTCCCCTTCCCCTGTGTGCTGGATCGGGCAAAGCCCGTGACCGAATACCTGCCCGGCTGGCAGTGCGACATCTCCGGCGTGCGCAAGTGGGAGGATCTGCCCCAGGCGGCAAGGGATTATGTTGAGTATGTAGAGCGGAACATCGGCTGCCACATCGGCTATGTGTCCGTCGGCCCCGAGCGGGACAGCATTATCCTCCGGTAAGCGTATTCTTTTGAGGAATTAGGAGAAAGCTATGACTGACCGTTATGAATCCCCCCTGTCCTCCCGCTATGCTTCCCAATATATGCTGAACCTGTTTTCCGCCGAGACGAGAATCAGAACCTGGCGGAAGCTGTGGGTGTCCCTTGCCAAGGCAGAGCACACCCTGGGGCTGCCTGTGACCCAGGAGCAGGTGGACGAGCTGGAAGCCCAGCTGGATAACATCGATTTTGAAGCCGCCGCCGCACGGGAAAAGGAAGTGCGCCACGATGTCATGGCCCATGTGTACGCCTATGGCCTGGTTGCCCCCAAGGCCGCCGGCATCATCCACCTGGGCGCCACCAGCTGCTACGTCACCGACAATGCGGACGTGGTGCTGTATCGGGACGGCCTGCGCTATCTGCGGGCGGAGCTGCTGAAAGTGGTTGCAAACCTGTCTGTTTTCGCCGACAAGTATAAGGCGACCCCCACCCTGGGCTACACCCATTATCAGCCCGCCCAGCTGGTCACCGTGGGCAAGCGGGCCACGCTGTGGATGCAGGACTTGATGAGTGACCTGGAAGAGCTGGACTTTGTGATTGGCAGCATGAAATTCCTGGGCTGCCGGGGCACCACCGGTACCGAGGCAAGCTTCATGGATCTGTACAACGGGGACGAAAGCAAGATTGACGAAATGAATCGGCTCATCAGCCGGGATTTCGGCTTTGAGCGCTGCTTCAGCGTGTGCGGCCAGACCTATCCCCGGAAGCTGGACAGCCGCATTCTGAACGTGCTGTCCTCCATCGGTCAGAGCTGCTACCGCATGGCAAATGACATCCGCCTGCTCCAGCACGACCGTCAGGTGGAAGAACCCTTCGAAAAGAACCAGATTGGCTCCTCTGCCATGGCCTATAAGCGCAATCCCATGCGCTGCGAGCGCATTTGCTCCCTGTCCCGCTATCTGATGGCGGATGCCCTGAACGCCCCCATGACCGCTGCAACCCAGTGGCTGGAGCGCACGCTGGACGACTCTGCCAACCGCCGGATTAGTCTGCCGGAGGGCTTCCTGTGCGCCGATGCCGTGCTGCGTCTGGCACAGAACGTCACCGACGGGCTTCATGTCAACGAAAAGATTGTGGAGCGCACCGTGCGGGAATACCTGCCCTTTATGACCACCGAAAACCTGATGATGGAGGCGGTGAAGCGGGGCGGCAATCGCCAGGAGCTTCACGAAATCATCCGCAAGTGCTCCATGGAGGCCACGGCCAGGATGAAGAATGGCGAGGACTGCGACCTTCTGGCGCGTCTATCCCAGGCACCCGAATTTGGCATGACCCTGGAAGAGATGGAGCATCTGCTGAACCCCAGCGCCTACATCGGCCGCTGCCCCCAGCAGGTGGAAAACTACCTTGCCCAGGTAAAGCCTTATCTGTCCGGCGCCAGCACCGAAACCGCAGAAATCAACCTGTAACCATTGGAACGGGAATGCAGTTCATTCCCGTTCCTACTCTATATAACTACTGAAAAAAGAAAGGAAAGCCTATGGAAAAAATCCTCGTTTTGGACTTTGGCGGTCAGTATAACCAGCTGATTGCCCGCCGGGTTCGTGACCTGAATGTGTACGCTGAAATCAAGCCCTACAACGGCATTACGCCGGAGGAGATTGCGGCAGAGGGCTATTGCGGCATCATCTTCACCGGTGGCCCCAACAGCGTCTACGATATGACTTCCCCCCACTATGACCCCAAGGTGCTCGCGCTGGGCATCCCGGTGCTGGGCATCTGCTATGGCGCACAGCTCACCGCCTGGATGGGCGGCGGCAGCGTCATCACCGCCGAAACCAGCGAATATGGCAAGGTTCACCTGGAGCTGGATGCGCCCGATTCTCTGCTGATGAAGGACGTTCCGGCGCAGAGCGTGGTGTGGATGAGCCATACCGACCGCATTGACCGGCTGCCCGAGGGCTTCCGGGTCACGGCGCACACCGATGTGTGCCCGGTGGCTGCCATGGAAAATGCAGAAAAGAAGCTGTACGCCGTCCAGTTCCACCCCGAAGTGACCCACAGCCAGTTCGGCAAGCAGATGCTGAGAAACTTCCTGTATGAAGTGTGCCGCTGCCAGGGCCTGTGGCGGATGGGTTCCTTCATTGAGGATACCGTGAAGGCGCTGCGGGAGGAGATTGGCGACAAGAAGGTGATTCTGGGCCTGTCCGGCGGCGTGGATTCCTCTGTGGCAGCGGGTCTGATTTCCCGTGCCGTGGGCGACCAGCTGACCTGCGTGTTTGTGGATCAGGGTCTGATGCGGAAGGACGAAGGCGACTTCGTGGAGCAGACCTTCACCAAGCTCTTTGACATGAACTTTGTCCGGCTGAACTGCCAGGAGCATTTCCTTGCCTGCCTCAAGGGTGTCACCGACCCCGAGGAGAAGCGGAAGATTATCGGCACCGAGTTCTATAAGGCTTTCTGGGGCGAAATCCGCCGCCAGGGCAGCGAGGACAGCTTCTTCGCACAGGGTACCATCTACTCCGACCGCATTGAGTCCGGCAAGGGCAAGGCGGATAAGATTAAGACCCATCACAATATGGTCAAGCAGCCCGAGGACGTGAAGTTCCTGGGCACCATCGAGCCGCTGAAGGATCTGTTCAAGGACGAGGTGCGCCGGGTGGGCGAGGAGCTGGGCATCCCCAAGGAGCTGGTGTGGCGGCAGCCCTTCCCCGGTCCCGGCCTGGGCGTGCGCATCATCGGCGAAATCACCGCCGAGAAGGTGAAAATTCTCCAGGAGGCCGACTGGGTGCTCCGGGATGAAATGGCAAAGAATGGCTATGAGAGCCAGATGGCGCAGTTCTTCTGCGTCCTGCCCGGTGTCAGCACCGTGGGCGTCATGGGCGACCATCGTACTTATGACCACCTGCTTGCCATCCGCGCCGTCACCACCGACGATTTCATGACCGCCGACTGGGCAAGAATCCCCTAT
Source organism: uncultured Oscillospiraceae bacterium (assembly GCA_934567355.1). Classification (GTDB taxonomy): domain Bacteria; phylum Bacillota; class Clostridia; order Oscillospirales; family Oscillospiraceae; genus Faecousia. Next base: position 109,123 of record CAKTJC010000005.1, read on the forward strand.
GATATGCTGGCAAAGGTCTCTAACCGCATTACCAATGAGGTGAAGCATATCAACCGGGTGGTCTATGACATTACTTCCAAACCCCCCGCAACCGTGGAGTGGGAATAATACCCGAAAGGCCCAAAAGCCTTGAAAATGCTGGACTTTTGCGTTACGGAACTGCCCCGTGACA
>CAKTJC010000006.1 GCA_934567355.1 uncultured Oscillospiraceae bacterium
GTCCAGGGGGCGGGCAGACCGGGTTTGCCGGTGATGCCGGTGTAGCGCATCAGCACATCCTTCATGGTCGGGCCGTTGATCAGAAAATAATCCAGGTGCTCCCCCGGCACGGAGAAGCCCGCCCGGGAAACCAGCTCCGAGGCGATCTCAAAGGATACCTTTTCCGGATGGTTGACAAACACGCCGTAGCCCCGGTTTGAGAGATAGAAGGGAATGTTCTTGTAGGCCTGCTCCGTGGAGGTGCCGCCGTCCTCATTCCAGATGTCCACGCTCTGGCCGTTCTTGACGAGGGGGCCGAACCGCTCGCCCAGGCCGTAGATCAGCTCCCCCACGCTCAGGGTCAGCTGCTGGCGCATGTAGGCGTCCTCCGGCCCCCGGTTGTAGGCGTCGCCCTTCCAGTCCGTCTTCACATAGGCAAGCCCCCGGTATTCCGAGCCGGTGAGCTTTTCATCCCCCCGGAAGAAGACAAAGTCCCCGCTTTCCTTGCTGACTTCTGCGCGCAGAGAGCCGGAGGAGATCACGATCTTCTCTTCCGTCTCCTCCGCCTTCAGCAGCCCGCTGCGGCCGGGCGCAAGCTCAAACCGGGGCGCCCGCTCCTGCAGCCCCCGGTGGTGCCAGACCTGCACCCGCAGCACCTCGGGGTAGGGCGCGGAAAACGCAATGGTCAGATTCACCCCGCCCAGGGTATCCCCCCGGTGGCGGATCTGCGCGGTCGGTGCGCAGAGCGTCACCATATCGGGTTCGATCCTGGTAAAATACACCTGCGCCGGAGAAAAGCAGGCGCAGCCCTCCTGCTGCAGCCAGCGTCCGTTGCTGAATTTCATATCCGTTTCCTCCTGTCGGTTTTTATGCTTTTACCGGGATTATAGCATGGCAGGACGGGATTTTCAATGAAGAATAGGGCCGGGCCAGCTGTATTTTCTGCCCATGCAGCTGCCTGGCTCAGCCTTTATTCCCCGATGAGCAGCACCGCCTCGATGGAGGAGGCGATGATGGCATCGGCAGGGGCACGCAGTGTTTCATTCATGAAGATCCGCTCCTTAAAAGCCTGGTATCGATGTGACGGTCAAGTAGGAGAATAAACCGGCCGCCGCCCCGGAGTGTACCGGCACGCCGGGGACATGCATTTCCGCTGTGCAGAAAATTGCCAATTTGCCGGAATATACAGATAAAGGCCGCCCCACATGGGGCGGCTTTTATCGTCATTGGCGCGCTGCAATAATCCACAACCCAGTCGTGTTTATTACAAGCGTTGGTACGCCAGAAGGGACTCGAACCCCCAACCCTCGGAACCGGAATCCGATGCTCTATCCATTGAGCCACTGGCGCATGTCTTGATAACGGGTGCAATTATAGCAGATTCCCGGCAGTTTGTAAAGGGGGCGGGGCGGAAAAATTTCGGGCGGGGGAGGGCGGATTCTGGAAAGAAACGGTTGTTTTCTTTCTTTTGCTGTGCTATAATTCAGAAAAAGGTGCATCAGGAGGATTTTTCGGTGATGGAACAGCCCACTCAGTTTCGGTCGTCTCTCAATGGCTTCAACCGGCAAGATGTGGTTCGGTATATGGAATTTGTCAATAACAAGCACGCCGCCCAGGTGGCGCAGCTGACCAATGAGCTGGAATATCTGCGGGGCAAGCAGGATACCCTGGATGCCGGGCGGGTATCCCAGCTGGAGAAGGATCTGAGCGCTGCCCAGCTGGAAAATGCCGCCCTGCGGCAGCGCGTTGCTGAGTTGGAAAAGCAGCTGGCCGAGCAGAGTGCGCCGGTTCCGGCTCCGGCTCCGGCAGCGGCGCCGTCGGAATCCGAGCTGGAGGCCTACCGCCGGGCAGAGCGGGTGGAGCGTGTGGCCCGGGAGCGGGCAAAGCAGCTGGCGCAGCAGGCCGCCCAGACGCTGGATCAGGCGGGCACCCAGGCAGAGGAGGCCGCCGCGCAGATCGCCCAGGTGTCCTCCCGGCTGTCCGAGCAGCTGGCGTGTCTTCAGGATGCCATGGATTCCGGCCGCCGCACCCTGCGCGAGACGGTGGGCGCGGTGCAGACCCTGGCCGACGGAGACGAGGCGTAATGATATAAAAGGGAATCTCTGAATAAATCGCCTGCGGCCGGACGGCGAATCTTTTGCCCCACCCGTTCAGTTCTGAAAGTGGGAAATACATACAGTATTCCTCCACTTTCAGAACTTTCGGCTGAGACAAAATCTTCTGCCGCCGGCTCTTGCCGATTTATCAGAGCTTCCCTAAATTTGTGACCCGTTCCCACTGCGGAATGGGTCACTGCTTTTGGAGGAACCTATGGAGATTACAAAGCCAAGCTACTATGATTCTTTCCGCTGCCTGGCCTCCCGCTGCCCGGACAGCTGCTGCAAGGAATGGGATGTGGATGTGGACGACGCCTCCGCCGCCCGCTACCGCGACCTGCCCGGCGCATTGGGGGAGCGTCTGCGCAGTGTTTTGAAGGATACGCAGTACGGCGTGCAGATGGCTGCCGAAAACGGCCGCTGCCCCATGTGGCGTGACGACGGGCTGTGCCGCATTCAGGCGGAGCTGGGGGAGGGCGCACTGTGCGATGTGTGCCGGGAATTTCCCCGGCTGCGCCACGACTACGGCGACTTTATGGAGCTGGGGCTGGAACTGAGCTGCCCCGAGGCGGCGCGGCTGATCCTCACCGCGCCTGCCGCCCCGGCGATCTGCACTGCTGCGGCAGGCGGCGGGCAGCCGGACTACGACGGCGCGGACATGGCGCTGCTGAAGCAGACCCGCACCGCCGCCCTGGAGCTGCTGGCCGGTCACGAAACGAGGGAGGCGCTGGCACTGCTGCTGCTCTACGGCGCGGCGGCACAGCAGGGGCTGGACACGGGGGAGATGGAGGACTTTGACATCCCCGCCGCCCTGGAAACCGGACGCTCTCTCCGCCAGACGCCGGACATGCCGGGCTTTTTCCGCTTCTTCCGGGAGCTGGAGATCCTCACTCCCCGCTGGGCGGCGCTGCTGCGCACGCCCGCACCGCTGCGTTTTCCGCCGGAAATGAAGGCGTTCGCCCGCTACCTGGTGGAGCGCTACTGGCTCCAGGCCATTTCGGATTTTGATTTGATGGGGCGGGTGAAATTCATCGTCATCTCCTGCCTGCTGGTGGGCAGCCTCCCCGGCGACTTTGCGGCAAATGCCCAGCTCTTTTCCAAGGAGATCGAAAACGACGCCGACAATGTGGATGCCATCCTGGACGCGGCCGGAACCTACCGCCCCTTCACCGATTCCCGCCTGCTGGGAAGCCTTTGAGATCCCGCAAAAATCCCTCCCTGCCGAAGCGGGGAGGGAAATTTTATGTTATTTAACGGATGTCATACACGCTTCTGACGCGCAGATCCTTCACGTCGCCACGGAGAACCTTGACGCGCTTCGTTCCGGCGTTCATGTCGAAATAGTTGTCCTCCAGCAGGGTGTCGGCTCCCGCCAAGATCTCCACGCTCCGGGCGTAGGCCTTGGCGGTGACGATGATCTCGTCGCCCTCCTGCCGTACCTCCAGCTGCGGGTCGGCGAAGCGGAAGTGCTTCGGGGCGCAGAACAGGACGCTGCCCTCGCCCACGGGATTGCCCGCCGCATCCTCCAGGCTGTAGGAATAGTAGCAGTCGTAGGTCTCCCGGTCGGAGAAGTCCTGCTCCGGCATCCACTGGGTGCTCAGCGGCGCGACGCTGACATCGAAGCTGCCGCTTTCGATGATGCTGGCATCCGGGCGGCGCAGTGTCCAGTGAGCCTTGCCGGTGAAGGGCTGCATGGATTCGTTGCTCACGTTCAGCCGGGCGCTCTTTTTCAGAGCGAAGGGCTCGGCGTTGACGTTGGTGTTCTGGCTCAGGATGCCCTCTTCATGGCAGGAGATGAGCACCGGGGCAAAGAACCGCTTTTCATAGTAGTGCAGCGCCTTCCAGCGGCCGAAATAGTCGATGGATGCCCAGCTGGCCACCGGCCAGCAGTCGTTGAGCTGCCACACCACCGCGCCCATGCAGTGGTTGCCGTCCCGGTTGCGCCGCCAGTGCTCCACACCGTACTGCATGGCTTGAGCCTGCAGCAGCTGGGAGGCGTATACCAGGTGCTCCATATCCCGGGGATACAGATACATCTGGGAGAGGTAGGAGACGATCTTGCCGTTGGCGGAGGCATTTCTCTGGTGCTTTTCCATCACATAGGAGAAGATGTTCCGATCCTCCGGCGCGGTGAAGGATTCGATGGTCTGCATGCAGGGGAAGCTCTGGAAGCCAAATTCGGACACATAGCGGAACAGATAATTCCGGTAGTCCGTGAAGGGCTTCAGCCCGTGCCACACATCCCAGTAGTGCACGTCGCCCCGGGTGGGATCCTGGGGCTCGTCGAAGCTGCCGCCGCTGGAGGGGGAGGCCGGCCAGTAGAACACCTGGGGTGCTTCCACCTTCAGGATCTTGGGGATGATGTACTCGTACATCTTGATGTAGTCCGCCTTCTGACGCATGTTGGCGACCCATTCACCCACGGCGACAAACTCTTCCATTTCGTTGTTGCCGCACAGCAGCGCCAGGGAGGCGTGGTGGCGCAGGCGGCGCACGTTGTCGATGAACTCGGCGCGGATGTTCTCTTCAAAGTCATCGGTCAGGTTGTATACCGCGCAGGCGAACATGAAGTCCTGCCACACCAGCAGACCCAGCTCGTCGCAGATGTCGTAGAAATAGTCCTCGGGGTAGTAGCCGCCGCCCCACACCCGGATGCAGTTCATGTTGGCAAGCTTTGCATCCTCCAGCAGCCGGCGGGTGCGCATGGGATTCACCCGGGGCAGCAGATTGTCCTCGGGGATGTAGTCCGCGCCCATGGCGAAGACGTCCACGCCGTTGACGCAGTGGCAGAAGCTCTCGCCCCACTCGTCCTTTTTCCGGGTCACGGTCATGGTGCGCAGACCGATGCGCTTGCACCAGCTGTCCAGCCCGTCGCCCAGCGTGACGTCTACGGCGTACAGCGGCTGCTCACCCAGCCCGTTGGGCCACCAGAGTTTCGGATTTTCGATTGTAATTTCGCAATTTTCGCCGACGCCTGTAAACACGGTTCCATCGGGCGCCGTGACCTTGACACTGACGGGAGCGGAGCCGGTGATTTCGACCACATGGGTCTTTACGGTCAGGGTGACCTTGCCGTCGTGATGATCCTGCAGCACCAGCACGTCCCGGATCCGGGCGGTACTCACGCCGATGAGGCAGATATTTCTCCAGATGCCCGCGTCCGGCAGACGGGGACCCCAGTCCCAGCCGAACATGCAGTGCGCCTTGCGCAGATGGGGGAAGCCCACCATGGCGTCGGAGGAGCCGTCGGCGACGGATTCGGCGTAGGCCTTCTTAATGAAGCGGGTGGGGGAATCGAATTTGACGGAAATGTGATTTTCTCCGGCCTTTAAGACGGACTTTACGTCAAATTCATAGGTTCTGTGCATATTTTTTGCGGTTCCGACAACGCTGCCGTTAATGGTGACGGTGGCCAGGGTATCCAGCCCGTCGCAGTGCAGCAGCACCCGGTCGCTCTCCAGCAGGTCGGCGGGGACGGTGAAATCCCGGCTGTAGATAAAATCATTGTCCATGATCTTCAGAGCTTCGTTTTCATTGTCCCGATAGAATGGGTCGTCGATCTGACCGGCGGTGAGCAGATCATGGTACACCGAGCCGGGGACGGTGGCGTTAATACGGGGGAATCGGCTGCCGGGAATGTCCAGCACCCAGGCGCCGTTCAGCGTAAGCGATTTCATAATGATACCTCCGAATACGTTTTCGCAAGAGTAACCAAGGATACATCCGTACTATACGATGTTTCTTGTGAAATGTCAACATAAAAAGCAATGGAGGAAAAAGATTATGGGCTAATTGCATGAATGAGGGCGGCTGATTTTGTACTGGATATACAAAAAATTCACAGGAACTTTATTTTTTCGTAATCACTATTGACAGATGGATACTGCGGAACTATAATCGAGACAAAGATAAACGTTTTCGGACGTTTTTCGAAGAAAATCTGAGGACACAGCCCATGGTTACATTAAAGGTGCTGGCAAAGGAGTGCGGGGTTTCCGTTGCAACAGTCAGCAAAGCACTAAACGGTGCCCGAGACATCAGCACAGAAACTGCATCCCGCATCCAGAGAGCCGCCGTGGCGATGGGCTACACGCCCAATGCCGCCGCCCGCGCCCTCAAAACCAGCCGCTCCCACAACCTGGGTGTTATCTTTGACGATGGCACCAGCAGCGGTCTGACGCACGAGCATTTTGCTTATATCCTGGATAGCTTCAAGCGCCGTGCCGAAGCGCTGGGCTATGACATCACTCTGATCAGCGTTCAGCCGGGGCCGTGGGGCGCGGATTATGTCAGCCATGTCCGTTTCCGCAACTGCGACGGCGTTGCCGTCCTGGTCGCCGAGAATGCGTCAGGCACCATTGCGGAATTTATCCGCACCGGCGTGCCGGTGGTTTCCGTCGACTATCATTATGACAATTGCAGCTGTATCGAATCCGACAACGTCAGCGGCATGCGCGTCCTTCTGGAATATGTCTACGCGCAGGGGCACCGCCGTATTGCTGCCATTTTTGGCGACGACAACCCCGTCACGCGGGTTCGCATGTCCAGCTTCTTCAATACCTGCCGCCGCCTGAACCTGGAGACCCCGGATGAATACATCCGCTGCTGCCGCTATCACGAGGCTGACCTTTCGGCAATCGCCACGCGCCAGCTGATGAGCCTGCCGGAGCCGCCTACCTGCATTCTGTACCCCGACGATTTTTCCTTCTTCGGGGGCAAGCGTGAGCTGGAGAGCATGGGGTTTTCCGTGCCCGAGGACATCAGCGCTGCCGGGTACGACGGCATTTCCGTGGGCAAGGTCATTTCTCTTACCACCATCCAGCAGGACACCGTCGCCATCGGCAATGCCATTGCCGACGAGCTGACGCGCGCCGTGGAGGAAGGAAGAGGCTTCCTGCCCCGTGTGGTGTCCATTCCGTGTTCTCTGATCGAGGGTACCACGGTTCGAAGGATTTAGACATTTCCTTATCCTAAAATATACAGCAAGACACTGATCCAAGCGAAAATTCAAGTAAGAACCCTTCACCGCGCCTGCGGTGCCCAACGAAAAATAAAACGGAAAAAGGAGTACTCCTTTTTCATTTCATCCATTTGGATGAAATGATGATTTCTGGTTTCGGCGGGAAAAACATAGGTTATTGCCCCTCGGGGTTTTAACAAAAATACAAGGAGGATTCATCATGAAGAAAATCACCAAGCTCTTTGCAATGCTGATCGTTGCTGCGATGGTCTGCGGTTTGTTCGCAGTCTGCGGCACGTCCGCATCCGGCGTTGTCGGTATGTCCGACAGCGACGTCGTTCTCCCCCGTGAAGAGACCCTGTACTTCGCAGGCCAGCAGTGGGGCGCTGTCAACAGCTGGAATATTGTTGGCACCAACCAGAACAATGCTATGGCCATCGCCGGCAACGCCGGCGGCTACCGCACCACCATGTTCGAGACCCTGTTCATGTTCAACCCCCTGACCGGCGAGAAGATCGGCCTGCTGGCTGACTCCTACGAGTGGAACGAGGACCTGACCGAGATGACCGTCTCCCTGAAGGACGCCGCTCACTGGTCCGACGGCACCCCCGTCACCGCTGAAGACGTCGCCGCTACCTGGGAAGTCGCTCTGCTGACCAACAACGGCACCGGCGCCGGCAACAAGGCTTACGTTGACACCATCGAAGCCACCGGCGAGAAGACCTTCGTGATCAAGGCCGTCCTGACCGAGGATGGCAAGCCCGTCAACCCCCTGAAGGTTGAAGACTTCATCTGCGGCACCCCCATTGCCCAGGCTGCCTGGATCAAGACCCTGCGCGAGCGCTGCAACGACGACCCCACTGCCATCCTGAACGATGCCGGTGAAGACGTTGTCTGGAGCGGCCCCTACACCAAGTACTACACCGACGACCAGAAGGTCGTTCTGATCCGTGACGACAACTACTGGGGTCAGGACGAGTCCATGTGGGGCAAGCTGCCCGCTCCCAAGTACCTGGCGCACGTCATCTTCGCTGACAACGCTGCCGGTGAGCTGGCTCTGAAGGCCGGCGAGGTCGATGTCTGCCAGCAGTTCATCGGCAACATCCAGAACCTGTGGCTGGAAGACGACCTGCCCATCTCCACTTACTATGATGAAGCCCCCTATGGCGTCTGCCTGACCATGCCCACCGCATGGTACAACATGAACATCCCCGTGATCGCCGAGAACACCGCTCTGCGTAAGGCCATCGCCATGGCGACCGACTACGAAGCCATCATCGCCAACGCCATGACCAACCAGTCTCCCACCTTCGCCGAGGTTCCCCGCTCCCTGATGAACCCCACCGACGGTGAGCAGGCTCTGTATGACCACGAAGCCGTTGCTGACCTGCAGTGGGCCGGCAATGACATCGACGGCGCCAACGCCCTGCTGGACGAGGCCGGTCTGCTGGATACCGACGGCGACGGCTGGCGTGAATACAACGGTGAGAAGATCTCCCTGAACGCTGTCTGCCCCAACGGCTGGTCCGACTGGCAGGCTGCCATGCAGATCGTTGCCGCTGCCGGCGACAAGATCGGCATCTCCATCGAGCCCGAGTATCCTGAGTGGGACATCATGCAGACCCGCTTCACCGATCCCGCACAGACCGACTACGCCATCTTCATGTGGTCTCCCGACGCGGCTTCTCCCTCCATGCCTTGGGGCCGCTGCAACCAGTTCCTGTCCAGCCAGTTCGTTGGCCTGCAGAACAACTGGAGCGGCAACTGGGGTCAGTACGTCAATGAGGAAGCCGACCGCATCCTGGCCGAGATCCCTCTGACCACCGACCATGACGAACTGGTCAAGCTGTACACCGAGCTGGTTAAGATCTACCTGACCGATGTTCCCAGCTTCTCCCTGATGTATCGTCCTTCCGTGTTCCACGCTGTCAATGAGAGCGTTTGGACCAACTTCCCCTCCGGCGACGACGGCCGCAACATTCCTCCTCTGGACTGCACCGATGGCTATGGCATCGCTGCCCTGTACGAGCTGGAGCTCGTCGGCTAATATTTGATTGAGCACTGGCCATGCCCTGGGCAACCGGGGCATGGCCTCTTCTAAACAGAAGCAAAACGAAACGTCCCCCTTACGGTGCTCGCTGCCATCCGAAGCAGCGCCGTAGGCAGCGGCATGTGTGCCGCTGCACCGCATCGGGCGGAAGACCCGAAGCGGCATGCAGGCCGCTGCCTACGGGGGCGCGTTTGCCGTGGCCGAAGCCTTTGCTGTCTGTACAACACAGAAACCACTGGAGGGTGAGCAAATGAAAGGTTACAGAAAATACTTCGGCAAGAAGCTGCTGTGGTTCCTCATCACGCTGGTTTTTGCCGTCATTCTAAACTTCGTCCTGCCCCGGCTGATGCCGTCAGACCCCGTTTCCTCCATCACCGGCAAGCTGGCAGCCGGTATGTCCGATTCCGCTGCCGTGCGCGAGATCTACGAGCACTATCAGGAGGAGTTCGGCACCAATAAACCCATGATCGTTCAGTTCGGCATGTTCGTCAAGAATATGCTGCACGGCAATTTCGGCAAATCCTTCAGCCAGTATCCCCGGGAGGTCAGCGATATTCTGGCTTCCTCCGTGGGCTGGACAGTGGCGCTGCAGCTGCCCGCCATCCTGGTGGGCTGGATTCTGGGCAACGTCCTGGGCGCAATGGCCGCCTACCTGAAGAAGGGCTTCGATAAGGTTCTGCTCCCGGTGTCCATTTTCTTCGGAAATGTTCCCGCCTTTGCAATGTCGGTCGTCCTGCTGGTCGTCTTCGGCGTCAATCTGAAGATTGCACCTCTGGCCGGCGGCTATGCCAGTGATATGATTCCCAATCTCTCCTGGCCCTTTATCAAGACTGTGATTTCCCACTATCAGCTGCCCTTCTGGTCCATCGTCATCATCAGCATCGGCGGCCAGGCCATCGGTATGCGCTCCATGTCCATCTACGAGCTGAACGCGGACTATGTGAAGTACAGCCGCTTCCTGGGCATCAAGGATCGCAAGATTGTGGGCTATGTGTTCCGCAACGCCATGCTGCCCCAGATTACCGGCCTTGCCATGAGCCTGGGCACCATGATGGGCGGCGCACTGGTGGCTGAGAAGATCTTCTCCTACCCCGGCCTGGGCAATACCATGTATAAGGCCGTGGTTGCCGCCGACTATCCCCTGATCTCCGCCTGTACCCTGATCATCACCATCATGGTTCTGCTGGCCAATTTCCTGCTGGACATCGTGTACGGTCTGATCGATCCCCGGGTCAAGGCAGCTCAGGTCGACTAAGGAAGGAGGCATACAAGATGAAAAGTACACTGCGTAATGTTTTCCATTCCTCCAAGTTCGTGGCAGGCTTCGTTATCTTTATGTTCCTGCTGACCACCATCATCATCTATCCGCTCATCAATCCCGGCAGCCCCCTGGAGCAGATCGGCGTGGGCACCTTTGCAAAGCCCGGTACATATGTTTCCCTGTACGATGCCGCCAAGACAAGCCCCGACAGGGAGCGCGAGACCCTGCGCCTTTCCGATGCCGACGACAAGCGCCTTGCCAAAGCCCTCAGCGATTCCGACCGGGTGCTGATGGTGGAATGGCTGGGGCTCAAGGGCGTTGACCTGGAGGGCGTGGACTATCAGGACACCGAAGCCCTGCTGAAGCTGTGGCACGAGAATTATGATGCCAAGTTCAAGCCCAAGGGCATGACCTCCGCCGCCCAGAAGAAATACAAGCGGCTGAACGACGCCCTGCTGGATCTGCAGACCGCCGAAAACCTCACGGTCATGTCCGAGGGGGAAGAGCTGAGCACCATCAAGAAGAACGACTATGTCAACGTCAGCACCGTCACCAATGTCAAGACCCTGCCCCTGGGCACCGATAACTTCGGCCGCGACGTGCTGAAAGAGCTTGTCGGCGCAACCAAGACCTCGCTGCTGGTGGGTTTGGTTGCCGGTGTGGTCGCAACCTTGATCGGCCTGATCTTCGGCCTGCTCTCCGGCTATGTCGGCGGCGTGCTGGATGACATCCTCATGTTTGTCACCAACCTCTTCACCGTCATTCCCGGCTTCATCCTGCTGATCCTCATCTCCTATTCCATCAGCCCCGAGCTGCGCGGCCCCACCACCGTGGCGGTGGTCATCGGCCTGACCAGCTGGACCTGGACGGCGCGCAGCGTCCGCTCCCAGGTCATCTCCCTGCGCAACCGCGACCATGTGAACCTAAGCAAGCTCTCCGGCCACAGCCTGCTGCGCATTGTGGTCACCGACATTCTGCCCTATATTGCATCCTATGTTGTTATGGCGTTCATTCTCCAGGTGTCCTCCGGCATCCTGAGCGAGGCGCAGCTGTCCCTGCTGGGTCTCGGCCCCAAGACCACCGTCACCCCCACCCTGGGCCTGATGATGAACTGGGCCATGAGCTATTCCGCGCACATCAACGGCACCTGGTGGGCTTACCTGCCCGTGATCCTGACCATCACCCTCATCTCCTTCTCCCTGAATCTGATGAACACCGGCCTGGATCAGGTCTTCAATCCCACCCTGAGAGACTAAGGAGGCAGCTATGGCTAACGAGAAAAAGTCTTCCGGCCGTGTGATGCTGGAGGTTCGCAACCTGAAAACCAAGTATGTCACCCGCTTCGGCGAGAGCGTCTACGCCGTGGACGGCGTGTCCTTCAAGATCGAAGAGGGCAAGTCCATGGGCATCGCCGGCGAGTCCGGCTGCGGCAAATCCACCCTGGCGCTGAGCCTGATGGGCTACTACTTTGCCCCCCTGCACTACATCAGCGGCGACATTATCATCGACGGAAAGAATATTTCCGGCATGGATCCCGATACCGTCCGCAAATCCATCCTGGGCACCGAGATCGCCTATATCCCCCAGGCGGCCATGAACGCCCTGAACCCCACTCAGAAGATCATCCGCTTCATCGAGGACGTGGTGCATGCCCACGATCCCAAGGCGGATAAGAAGGACATTCGTGCGCTGGCGGAAAAGCGCTTTGCCGAGCTGGGTCTGCCTGCCAAGGTGCTGGATCAGCACGCCGTGGAGCTCTCCGGCGGCATGAAGCAGCGTACCGTTATCGCCGTGTCCACCATTCTGAACCCCAAGGTTCTGATTGCCGACGAGCCCTCCTCCGCCCTGGACGTGACCAGCCAGAAAATGGTCATTAAAATGATGCGCGAGCTGATGGAAAAGGGCTATATCAAGGCCATGGTCTTCATCACCCACGAGCTGCCCCTGCTGTATAACGTCACCGACGACATCATGGTCATGTACGCCGGCCAGATCGTGGAGCAGGGCACCGCCAAGGAAATGGTGTTCGACCCCGTCCATCCCTATTCCCACGGCCTGATGGGCTCCATTCTGGTTCCCGAAGAGGGCACCCGCGGCCACAAGCTCACCGCCATCCCCGGCACGCCCCCCAACCTGAAGCATCCCCCGGCAGGCTGCCGCTTTGCCGAGCGCTGCAAATATGCCAAGCCAGAATGCCGCTTCAACTGCCCCGCCGAGCGGGAGTTCGGCGAGAACCGCATGTATCGCTGCCTGATGGGCGTGGACGAACTGAAGGAGGTATACAGCCATGAGTGAAGATCGGATCGCCTCTGCCAAGGATTTTTCCAATGCCCCCCTGTGCCTCAGCGGCCGCCATGTGACCAAGGTTTTCGGCTACGGTGAGAAAAAGACCATCGCCGTCAACGATGTCAGCTTCGATTTCCACGAGGGGGAGTTCGTCTCCATCGTCGGCGAGTCCGGCTCCGGCAAAACCACCCTCAGCAAGATTCTGCTGGGTCTGCTGAACCATACCGAGGGGGAGATCCTCTTCCAGGGCAAGCCCCGGGATATCTCCAGCTCCAAAAAGCGCAACGCCTATTGGAAGGGCATCCAGGCCATCTTCCAGGATCCCTTCTCGTCCTACAATTCCTTCCATAAGATCGATGCCGTGCTGCTCGACTGCATCAATATGCGCGGCGGCAAGCACCTGCCCATGGAAAAGAAGATCGAAATGATGACCGAGGCATGCTCCTTCGTCAACCTGAAGTTTGCGGAGCTGACCAATAAGTATCCCTTCGAGCTGTCCGGCGGCCAGATGCAGCGCCTGATGATCGCCCGCATTTTCCTGCTCAAGCCCAAGATCCTGCTGGCCGACGAGCCCACCTCCATGGTGGATGCCTGCTCCCGCGCCACCATTCTGGATATGCTTCTGCAGCTGCGCGACGAGATCGGCATGACCATCATCTTCATCACCCACGACATCGGCCTTGCCTATTACATCTCCGATACCGTGTACATTATGGAGCATGGCAAATTTGTGGAGCACGGCAAAGCGGATGAGGTCATCCTCCATCCCCAGGCCGCCTACACCAAGCGCCTGATCTCCGATGTGCCCAAGATCCACGAAGAGTGGGACCTGTCCACCGTGGATCTGAAGCAGGAGTGATCGTTTCCCCTTACCCCCGGCGAACCTTCGCCGGGGGATTTTTTCAAAGGCTCTCTAAGGGAACGCCTAAGGAACCTCTGAATAAAGCATCTGCGAGTGGACAGCAGGCATTTTATTCTTATGCTGCTGGATAAAAAATGATAAAAAGCCTTGCAAATTTATCCATAACGTGGTAAACTGGTAACGTAAACGTTTAAGACGCGCCCGAGAGAGAATGAGAATTTCTTTGCGGGCAGACAATCAAAAAAGTTCAAAGGAGAGTCGATATGCGCTACGGATACTTTGACGACGCAAAAAAGGAATACGTAATCGAAACCCCCGCAACTCCCATGCCCTGGATTAACTATCTGGGCAGCAAGGATTTCTTTTCCCTCATCAGCAACACCGCCAGCGGCTACTGCTTCTATCGGGATGCCAAGCTCCAGCGGCTGCTGCGCTACCGCTACAACAATGTCCCGGCTGACATCGGCGGCCGCTTCTTCTATATAAAAGAAGACGGCAAAGCCCCTTGGAGCCCCGCCTTCCACCCCTGCGACACCGCCCTGGACGCCTACCGCTGCCGCCACGGCCTGGGCTACACCGTGTTTGAAGCGGAGAAGGACGGCATCGCCGCCGCCATCACCTTCCTGGTGCCCGGTGACGAAAACTGCGAGGTGCAGCGGGTGGTGCTCACCAACAAATCTAGCAAGGAGTGCAGCTTCCGCTTCACTGCCGCCGTGGAGTGGTGCCTGTGGAACGCGGTGGACGACTCCACCAATTTCCAGCGCAACCTGAACATCGGCGAAGTAGAGGTGGAGGGCAGCGTCATCTACCATAAAACCGAATACCGGGAGCGCCGCGACCACTACGCCTATTACGGGGTCAACGCCCTGCTCAGCGGCTTTGACACCGACCGGGACAGCTTCCTGGGCACCTTCGGCAATTTCGCCGCGCCCCAGGCCATTCTGAACGGAAAAGCCGGTGACTATATTTCCCACGGCGGAGCCCCCATGGCGGGGCTGCACCTGGACGTGACCCTGGCTCCCGGCGAAAGCAAGAGCTTCATCTTCGTCCTGGGCTACGGAAAGAACCCCAGAGACCAAAAGTTCATTGCCCCCGGCATCATCCGCAAGGATACCGCCTATCGGGTGATGCAGGAATTTTCCACGGATGAGGCCGTTGATAAGGCCATGAACGCTCTGCGCGCCTATTGGGATAACCTGCTGAGCACCTATACGCTGAACTGCCGGGACGAAAAGCTGAATCGCGCCGTGAATATCTGGCATCAATACCAGTGCATGGTCACCTATAACATGAGCCGCTCCGCCAGCTATTTTGAGTCCGGCACCGGCCGGGGCATGGGCTTCCGGGACAGCTGCCAGGATCTGCTGGGCTTTGTCCACATTGCCCCCGACCGGGCACGTGAGCGCATCATCGACATTGCCTCCGTCCAGTGGGCGGATGGCTCCACCTATCACCAGTACCAGCCCCTGACCAAGCGGGGCAACAACGACATCGGCTCCGGCTTCAATGACGACCCCCTGTGGCTGGTGGCCGCCACCCACGCCTATCTGGCTGAGACGGGGGATTGGAGCATTCTGGACTACCCCACGCCCTTTGACAATGTGCCCGGCTCCGAAATGCCCCTGATGGAGCATCTGCGCCGCAGCGTGAACTTCACCATGACCCACAAGGGCCCCCACGACCTGCCCCTGATTGGCCGCGCCGACTGGAACGACTGCCTGAACCTGAACTGCTTCAGCGAGGAGCCCGGCGAGAGCTTCCAGACCTCCGGTCCCTCCGAAGGACCCGTGGCCGAATCCGTGTTCATCGGCGGCATGTTCGTGCTGTATGGCAAGGAATATGCCGAAATCTGCCAGGCCAAGGGACTAAGTGACGAAGCCAAAACCGTACTGGATGCCGTCCGCGACATGGAGCAGGCCATTGAAACCGCCGGTTGGGACGGGCAGTGGTTCGTCCGTGCCTATGATGCTTTCTCCAACCCCGTTGGCTCCAACCAGTGCGAGGAGGGCAAAATCTACATCGAGCCTCAGGGCATGTGCGTCATGGCCGGGGTGGGCAAGGAGGATGGCAAGGCCGTCATGGCTCTGGATTCCGTCCGCAAGCATTTGCTGGGCAAGTACGGCGTGGAGCTGCTGGCCCCCTGCTACACCGTGTATCACAAGGAACTGGGCGAAATCTCCTCCTATCCCCCCGGATACAAGGAGAACGGCTCCGTCTTCTGCCACAATAACCCCTGGATTTCCATTGCAGAAACTGTGGTGGGGCGGGGCGACAACGCCTTTGACATCTACAAGCGCACCGCACCGGTTTATCAGGAGGAGCACAGCGACATCCGCCGGGTGGAGCCCTACGTCTATGCCCAGACCGTTGCCGCCCGCGCTTCCTTCGAGGAGGGTGCCGCCCGCAACAGCTGGCTGACGGGCACGGCCTCCTGGACGTTCGTCAACATCAGCCAGTACATCCTGGGCATCAAGCCCACCCTGGGCGGCCTGAGTATTGACCCCTGTCTGCCCACCGGCTTTGGAGGCTACACCATCACCCGGAAATTCCGGGGTGCGGTCTACCGTATTTCCGTAAAGCAGACCGGAAGCTATAGCCTGACCGTGGACGGCGCTCCCGTCTCCGGCAAGGTGATTCCGGATGCCGGAAAGAAAGAATATTTTGTTGAGGTGACCGTATGATGTTCCCCCAAAACTTCCTCTGGGGCGTCGCCTGTGCCTCCTATCAGTGCGAGGGCGCCTGGAACGAGGACGGCAAGGGCTCCAGCATCTGGGACGATTTCTCCCACACCCCCGGCAAGATCTATAACGGCGACACCGGCGACGTGGCCTGCGACAGCTACCACCGCTGCGCCGAGGATGTCCGGCTCATGAAGGAGCACGGCATCCAGGCCTACCGCTTCTCCATCAGCTGGCCGCGCATCATCCCCGACGGGGACGGCGCGGTGAATGAAAAGGGCTTTTTGTATTACGACGAGCTGGTGAATGCCCTGCTGGAAGCCGGCATCAAGCCCATGGTCACCCTGTACCATTGGGATCTTCCCAGCGCCCTCCAGGACAAGGGCGGCTGGCTGAACCGGGACATCGTAGCCGCCTTCGGCCGCTACGCCGCCATCGTGGCGGAGCACTTTGCCGGCCGGGTGGATACCTATATGACCCTGAATGAGCCTCAGTGCACCACTGCTCTGGGCTACGTCACCGGCATCCATGCCCCCGGCTGGAGGCTGGGAGAGACGGAAGCGCTCAAGTGCTATTTCAATCTCTGTCTGGCGCACAGCGAGGCGACCCGCCGGATCCGTCAGGCCGTCCCCGCCGCGGTGGTGGGCGTTGCCACCTGCGGCCGCCTGTGCTACCCCCGGGTGGATACCCCCGCCGGGCGGGAAGCAGCCTACCGGGCGACCTTCGACCCCACGGACTGGATGTTCAGCATAAATCTCTTCATGGATCCGCTCTTCTTCCGCCGCTTCGCCGAGGGCTCCCCCAAGGTCGTGACGGACTTTGCCGCCGGGATCCCCCAGGCGGACTGGGACAAGCTGGAAAAGCCGGACTTTGTGGGCGTCAATGTCTACCAGGGCGACCCGGTGGAGGAGGACGGCTCCCGGTCGCCCATCCCGGCAGGCTTCCCCCTGACCGCCACCAAGTGGAAGGTCACCCCGGAGGTGATGCACTACGGCATCCTGAACGTGTACAAGCGCTATGCCTGCCCCATCTACATCACGGAAAACGGCCTGTCCTGCAATGATAAGGTCTATCTGGATGGCGCTGTCCACGATGCCGACCGCATCGATTTCCTCACCCGCTACCTGCGGGAGCTGCGCAAATGCATCGACGAAGGCGTCGATCTGCGGGGCTACCTGCAGTGGAGCTTCCTGGATAATTTCGAGTGGTCAAACGGCTACAGCGAGCGCTTCGGCATTGTCTATGTGGACTATGCCACCGGTAAGCGCACCCCCAAGGATTCCGCCCGCTGGTATAAGCAGGTCATCGAATCCGGCGGAGAAATTCTGAAATAATCCCCATTGTCCCCCCCATTGCGCCCAATGGGGGGACAAAATCTCCTGCCGCCAGCTCTTGCCGATTTCATCAGAGCTTCCCCGGGAATGTAAAAAAGCAACAGTTGGGAAATTCTTTCGCAAGATGTGGTTGGTACCGGCGGGAGAAAGGCTATAAAATGGATGCACAAAAATGAGGGAAGTGCTGATCTGTGCAGCGCTTCCCGCGAAAAGGAGACGGTTGTTATGGTTACAGGGCCTGTTGCGCCGAAGGATCCCACCGAGAAGCGGCCGGGATTTTATGTGCTGCTGGATAAGTGCGTGGGGGGTATCCCCCAGGATGACGGGCGGGGGCGGCACCCCGTTTACATCAGCAGCGACCGGCTGCCCACCTTTGCCCGGGTCAACGGCGGGATCCAGGATGAGAAGATCCTGAGTCTGCTGACCACCGCCCAGGGCTTCCGCACGCTGGTGCACAGCATGGGCGTGTCCCTCACGGCGGACGAGCCGGGAATGCAGGTGGATTTTTCCCTGAATTTCCGGGGCAAGGGCGGCGCCGGCAGCAGCCACCGCTTCACCCTGCCTGCCGACGGGGTGGAGCGGGTGATCGACCTGACAAAGCTGCAATGGAGCGAATTTGACGATGCCCCGGCGGAATTTCTGTTTGAGTTCCCCACCGCCCGGGATACCGCCACTGCCACGGTGATCTTTTATGTCAACCCCGGCTTCCAGGTGCCGGAGCAGAACCCCGATCCGGCGGTGGATTTTTCCGCACCTGCCTATCGGGAGATGATCGCCCGCTCCTTCCTCAGCGCGGGCTGCAACGCCCGGATGCAGCGCTTCCTCCGCCGCGCCCGGGCAGGGGAGGAGACCACCGTGGCCTTCATCGGCGGCTCCATCACCCAGGGCGCGGGTGCGGTGCCCCTGCAGGAAAATTGCTACCCCCGGCAGACCGTGAACGGCCTGCGGGCGCGCTACGGCGAAAACATCCGCTATATCAAGGCGGGTGTCGGCGGCACCCCTTCGGAGACCGGCCTGATGCGCTATGACCGGGACATCACCCGGGACGGCACCGTGCTGCCCGACCTGGTGGTGGTGGAATTCGCCGTCAACGATGCCGGGGACGAGACGGAGGGGGTGTTCTATGAGAGCCTGATCCGCCATATCCTTGCCCAGCCCAATCACCCCGCCGTGATCATGCTCTTTGCCGTCTTCGCCGATGACTGGAACCTGAAGCGCCGCCTGGCGCCCATCGGCTACCGGCACCAGGTGCCCATGGTGGACGTGCTGGAGGCGGTCAGCCCCCAGTTCCCCCATGCCCAGGGGCGGGTCATCACCAAGCGGCAGTATTTTTATGATGTGTACCACCCCACCAATCTGGGGCACCGGGTGATGGCGGACTGCCTGCTGTACCTGATCGACCGGCTGGCCAACCAGCAGCCGGAGCAGGAGCACCCCGACTATATCCCGCCCTTCTACGGCGCGGATTACGAAAACCTGAAATTCTTCGACCGCACCCACGGCTGCCCCTGCGCCGCCGTCACCCCCGGCAGCTTCACGGGAACGGACGGAGAGCTGCAGTGCGTTCCCTTGGACGACGATACCCACAATACCCCCATGTTCCCCCATAACTGGCAGAAGGAGGCCGGCAGTGCCCCCTTCGTGCTGGAGATCACCTGCCGCAAGCTGGTGCTGGAATTCAAGGATTCCGGCGCGCCGGACTTCGGCAAGGTCACCGTCGCCATCGACGGCGAAAAGCACTTCCTTCTGGATCCCACCGCCGCCGGCTGGACCCACTGCCATACCGTCGTCCTCTTTAATCGCCAGGAATCCGCCCTCCATCGCCTGGAGTTTGCCATGTCCCCCGAGGATGCGGAGAAGACCTTCACCATCCTGGGCTTCGGATATGTTGAATAGAGGATACTTTGAATAAATCAAAAGTGAGCAGGTTCTTACGCCTGCTCACTCTTTTTAGGGAAGCTCTGATGAAATCGGCGAGAGCTGGCGGCAAAAGCTTCGCCGCCCAGCCGAAGACGATTTATTCAGCGTTTCCTTAGTTTTTTTCCGTATAATACTGCGCCTGTGCGTTCCAGAGGGCGGCGTATTTTCCGTCCTGCTGCGCAAGGAGCGCTTCGTGGGTGCCGTGCTGGACGATTCTTCCCTCGTTGAATACCAGGATGTCGTCGCAGAAGCGGCAGGAGGCCAGGCGGTGGCTGATGTAGATGGCCGTTTTTCCGCTGGAGATCTCATTGAACTTCCGATAGACCTCGTATTCGGACACCGGGTCGAGGGCGGCGGTTGGTTCGTCCAGGACGATGAAGGGCGCGTTTTTGTAGAGCGCCCGGGCAATGGCGATCTTCTGCGCCTCGCCGCCGGAAACCTCCACGCCGTTCGGGTCGTAGTTGTGGTACAGGCAGGTATCCAGCCCCCGGGGCATCTCCGCCAGGCGCTTGCCGAAGCCCGCCTCCTTCAGGCAGGTTTCCGCGCGGGCGGGGTCATATTCGGCTCCGGCAGCCACATTCTGCCCAAGGGAGAAAGCAAACAGCTGAAAATCCTGGAACACCACGGAGAAAATGGACATGTATTCCTGATAATTGTATTTCCGGATGTCCACGCCGTTGAGCAAGATCTCGCCCTCGGTGGGGTCATACAGGCGGCACAGCAGCTTGATGAAGGTGGTTTTGCCGCTGCCGTTCATGCCCACCACCGCAAGCTTTTCCCCGATTCTGAATTTCAGGCTCACATGGCGCAGGGCGTAGGCGTCGCTGTTCGGATATTTGAAGGATACGTCCTTAAACTCAATGCTGTAATCGTTGTCCTCCCGCTTCTCCACCGACAGGCTGCCCTGATACATGGGATTGGGAATGTCAAAATATTCGAAGAACCGCCGGATATAGCCGTGGTTGATGAAGGAGAGCTGCACGGTGCCGACCAGACCGGAAACTGCCGTCAGCAGGAGCATCACGCAGGACACATACCGGGCAATGGAGCCGACGGAAAGTCCCCCCGCCAGGGACGCGGAGATCAGCAGCAGATACACGCCGAAGCGCAGAAGATAATTCATCACCGTGGAGATGAGCTTCAGCCCGGCGCAGCGCAGCTGCATCCGCTGCTCGCCGTCGCACAGGGAACCGTATACTTTGTCCCCCATATACTGCGCGAGGGACTTTTCCATCCCATACAGGCGGATGTCCTTTCCGCTGGTGTAATGCTCGAAATATTTCACGAGCTTGTTCAGCAGCGCATTATAGATTGTGCAGCCGGAAAAATACGCCATCCGCAGCTTCGAGGATTTCTCGTTGATCCATATCCCCGCCGCAACGGTGAGCAGAATGCCGAAGGCGAAGGCGAGCTTCGCCCACAGCGCAATGTTGCCGATGGTGAAAAACGACACGGTCAGGCAGACCGACGCCAGCGCCCGTGTGAGATAGGCGGCATACTGCTCGATGCACCTTGCCAGGTAGAAAAGATTGTAGCCCGTGTTGCATTCCACAATGATGCGTTCCTTCATCAGGGCGACCTCCCGATCTTCAATGGACGCATAGGGCAGCTGCATCGATTTTTCCGCAAAGAGCCAGTCGTAGGCAAAGCCGATGAGCTGTTTCTGCCCGATCTCCTGCTGCGCCTTCAGCACCGCGCCGATCAGGCTGAGCACGGCCACAAGCCCAACGGTCAGCGACGCATAGAGCGCCAATACCCGGATGCCCTCCCCGGCGCTCAGTGCATCGATCAGCCGCGCCGAGAAATAGATGGGCACATAGGGCGTGACCGACGTGATGATGCTGACGAAAACAGTGGAAAGGAGATACCGGCGGCTCATGGAATACAGCGTCCGGATGCCCCGGCGGCTGATGTTCAGATGTTCCTTCAGGGTCATTGCTGCGCACCTCCCTTGTAATCGTCCCGATACCAGCAGCTCTGTATTTCAAAGAGCTTTGCGTATTCTCCGCCCAGGGCAATCAGCTCGCTGTGGGTGCCCTCCTCCGCGATTTTGCCGTCCTTCAGGAAGAGAATGCGGTCGCAGAAGCGGGTGGAGGCAAGGCGGTGGGAGATGAACAGCGAGGTCTTGCCCTCCGTCATGTCCCGGTACTGGAGATAGATCTCGTTCTCCGCAATGGGGTCGAGGGCGGCGGTGGGCTCGTCCAGCACCAGCACCGGCGCATCTTTGTAAAGTGCCCGCGCCATCATCAGCTTCTGGGCTTCGCCGCCGGAGAGCTCGATGCCGTCCTTGTTGACCTGCTTATCCAGCCGGGTGTCGATGCCCAGCGGCAGGGAATCCAGCTTTTTCCCAAGCCCGGCGCGGCGCATGCAGCGCTCAGCCCGCGCCCTGTCCAGATGGCTGCCCACCTCACCGGCGACCGTTTCTGCCAGGGAGAAGAACGCGGTCTGCACGTCCTGGAACACCGGGGAGAACAGCCGGTAATATTCCTCCCGGGCAAAATCGCCCACCGGCACGCCGTCAATGCGCACTTCACCGGCGGTGGGGGCATACAGCCCGCACAGGAGCTTGACCAGGGTCGTTTTGCCCGCGCCGTTGGTGCCCACCAGCGCCACCCGCTCGCCGGAATGCAGGGTGAGGGAAATATCGCGGAGGGTATCCTCCTCCGCCCCGTCGTAGCGGAAGGATACATGGTCAAATACGATCTGCGGCGCATGGGTCAGATGCGCGTCGGCGCGCTCCTTCCCGCTCCCTTCACCGTCCGGAAGATCCAGATATTCCCGGAAATCGCAGAGAACCAGGCTCGCGGTCTGCAGCGCAGTCCAGGCGGTCATGATGTTGCCCACATAGGTGGCAAAGCCGGAGATCGCGGCAAAATACAGCACGAACTGGTCAACCGTGATCTCTCCGCGCAGCGCCATCCCGATCAGCACCGCATAGGCCGTCCCGTCGCGCAGGAGGATGATTCCCAGATCCGCAAGCCGGGTCAGGAACTGCCGGCTGCTCAGCTTCTTCTGCCAGGAAAGCGCCTGGTTGGAAAGCTCCCGGTACATGCCCCGCAGCCAGTCCGCCATGCCGTATACCCGGATGTCCTTTGCGGCGCTGAAATCCTCGGAGCGATCCATCACATACTGCAGCTTCTGGTCAATGTCCGTCCGCTGGGCGCGGGTGGCATATTCATATTTGTTGTAGGCGCGGACGCACAGCCAGTTGATTGCCGGGCATACCGTCAGCAGCACCACCAGCCAGGGGCTGACGAAGGAGATCACCGTGCCGAACAGGGCATAGCAAAGCAGATTTGTCAGCAGATCGGCGCCCTGCTGGGGCATTTCCAGCAGGGGGCACTTGCCGTAGTTCATCCATGTCGCCCTCTCGGCGCGCCCCAGAAGGTCGCGGGTGGCTTTTTTCTCATAGGTCTCGTAAAAGCAGTGCATGGATTTGCGGTGCAGACGCACGCTCTGGCTGAAGCGGTAGCGGCTCATGTAGGCCTGCTGCACCGTGGAGCAGAATTCTTTCAGCGCCGCGGCGATCAGCGTCGCGCCCAGCAGGATGCCCACTGCGACTGCGGCGTGCAGAAAGGTCTGCCGCGCCGTCACCTCCGATACCACCAGCGCAGGCAGCCGGATTTCCGCCCACGCGAGAAACACCGTAAGGGGCACCGCAGCCGTCATCAGCCAGAAGGACTGGGGCGTGCCGCGCAGCATTCCCCGAAAGCTCCAGAGGGCATTGCTCCATGCGCTGCGATAAGGCTTCTTCTTTTCCGGTTTCTTTTTCAAAGCAGATCGCTCCTTTCCCGTTTGAGCGCAGTATAGCACATCCCCCGAAAAAAGGGAAATTCGTGCACCAACTGCATCCAGCGGCGCACGAATTGCAATCAGGGCAGCGCGGGGACGAGAAATTCCGATGTAAAGGCGCCGTCCTCGCTGTTGTATTTCACCCAGCCGCCGTGCTGCCGGATGATGGTCTCGGCGCGGTGCAGGCCGAAGCCGTGGGCGCCGGTTTTTCCCGTTTTGAACAGGGAGCCCACCTTCGTCTGCTTTTTCCCGGCGCTGTTGAGCAGATAGAAATAGAGCATGTTGCCCTTCATCCGCAGGGAGAGGCGGATAAATCGGTCTCCCGCTGCCTTCTGGCAGGCTTCGATGGCATTATCCAGCAGATTGCCGATGACGATGCTCAGCTCCAGATCGGAGAGGGTCAGCGCCGCCGGCAGGTTCGCCTGCACCGTGACGGTGGTGCCCGCCGCCCGCGCCGGGGCGATTTTTGCGGAGAGAATGGCGTCCGCCGTCACATTTCCGGTTTTCAGCAGGGTATCCACACCCTGCAGGTTCTGATCCAGCTGCTCGATGTAGGCGATGGCGCGGTCGGTCTCCCCGGCCTCCAGCTGCCCTTTGAGCGCCTGCAGGTGGTGATGGAAGTCGTGCTTGTAGCCGCGCATCTCGCTGTAGATGCTCCTGACCTCCTCCAGGTGCTTGCGCGCCTGCTCTTCCTGCATTTCCACAAGCTTCAGATAGGTTCGTTTCAGCATATCCGTCCCTCAGTTCCGGGCGATGAACGCCCGATTGATCGCATCATATTTCCCGCGGGCGACCGGCACGGTGCCGCCCCCCTCCAGGGTCACGCAGCTGCGCCCGATGCAGCGGACTTTTTTGAGATTCACGAGGTATGACCGGTGCACCCGGAAGAAATCCCCGCTGAGCTTCTGCTCAAACACGGAAATGGATTCCTTGATGCGGTATTCCAGCCCGGTGGTGTGGATCACCAGATTGTGGAGAAAGGACTCCACATAGAGAATTTCGCTTTCATACAGCCGGAGGGTCTCCCCCTCCCGCGTGATCACCACGGAGGGCGGCTCTGCCGCCAGCTTTTCGGCCGCCCGGTCGAGGACGGAAAAGACCTTCTCCGGCGTCACCGGCTTTACCAGATAGTGCAGCGCGTCCACCTCATACCCCTCGCCGATGAATTCAAAGTGGGAGGTGATGAAAACGATCTCCCCCCGGCATCCGTCCGCCCGGAGCTTTTTGGCAAGCTGAATGCCGCTCATGCCCGCCATTTCCACATCCAGAAACAAAATTGCCCAGCTGCGGTCCCTCTGGTATGCAAACCAGAAAGCTTCCGCACTGGAAAAGCACCTGACCTTGCAGGATTTTTCTGCTGCCTTTGCCCACTGCATGACGACCTGCTCCAGCTGCTGCACCTGCTGCGCGTCGTCATCGCAGATGGCGACCTGATATTCCATGCTCCTTCATCTCTCCCCGGCCATATCATTTTAACACAAATATAGCATGGCTTTCCGACTTTTTCAATAGAGCGCTCTTTGACCGCAGGCTGCGTCGGGGCGTAGGCACATAAAAATCACCTCCCCGCTGCAAAAAAGCGGGGAGGCGATGGGCAC
This sequence comes from uncultured Oscillospiraceae bacterium, assembly GCA_934567355.1. Taxonomy (GTDB): domain Bacteria; phylum Bacillota; class Clostridia; order Oscillospirales; family Oscillospiraceae; genus Faecousia. The sequence goes on from CAKTJC010000006.1 coordinate 24,817, forward strand.
TCGGATTTATTCAGAGGTCCCTTAGGCTTCCTTCGGGATGATGACCGCGGCGGCCAGATAGGCCAGGATGCCGCTGCCGCCGAAGCAGGTGAGAATGACGAAGCCCAGGCGAACCAAGGTGGGGTCGATATTGAAATACTTACCCAATCCGGCGCATACGCCGCAGATCATTTTGCCGTTTTCTACCCGTGTCAGACGTTTTTCCATCGATAGATCCTCCAATTCTGGTGGTAATGCAAATGCTTGTTTACAAATATTCCGGCTCCTGGGGCGCGTCAGGCGTCTCCGGCTCCGTCAGGGGTGCTTCGGGGGCCTCCGGTACTTCGGGAACCTCCGGCGCTTCGGGCATTTCAGAGGCCTCGGGCACTTCCGGCATTTCGGAGGCTTCGGGGACTTCGGGCTCCTCCGGCACCGGGGGAGCAGGCTGCACCGCTTCCTCAGGCTGGGCTTCGGGCGCCTGGGCGCCTTCGGCTTTTTCGGCGGATTCCTCCGGCTTCTTTTCGCAGCGCTGCATGGCCTCCTGGAAATCCCGGCTCAGGCTGTCCATCCGGCTGCTGATCACCTTCCCGGCGGCGGTGATATTCTTGCGCGCCGCATCGGAGAGGGAGCTCAGGTCGCATTCCGCCGCCAGCTTCCCGGCCGCCTGCTGCAGCTCCTTGCCGCCCTCGGTCACGGTGTTTACAATGTCCTTGCCCAGCTTCCTGGCGGCGTCCAGCAGCGAATCGGTGCTGCTCTTGCCCTCCCGTTCCTTCACCCGGCGGTAGAAGGTATTGGGCTTGAGGTCCAGCTCTGCCATGGCCTGGCGGGCGGTGATCTCGCCATTCTTCCAGCGCTCCAGGATCCGGTCGAACATCTCCTCGTCTATTTCAATGGGCTTGCGTCCCTTTTGGGGGGCGTCCTCCTGGGGCTTTTGCCCGGCATCCAGCTGAAGCATGGCCTTGAGCAGCGCGATGGCCTGGGTGCCGGCAGGTGTGCCGGTGTCCAGCCCCTCTGCCACGCTGCGGAACCGGATGCCCCGGCGCTGCATATCCTCCAGCAATTCTAGAAGCGCCGCTGCGCTGTCTGCCGCGCAGGAGAGCTGCGCCACAGCCAGGCAATCGCCTTCCTCCAGCTCCCCCAGGAGCTGCTCCAGAGCGCTGCGGTCGTATTCCCCCGCTTCGGTCCGGCTGTTCTGATAAATATAGTTCATACAAATGCTCCTTTCCGGATTTTCTTTGTACGCTGACTATATCATGAGTGTTTCAAAATGTCAATATGTATTTTGAAATTTGACACACTTTTAACATTTCAGACATATTCAATGAAAAAAGGATAAACGCCTCATTCTTCAAATGTCATATCCATGGACAGCTTGATGACCATAACGCCGTCCACCATTTGGATGCTGCCGGCGGCGGGGAAGGCCGGCATCTGGATGATCTGCGGGTTTTCCTTCAGGTCTTCCAGCGCTTGGCCGGTGACGAAATCGGCGGGGTAGCCCAGGTAGTAGCTCAGGTAGGCACGGTGGCTGGCGGGGTGACTGGTGGAGAAATTGAACCAGAGGCCGGTTTCCTCGTTCCGGAAGCCGGGGCGGCTTGCCGAAATGTCGCTGTTGTTCAGCAGCCCCAGGATGGCAACCGGGGTCTGGCCGGGGACGTAGCCCTCGGTCTGCTCCATGCGGTCGATGATCCGGGTGAAGGCGGAGAGGGTGGCGTCGTTTTCCATCTGCTTCTTCAGGGAGATCTCGTTGGCAAACAGGCAGTTGTCATATACCATCACGCACACCAGCACCGTGCAGAGCGCCCGGACGGCGCGGGAGAATTTCTTCTCCCCCGGCAGCTGCTCAGCCAGCACCAGCACGCAGATGTAGGTCAGGTTGAAGGAGAACATCATGACGTAGTGGTAGGTATTGGACAGGGGGATGATGAAGCTCATGCCGAAGGGAATGGCGATGATGACGCCTGTCAGCCCCCACACACTTCTGGCGGGCAGCTTTCTGTCTGCCGCCGCAGAGATCACGAAGAAGGCGGCGGACAGAAGCAGCAGGGCGTTGATGGCAGCCTGGACATATCTGGAATGCCCCACCGGCAGAACGAACCACCAGAGCATTGCCTCTGCAAAGTACACCGCCCGCTGCCGGAGGGATTCCGCCGACAGTACCAGGGCGCTGCCCACGCTGTTGTAGGTTCCGGCGTCCGCCACATGGGTCAGCCGCTGGGTGAGATTTGCAGCGATAAAATAGACCACCATGGCCGCCGCAATGCACAGCAGGTGCCGGAAGGTCTGACCATACACGGCGGAGACCTTCTCACCCTTCAGCAGCCGCACCAGCGCCAGGATCAGCAGCAGATACACCGCCACCTGAATATACGCCTGATAAATGCCCAGGGAGAGGAAGTACAGCACCGCCGCGATCAGCTCCCCCCGCTGCAGCCGCAGCGCCGCCCACACGCCCAGCACCGCCAGCAGCAGGCACAGCCCATAGGCATCCGCATCGTGCAGGTAGGTGGCGTTCGTCAGGGACACGGTGGAATTGGTCACCATCACGGCGCAGGTGAGCACCACGGAAAGCTTCTTTTGCAGCTTCAGAATGTCCGCAACGAAATAGGTGCTCAGCCACAGAAAGACCAGCGTCAGAAAGCCGTTTACCGCAGGCAGCAGGAATTTGCCCCGCAGCAGCCGGTACACCGGCCGGAGAAAGCGCCCGAAGGACAGCATCATATCCGGGCTCTCTTCGTAAATGGAGATCATGGAATCATGGGAAAAATTGGCGTTGAAGAAGAGGTACCCATAGGCCACCAGCCCAAACAGCAGCGTCCACAGGCCAATGGACTTCATCCGCCCCCAATCAAACCGAATCTCCTCCCCCGGCCTGCACCGGGCAGATAATGATAGATGGAACATAAATTTCTCCTTTTTGTGTCACGCATTAAAAACGTACTGATCCAGCCGACGGAAGGCTTCCTGGACGCGGGAGAGGGGGAGCGCCAAGTTGACGCGGATGTGGCAGGGACCGTGGAAGGGGCGGCCGTCCTGGAAGGCGACGCCCACTGCCCAGGCGGCCTGGAGCACCTCGTCAATGCTCCGGTTGTGGGCGCGGCACCATTCGGTGCAGTCGAGGAACAGCATATATGTCCCCTGGGGGCGGCTGACGGTGACGCCGGGGAAATGGTCACGGATGTAGTTACAGGCGAAGTTTACGTTGCCCGCCAGTACCTGCCGCAGTTCCTCCAGCCATGCGGTGCCCTCGTCGCTGTATGCGCCGATCAGAGCGTGCATGGAGAGCACATTCTGGGCGTTATAGTGGCTCAGCTCCGCCTCCTTGGCCACCCGATCCCGGAGCCAGGGATTGTAGATCACGCTGTAGCTGCCCACCAGCCCCGCCAGATTGAAGGTCTTGCTGGGGGCGTACATGGCGACGGTGCGCATCTTGGCGTCCTCGCTGACAGCCTGGGTGGGGATGTGCCGATAGCCGGGCAGGATCAGACCCGACCAGATCTCATCGGAAATGACGTAAACATCATATTTCCGGAAGAGCTCCATGGCCTGCTCCAGCTCCCGGCGCTCCCATACTCTGCCGCAGGGATTGTGGGGGGAGCAGAGGATGGCGGTGTGGATCTTATTTTGAACGATCTTTTCCTCCATATCCGCGTAGTCCATCCGCCAGACGTTCTGCCTGTCCAGTTTCAGCGGGGAATGGATGATGTGGTAGCCGTTGTCCTCCAGCGCATGGGTAAAGCCGATGTAGGTGGGCGAATGCACCAGCACATTGCCGCCCCGGGAGCACAGCACGTTCACCGCGCTGACCACCCCGCCCAGTACGCCGTTGGCATAGCCGATGGCCTCCTCCGGCACCGCCACGCCGTGGTGCCGGGCATGCCAGGAGCGGATGGCGTCATAATATTCCGGCCGGGGGTCAAAATATCCGTAGGCCGGGTGCTGCGCCCGCCGGATGATCGCCTGGGGCACGGAGGGCACCGTGGGGAAATTCATATCCGCCACCCACATGGGAATCAGGTCAAACCCCGCTTTCGTGGGGCCGTTCGGGCTGAAAACAGTTTTTCCCGGCCCTTCCACCGCAATGGCGTCCATGCCCTGCCGGTTCAGAATGGATGTAAAATCATATTTCATACGAAGACCTCCCGGTAAATTTCTCTTTCCCTGACATTATATCCGCTCCCCGCCCAAAAAGCAAGGGAAGCTCCGGCGGCGAAAAAAAAGATTGCATTGAATCGCTTCCGCTGGTATACTGATTATACAATGGGAAGTATGGGGTTTTTAGTAAAGAAGTCAATCATCTATCCACTTACGAGACCTTGGAGGGGTTGCCATGACTGTTGCCAACATTGTGGAGCTGCTGGGCGGACTGGGCGCGTTCCTGTTCGGAATGAAGTACATGGGCGACGGCCTGGAGCTGGCTGCCGGTGCAAAAATGAAGGATCTGCTGGAAAAGCTGACCCGCAACCGCATCCTCGGCTTCCTGCTGGGCATGTTCGTCACCGTGGTCATCCAGTCCTCCTCCGCTACCACCGTGATGGTGATGGGCTTCATCAATGCGGGTATCATGGATCTGGTGCAGGCCACCGGCGTCATCTTCGGCGCGAATATCGGCACCACCATCACCAGCGTGCTGATCGCCCTGGATGTGTCCGCCATTGCTCCCTTCTGCATCTGCGTGGGCGCGTTTATGATGCTGTATTCCAAAAAGGCCAAGGTCAAGCATGTGGGGCAGGTCATTCTGGGCTTCGGTCTGCTCTTCCAGGGACTGCACACCATGAGCGCGGCCATGAAGCCCCTGGGGCAGGTCGCCTGGTTCCAGAGCTTTATGATGAACGCCCGCAATCCGCTGCTGGGCATTCTGGTGGGCGCGCTGATCTGCGCCGTGATCCAGTCCTCCTCCGCCGCCGTGGGCATTTTACAGGCGCTGGCCATGCAGGGGCTCATGCCGCTGCACTTTGCCTCCTACCTGATCTGCGGCATCAACATCGGCTCCGCCATGCCCACCATTCTGGCCTCCATGAGCGCCCGGAACAACGCCAAGCGGGCGGCCATGATCTATTTGATCTATAATATTGTGGGCGGCATCATCATGACCCTGGTCACCATGCTTCTGCCCTATACCCAGCTGGTGGAGCAGCTGATCCCCGACCCCATGTTCCAGGTGTCCGTGGTGCATATCCTCTTCAAGGTGGTGGCTGCCGCCGTGCTGCTCCCCTGCACCAATCTGGTGGTCAAGCTGACCTACAAGCTGATCCCCAAGCAGAAGCACGAGGACGCTGCCCGGCTGGAATATATCGACGTCAATCTGGTTGGCAGCCCTAGCGTTTCCCTGCTGCAGATCCGCAGCGAGGTGGAGCGCATGGCCAAGCTGGTGGAGGAAAGCCTGACGCTTGCCATGGAGGGCATCATGGCCGGGGAGCCCCGCCATGCCCAGACCATTGCGGATAATGAGACCGTCATCGATTATCTCACCGATGCCATCAGCGATTATCTGGTGAAATTCAACGTCCACGAGCTCTCCGCCACCGAGGCGAATTACGTCCGCCGGGTGTTCCAGGCGCTGACCGACCTGGAGCGGATCGGCGACTATGCCGAGCACCTGCTGCACGTCGCCGAGCGGTGCACGGAGCGGGATCTGACCTATTCCGAGACGGCGCGGAAGGAAGTGCTGGAAATGTACCGCAACGTCCAGGCGCTTTACAGCGCCGCCGTCTCCAGCTTCTACAGCCAGAGCCTGGGCATCGACGAGCTCAAGCACCTGGCGCGGCTGGAGCGGGAGAACCGCAAGAAGGCCAAGCAGGCGCAGCAGAACCACATGGATCGCCTGCGCGCCGGGGAATGCTCCGCCGATGCCGGCATCATGTTCGGCGAGGTGCTCACCAGTCTGAACCGTATCGGCGGCCACTCCATCAACATCGCCGAAGCCGCCGTGCGCCAGAACGCCGAGAACTGAAAATTTTTTGCCCGTGGCCAAGTGCCACGGGCATGCCCTTAGTATCGCATAATGTGGGGCAGCACCTTTTTGCCCAGCTTGTAGGGCAGACCCTCCATCGCCTTTTTGGCGTTTTGCAGCTCCTGGCGGATGGGCAGGTGCTGGGGGCAGTGCTGCTCGCATTTGCCGCAGCCGATGCAGTTGACCGGGCCGGTGTAGTCCTTGCGGACGCCGGTGATCATGAAGTATTCCGTCAGCACCTTCCAGTAGCCGTCGGTGGCGAGCCGGTTGTAGGCGGCGAAGGTGCCGGGAATGTCCACGCCCTGGGGGCAGGGCATGCAGTAACGGCAGCCGGTGCAGCCCACCTTCACCTTTTCGTTGATGGCGGCGACAAGGCGGCGGTAAATTTCAAAATCCGCTTCCGTCAGGATGCCCGGGCGGGCGTCCTCCGCCGTGCGTACATTCTCCTGCACCATCTCCAGGGAATTCATGCCGGAGAGCACGCAGGTCACTTCCTTCTGGTTCCACAGCCAGCGCAGCGCCCACTGGGCGGGGGTGCGGCTGACGGGCGCGTGCTCCAGCACATGCCGGGCGGCGGCAGGCAGACCGACGGTGAGCCGCCCGCCTCGCAGCGGCTCCATGATGATCACGGGCAGCCCCTTTTCCGCCGCCCGGTGCAGCCCGGTGACCCCCGCCTGGGAATTCTCGTCCAGATAATTATATTGTATCTGACAGAAATCCCAGTCGTAGACCTCCAGAAGCTTGCAGAACATGTCGGAATTCCCGTGGTAGGAGAAGCCAACCTGCCGAATCTGGCCGCTTTTCTTCTTCTCCGCCAGCCACTGCACAATGCCCAGCCCCACCAGACGATCCCAGGTCTTCACGTCGGTGAGCATGTGCATCAGGTAGTAGTCCACATGGTCGGTTTTCAGGCGGCGCAGCTCTTCGGAAAAATAGGCCTCCATGCTCTCCGGCTTTTTGATCAGATAGTGGGGCAGCTTGGTGGCGATGTTCACCTTTTCCCGAATGCCGTTGCGGGCGAGAATTTCCCCCAGAGCGACTTCGCTGCCGGGGTAGACATAGGCGGTATCAAAATAGTTCACCCCGGCGCGGTACGCCTCCAGGATCTCCTGTTCCGCCTTGTTCACATCCACCTTTCCCGCGCTGGTGGTAAAGCGCATGCACCCATAGCCCAGAATGGAAATGGGATTGCCATATCGGTCGGCACGGTATTGCATAGGGGAGCCTCCTTTTATGCTTCGCTGCCACCCATTATACCGGCCATCCCGGCATTACGCAACAAAAAAGTTCCATAAACACAGCAACTTTTTCGGATTAAAACGAATTGAAATTTCGGAAGGATTCATCTATAATGATCGCACTTCAGAGAGAAAAGAGTGGCGCGATGGAGCATTTGCAGAACCTGTTTGAGCGATACGACCGTATTTTGATATTTGACACCGAGACCACCGGGCTTCGGTTTGAGCGGGATGAGATCATCCAGTTTTCCGGCGTGCTGCTCAGCCGCGATGGGGCATCGGAGCAGTATGACCGCTTGATCCGGCTGCCGCCGGGACAGGAGGTGCCGCCGGAGGTCCAGCGTTTGACGGGCATCACCACCCGGGATGTGCAGGAGCGGGGGATCCCCCGGGACGAGGCCGCCCGGGAAATCGCCGCGCTGATGGCGGGCAGCACGCTGCTTGTTGCCTACAACGCCCATTTTGACCTGAGCTTCCTCTTCCACATGCTTGCCGCCCACGGCGACCCCGGCTGCCTGCGGGGCAAGGACAAGCTGGATCTGCTCACGGTCTACCGGGATCGCCGGGAGTACCCCCACCGGCTCCAGAATGCCATTGCCGCCTACGGCCTGGAGGGGGAGGTTCAGAATTCCCACCAGGCGGATCAGGACGCGCTGGCGACGGTGCGCGTGATGGACGCCATGGCCGCCGAGCGGGACGACCTGGAGCAGTACATCAATCTCTTCGGCTATATCCCCAAATTCGGCCCGCCCCGCCGTCCCATCCGCTCCGTTACTTATCTGCCACAGCCCTATCATTCCGCCGTGCCCCTGTACCGCACGGCGGGCGGAAAGGAGAACCGATTATGATCAATCAAGCCGCATATGCGCTGGGAGCGAACCGCTCCTGCATCCGGGAGCTGTTTGAGTACGGCCGGGCGCGTGCCGCCGTGGTGGGGGAGGAGAATGTGTTTGACTATTCCCTGGGAAACCCCTCCATCCCCGCCCCGCCGGAGGTGGACGAGGCGGTGCGGCAGATCCTGCAGGATACCCCCACCCTGCGGGTACACGGCTATACCAGCGCCGTGGGGGATGCCGCCGCGCGGCAGGCCATTGCGGATGACCTGAACCGGTGCTATGACGCTGGATGCCGGGCGGAGGATTTCTTCCTGGGCTGCGGCGCCGCCCCGGAGCTGGTGGCGGTGTTCACGGCGCTGGCTACGCCCGGCGGAGAGCTGCTGGCCATTGCGCCGTATTTCACGGAGTACAAGCCCTTTGCCCAGGCGGCGGGACTGCGCTTCCGGGTGGTTCCCCCGGATGTGCCCCACTTCCAGATCAAACTGGACGCGGTGGAGGCCATGCTCACGCCGGATACCCAGGCGGTGCTCATCAATTCCCCCAATAATCCCTCCGGCGTGGTGTACACCCGGCAGACGCTGGAACAGCTTGCCGCGCTGCTGACCCGGAAGGGAGCGGAATTCGGCCACCCCATCTACCTGATCTCCGACGAGCCCTACCGGGAGCTGGCCTACGGGGTGGAGGTGCCCTTCGTGCCCACCATCTATCCCAATACCGTTGTGTGCTATTCCTATTCCAAGTCCCTCTCCCTGCCCGGGGAGCGGATCGGTTACATCTATGTCCCGCAGAACTGTGCGGATAGCCGGATGCTGTATGCCGCCGTGGCGGGTGCCGCCCGGAGCGCGGGGCATGTGTGTGCCCCCAGCCTGTGGCAGCAGGTGATCGCCCGCTGCACCCATCTGCGCCCCGACCTGACCGCCTACGACCGCAACCGCCGGGCGCTCTACGAGAGTCTGACCGCCATGGGCTACGAAATGGCAAAGCCCGACGGCGCGTTTTACCTGTTCATCAAAGCCCCCGGCGGGGATGCCAACGCCTTCTCTGAAAATGCCAAGCAGCGCGACCTGCTCCTGGTTCCCGGCGACGACTTCGGCTGCCCGGGCTATTTCCGCATCTGCTACTGCGTCAGCTACGAAATGATTCAGCGCAGCCTCCCCGTCTTCTGCTCCCTGCTCGGGTGAGCGTCGGCCTGAGGGGAACAAAAAAATACATACCATATCGCATTGGGAGCGTCGCTCCCGGAGAAAGGATTATGACGAAGGATTTAACAAGCGGATCTCCGCTGAAATTGATCGTTTCATTTGCATTTCCCCAGTTCCTCGGGATGCTGTTCCAGCAGTTTTATAATGTGGTGGATACCGTCATCGTGGGCAAGCTCCTGGGCATCGGCCCGCTGGCTGGGGTGGGCGCGACCGGCTCTCTGAGCTTTATGGTGCTGGGCTTCTGCATGGGGCTGTGCAACGGCTTTGCCATTCCTGTCGCCCAGAAGTTCGGCGCGAACGACCAGGTGGCGCTGCGCAAATTCATTGCCAACAGCCTGTGGCTGGCAGCCTTCTTTTCCCTGGTGCTTACGCTGCCGGTGTGCGTCTTCTGCCGCCCCATTCTGGAGCTGATGAATACCCCCGAGGATGTGTTTGAATATGCCTATGAGTATATTTTCATCATCTTCCTGGGCATTCCCACCGTGTTTCTCTATAATATCCTGGCAGGTATCCTCCGCTCCCTGGGGGACAGCAAAACGCCGGTGCTCTTCCTGGCGCTGTCCTCGGCGCTGAATATCGTCCTGGACATTGTCACCATCCGGGTGTTCCACACCAGCGTCAACGGCCCTGCCCTGGCGACGGTGATCTCCCAGGGCGTGTCCGGCGTGATCTGCTTCTTCTATATGAAAAAGCGCTTCACCGTCCTGAATATGACGGCGCAGGAGCGCCGGCCGGATCGTGCCATGCTCAGACGCCTGTGCTATATGGGCATCCCCATGGGGCTGCAGTACTCCGTCACCGCCATCGGCAGCCTGATCATCCAGGCCACCATGAACGGTTTCGGCTCCGTCGCCGTGGCGGGCGCTACCGCCGGCAACCGCATCAACGGCTTCCTGGCCTGTCCCATCGAGGCGCTGGGCGCATCCATGGCGCCCTATGTCGGCCAGAATCTGGGCGCGGGGAAGCTGGATCGGATCACCAAGGGCGTGGTGGATGCCTCCATCTGCGGCTTTATCTGCGCGGGGGTGCTGTATGGGATCATCCTGCTCTTCGGCGAGCCCCTCACGGGCATCTTCCTGGATGTCCCCGACCCCCAGGTGCTGGATTACGGCATCCGCTTCCTGCGCATCACCGGCGCGGGCTATTGCCTGCTGACGCTGGTGAATGTGGTGCGCTTTTCCATCCAGGGCATGGGCTTTTCCGTGCTGGCGATCCTGTCCGGCGTGATGGAGATGGTCGCCCGCAGCGTGGCGGGACTGGTCATTGCCCCCCACATCGGCTTCACCGCTGTCGCCCTGGGTCACCCCCTCGCCTGGCTCGCCGCCGACTGCTTCCTGATCCCCGCCTTCCTCCTGTGCCGCAAAAAGGTCTCCCGGGAGCAGCATTTTGAGGGCTGAGCAGCCGCCGGTATGTAAGAATCGCGTAAAAATTGTAAAAAGATTGAATTCTCTGTTGAAAAGGCGGTCTGTTGGGTGTATAATGAGTCCCGGTAGTAAAAACCATACCATAACTACAAAAGGAGAACAATTATGAAGAAACTGTCCCGCATTCTTTGCCTGGCACTGGCTGTCATGATGGCAATGTCCCTGCTGGCCATCCCTGCAGCTGCCGAGAATCAGCATTTCGACAAGTTGACCCTGGAATTCGTTCCCTCCAAGGATGCCGACGTGATCATCGCCGGTACCGCTAACCTGCCCGAGCTGGTGAAGGCCGAGATGGCCAAGCTGGGCTACGACATTGACGAAGTTGACATCACCGTGGGCACCAACTATGACGCCACCGGCGAGGCCATGGCTGCCGGCACCATCGATGTGGGCTGGCTGCCCGGCGGCACCTACGCCCTGTACTCTGATGACGTGGACGTTATCCTGACCGCTACCCGCAACGGCCTGAGCAACGACTCCACCAACCCCGTCGACTGGAACGGCGAAGAGAACGCCACCCGTAAGGACGGCCCTCAGGTCACCTACTATCGTTCCCTGATCTACGCTACTCCTTCCGAGTACGGCAAGCAGCTGGCTGCCAAGGTCAATGCTGGTGAGAAGCTGACCTGGGAAGATCTGGACAAGGCTCAGTGGGGCGTCCAGAAGACCTCTTCCTCCGCCGGTTACATCTATCCCACCATGTGGCTGATGGAGAACTACGACGGCAAGAAGGTCTCCGACCTGACCAACGTCATGCCCATCGATTCCGGCTACGGCACCGCTTTCTCCTACGCCGCTGCCGAGTCCCTGGACATCATTGTCTGCTACGCCGACGGCCGTAACGACTACGAAGCTTCCTGGATGCTGCCTGTTGACGAGCAGGACGAGACCGGCAAGCAGGGCCTGGGCCGTGAGAAGCCCATCTGGGACGAGATGAACGTCATCGGCGTCACCGACGGCATCTACAACGATACCGTTGCCGTGTCCAAGGCTTCCCCCTTCTACACCCCCGAGCTGCTGGAAGCTCTGCAGAACTGCTTCATCAACATCATCAGCACCGAAGAAGGCCAGGCCATCTTCAGCGTGTACAGCCACACCGGCTATGCCAAGGCTGTTGACTCCGACTACGACGGCGCCCGCGCCGCTCTGGCTCTGGTTGCCGACTGATCCCTGACAGATCCCTGACGCATTTCCCCCTGCCGCAAGGCAGGGGGATTTTTTTGCGGCGCATCCCCCCCGGCACGCCGCAAGAAAACGCCCGCAGCTATGAAAAGCTGCGGACGCTGTGCAATTCTGACGCTTTATGCGTAGAAGTCGCGGATCTTCTTGGCTCTGCTGGGGTGGCGGAGTTTGCGGATGGCCTTGTTTTCGATCTGGCGGATCCGTTCCCGGGTTACGCCGAAAATCTGGCCCACCTCTTCCAGGGTGTGGGTGCGGCCGTCGTACATGCCGAAGCGCATGCGCAGCACGTCGGCTTCCCGCTCGGTGAGGGTGCCCAGAATTTCCTTCAGGGCCTCTGCCAGCAGGGCGTTGGAGGTGGCGTCGGCGGGGCCGGGGGTACGCTCGTCCTCCACAAAGGAGCCGATGGAGGTGTCTTCCTCGTCACCCACGGGGGTATCCAGGCTCAGGGTGTCGGCGGCGGTGCGGTTGGCCTCGATGATCTTCTCAACGGGCAGCCCCAGCTCCTTGGCGATCTCTTCCACGGTGGGCTCACGACCCAGCTCCTGCACCAGCTTGCGGTTGCAGCGGGTGGCCTTGTTGATGACCTCTACCATATGCACCGGAACCCGGATGGTTCTGGCCTGGTCGGCGATGGCACGGGTGATGGCCTGCCGGATCCACCAGGTGGCATATGTAGAGAATTTGTTTCCCTTTGTCCAGTCGAATTTGTCCACGGCGCGGATCAGGCCGGTGTTGCCCTCCTGAATCAGGTCAAGGATGTGCAGCCCTCTGCCGGAATATTTCTTGGCAATGGAGACCACCAGGCGCAGGTTCGCCTCCGTCAGCTTGTTCTTTGCCTCCTGGTCGCCCTCGGAAATGCGCTTTGCCAGCTCCACTTCCTCGTCGGCGGACAGCAGCTTCACCTGGCCGATCTCCTTGAGGTACATGCGCACTGGGTCGTCCAGGCTGTATTCGGCGGCCAGATCCACCGGGTCGACCAGCTCTTCCTCTTCCATGCCCCGCAGGTCGATGTCGCCGTCCAGAATGTCCAGCCCGTCGCCCATGTCGCCGCCCAGCACGTCCAGACCGTCGTCCAGCGCGTCCAGATTGGCGGGGGTGACCTGAATGTTCATGGCTTCGAAGCGGTCGTACACCTCTTCGACCTTTTCGGGGGAAAGATTCATCTTGGACAGCACCTCGTTGAGCTCGGTGTCGCGGATCATACCGTCCTTTTTACCCTGGGCGATCAGCGCCTGCAGGGCGGCCTGAACATCTTCCATTTTTCCGTTTTTCTTTGCAGTGCTCATAAGCTACCCCTTTATCCCGTAATCCTGTCAATTTTCTCATGCGGTAAGACTATACCCCATTTTTGCCAGAACGGCAAGGGGTTTTCCGAATTTTTTCGATTTTTTTGCCAGTCGGGTCAAAAATAGTTTATTCCCCTTTTATCAAAACATACAGTTTACTTTTTGGGAATGTTTCGGTATAATAGAAAATAATATACCCATTTCACGAAGGTCGGGAAAATCTGCCCGCCGAATTCATTTATGCTTCCCTGATTTCCCCCGAACCGAGGAGAAAACCTATGACCGACTTATCTCACATCCGAAATTTTTCCATCATCGCCCACATTGACCACGGCAAATCCACCCTGGCTGACCGGCTTATGGAGGAGTGCAACGCCATCGACCTGCGGCAGAAGGCAGAGCAGCTGCTGGACTCCATGGAGCTGGAGCGGGAGCGGGGCATTACCATCAAGGCCACCGCCGTCCAGCTGGACTACACCGCCGACAATGGGGAGCGGTACGATTTGAACCTGATTGACACCCCGGGCCACGTGGACTTCAACTACGAGGTCTCCCGCTCCCTTGCCGCCTGCGAGGGCGCAGTGCTGGTAGTGGATGCCAGCCAGGGCGTGGAAGCCCAGACCTTGGCAAACACCTATCTGGCTGTGGATGCCGGGTTGGAAGTCCTGCCGGTGGTCAATAAGATTGACCTGCCCTCTGCCCGTCCGGCGGAGGTAAAGACCGAAATTGAGGACATCATCGGCATCCCCGCCGAGGATGCCCCGGAAATCTCCGCCAAAAACGGCATCAACATTCATGCCGTGCTGGAAGACATTGTCAATAACATTCCCGCCCCCACCGGTGACCGGAATGCCCCCCTGCAAGCCCTGATTTTCGACAGCCAGTACGACAGCTACCGGGGCGTTATCGTCTATACCCGGGTGAAGCAGGGCACGGTGACCCCCGGCATGGACGTGAAGATGATGGCCACCGGTGCCGTCTATAAGGTGGTGGAGGTGGGCACCATGAGCCCCGCCGGACTGGTGCCGCGGGAGGGTCTGGGCGCCGGTGAGGTTGGCTATATCACCGCCTCCATTAAAACCGTGTCCGATACCCGGGTGGGCGATACCGTCACCGGGGTGGAAAACCCCGCCGCCGAGCCGCTGCCCGGCTACCGGCAGGTGCAGCCCATGGTGTATTCCGGCATCTATCCCGCCGATGGTGCCAAGTACCAGGACTTGCGGGAGGCGCTGGAAAAGCTGAAGCTGAACGATGCCTCCATGAGCTTTGAGCTGGAAACCTCCGTGGCCCTGGGCTTCGGCTTCCGCTGCGGCTTCCTGGGCCTATTACACATGGAAATCATCCAGGAGCGGCTGGAACGGGAGTTCAATCTCGACCTTATCACCACTGCCCCCAACGTTATCTATCGGGTGACCAAGACCGACGGCACCGTGCTGATGGTGGACAACCCCCTGGACTATCCCAGCCCGGACGAAATCGAGCTGGCAGAGGAGCCCTTTGTGAAGGCCAGTCTCATTGCCCCCCAGGAATATGTGGGCAATATCATGGATTTGTGCCAGCAGCGCCGGGGGGAATTCAAGGACATGGTGTACCTGGATGCCAACCGGGTGGAGCTGCACTATGAGATGCCCCTCAACGAGATTATCTATGACTTCTTCGATGCCCTCAAGTCCCGCACCCGGGGCTACGGCAGCCTGGACTATGAATTCATCGGCTACCGCCCCAGCAAGCTGGTGAAGCTGGACATCCTGCTCAACGGCGACGTGATTGACGCACTGAGCTTCATCCTCTTTGCGGACAACGCCTACCCCCGGGCCAGGAAGATTTGCGAAAAGCTGAAAGACAATATCCCCCGGGCCCAGTTCGAGATTCCGGTGCAGGCTGCCATCGGCGGCAAGATTATCGCCCGGGAGACCATCAAGGCCCTGCGTAAGGATGTGCTGGCCAAGTGCTACGGCGGCGACATCACCCGGAAGAAGAAACTGCTGGAAAAGCAGAAAGAGGGCAAAAAGCGGATGCGTACCTTCGGCACGGTTTCCGTCCCCTCCGAGGCCTTCATGGCAGTTCTAAAGTTAGACGAAGACTAAGGAATCCGGCTGCCCGACGTTAAATATCAGAAAGGAAAAAGGATCATGTCGATTTTTTCCAGACGAATCGAGAAAACACCGCTCGGTATTTATGTGCATATTCCCTTCTGCAAGAGCAAATGCCAATACTGCGACTTTTACTCTCTTGCCTGCAAGGATGACAATTTGATGGACAGCTACCTGGACGCCGTCTGCTCCCACATCAGGGAGGCGGGCGCGCTGGCGCCGGGATATAAGGTGGATTCCATTTACTTCGGCGGCGGCACGCCCAGCTATTTCGGCGGGGACGCCATCGCCATCATCATGACTGCCATCCGCCGGAACTTCGATGTGACCGGCGATGCGGAGATCACCTTTGAGGCCAACCCCGATTCCGTCACCGACCGGCTGCTCCACCGCATGCGGGCGGAGGGCTTCAACCGGGTGAGCCTGGGGGTGCAGGACGACCACGATGAGATGCTCAAAAAGCTGGGGCGTCCCCACACCTATGCCCAGACCGTGACGGCGTTCCAGCGCATCCGCAAGGCGGGCTTCCGCAATGTCTCCCTCGACCTGATGTACGGCCTGCCCGGCCAGACGCTGACCCAGTGGCAGGAGACGCTGACCGACGTGCTGCGGATGAACCCGGAGCACTGCAGCTGCTACGGCCTGAAGATCGAGGAGGGCACCCCCTTCTATGAGATGAAGGATTCGCTGAACCTCCCCAGCGACGACACCCAGGCGGATATGTATCTGGCGGCGGTGGAGATCCTCCGCGACCGGGGCTTCCGGCAGTACGAAATTTCCAATTTCGCCCGCAAGGGCTTATATTCCCGCCATAACTACAAATACTGGACGGGCGGCGAATATCTGGGCTTCGGCCCCAGCGCCAGCTCCGATTTTGCGGGCAAGCGCTTTACCCTGATCGCAGACCTGCAGGGCTACATCAACGGCATCCGCACCGGCGGGGACATCATGGACGATGTTCAGGAGATCCCGCTGCGGGAGCGGGCGGGGGAATACATCATGCTTCGCCTGCGCACCAACGCCGGCATTTCCGCGCAGGAATACGAGAGCACCTTCATGCTGCCCTTTGCGCCCCTTGAGGAGATCCTGCGCAAGCACGAGGCCTACGGCAGAGCCACGCAGAACGGCGACGGCCGCTGGGCGCTGACCCCCAAGGGATACCTGGTATCCAACGACATCATCTCCGATCTGCTCATTGCCCAGGATGAGACGGGCTCCATGCGGCGGGGATAGGAGGAAACGCCATGGCATGGCTGGAAATTACCATCAACACCGCTGCCCACCAGGTGGAGGCGGTGGCACAGGAGCTGACGAAGCGGGGCTTTTCCGACCTGCAGATCGAGGATCAGGAGGAATTTGAAACCTTCCTGGAGGAAAACCGCGCCTACTGGGACTATATCGACGAGGATTTTCAGAAAAGGCTCCAGGGGCTCTCCCGCATCAAGCTCTATCTGGAGGATACGGACGAAGAAGCTCTGCGCCGCCTGCGCGGCTATGCCGCCGGGGCGCAGCTGGAGCTTTCCGTCGCCCCCCTGCCCGATGTGGACTGGGCGGAGAGCTGGAAGGAAAATTACCCGCCCCAGGAGGTGGGGCAGCGGCTGCTGGTGCTGCCTTACTGGCTGGCGGAAGACTACCGGGGCGACCGGCTCCCGGTGATCCTTGACCCCGGCCTGACCTTCGGCACCGGGGCGCACCCCTCCACCCGCATGGTGCTGGAAAATATGGAGCGCCTGGTCGCCCCCAGGGCGAGCTGCCTGGATCTGGGCAGCGGCAGCGGCATTCTCTCCATCGCCGCGCTGCGGCTGGGCGCATCCAGAGCCGTGGGTGTGGACATTGACCCCAAGGCGGAGGACATTGCCCGGGAAAACGCCGCCTACAACGGCTTCGCCGCCCCGGCCTTCACTGCCCTCACCGGCAGCGTCACTGCCGATAAGCGCCTGATGCAGACGCTCACCGGCGAAAGCTGGGATGTGGTGCTGGTAAACATCGTGGCGGATGTCATCATCAGCCTCGCGCCGGTGCTTCCCCGCCTGATGGGGCAGGAGAGCACCCTGATCTGCTCCGGCATCTTGGATACCCGGCTGAACGATGTCACCGCCGCCCTCACCGCCGCCGGACTGCGGATCACCTCCGTAAGCGCCCAGGAGGACTGGCGCTGTATCACCGCAAAGAAATAAGGAGTACCCTATGCGAATGACCTATAAAACCCGCCGCCGGATCCAGCGCATCGGCACCGTGGCGCTGATCCTGCTGCTGCTCATCATCCTGGTGGCCTTCTGCTGGAACATCTGGGTGGCGCGCTACGTTGTGTATACCCGCGACGGCGCCACGCTGGATTTCTCCCGCGATCCGCTGCCGGAGGTGAATGAATTCGTTTCCTCATCCCAGGCGACCCCGGCGGAGACCGTGCCCATCTTCTTTAACGAAGGCTCCGATTCCGTGGATCTGACCCAGGAGCTGTCGGCGCTCAACGGCTATTATATCGACTACGACATGCTCAAAAACACCAGTATGGATGAGATCAAGGCGGATCTGAACCGCCTGAAGGCTGGCACCGCCATCATGATCGAGCTCAAGGGCGGCTACGGCTCCTTCTACTATTCCTCCGGCCTTTCCGGCGCGGTCAGCTCCGCCAGCGTGAATGTAGCCGCCGTGGACGAGCTGATCCAGTATATCCGCCCCAAGGGCTTTTATATGATCGCCAAAGTCTCCGCCTTCCGGGATTACGATTTCGGCAACCGCAACGTGACCTCCGGCCTGTATGTAAAGAGCCGGATCGGACTGTGGATGGACAGCGGCGGATGCTACTGGCTGGATCCCACCAGCGCCAATACCCTGGGCTGGGTCACCTCCGTTGTCAACGAGGTGAAGAACCTGGGCTTCAACGAGGTGATGCTGGATAATTTCCGCTTCCCGGCGGAGACGGATAAATATATCTTCAACGGCAATATGGACGAGGCCATTTCCTCCGCCGCCATCACCCTGGCGGCAAACTGCTCGTCGGATAATTTTGTGGTGTCCTTCTGCGGCGCCACCCCCAGCTTCCCCCTGCCGGAGGGACGCACCCGTCTGTATCTGGCCGATGTCTCAGCTCAGGATGTGGGCGCGAAGACCTCCCAGTTCACTTATGAGAACCCCGAGGGTCGCCTGGTGTTCCTCAGCGACACCAACGACACCCGCTTCGATTCCTACAGCGTCCTGCGCCCCCTCTCCATCGCCGAAGGCCTGGAAGCCCAAAAGGCGGATATGGGGCAATGACCAATGAAGTGAACAGCCGCGAAGTCTATATGAAGGGCATCGACCACAGCTATTACTACGAGGGCTACGCAGTTTTCAGATCCACCGAGCTGTAAAACCGGAAGATCCCGCCAAGTCCAAAGCCGCCCGTACCGATTTTCGGTACGGGCGGAAAAGTTTATCCCATCGCGTCCAGCTTGCGCAGGACTTCCTGAAAATAGTCCGGCAGCGGGGCGAAGACCATTACCGGGCGGCCGTCCCGGGGGTGGCGGAAGCAGAGGGCGCCGGCGTGGAGGCATTGGGTGTCTTGCCCCAGCTCCTTCTTTTTGTGGCCGTAGACCGTGTCGCCCAGGATTGGGTGGCCGATGTAGGCCATGTGGACGCGGATCTGGTGGGTGCGTCCGGTTTCCAGGCGGCAGCGGATGTGGGTATAGCCGCGATAGCGCCGGATGACCTCCCAATGGGTGACGGCGGGCTTGGAATTGCGCTGGGTGACGCACATTTTCTTCCGGTCGGTGGGGTGGCGGCCGATGGGCGCATCCACGGTGCCGCTGTCCTCCTTCAGCACGCCGCAGACGACGGCCTCGTAGGTGCGCGCCATGGTGTGATCCACCAGCTGGGATGCCAGCACCGCGTGCGCCAGGTCGTTCTTTGCCACGGCCAGCAGGCCGGAGGTATCCTTATCGATGCGGTGGACGATGCCCGGACGCAGTTCCCCGTTGATGCCGGACAGGCTGCCGCCCAGGGCGTAGAGCAGGCCGTTGACCAGGGTGTCGTCCGCATGTCCCGGCGCGGGATGCACCACCAGCCCCTTGGGCTTGTTGATGACCACCACGTCGTCGTCCTCATATGCAATGTCCAGCGGCATCTGCTTCGGCGCAACGTCGATCTGCTTCGGCTCCGGCAGGGTGACTTCCACCCAGTCGCCGACGTTCAGCCGGTCATTTTTTTTGCCGGGCTTGCCCATCAGGCTGACGCAGCCCTCGTCCAGCAGCTTTTGGGCGGCGCTGCGGCTTAAATTCAGTTCGCTGCGGGCAAGGAAGGCATCCAGCCGCTCCCCGGCGGTGTCTGCGATCAGCCTCATTTTTTCTCTTCCTTCCATATCCGTTTGTTGAAAAACACCAGGTGCACCATCAGCAGGATGCACCCGCAGGTGATGAAGCAGTCCGCCACGTTGAATACCGGAAAATCCATGAATTCCGTCTCCAGCATGTCCACCACGTAGCCCAGCCGCGCCCGGTCGATGAGGTTGCCCAGCCCGCCGCCGTAGATGGCGGCAATGCAGAACCGATCAAACCGGGTAAAGGCCATCTTTTTACGGAAGTATTCATAAAACACCGCTGCGGTGAACACCAGAAAAATCAGCACGAACAGCCACCGCATCCCCTGGAAGGAGGAAAACGCCGCCCCCTCGTTGCGCACATATGTAAGCCCCAGCACCCCGGGCAGGAATGCCTGATGCCCGTGCAGCGGGATGCCGCGCACCACCAGCAGCTTGGTCAGCTGATCCGCCCCGGCGATGACCAGGGCGAAAAGCGCATAATATGCAAAAGCCATGTATCTTTAGTTCTCCTTTTTCTTTGTGAAGGACATGATCAGCACCACCGCCCACAGGAACAGCGGCACCACGAAATAGTTGCTGCAGAACATGGGCGCGGATACGAGCCCCAGCAGGATGTGCATTGCCGTGCCCAGTCCCTCGCTGTAGGGCGCGGTCAGAATGTTGGCAATGAGCATCAGCTGAGTCAGGATCAGCGACGCCAGCGCAGCCATGCGCAGACGGCGCAGCAGCACCCGGTCGGAATGCCGCCTTGCCTCATACAGCAGCACCCCGGGGGGAACAAAGAAGAGCAGCGACAGAAGAAACAGCATTGCCCGCACAATTCCCTGCGGCTGCGGTATAAACCCCAGCCCGGCGCAGATAATATAGAAAACGCCCCAAAGCAGCCAAAGCGTCGATCTTTTCATGGAAAGTCCTCTCTGCATACAGATTTGTCATGCTATTCTACCCCAAACCCGGGAAAATTGCAAGGGAAAACCGCCGGAAACCCGGAAATAGCGAAAAAAAGCTGGACAGTTTGCCGCGGCTCTGCTATAATATGGTAAATTTGACGAAGAGAGTGTGACCCGCCATGAAATGTCCCTTCTGCGGAGAACAGGAAAGCAAGGTCGTGGATTCCCGCCATTCCGATGATGGCCTGAGCATCCGCCGCCGGCGGGAATGCATGGGCTGCCAGCGCCGCTTCACCACCTATGAGATCGTGGAGACCATGCCCATCATCGTGGTCAAGCGCAACGGCTCCCGCCAGAGCTTCGACCGCAACAAGATCATCAACAGCATGATCCGCGCCTTCGACAAGCGGCGGGTGGACGTGAACGACCTGGAGCGCATCGCCACCGAGATCGAGCAGGGCATCCAAAACAGCCTGGAGCGGGAGGTCAGCACCGAGCAGCTGGGCGAAATGGTCATGGAGCGCCTGAAGCCGGTGGACGAGGTCGCCTACATCCGCTTCGCCTCCATCTACCACCGCTTTCAGGATGCCAGCAGCTTCATGCGGGAAATCAGCAAATATCTGGAGGAAAAATAATGTTCCTGTCATCCACTGCAGCCACCGAGCTGCCCATCAATATTGACGTCAATGCCATCCGGCAGCTTTGGGAGGGCTTTGACCCCGCCTCGCTGCTGCCGAATATCGACAGCCTTGTGGGCAAGGTGCAGCTGGTGTGTACGCTGGCCATCCTCATTGCCCCGCTGATCATGCTGGGCATGGGCATTGCCTACCTGTTCTTTGCACCCAAGGAGGCCAATTATTATTTCGGCTACCGCACCGCCTTCGGCATGGGCAGCGTCTCCGCCTGGCGGCATACCCAGCGCCTGGCCGGATTGGTCTTCGGCATCCTGGGGCTGGTGCTCACCATCATGATGCTGCTGATCGCCATGACCCTCTCCGCCCGTGCCCCCATGGATATGGTGTGGCTGGCGGTCAAGTGCCTGCTGTGGCAGGGCGCCTTGGCGATGCTTGCCATCCTCGCCGTCAACAGCATCACCATGTACACCTTCGACTACAACGGCACCCGCCGGAAAAAGAAACACAAAAAAGCCTCTGCCTGATACCCAAAAGCGGCTGCCCCACGGCAGCCGCTTCTGACTGTCGAAAAAGCCCTTGCGGGCTTTTTCGACAAACTTTCGC
This sequence comes from uncultured Oscillospiraceae bacterium, assembly GCA_934567355.1. GTDB lineage: Bacteria > Bacillota > Clostridia > Oscillospirales > Oscillospiraceae > Faecousia. The sequence continues at coordinate 46,438 of CAKTJC010000006.1, forward strand.
AGTCTGCTGCGCGCACGAGTTGTTCGCCATAGGCGAACAACTCGCACACTTGCAGCCTGAAATGTATTTTCTGTCAGGTACACGCCCCGACAGAAAATGTTTTAACTTTATTTGCCGACCTCCGTCGGCAAACTCTGCGAGGCTTTTTCGACACGCTGAAGCGGCTGCCCCACGGCAGCCGCTTTTCTCAGTGTGTCAAAAAGACTCGCGCAGTTCGCTGCTGACAGGCAGCGAATAAAATCAAATCATTTTCGGTCGTGATCTGTGCGCGAAATGGGATTTATCAAGGGGATTTTCCAAATGCGGTCACAGAAAAAGAGAAAACCAAACCGACAAACTGGAATTTGTCTATCACTTCGTAACCTAATCACCTTCCTCTTTACATCTTCATCAATCTGGGAAATGATTAATAACCCCGACCGATTATTTCCCAGCTTTTTTTATCTGCCGTTTTCACTAAATGCCATTGCCAGTTGGTGTATGTATCATTAGGATTGAATCCACCATCTCCACCTTTTTCGTCTGTATCAAAGGTTGATAATACTACAATCAGTTCTTGATTATTTTCTTTGTGATACTTTTCAATTTCTTCTGCAAATCTGTTTTCAACATCCTCGTCATAGCGAAGCTCAGTAAGTGTGCAACCCTCAAAATCTTTTGCAAATTTTTTCTCTATGACATCAAATGCTTCATTGATTGAATTTTCACCATAGAGTGCAGAGTAACCAACAATACGATTGACATCTGATACATTTCCTCTATTTCCAGTCAATACGAGGACTGTTGCCACACTTAAAATTACTAATACAGCACATATCGCAATTATGCTTTTCTTCTTCATACAATCACACTCCTTTGTCAAATTCCGATTTGCTGAACTGAATTCAATATAGCACACACGAGCCGCAATAGCAATCAATCCGCAAGGATGCACATACTCACCACCTGAGAGGTGTGAGGGATTCTCTGAGCAATCAAGGCACAGTATACCACGTCCCGAAAGCCGCCGCAAGACGGGAAATCGCGGCATTTGACTTCCCGGCATCGGGCGGTTAGAATAGAAGGAGCGATCCTACGGAACGGAGGGAGAACCATGGAAAAGCAGCGGGTGCGGATCTGCGACATTGCGCAGGAGCTGGGGCTGAGCACGGCCACGGTTTCCAATGTGATCCACGGAAAAACCAACAAGGTCTCCGACGAGACCGTTCAGCGGGTGATGGCGCTGCTGGAGCAGCGACAGTATATCCCCAGCATGGCCGGCATCCTGCTTGCCCGGAACAGCTCGGGGATCATCGGCGTGTTTGTCAACGACCACGAAAAATACGGCGGGCATACCCTGGATGATTTTTTCATCTCCTCCTCCCTCAATGCCCTCTCCACCCAGATCGAGGGCAGCGGGCAGTTTATGATGGTGAAAAAAGCCAAATGTGCCGAAGAGATCATTCAGTTTGCCTCCATGTGGAATATGGACGGGATCGTGGTGATCGGGTTCTGCGCACAGGACTACATGCAGCTTCGCAGTCACATGCGGATCCCCTTTGCGGTTTACGACGGCCTCTGCGAAACGCCCCGGGGCTTCCTGAACATCACCATCGATAATGACAGCGGCGGGTATCAGGTGGGGTGCCACCTTCGCAGCCTGGGGCACAGGAAGGCGCTGTGCATTTCGGATAACGACGTGGGCATCGACCGGGAGCGCATCCGGGGCTTTTGGCGGGGCTTTGTGCCGGGGTGCGGGGAGCTGCTGCTGGTTCCCATGCAGCGGGAAGCGCGGTGGGCATTTTACCGCCGGAACCTGGATGCCCTGCGGGCGGTATCGGCGGTCTTCGCAGTCTCGGATGCCTATGCGGTCGACCTGATGTGCTTCCTGGCGGAGCAGGGGATCTTTGCCCCGGGGGATATTTCCATCGCCGGCTTCGACGATACCCCCCTGTGCGAAATGGTGCATCCCGCGCTGACCACCGTCCGGCAGGATGGCGCACTGCGCGCCAAAATCGCCGTGGAAGAGCTGCGCCGGCTGAAGGAGGGGCAGCAGACCTGCACCCAGATCATGCTCCCGGTCACCTTAGTGGTGCGCGGCAGCACGGGAATATGTATATGCAAATGACAAAATTGCACAAATTTTATTTGCATTTTTTGTAACTGGTTACGCGCTTAACCTTTGCGTTTTTCACCCCCGGCGGCTAAAATAGAGGCAATCGAGCCGGGAGGTGTGCTATGATATGAAAAAATCGGATCCCTTTTTCAGCGCCGTGTGCAGCTTGGCGATTCCCGTGGCGCTGCAATCCATGCTGCAGTCGTCCTTCAGCATGGTCGACCAGATCATGATCGGGCAGCTGGGCGAAGTCAGCGTGGCGGGCGTCGCCCTGGCGGGGAAATTCGCCTCTGTTTATTCGGTGGTCATTTCCGCCGTCGGTGCCGTCGCCGGGATCATGATCTCCCAGTACCTGGGGCAGAAGAGCAATGGGGGCGTCCGGCGGAGCTTTTATACCAATCTTCTGCTGGGGATGGGGGTCGCCGGGATTTTTGCCGCGCTCTGCACCTTGTTTCCCCATCCGATCATGGGCGCTTACACCGCGGATGCCGAGACCCGGCAGGCAGCGGCAGACTATCTGCGGCGGATCTCCGGTACCTTTGTCCCTCTGGCGGGGGCGTCGCTGCTCTCCACCGCCTTCCGCTGTGTGGAAAAGCCGCGGCTGCCGCTGTATGCCAGCATTCTGTCCGCCCTGCTCAATACCGGCCTGAATTATGTCCTGATTTTTGGGAAATGGGGATTTCCCGCAATGGGCGTGGCAGGGGCGGCAATGGCGACGGTGGTCTCCCAGTGCGCCAATTTCCTGCTGATGCTCCTGGCAGCGCCCGCTAATCTGACTGTGCTGAGGTGGGACGGCAGCGGAAAACCCGCCCCGGCGGGCATGAACTGGCGGCAGTACTGGGCCATGCTGCTGCCGCTGCTGGTCTGCGAGGTGGCGTGGAGCCTGGGCGAGAATGTCTATGCCGCCATCTATGGCCACATGGGCACCGATGCCAGCGCGGCCATGGCGCTGACCGGTCCCATCCAGGGGCTGGTGATCGGCGCGCTGTGTGGCCTGTCCCAGGCAGCCGGGGTGATCGTCGGCAAGCGCCTGGGCAGCGGCGCTTATGACGATGCTTACAAAGCGTCCAAAAAGCTGCTCGTTTACGGCGCTGCCGGTTCCGCCATCCTCTCCGCCATCGTGCTGCTGACGGCAAAATACTATGTGCAGATCTATCAGGTAGACGGCGCCGTAAAAACGCTGACCCGGCAGATATTGCTTGCCTATGCCCTGGTGGCACCGCTCAAGGTGCTCAATATGATCCTCGGCGGCGGGATCATCCGCAGCGGCGGCCGGACGAAATACGTCATGGGCATCGACCTGTTCGGCACCTGGTGCCTCGGCGTTCCCCTGGGTCTGCTGAGCGCATTCGTGCTGAAGCTGCCCATCCCCTGGGTGTATTTTATCCTCTCCCTGGAAGAGGGCGTCCGCTTTGCTGTCTCCCTGGCGGTATTCCGGAGCCGCAGCTGGATGCACCGGCTGGAAGCTGAGCAGCTGTAGTATTTTGCGGCCGTTTATGGAAGCGGCCTCTGCTTGGAGGAGTATGTGGAAACGCGCCCATCGTCTCCGGGCACTGTCTCCGGAACCGGCAGCATCCGCAGGGGCACGGCAGGCGCAAGGCGATCCTGCTGTGCCCTTCTTCTTTTTCAGCCGGAAAATCGGGAAAACCCATCTTGACAAGGCAAATCCGGGACGTTAAAATAAATGGCAGTTAGCATATGCTAATCGTAGAGAAACAGGCATCGCAGCCGGTAAAAACCAGCCCGGTGCATATCGTTTTTGATGTTTTGAGAGGGGGAAATTCACAGATGAAAATGAAGCATTACCTGCGGGACAGCCTTTTGGGCGCCCTGGGCGCGGCGCTGATGCTGGTGGGGGACCTGTGCCTGAGCGTCATCCCGGCCAGCCAGAGCGACAGCGGACTTTTCCTGCGGGAGGCATATTTAAGCGGAACATATCCCGCCTGGCGGCTGCCGCTGCTGCTGGCCACGGGGGTGCTGGGCATGGCGCTGTGCTGCTTTGCTGTGCGGGTCTGCTGTGTGCAGATCCGGCCCCAGTACCGGCGGACGCGGCAGGCGATGCGCATCAGCGGAGCGATCTACCTGACCTCCGCCGGGGTGATCCATCTGCTGATCGGCAGCATGGCCAACTGGATCAGCGTCCTGTCACCGCTGCTGGGGCGGGAGGAGACGGCGGCGCTGATCCAGGAACAATACGGGCGGCTCATCCCCATGCTGCTCCCTTCCTATGCGGCCATGGTCACAATGATTTTGGTGAGCGCCTGGGCGGTGCTGGCGGGGAAGACCATCCTGCCCCGGCGGATGCTCCTGTGCCACCTGCTCACCTGGCAGCTGGTGTTCATGCTGATCCCCGATGTGCGCCAGGTGCTGGGCGCGGAGATCACCACTTGGGATTTTGTGCTGAGCCAGGGCTCCGGCAACGCGGCGCTGCTGATCTGGATGCTGAGCAATGCCCTGTGGGCGGCGAAGCACCAAGGCACCGGCAGCTCGTTTTTTGAAAATACCCGCAAGCCGGAGGGTGCGGGCGGCAGGCTCATGGTGTCCATGATGAACATCGGCCACCGGGCGCTGGCCCGGTGGGGGCTGCATTTCCTGCAGCTGCCCGGTGACGCTGCCGTGCTGGATTGCGGCTGCGGCGGCGGGGCGAACATCAGGACGCTCCTGAAAAAATGCCCCCGTGGCGCGGTCAAGGGGCTGGACTATTCCGCCGTCAGCGTAGAAACGGCCCGCAAGGTCAATGCAAAAGCCATTGCAGACGGCCGCTGTGTGGTGTGGCAGGGCAGCGTGGAAAAGATCATCTTCGCCTCCGCCTGGTTTGATGCGGTCACGGCCTTTGAGACGGTGTATTTCTGGCCGGATCTGCAGCAGAGCTTCCGGGAGGTCTGCCGGGTGCTCAAGCCGGGCGGGACCTTCCTCATCTGCAACGAATGCAGCGGCGACAGCCGCGGGGATGAAAAATGGACGCAGATCATTCCCGGCATGACCGTCTACCGGGATGCAGAGCTGAAGCAGCTGCTGGAGCAGGCGGGGTTCTGCAATGTCCGGGTCCATAAGAATCAGAAGGGCTGGCTCTGCCTCCTGGCGGACAAGCCGGTGGGGTGATGCGGATGTTCTGGGACAATGTTGCGTGGGCTTACGATATTTTTGCCAACGGCATCAATCGGGGGGCGAACCGGCGGCTTTGCGCCGCCGTGGCGGAATTGATCCGGCCCGGCGACCGGGTGCTGGAGTGCGCCTGCGGCACCGGACTGCTCAGCGGTGTGATCGCCGCCCGGTGCGAAAGCCTGATCGCCACGGACTTTTCCGAAAAAATGCTGAAAAGGGCAAGGAAAAAATACGGAAAGCTCCCGAATGTAAAATTTGAGCAGGGGAATATCCTTCAGCTGAACTACCCCGATGAAAGCTTCGATGCAGTGGTGGCGGCCAATGTGATCCACCTGCTGGACGAGCCGCTGAAAGCGCTGGGCGAGCTGGAGCGGGTGTGCAGACCCGGGGGGAGGATCATCATTCCCACCTATATGAATCAGACGGACAAGGGCACCACCAACAATGTGTCCGGTGCCATCGGCAGAGCCGGGGCGGATTTCAAGCGGGAATTCACCCTGGCGACCTACCGGCAGTTTTTCGCCGGGGCGGGCTACCCGGATGCGCGCTATACGCTCTGCCCGGGCAGGATCCCCTGCGCCGTGGCGGTGCTCAGAAAGGGAGAGAAACAGCATGCTTGTTAAAACACTGGAAGAAGACCGCATCCGCGACATCGGCCATGCCTTCGGCTACTATGACTACGGCGCAGAGCACGGGCTGGCGGCTGCCTTCCCCAGCCGGGAGGCAACGGCGGTGTATATCTGCGGCTACGTGCGCATGGCGCTGGAAAGCGGTCTGCTCTATTCCACCGGAGAGCGGGGCGAGGGCTACATCGCCTTCAAGCGCCCCGGAGAAAAAATCGGCCTGAAAGCCGTGCTGCCGCTGGCAAAGGGAATGTTCCAGGCCATGAACCTGCGGCAGGTGCTGCACTTCTTTTCCATCATGGCCAAGGGCGGCCCGGGACTGGAAGACCGGATGAAGAAGGAAAAGAAGCCCTATCTTTTTGTCGGGCTGGTCTGCGTCCGGGAGCAGTACCAGGGGCAGGGCTGCATGCGCAGGCTCATGGACATGGCCTTTGCCGAGGGAAACCGGCTGAACGTGCCGGTGATCCTGGAAACCGACGCCCAGTCGAAGTGCGATAAGTATATCCACCTGGGCATGGAGCTGGCCGGAATCAGAAACTTCGGCAGCTTCGGCAAACTGTATGATCTGATCAAATATCCCGATGGGCAAAAGGAGGAGAACCATGACGCAATTCAATGACATCGGCATTTCCAGCCGGCTGGACTGGCCGCGGATCCGCAAGCTGCTGACCATCGGTCTGGCAGCCTCCCTGCTCCACACGGCGGGAGATATGCTCCTGGGCTGGGGCGTGGAGGACGAATCGCTGATGGGCTTTTCCCGGATGCTTTCGGCCTATACCGGAACCTCTGACGGCGGGATCCTGGCGGCCGCATGGCTGGGACTTTTCGGCATGACGCTGGCCGGGCTGAGCATGTTCGGCATCTACCGCCTGATGGCGGAGCGCGCCCCTTCCTGTGCGCACAGCTTCCGCTCGGGCATTTTCGGCTATCTGATCTTCGGCGTCTGCGGCTTCCATGTGTCGGTGTGCGCGCTGGTGTTTCTGATCAAACACGGTGCGGAGGCGGCGCTGGTGGAAACATATATCGATTATTTCCTCCTGCCGCCCCTGGTGCTGTTCTGGATCTTCTTCCTGGTGCTGGAAGCTGCCCAGATCAGAGCCTTTGCAAAGGGCCTGACGCCCTGCCCCAGGTGGTGCTGGATCTTTTCCCTCCCGGTGGGCATGGCAGCCGCCCAGCTGCCGAAGCTGCTCGGCAACCACCCCCTGCCCAATGCCATCGCCTGCGCCTGGATCCCCTTGGCCAACCTGTGGATGTTCGCCGGCCTGCTGGCAGTGACGAAGCGCGTACAGAAAAAGTAGATCACCCCGTTTTCCACCGGAAAACCAAAAGAGGAGACACGAAAAATGTCTCCTCTTTTTCAGGCTGTCAAAAAAGACCGTTGGCCTTTTTTGACAAGGGAATTGCAGTCTGCTGCGCGCACTCCTTGTCCGCCGATGGCGGACAACTCGCACTGCTCCGCGCTAAGAGCCGCCTTCGGCGGTTGCGCTCTGCACAGCGCTGCGGCGCTAGACTTGCAGCCTGTAGGGTATTTTCCGCCAGGTACACGCCCCGGCGGAAAATGATCTGACTCTATTTGCCGCCTGCGGGCGGCAAACTCTGCGAGGCTTTTTACACGCTGTAAAAGAGGAGACACGAAAAATGTCTCCTCTTTTGGTATGCGGAGGGGCTAGGCATGTCAGCCCCGGGCGGTTTCCAGGAAGGCTTTCATGGCTTGTGTCACATAGCGGCCGCGTTTGCGGAAGATCTGCACGTAGCGGATGCTCTCCGGCTCCTTCAGGCGGTAGTAGCAGGTGCCGGGGGTGGGGGAGAGGCGGGATACCAGAATGCTGCTCACAAAGGTGATGCCGGCACCGGAGCAGCCCACAAGGTAGGAGGTGGTCTGCTGGTCGAATTCCATCGCGTTTTTGGGGCGGAAGCCGCCGGAGGCGCACAGGGCGTCCGCCCGCTGCCGGGTGTCGTTTTCCGGCTTCATCAGAATGAACGCCTCGTCCCGGAACAGCTCGATCGGCACTGCCGCGATTTCGCTCTGCGCGGGGGTACCGATGGCTTCCGGCGGGATCCGGTAGCTGCGCAGCTTCTGATTGACGGGATTTCCCCCGGGCACCGCCAGGATCACATGGTCTTCCTTCAGGATCTCCGCGTCGTATTTTTCGGGGTTGGGGATGGCATAGTCCACCACCAGGTCGATCAGTCCCCGGTCCAGCATGTCCTCCAGCTTGCCGGTGGATTCCTCCACCAGCTCCAGGGTGAGCCGGGGATATTTTTCCCGGAATGCCGCCATCATCGACGGCAGCACCAGCGAGGAAAAGAAGCTGCTTCCGCCCAGAACCAGCCTGCCCCGGCGCAGTCCCTCCCAGTCGTTTACATATTCCGAGAACTCCCGCTCCATGGCCATGATCTTTTCCACAAGGCAGATATATTCCCTGCCGCATTCCGTCAGCCCCAGGGGCTTCATGCCCCGGTCGAAGATCTGGCTGCCGATCCGGTCCTCCACCCGGCGGACGGAGGCGCTGATGGACGGCTGGGAGATAAAAAGCTTTTCCGCCGCCTTCTGGAAGCTCCCCGCCTGGTACACCGCGTACACATATTCCATGCCGTCAAACACGCTCTGTTTCATAGAGAACGCTCCTCAACTATAACTTTAGAGTTATGGAAATGAAAACCGATTTGGTATTTGACCATACCTCAAGGAATTCCTATAATGATTTTACAAAAAAAGATGGTTTTCCGCAAGCCGGAAAAAGAAGGGGAAACATATGGAAGGGAATATTGCCTGCCGCCTTGAAAAAGATTCGATCGGGAGCAAAGAAGTGCCCCAGAGCGCCTATTACGGGATCCAGACCCTGCGGGCGGAGGGAAATTTCCCCATCACCGGACTGACCCTCCACGGGGAATTTGTAAACAGCCTTGCCTGCATCAAAAAGGCCGCGGCCATCGCCAACCGGGATGCGGGCCGGATCGGGCAGCAGGTCGCCGACGCCATTATTCAGGCCTGCGATGAGATCATCCGCGGCGAGCTCCACGACCAGTTTGTGGTGGACCCCATTCAGGGTGGCGCAGGAACCTCCATGAATATGAATGCCAACGAGGTCATCGCCAACCGGGCCATCGAGCTGCTGGGGGGCGTCAAGGGCGACTATTCCCTGGTGCACCCCAACGACCATGTGAACTGCGGCCAGTCTACCAACGATGTGATCCCCACCGCCGGAAAGATCACGACCCTGCGGCTCCTGGAGAGGCTGCGCCGGGAGCTGAATCTTCTGCAGAAGGCTTTCGCGGCCAAGGCCCGGGAATTCGACGGCATCATCAAAATGGGCAGAACGCAGATGCAGGATGCGGTCCCCGTCCGGCTGGGGCAGGAATTCATGGCCTATGCGGATTCCGTCAAGCGCAGCATCCGGCGCATGGACACCGCCTCCCAGGAGATGAAGACGCTGAACATGGGCGGCACGGCCATCGGCACCGGCATCAACGCCGATAAAGAGTACTTCCGGAACATCGTGCCCATTCTCTGCGATGTCGCCGGGCTGGATCTGCAGCAGGCGGATGACCTGATCGACGCCACCATGCATCTGGATCCCTTTGTTGCCGTGTCCGGTGCGGTGAAGGCCTGCGCGGTAACGCTCTCGAAGATCGCCAACGATCTTCGCCTCATGTCCTCCGGCCCGCGGACCGGCTTTGGGGAGATCAACCTGCCCGCCAGGCAGAACGGCTCTTCCATCATGCCCGGCAAGGTGAACCCGGTGATCCCCGAGGTCGTCAACCAGGCGGCGTTCTTTGCCGTGGGCAATGACGTGACGATCACCATGGCGGCGGAGGCCGGTCAGCTGGAGCTGAACGCCTTTGAACCCATCATTTTCTATTGCCTGTTCCAGTCCATGGATACGCTGGCCCACGCGGTGCACACGCTGACGGAAAACTGCGTGGTCGGCATCACTGCCAACGCCGAGCACTGCCGCAGCCTGGTGGAAAACAGCGTGGGCACGATCACGGCGCTGGTGCCCTACATCGGCTATCAGCGCGCCGCCGACATCGCAAAGCGCGCCATCCACTCCGGCCAGCCGGTGAGAAAGCTGCTCCGGGAGGAGCACCTCCTGTCCGAAGAGGAGCTGAACCGGGCGTTGGATCCCATGTCCCTGACCCACCCCGGCATCCCCGGAAAAGAAGAACTGAAGTAACACCTTAGGAATCTCTGAATAAATCGTCTGCGGCTGAGCAGCGGGCCTTTTGTCCCCATGCCGCAGGATGAAAAATGGGAAATACACAAAGTATTCCACCATTTTCCATCCTTTGCCTGGGAACAAAATCCTTTGCTGCCAGCTCTTGCCGATTCAATCAGAGGTTCCCTTAATATGAAACCCGGCCGACGATCTTTCTCGTCGGCCGGGTTTTTGTGATGCTCTGCTTATTCCTCTGTGAGCTGCCAATCCGCGAAATATTCCCGCGCCTCCGGCAGGACCTCATAGGTGACGGGCTGGGTGTATTCCGCCGTCAGCGGCAGGTCGGCGCTGTTGGGACCTGCAAAGAAGCGGAAGCGGCCTGCCTCCACATGCCAGCGCCCGTGCTCATCCGGGAAGGCCATCTGGTTGAGATGGAACCGGAAGCATACGGTGCGCCGCTGCCCGCAGGCAATGGCGATCCGGGCAAAGCCCAGCAGCTCCTGCTCGGGACGAACGATGCTGGCGATCATATCCCGGCCGTACAGCTGGACCACGGTTTCGCTGTCACAGCTGCCGGTATTGCGCACCGTCACCCGAGCGGTGGCAGTCCCATCCGGGGCAACCTGCACGGAGAAGTCCTCATAGGCAAAGGTGGTGTAGGAAAGGCCATATCCAAAGGGACGCAGCGGGCGCAGATCCGACTGCCAGTAGCCGTCGGGGTTCAGGGAACCGGCCACAAAGCTCTGCCCCGTGGTGCCCCGGTGCTCGGCCATAAACATGGGCTCATGCCCTGCCGTGCGGGGCAGCGCCAGCGGGAGACAGCCGGCGGGGCTGCAGCGTCCGGCGATGATGGCGGCAAGCTCCGACCCGCCCCAGGTTCCGGGGGTGAATGCCTCTAAAATGGCGGCGGCTTCCGCGTAAATGCGGGGGCTGGTCAGCGGCCGCCCATCCGTGTGGACGACCACCGTGCGGGGATTCGCGGCCATTACGATCCGCGCCAGCTCCTCCTGAGCGCCGGGCAGATCCAGGCTGGCGGAGTCGTTGCCCTCGCCGGTATTGCAGTGGCGGCCCCAGCCGTTTTTCCCGCTCAGGCACAGGATGACGGCATCCGCCTGGGTGGCCGCCGCTTTGGCGGCATCGAAATCCGTTTGCGCAGGGTCTAAGTAGTCGCAGCCCTGGGTATAGGTGCAGTTGGGGTAATATTCCTGCAGCGCCTCAAAGATGGTTTTCGCCTCCGGGCGCACCTTGCGGATCTCCCGATCCGTGGCAGCAAGGTCATATTTCCGGACGGGCTTGGGCGCATCCTTGCTGCCGACACCGGCCATTTCGCTGGAATCCTGCACCACCTGGAACATCTCCAGCATGGAGGGCTGGGTGTAGCCGCCATAGAGCAGCCGCAGGCTGCTGCCCCCCGGGCCGATCACCGCCAGGCGGATGCCCCGGTCACGCAGAGGCAGGAGGTCATGCTCATTTTTGGTCATGGTGATGCTCTCCCGGGTGGCACGCTTTTCACCGGCGGAGGTATCCGCGAAGGCGCCGCAGTACTGCTGCCACTGGGGATAGGGCTCGTCAAACAGTCCCAGCTCATATTTCAGGGTCAGCACCCGCAGCACGGCGCGGTCCAGGAATGCCGTGTCCAGCCTGCCGTCCGCAAATGCCTGCACCAATCCCTCGGCATAGCCCAGACGGTCGGGCAGCTCCATATCCAGTCCTGCGGTCAGGCACTGGATGGCGGCGTCGGTAATGTCGTCTGCCGTGGCGAGAATGTCCCCGCACAGGCGCTGGATGGAGCGGTAATCGCTGACCACCAGGCCGTCGAAGCCCAGTTCTCCGCGGAGCAGATCCGTCAGCAGTGCGCGGCTGGCACACACGGGGCGGCCCTCCCATTCGGAGTAGCTGTTCATCACCGTGCGGATGCCCGCCTTGCGGATGGCTGCCTCAAAGGGCTTGGCAAATACCTCCCGCAGCTCCCGGGCGTCTGCCTGGGTGCGGGTCAGGTTCAGTCCGCCCACCGTCTGGGAGTAGCCCAGAAAATGCTTTGCGGTGGCGGCCACGCCGGTGGACAGGTCGCTGCCCTGCAGCCCCTCCACAAAGGCGCAGCTCATGGCGGCGCTCAGGGTCGGGTCGCCGCCGTAGGTCTCATTGACGCGCCCCCAGCGCAGATCCTTTGCCACATCCAGAACCGGCGACAGCGCGTGCAGGATGCCCATGGCGCGCATCTGCATGCGGATGGTATCGGCCATGTCCCGCACCAGCGCGGGGTCGAAGGTGGCACCCAGGCCGATGGAATTGGGGTAGAGCACCGTTTTCGGCACCACCGGCCCGCCCAGTGCCTCGCAGTGGAACAGCGCCGGGATATGGTGCTCGGAATGCTCCATCACATATTGCTGCAGCTTTTTCAGCCGGGCGGCCAGCGCCTCCGGCTCCTCGCAGATGTCCAGCAGCGCAATGGCGCCGATGCCGCCTGCCAGATCTTTTTCTTCCGGGAGCTTGTCTTCGCTGAGCAGCGTGGTGCAGCCCAGCTGGCGGACCTTTTCCTCCAGGCTCAGCTCGCGCAGCAGCTTTTCGGCGCGGCGGCGTGCGTCGGTGGAAATGCAGCGGTTGGCGATATTCATGGTGAACTCCTTTCTCAGTACCGGATCTTGATGGTCCGGATCTCAAACGGGCCGAAGGGGGCCAGCGCAGCAAGGTCGATGGGCTGCAGCTCATTTTCCGCCATATCGCACTGGAATGCCCCGGCGGCGGGGAAGCCGGTGCGCAGCGCAACGATCCCGGTGCGGCTGCCCTCGCATTCGTACAGCCGGACGATCATCGCATTCTGAATGTCCTCGCAGGGTTTGACGCTCTCGACCACCACGGTGCGGCAGTCAGTGCTCAGGAATGCCCCCGCCGGTGCATCGCTTTCCACGATGAAGGGCAGCCGGTCAAACCGCATGCCCCGGCGCACCACCTCGGCCGAGAAGCCCCCGGTGTGGGGCTGGATGCCGTAGCGGAAGGTGTAGGTGCCCGCATCGCCGCGGGGATCCGGGCGGGTGCCGCCCTTGGCCAGGGTCAGTGCCAGGGTGCCGCCCTGGACGCTGATGCCATACTTGCAGTCGTTGAAAATGCTGATGCCCCGTCCGGGCTCGGAAAGATCCGTATAGCGGTGGTTGCACCGCTCGAACATGGCCTGCTCGATCACATTGTTGGCGGTGGTCGGGCGCTCGATATAGCCGAACTGGATCTCATGCCGCGCGGCCTTGGCGCGCAGATTGGTGGGGAAGGCGGCCTTCAGCACCCGGTGCTTTTCGTTCCAGTGCAGCACCGTCTGCCATTCCACCAGGGTGCTCTCGGCGCGGAAGATCATATCCTGCTCCACCACCGTTGCCGTCCCCAGCTCATACCGGCTGTGCAGGCGGAATTCGTGGGAGCTGTTCACCGTTACCTCCTGCCCGGTCAGCTGCCCGGCGGGGCGCAGCTTCATCAGGCAGTCCGCGTCGATGTCCCAGCCGTCCCAGCCGGCGGAAACATCCTCTGCCAGCAGCAGGGTGTTCATCGGCCCGTCCGCCCACTGCATGCCGTCGGCGCGGGTGATCAGCGAGGTGATGCGGCCCGCCTCGTCCAGCTCCGCCTCCAGCAGGGGGGTCGTCAGCTTCCTGCCGGTGTAGACGAAGGGGCTGGCCGGTGCATCGGCCTTCCCGGGGACAAGGTGCAGCACCGCTGCACCCAGGGCGGGGCGCTCCAGACCGTATACGGCGGTGGCGGCCTGTCCGTCGGCCAGGGTGACGGCCTGCAGGGTGACGCCGGGTTCCTGTGCGGTCATACCGGGGGCGACCGGGGGCAGGTAGAAGGCATCCCGGCAGGGCTCATCCAGGGGATTGAGGATGGTATAGCAGTTTTGAGCGGGGGCAAACCGGCTGCGGAGCATATTCGTCCCCTTCTGGAGCATGTCCGCCATGTCCCGCAGGCTCCGGTCGTTGGCGGGGGCGATGCAGCTGCCGGGCAGAATGTCGTGAAACTGGTTCACCATCAGGGTATTCCACAGGGGATGTACCGGCGTACCGTCCGCCGGAGCATGCGCTGCCGCGGCCCGGCGGGTCAGGTCCAGCTCCAGCAGCCGCAGCAGGTTTTCCGCCATGCGGTTGTTCTTTTTGATCTGCTGCTTTGCCGTCAGCGTGCCCCGGTGCAGCTCCAGGTACAATTCGCCGTCGTATACCGGAAGTTCCGGCGCGGCGGCTTCCAGCTTTTCCACAAAATCGTTGATGGAGGTATATTCCGCCTTCGGGCAGCCCTCCAGGTCATGCAGGCGGCGGGCTGCTTCGATCATTTCAAACTGGGGACCGCCGCCGCCGTCGCCGTAGCCGAAGGCGATCAGCCGCTCCGGGAATGCCTGCTTCCGGGCGATGTGATCCTTGTAGCCGATGCCCTCGATTCGCTCCAGCAGTCCTGCCGGGTCGGGCCAGGTATCCATGACGAAGAAGTGGGCGGTGACGCCGGAGCCGTCGATCCCCCGCCATACAAAGGTCTCGTAGGGGAAGCGGTTGGTGTCGTTCCAGGCAAGCTTGGTGGTCAGGAAGCCCGTCACGCCGAATCCGCGCATGATCTGCGGCAGCGCGGCGCTGTAGCCGAAGGTGTCCGGCAGCCAGAAGGCCTTCTGCTCCAGGCCGAACCGGCTGCGGATGTAGCTGGTGCCCCACAGGAACTGGCGCACCAGCGATTCGCCGGAGGGGATGTTGCAGTCGCACTCCACCCATACCGCGCCGTTGAGCTCGAACCGCCCGGCGGCGGCCCGGCGCTGCAGCTGCCGGAAAATCTGCGGATAGTGCTGCTCCATCAGCCAGCTGTGATAGGCAGCGCTCTGAATGAACCGGTACTCCGGGTACTGATCCATCAGGTTAAACTGATTGGCGGCAGTGCGGGCGATCTTCTTGGTGGTCTCCTCCAGCGTCCACAGCCACGCCGTGTCGATGTGGCTGTGTCCTATCAGCGCCGCGGCGGGAGCGCTGCCGCCGTTATGGCGGGAGAGGGCGGCGGCCATGATGCGGCGGCTCTCGGCAAGAGAAGCGTGCCAGGTATCCGGATCCACCGCCTCCGGGTCATAGTACAAAACGGAATGCACCCGGGTCAGGACGTTCAGAAGCTCTGCCCGGCGGAAGGAGGTCTCGGGGAGCTTATCTGCCAGCTGCAGCAGCACCCGCAGGTCGAGGATGAAATCCAGCACCTCCTGATCCTTTGTGCACACGCAGAGCCTTTGGGCGGTGAAGCGGAAATCCCGATGGATCCGCTCTTCAAAGGGCTGCTCACCGATCACATAGTGCCCGGCGTAGAATTCGATGGCCATGCGGATGGGCTTCCCCGGCTCTGCCGCCCGGGTGATACAGTCGCAGTAGTGGTTGCCGTGCCGGGTGACCACGATCTTGGTGGCATAGGTGCCGTAGGGCTGCCCGTCCACCCAGAGCATGGCCTCATAGCCGCCCAGTTCCGGATACAGATACAGCGGCTGCCCGGCCAGCGCCGCCGGCGGGGTATATTGGGTCAGGAACCAGCAGTATCGTCCCTCGCCGCCCCAGACCGCGCCCGCGGGGCGCTGCTCCGGCGGCTGAAACAGCATCTCGTCCGGGATCACCTCCAGCCGTTCGGCGGTTTCGTACATGGCAAAGGGAAGTCGGGCGATTTTTGTAAACACATAAGGCTCAAAAACCTCCAGTGCCCGGCGCAGCTTGGAAAGAAGTTTATTGTTCTGGGCATCGTTCAGCATTGGGGATCCCTCCTGTTTTTGCCGCTGCCAAAAGCGGTATGATGGGCATATTTCTATCCCTATCATAAGGCTTTCCATGACTTGTGCAAGCGCTTATCAACAAACAATGATGCGACATCAACAAATCGTTATGTTGCATTCCGGCGGAATTCGTCTATAATAGAGTATCATAGAGCTTTGCAGAAAAACAGCCCCGCGGCTGTGAAAATTTTGCCGCAAAGGAGAGGCGCTTCATGCCCCAGGATCATTCCAACCACCTTTCTTCCAATTTGTCCCGCAGGCTCATCAGTATCTTCCTGATTTCCGCGCTGGCCATTTACGCCGCCGGCATCACCGTCACCCTGCGGCTGCGCAGCAATGCCATGCAGGAGTCCCAGGCGGCCTATGCGGCGCAGGCCGAGGATTTTTCCGCCCGGCTGGACAGTGAGTTGACACGCATCAGCACCCAGATGAAATACACCCTTACCCGCTCGGTCACGCTCTGGCTGTCGCTGGCCCCGGCGCCTACCCCTTTCCCGGCGCTGTATGAATCCGTGCTGCGCATGACGGATCAGCTTTACAGCCTCCAGAATACCAGCAGCCTGATCGATTCCACCTCGGTATATTTCCGCGGGCTGGATAAATGCATCCATTCCACCGGTACATACAACACGCCCACGGACGCGGAGCAGCAGCTGATCGACGCCTATGACGCCATCCCGGGCCACGGCGCCGTGCTGGCGGTGGACGGGCAGCTGTATATGATCTCGGATGCCAGCAGCTTCAGCAGCAGAGCCGCCACGGCGCTGGTATGGGCCCGGCTTTCCTCCAAGCAGCTGGACCGGCTGTGCGGGCAGTATGCCGCCGGCGGCCAGACTGCGGCCATCTACTGCACGGGGGCCGGCGGCAGCTTTTCCGCCGTCAGCGCCGAAAGTGATTTCTCCCCCGATGCGATCCTGGCGGACATCCGGGCCGCCGCGGCAGACAATGCCGCCGGCATGATGCCCGCCACTGTGGATGGCGCCGACTGCCTGCGCGCCCTGCAGCCGGTGGGGCAGTGGGGGCTGTGGGCCGCGCGCTATGTCGGTGCCCACGCGCTGCGGGAGGCAGTGGCGCCGTTCACGGTCTGGATCGTGGTGCAGACCGTCATCACGCTGATGGCTGCGGGCAGCTTCGTATTCCTGGTGTGGCAGCTGATCACCCGGCCGTTCCACCGGATCATAAAGCAGCTGCAGGAGATGGAGCACACCGGCATCCTGCTGACCGATGCCTACACTGGCAAGGATATGGACTTTTTGCACCGCGCCTTCGTCCAGCTGGGCGGCGAGCTGCAGAATACCCTGGAGCAGGCGTATTACAGCAAGGAGCTGGCCTACCAGTCCGAGATCAAGTACCTGCAGGCACAGATCAATCCCCACTTCCTGTACAACAGCTTCTATCATCTTTACCGCATGGCGAAGATGGAGGATACCGAGGGCGTCGCGGAAATGAGCATGAAGCTGAGCGCCTACTATCGCTATATCACCCGCAGTGCCCAGACGGTGGTCCCCCTGTCCATGGAATATCAGAACATTGTGGACTATACGGAAATTCAGACCATCCGCTTCGGCGATCGCATCACGGTGCAGCTCCAGCCCCTGCCGGAGCAGTACCGGGATTTGAGTGTGCCCCGCTTTATTTTGCAGCCCATGTTTGAAAACGCCTATAACCACGGCGTGGAGAAAATAGAAAACGGCTGCATCCAGCTTCGCTTTGAATCCGGCGGCGATTCGCTTGACATTTTTGTGGAGAACAACGGCAGCTGCCCGGATGCGGATCTGGAAGCGCTGACCCAATACCTGAACAGCACTGACCGCCAGACGGAATGCACCGCGCTGAAAAATGTCCAGCGGCGCATCCAGCTGCTGGGCGGCACCCTGCAGGTCGGCCACGGCACCCTGGGCGGCTTCGGCGTGCGGCTGCATATCCCGCTCCATCCGGCGCACCCGCTGAATTCTGCCCCGCCGGAATCATCCGCGCATTCAAAGGAGGAAAATACCCATGCAGACACTGCTGATCGTTGATGACGAGCCGAATATCGTGGAGGGGCTTGCCAGCCAGTTTGAAAGCCGTTATGACGACGACGTGATCGTGCTGAAAAGCTTTTCGGGCCAGCATGCTCTCTCCGTGCTGCAGAACAACAAGGTGGATGTGGTCCTCTCCGATATCCGCATGCCGGATATGGACGGCCTGACCCTCCAGCGCGAGACGGAGGCGCTGTGGCCCCACATCCATTTCGTGTTTCTGAGCGGCTTTGATGATTTTCAGTATATCCACCAGGCGTCCAAATCCCCGCTGTACCATGGCTACCTTCTGAAAATGGAAGGCGACGAGGTGGTGCTGGCCAAGATCGATGAGGAGATCGCCAAATGTGCCGAGGAGGCCCGCATGGAGCTGGAGCGGGTGGAGATGCGCCGCAGCTACACCCGCATGCAGGGCTTTCTGCAGCGCGCGGCGCTGGAAAATTTTCTGCGCGGCAGCAGCGGCTGGCAGGAGCTTTCCCACCAGCTGACCACGCTGCAGCCTACGCTGGATGTTGCCCGCCCGGTGACCATGGTCATCGGCAAGGATGCCGCCGCCCGCACGTCGGAGCATCTGCAGAGCCTGCTGCTGGCGGATAACATCCTGGCTGCCCAGCTTTCGCAGCTGACCACGGAATTCCTGATCCCGGAAAACGGCACCTTCGTGTGGCTGATCCAGGGTAGTGCCGCCGCCGCGCCGCCCACCCCGCGCTATCTGTATGCGGTGTTCGAGGCAATGCAGCAGCAGCTCAACGACACAGCCAACTGGCCGGTGAGCATTGTGGTGGGAAATCCGGTCCCCTTTGAGCGGCTGAGCGAGCAATACAGCCTCTTAAACCGGATCTACCGCATGGTGGATCAGGGCACCGGCCGTCTGCTGATCGCGGACGAGAATACCTACACCGCCCTGCTGGGGGCGCAGAAGGCCGTGATCCAGAGCCAGTTCCAGTTCTCTGCCCTGCTCCAGTCGCTGGATCAGCTGATCCGCACGGGCAGTGCCGACGCTGTGCAGGCCATGATGCATGCCACTTTCTTTGATTCCCCCGCTCCGCCCGCGCTGAACAGCGAACAGCTGCTGCTGCTCTTTGCCCTGCTGCTGGACGCCCGGCGGGACATTTTCGAGGAACTGTCGGAAGCGGACTCCGCCCGGGATACCGCCTGCGTTGCGCTCTTTAACCACTATCTGCACAGCAATTATGCCGCCCAGAAGGATATTCTGCAGGAATTCACCGCCGTGTGCGCCGATACCTGCCATCGGCGGGAGAAGAACGAGACCCACAGCACCCAGGCCATCATCCGGCGCATCGACCGCTATATCGATGAGAATGTGGAAAGCTACGACCTTTCCCTGGCCACCCTTGCCCGCATCAGCGGCTTCAACCCGTCGTACCTGTCCCGGTTCTATCGCCTGAACACCGGCATCAAGATCTCGGATCAGATCGAAAAAGCCAAGCTCCAGCACGCCAAAAAGCTCATTGCCCAGGGCGAGCTGGTCAAAAAGGTGGCAGAGCGCACCGGCTTCGCATCCCCCTCGGCCTTCATCCTGTTTTTCAAACGCAACACGGGTATCACGCCCAAGCAATACTTTGATGACCTCGGAAAAGGGAAATAAGCACTTCGCCCCCGCATCGGATGATGCGGGGGCTTCCATGTGCAGGGAAAGCCCGCTGGGCTTTTCTCGGTAATGCAGTGCCCCGGCCGCTGTTCGGCGGCCGGGGCTGTGTAGGTTATGCGTTATCTGTCAGAGGAAACGGCAGGTTATCAGCCGACGATGCTGGAGTACTGCTCGTTGACTTCCTTGGTCCAGTCAGCGCCGCCCAGGCTGTTCCAGGTCTGCTTGAAGCTTTCCCAGTCGGCCTCGGTCTTCTGACCCATGATGTATTCGATCACGAAGGAAGTGGTGATGTCGGACAGCGTGGAGGAAGCGAGCTGCTCGGTGGCAGTGGCGGGGCCGTAGAAGTAGTTGGGCTCATAGAAGCCGGTCTCACGTGCCTGCAGGCCCATGTCGATGCCCATGTTCTTCTCCAGACGGCTCTTGTACATGCCCCAGGAGGTGCCGCGCTGCTCGGAGTTGTTGCCGTTGACCAGCCAGTCTTCCATGTAGCCGTACATCTCTTTTTCGTACTCGACCTTCAGGGAATCGGGGTCCTTTGCCTCGTAGGCAGCCCAGATCTCAGGACGGTAGGTTGCCCAGGGCACGGGGAAGTAGACATAAGCAGGCAGGTAGAAGATGGCACCGCCGTTGGCAGCCAGGTGTCTGCCTTCGAAGATGGACTTGTCGGTGGGGCAGTTGTCGTTGATGGCAAGTCCCAGGTTCAGCAGCTTAATCAGAGCTTCTTCCGCGTTCTTGGGCGCGTTCTTGGTAACGACATTGAAGAACTGGATGCTGGCCTGATTCATGGCAGGCTTGGATTTGCCGCCCAGGTTGGCCAGGTTGATCTCGGCCCACTCGGCGTTGGGGTTGGCATCCTTGTTGTGGTTCAGGGGCCATGCGGGGATATAGTAGGTGCCGAAGGTAGCACCGACCTGGTCGCTGGTCACGCGCTCGGTGAACTGATCGGAGTTCCAGGTAGCAAAGTCGGGAGCCAGAGCGCCGTTATCGTACAGGTACTTCAGGCCGTTCAGAGCGTCCAGCATCTCGTCCTGCACAACGCCGTTGACCAGCTGGCCGTCCCGCATGATCCACTTGTTGGGATATGCGCCGTAGGCCTGGAAGTAAGCGGCCAGGGCAAAGTTGGTGTTCAGCACGCTGGAGGTGGAGCCAAGGCCGGCAGTGGCTTTGCCGCCGTTGACGGTGGGGCCGTACTCGGCAAACTTCACCAGCATTTCGTTCATTTCGTCCACATTGGTGGGCTCTTCCAGACCCAGAGCCTGCAGCCAGTCCTGACGGTAGTACAGGCCGGCAACGCCTTCGGTGGGATCCAAAGCGGCGGGAATGCCATACAGCTTGCCGTCACGGGAGGAGTACTGCATGGGAGCGTCGCCCAGGGAGGTCAGAACGCCGCGCAGGTCGCTGCTGGCGTACTTGTCGTAAGCATCGGTCAGGTCGCGCAGGTAATCGCTGTCCATGAACTCATAGAAGTAGCCACTGCTCAGCATCACGATGTCGGGGATATCGCCGGAGCTGATCTGCAGAGCAAGACGCTCTTCCAGCTGGTCATTGGGAACCATCCACAGGAAGTTCAGCTCGATGTTCAGGAAATCCTTGGCGATCTGAACCAGGGAGTTGGTCTCGGGGGTGGTGCCTTCCTTCACGCCGCTGTCGGCATCCCAGCCGACGACAACGTTCAGCTTGACCGTCTCGTCAAAGGGGGTCATCCATTCCATGCCCTCGGGCAGGGCGGCATCGGTGGCGGAAGCGGGAAGCGCAATGCTGAGCGCCATGGCAACCGCGAGGATGAGTGCAAAGAGTTTTGTAGTCTTTTTCACAGTAGTTCCTCCTCTTGATTTTCATTTGTTGATTTGTACAAAGTTACGCGCGCTTTGCATGCTTTAATTGTACTCACTGCTAGAATCGTTTGCAATCAATAGAAATTGACATGGGATGCCGTTCTGTTTACATTTTCAATATTTCTGCATTTGTTTGCCTCTGTGTCAGGGCGTGTTTCTCAAGTGTCCCATCCGGGCAGCCCGGCAGACAGGGCCGCGTAATATCTTAATGAAATTGCGGAAATATCCCCGTTTTCCGGTATCCGGCCCGCTTTTCCGGCAGTTGACCGCCTCCGCGCAGGGCGGAAAAGTGCAGCCCGGCGTGTGCCGGAGCTGTATTTCCATATAGAAATCCCGCCCGCGCCGGGGGATGTTCCGATGTAAACAGAACGGCATCCTATGTCAAGTTATATTGATTGAAACTGCCTCTGGCGAAAGCTACAATAAACCCATACATATGGGCAAAAAACTGTTAAATGTGTAGAAAAAGGTCACATGCCCGGTGCCCGGCAGGGAATACAGGCACTTTACCCAGGCCGGCACAGGCAAATCCAACCGTGCCTTTTCTGCACCGTAGCCCTCAGTCAAAGAAGGAGGAGACGTTATGGGACAACAACTCGCCACCAAGCGCACACGTAAAATCGTGATCTTCAAGAAGGAATTGCCACTGTATCTGATGCTGATCCCCGGTGTGGCATTCACCCTGATCTTTTCGTACCTTCCCATGTTCGGACTGACCATGGCCTTCCAGAATTTCACGCCCCTGCGCAGCTTTGCCAATTCCCCCTGGGTGGGCCTGAAGAATTTCCGGGACATGATGTCGCTGCCAACGTTCTGGAATGTGGTGGGCAATACGCTGTCCATTTCCATCTGCAAGATCATCCTGCGCCTGCTGGTGCCCCTGATCCTGGCGCTGCTGCTCAACGAAGTGATCCACCCCAAGTTCATGCGGGTCTCGCAGACCGTGTTTTTCCTGCCCTACTTCCTCTCCTGGGCCGTCATGAGCGGCGTGCTCCGGAGCCTGTTCCAGTACGACGGCATGATCAACGGATTGCTTTCCAAGTTCGGCATTGATCCGATCATGTTCCTGGGAAGCAATACCTGGTTCCCCATCATTATCATTGTGTCCGATGTATGGAAGGACATGGGCTATAACATGATCATCTTCCTGGCGGCCATCACCAATGTGGATCCCACGCTGCACGAATCCGCCGCTCTGGACGGCGCAAACCGCTGGCAGCAGATCTGGCACATCACCCTGCCCGCCATCCGCCCCATCGTTGTGATGCTCCTTGTGCTCTCTCTGGGCTCCGTGCTGAGCGCCGGTATGGAGCAGATCATGCTCCTGTACAACCCCATGGTCTACAAGAGCGCCGATATCATCGACACCCTCGTCTACCGTCTGGGCCTTGTCAATCACCAGTGGTCCCTGTCCGCCGCAGTCGGAATGATGAAATCCGTGATCTCCTTCATTCTGGTGGTCATCTCCTACCGGATTGCCTCGAAGCGCTTTAACTATCAGGTGTTCTGAGCAAAGGGGACGGGCCTTTCCGTCCGCTGCACGGTCCCTGGAGAGGGACGGAAAAAACTACTACTTTATCACGCAAGGAGTATTTTGCTATGAACCGCAAGAAAATGACGCCATTCCACGTGATCAACGGCATTTTCCTCAGCCTGCTGGTGGTCGTGTGTGTCCTGCCCATCATTCATGTCATTGCCCTGTCCCTGTCCAACCGCACGGAGGCGGTGGCCGGCAACGTGACTTTCTATCCCATCGGCTTTACCCTGAACGCCTACCGCTACGTCATGGAAGACAGCCAGTTCTGGGCCTCGCTGGGTGTTACGCTCAAGCGCGTGGCCATCGGCGTTCCTGTAAATATTTTCCTGGTGGTCATGACGGCGTACCCGCTTTCCAAGCCGAATCAGAAATTCCACGGCAGAACCGTGTGCTCCTGGTTCTTTATCATCACCATGCTCTTCAACGGCGGCCTGATCCCCTCGTACATCGTGCTCAACAAGATGAGGCTCCTGAATACCATCTGGGCACTGACCCTGCCCGGCGCCATGAACATCGGCTACATGATCCTGATCATGAACTTCTTCCGGGGCGTCCCCTCGGAGATCGAGGACGCGGCGGTGATCGACGGCGCGACCCAGCCCCAGGTCCTGTTCAAGATCTACCTGCCCATGTGCCTGCCTGCGCTGGCGACCATCATCCTCTTCGCCACCGTCGCCAACTGGAACTGCTGGATGGACGGCTACATGTACATGAACACTCCGGATAAGTATCCCCTGCAGACCTATCTGGCTACCATCCTCATGCAGTCCAAGAATAATATCGAGACCCTGATGACCCCGGATCAGCTGGCCAGAATGGCAAAGATCAGCGAAAAGACCATCGAGGCGGCGCAGATCCTGCTGGCGGCACTGCCGATCATGTGTGTGTATCCCTTCCTGCAGAAGTACTACACCAAGGGCATCGTGGTGGGCAGCGTCAAGGGCTAAAAATGACGAACACTGCCATTTCCATCACACAATTCCCCTGGGGCGGCAGCCGCCGTCCCGGGGCCTTTGCAAGGGTGAGGCGCACAGCCGACGCCCTGCATTTCCGGCTGTGGTGCCTGGAGCCTGATCCCCGCATCACCTGCACCCGGCCAAACAGCATGGTCTGCCTGGACAGCTGCCTGGAGGTGTTCCTGAATCCCTTCCCGGCCTTTTCGGAAGATTATCTCAATTTCGAAATGAATGCATTGGGGACGCTTCTGCTGCAGAAGGGACCTGACCGGGCGCACCGCAGCTTCCCCAGTCCGGCGCTGGAGGACTACCCCCGGGTGCGTGCCGACCGAACGCCGGAGATGTGGAGCGTGGAGCTGGAGGTCCCCTTTGCCTTCCTGCGCCGGGTGTACGGCGCCGGCGCGCCTGACTGCCCCCAGAATCCGATCGGGAATTTTTACCAGTGCTCCGGCCCGCCGGAAGAGCGGTACGGCTGCTGGAGAGCGACCGGCACGCCCCGGCCGGATTTCCACCGCCCCGAATCCTTTGCTCCCATTCCGATGGAATGAAAGAAATTTTAAAAGACTCTTACCCCCCATTTTAATACAAAACAGGAGGAACCATTTATGTTTCACTTAACGCAAAAGAGCATTCCCAGCAGTGCGATCATTCTGGGCAGCCGCGCCACCTGGCTGGACCGTCATGCGGCGGAGGAGCTGCGCAGCTATGTCAAGAAAATCAGCGGCGCCACGTTGGTCATCACCAACGAGAGCTACCTGACCTCCGTCACCGGCGGCAAGATCCTCATCGGCCGCCCCTCCACCAGTGATGCAGTCAAGGCATTCGCCGCCAGCTGCCCCGATGTGCTGCCTGCCGAGAGCGAGACCGAAAATGACTGCGTTGCCTATGCGGTGCGCGGCGATGAGCTGGTCATCAGCGGCTCCAACGACCGCTCCGTGTACTACAGTGTCTGCCACCTGCTGCAGACCGAGTTCGGCGTGGGCTTCTACTGGGACCGGGATGTATTCGAACAGAACCCCAGCCTGTCTCTGCCGGAGGGCCTGACCCTGGTGGAGCGTTCCGAGTTCAAAATGCGCCATACCATCGGCCAGTGGGTGTATAACCACGGCGCATTCCTGAACGAGACGGAGCGCCGGGAAGAGCTGGATAAGTACGCCCGCAATAAAATCAACTCCTACCGCCTGTACAGCTGGAACAGCTACGCCCGGAAGAAGACCTTTATCGAGCTGGGGCTGAGCGGCGTGGAGATCACCGAAGAGGACATTGCCCGCCGTGACATGATCCGCGACTCCATCGAGTATGCCCAGGCGCTGGGCATGGAGGTCATGGTTCCTCTGGTGCCGGATGAGATGACGCTGGAATTCCGGGAACTGTATCCCAACGCCCGCTATTTCGGCTGCGAGTGGGTAAAGGACGACAACGCCGCCCCCCAGACGGTGCCCTGCCTCTACCCAGAGGATCCCATGTACAAGACGTTCATCCAGACCTTTGTCAAGGTTTGGATTGAGGCATACGGCCCCACCAGCAATTTTGTGTGCTGCCCCCCGGCGGAGCACCATATTTCCACCGGTGTGGAGGATTTCATCAACATTAACATCAATTATCCCAAGTATACCTATGAGGCACTGCATGATCTGATTCCCAGCGCCCGCCTGTTTTACGACGGCTGGGGCGTGCGCGCCAACACGCCGCCGAGTATCTGGACGATGCCCGGCGTCATGCAGCGGTTCGTGGACAACCTGCCGGATGAAGTGTATTTCCTGGATCTGTGGCCCAACCGCAAGGAGACCGACAGCACCTTCCGGGAGCCCATGTACCGGGATGCCAACTATGGCCCGCTGCGCAAGGCCCGTTACGTGCTGGAGCCTCTGAACGAATTCGGCGGCGATGATCACATGCACGGCGACTTCGGCCGCCACATTGAGGCCGCCAAGGAGATGACCGATCCCAACCTGGTCGTCCACGGCGACGGCTTCGGCAACTGCACCGAGCTGTGCGGCGTAAGCCTGCACTTCTTTGATTTGATTTTCCAGCTGGCATGGAAGCCCAGCAAAATCACCGTGGGCAGCTTCCTGATAGATTCTGCCCGCCGCCGTTACGGCAATCTCCCCAGAGAGGAAGGCCTCAAGGCCATGCAGGCATTGGAGCAGGCGGTTTACTGCGACCGGGACAGCTCCCACGCCCGCTATCAGAAGCGCTGCTATCTGTCCCGTGCCCAGCGCCGTCTGGTTCCTGTCACCGAGTCTCAGGAAGTGGCAGATCTGCTTGCCGGCTTTATGACCATCATGACCGCTCTGCCCGATGAACAGAAGACGGACGCCATCGGCCAGGATATGTACGATGTGATGCGCCAGTATATCACCGAAAACTTCAATATGCACCTGCGCTGCATGTTCGAGCTGTTCCTGTGCCGCAAGACCGCCGAAAACCTGCACGAGACCTTTGAACTCCATGCCACCATCTTGGAGCAGCTGCTGACCCAGCTGGAGACCATGACCCGCGAGAACACCAAGATGTACGTGGAGACCTATGCCCGCCGGTTCCAGGGCCGTCCCTGCGACCCGGATATTTCCGGCGCCGACTGCAGCGCACCCGCTGACTTCCGCGCCTGGATGCGGGATCTGGGCACTACCTTTGCCCGGACCATTCCCAACCTGGTGGACTATGACAGCCAGGATTACCATGAGCTGATTTGCTATTACTATCATCCCAGAATCTCCGCCTGTATCGATACCCTGCGCAGCCTGCTGGATGACAACGGCGAAACGGCTCCCCAGACGGTGGATGCCACGCTGGAAGCGCGCTACCACACCATCGAGAACCATTGGATCGATGTGGGCTACCCTGTGACCGACGAGTGCGAAGCGACCCACCTGCCCCTGTGGCGTGCTGCCCAGAACGCATGGGATGTGCTGCATATCCTGCCGCTGAGGGAAGGCCTGGTGGACAACGGCAGCGTGGTGAAGGAAGTCATCGATGTGTTTGCAAGTTTCTCCGAAAACAGCAAGCCAAAGGAAGAGCGCTCCTGGGTCAGCGAGAACCCCTTTGCTTCCGACGACGGCGAGGCGTGATCCATGGACATTTTTGAAGAGCTGAACCTGCATCGCTATATCAACGCCCAGGATACCTTTACCAAGTACGGCGCCAGCTGCATGAGTGCGGCCAGTCTGCGGGCCATGCGGGAGATCGCCTCCAGCTGCGTAGACCTGGCGGAAGTGCAGGAAAAAACCGGCGATGCGCTGGCAAAGCTGACCCATAACGAAGGTGCTTATATCTCCAACGGCGCGGCCAGCGGCATCATGATTGCCACCGCAGCTGCTCTCGCCGGTGACGATGAGGCCATTTACAATGCACTGCCTGAGATAACCGGCCCGCGCTCCGAAGTGATAATGTTTGCAGCACAGCGCAACCAATATGACCGCGGCTGCGCTGCTGTGGGGGCGAAGGTGCGCTACATCGGCACGGAAACCGCCGCGCCTACGGTGCAGGAGCTGGAAGAGACAATCACACCTGCCACAGCCGCCATTGTTTACTTTATCTTCTTTGGCCGGGATTACAGCCTGCCGCTGGAAACGGTGATCGAGGTGGCCCACCGGCACGACGTCCCCGTTTTTGTGGACGCTGCCGCGCAGAATCCCCCTGCCGCGAATCTGTGGAAATTCACCGAAATGGGCGCCGATCTGGTGGTGTTCAGCGGCGGCAAGACCATGCGCGGCCCCCAGGATTCCGGCCTGGTGGTGGGAAAGAAAGAATGGATCGCCCGCTGCCGCCGCTACGGGCCGCCAAAGGACGGCGTCTGCCGTGGCTGCAAGACCTCCCGGGAGGCGATCGTGGGCCTGTACAAAGCCGTGCAGCACTATCTTGCGCAGGATGAGGCCGCCGAACTGCGCCGCCTGAACGCCCGGTGCGGCAGCTTTGAGCGCACGCTGCGGGATTGCGGCTTCACCCAGATCACCCGCACCCAGGAGGGCCCCGTGGGGCAGTGCATGCCCCGTACCTACGCGGTGATGCCCTTCGGCAGCGCGGAGTCCCTGGCGGACAAGATGCGTCGGGAGGGAATTTACATCGGAGCCGAAGAAGGCAACCGGATCCTGCTCAACCCGCTCATGGTTGCGCCGTCCCAGGTGAAGACGGTGTGCGGCGCACTGGTGCGGTGCATGCAGGAATTAAAGGAGGAAAACTGAGTATGGGTGCAACTGAAAAAAGAATGGAGCAGCTGGGCATTCAGCTGCAGCAGACGGATTGGCGCGGCAAGGGTGCCGTGGAGGCCGTTTTTGCAGGAGATTTACTGTACATTTCCGCCCACTACCCGATGGATGAAAACGGGAAGCCGGTTTATGTTGGCCGTGTCGGGGCCGAAATCGATGAAGCCACCGCTTACCAGGCGGCGCGGCTGTGCGGGCTGAACATGCTGCGCACCATCCAGGCCTATATCGGGAGCCTGGACCGGGTGGATTATTTCGTCAAGGCCCTGGGCCTTGTAAACAGTGCTGGCGACTTTTACAATATGCCCCCGGTGATGAACGGCTTCTCTGACCTGATGGTGGAGATTTTCGGCCATCGCGGGCAGCACGCCCGTGCGGCCATGGGTGCCTATGTCCTGCCCGGCAATATGCCCGTCAGCGTGGATGCCATCATCAAGGTACGCAGATAAGGAGGGGCGCATGGGGAATGTGAATATCATGCCCGGTGAACCTGTCCGATTTGAGCGCTATAAGCCGCTGGTTGCCATCCGGGAGGCGGACGGAATTGTGTTTGTTTCCGGTCACGGGCCGGAGGACATCAATACCTACGAGCCGCTGTTCCGCGGCAGAGTTGGCGCAGACCTCACATTGGAGGAAGGGTATCAGGCGGCATCGGAGTGCGCCAAGACCCTGCTGCGTGCTGTGCAGCAGCGCTATGGCTCGCTGGACTGCATCCATCACCTGGTGCGGGCTACGGCGCTGGTCAACTGCGGCGAGGGCTTCGAGGCGGTGGACAAGGTCGTCGACGGCTTCTCCGATACCTGTATGGAAATTTTGCAGGAGCGGGGTTTCCACACCCGTACCATCATGGGCACCCGCAATATGCCCAACCATAATATTCCTGTAGAAGTGGAAATGATCTTTGTGCTTGCGGATCGCTACCGCAACACGCTGGGAGGAAATCAAGATGTCACAGTATGATGTTCTTTTGCAGGGCGGTGCGCTGTATGACCCCTGCACCGGGACGATGGAACCTTGTGATTTGGGCATTAAGGACGGGAAAATTGCCGCGCGGGGCAAGGGACTTCCCGCGGATGCCGACACCGTTATGGATGTCACCGGGCTGATTGTGGCACCGGGTCTGATTGATATGCACTGCCATGTCTATCCGGTATTTCCTTACCAGATGGCAGATGGTCTGCGTACCGTAAATGCAGAGGGATATATGTTCCGTGCCGGTGTTACCACTGCGGTGGATGCCGGTACCACCGGCTGGCGCAATTTTGGGGACTTCAAGGAAAACGTTATTGACAGCACCAAGGTGCGTGTTCTGGCGTTTATTGACATTGCTGCAAAGGGAATGCACTATCCGCCCTCCGAGCAAGCCGTGGAGGACATCAATCCCGAAATTACCGCCGCCGTTGCAAACACCTGGTCGGATGTGATTGTGGGTGTCAAGAGTGCCCACTACTGGGCAAAGCACGAAGAGCCCGGCCACCCCATCTGGGCCTCCATCGACGGCGCGCTGCAGGCGGCAGAGCTGTGCGGCAAAATTGTGATGGTGGACAGCATCCCCATCGTCCCGGAGCGCAGCTACCCGGACATTCTGGCCCACCTGCGTCCCGGAGATGTCCATACCCATGTGTTTGCCCAGCAGTTCCCGCTGATGGACGACCAGGGGAAGATGCAGCCCTATATGCTGGAGAACCGGGCGCGAGGCGTGCAGTTTGACGTTGGTCACGGCTCCGGCAGCTTCTGGTTCCGGCAGGCGGTTGGTTGCTTCAATCAAAATTTCTGGCCGGACACCATTTCCACCGACCTGCACGAGCACAACATCAACGGCCCGGCAATTGACCTACTGTATGTAGCCAGCAAGTTCCTGGCTATGGGAATGCCCCTGAAGGATGTGCTGTATCGCGTGACCCGCGCCCCGGCGCTGAACCTCCACCGGCCGGAGCTGGGCACCCTGAATGTGGGCAGCTGCGCCGATATTGCAGTGCTGCGCAACCGGGAAGGAAAGTTCGGCTATCTGGACTGCGGCGGCGCCCGCCTGACCGGCGAGGGGAAGCTGGAATGCGTCGCCACGTTGCGGGAAGGCTATGTGGTCTACGACCCCGAGGCTCGCAGCATGCCGGATTGGAAGAGCGCCCCGGCCCCCTACTGGTGCGCCCCCGGCATCACCCACGACTTTACACCCTGGAGGAAGTAAGGATATGCTGCTGAACGACCGCGAACAAATCCTTGCAATGACGGCGGCCTGGACAGGGGAGCGCTATCCCAACGGGCGGCCCAAAGTCAGTGACGAAAAAATTGAGATTCTCAAGACCCTGACCCAGGAGGAGATCTGGCAGCCGCTGTACTCCTGCGGCTACCGATTCCAGTTTCAGGGGGATCTGAAAAGCCTCCATCCGGGCAAAAAGCTGTATGGCCGCGCTGTGACCTGCTGCTTCATGCCCCAGCGCCCCGACCTGCGTCAGCATGTGTTCCAGGTGGCCCGCAGCAATGGCTGGAAGGGAGACTGCAACCAGTGGGTCATCGACAGCCTGGAAGAAAATGATGTGGTCGTCTGCGACCTGTACGACAAGATTCTGCGCGGCACCTTTGTGGGCGGCAATCTGACCACGGCGGTCAAAGCCCGCACCAAAAACGGCGGCGTTGTGGTATGGGGCGGCGTGCGGGACTTGGAGCAGATGCAGAACATCGATGTTCAGGTGTTTTACCGCGGCGTAGACCCGACGCCCATCCGGGATTGCCAAATCACCGCGTTCAACGGCCCCTGCCGCATCGGCGCGGCCATCTGCCTGCCGGGAGATATTGTGGTAGGCACCAAGAACGGAATCCTGTTTGTCCCCAGCCACATGGTGGATTATGTGATAAACCACGCCTATAAGATGCAGGTGCGTGACCTGTACGCCTTCCCCAAGCTGGAAGCGGGCATCTATACCACGGCGGACGTGGATGCAGTGGTGTGGAACCGTACCATGATGCAGGAGCTGCTGCATTTTATTGAAGCGGAGCCTGCGGCAGAAAAATACCGTGGCCTGGATTGGAGCGTGGAGCTTCGTGCAGCGGAGGGGGACGAGAATGCAATCGAGGAGCTTTACCAGCAATTTGATATTGAACGCTACGGCGCTCCGGGTCAGAAGAAGGAGACACTGATATGAGAGACATCTCCCTGTATCAAAGCACCATTCCCGATTATAACCACCTGCTGCAAGGAAAAAATGTGCTGATTACCACGGCTGCCCGGGGCATTGGCAAGAGCATTGCCCTGCTCTTTGCACAGCAGGGAGCAACCATATACTTTGGCGGGCGCAACAAAGAGTATGTATCTGCTACAGAGAAAGAGCTGCAGGAAATTTGCCCCAACTGCCGTGGATACCTGGTGGATTTGGCAAAAGCCAACGAGACTGAGGCATTTTTGGATTGCGTGCTCCGTGACAGCGGCGGTATCGATGTACTGGTTTCCACGGTGGGCGTTAATTGCCATGGCCCTGCTGCGGATTACAAGGACGAGGATATGTTCCGGCTGCTGGAAACCAATTATCTCAGCGGGCTGCGCTGTATGCGCAAGGTCGTTCCGGGGATGCAGGCCCGGGGAGGCGGCAGCATCGTCAACATTTCCTCCATCCACAGCCTGATGACCCAGCCGGGAAACATGCTGTATGCCGGAACCAAGGGCGCCATGAATTCTGCTTCCCGCGCCATTGCGCTGGATTACGCCAAAGACCGCATCCGAATCAATACCATATGCCCCGGTGTGGTCGTCAGTGACGTTTTCTATGATGACATGGAAAGAATGACCCCGGAGGAATTGAGCGCGTTTCATGCCAATATCCGCCGGTGCCAGCCGCTGGAACCGGGGCGGATGCAGGACATTGCCAATACGGCGCTGTTCTTTGCCAGTGACATGAGCGCCTTTATCACCGGCCAGGTGCTGCTTGTGGACGGCGGTACCAGCATCAAGGCTCACGATTTGGACTGCTGACCGAAACACCGGGGAGGATTTGCTGTGCCCGAATATACACTTTTGCTTTCCGGCTACGGCGCGCCGGGTCGGGATGACCTGGCGGTGTGCCGTCTGGAACCGGACGGAACGCTCCACACGGTTTTCTCTGCGCGGCATGGCCGGGCTCCCAGTTTTTGCTGTCAGGGGGAAAACGGCTGGATTTATGTTGGCTCGGAGCGCCAGGACGGCGCCGACATCACCGCCTATGCGCTGGAAAACGGCGCATTGAGGGAAATCACCCGCCTGGAAATCCCCGGCGGACAGGCGCTTTGTCACCTGTACCCTTGCGGGAATGTGATTTACGGCAGCTGCTTTGGAAACGGCCTGTTCTTTGCTGTGAGCAGTGACCTTTCCAAGGCCTTGTGGGAATTTCAGCCCCATGGTGCCAATGCCCATTGGGCACAGACTGTGGGCGGAATGCTCTTCCTGGCGGATTTGGGAAACCACTGCCTGTATCGGTTCCCGCTGAAAGACAATCTGCCGGTGGGGGATGCCGTGATTCTGCCCCAGCCGCCGGGGAGCGGCCCCCGTCAGGTGCTGGACACCGGGGACGGCGCCATTACCTGCGTGTATGAGCTGGACGGCAGTCTTCGGGTGCTGGATGATGCCGGAAATCCCCTTTCTGCCGTGCAGGCCAGCGGCTGCCGGGAGCTGAGAAATTGGCCGGGCGGCGCCTGCATTACGGAAAACGGAATTCTGTATGTTTGCAACCGTGGCCCCAATACCGTTTCCGCCTGGCAGTGCAATGGAACGCAGTACAGTGCGATGCAGGAATGGTTCACCGGCGACTGGCCCCGCGCGCTGTGTGCCGTGCCGGGCACGGCCTTCCTGCTGGCGGCCTGCCAGCGCGAGGGCGCGGTGCACTGCTATGACTGCACCGGCCTGCCGCAGGCACCCCGGCAGACCGCATGCCTTCCGCTGCCCGGCGCGTCCTGTGCCCTGGTGCTCAAGGACTGACGCTGGCGGCAGGGAATGCTTGAAAATCAAGGCGAATTCGTAGAGAGCCAATGATAGCCTGTACGGATTCGCCTCCTTCTTTAATATGGGGAACCTCTGAATAAATCGTCTGCGGCTGTGAGCGGATCTTCTCCGTCCACGCTTCGGTACCGAAAACGGGAAATATAGCGCAGCCGTTGCCGGCGGGAGCCGGCTTACGGATGCGGTATGCCCCTTGCGGGTACATCCAGTATTCCCCTGCTTTCGATACCTCGATTGGTCGAAAAATCTCTCGCTCACAGCGCTTGCCGATTTCATCAGAGCTTCCATAGTATATTTTAACCGACAGGGGGACTTTTTATTATGTGTGAATGGATGGACGCCATCGTCAAACCTGCCGCCGGGCCGGGGCTGGAGCTGCGCAGGGTTCCCGTGCCGCAGCCGAAAGCAGGCGAGGTGCTGATCAGGATCCATAAAACCGCCATCTGCGGCACAGATGTCCATATCTATAATTGGGATCCCTGGGCGGCGGAGCACA
This sequence comes from uncultured Oscillospiraceae bacterium, assembly GCA_934567355.1. Classification (GTDB taxonomy): domain Bacteria; phylum Bacillota; class Clostridia; order Oscillospirales; family Oscillospiraceae; genus Faecousia. The sequence goes on from CAKTJC010000006.1 coordinate 79,807, forward strand.
TCAGGCCGCCCATGACCATCGGGCACGAATATGTGGGGGAGATCGCCGCCCTGGGCGAGGGTGTCACCGGACTGCAGGTCGGTCAGCGGGTATCCGGCGAGGGGCACATCACCTGCCACCGCTGCCGCAACTGCCACAACGGCAACATTCAGTGGTGCAAGAATACCGTCTCCGTGGGTGTGGACCGGGACGGCGCGTTTGCGGAGTATGTCTGCATCCCGGAATCCAATGTCATTCTCATTGATGAGCGCCTGGATGAGGATGTGGTCGCCTTCTTTGATGCTTTTGGCAATGCCACCCATACGGCGCTGATGTTTCCGCTGATCGGCGAGGACGTGCTGATCACCGGCGCGGGCCCCATCGGCATCATCGCCGCCGCCGTGGCCAAATACGCCGGTGCCCGCCGGGTGGTGATCACGGATGTCAACGACTATCGCCTGGGGCTGGCCCGAAAAATGGGCGTGGATGCGGCGGTGAACACCACAAAAGAGGACCTTCCCCAGATCATGAAGGAGCAGGGGCTGGTGGAGGGCTTTGACGTGGGCCTGGAAATGTCCGGCAATGCAGCGGCACTGCGGCAGATGATCGATTCCATGCGCAACGGCGGCAAGATCTCCCTGTTGGGCATCTCCAACAAGCCGGTCTCCATGGATATGAATACCATCATCACCAAGGGGCTGACCCTGCAGGGCATCTATGGCCGCCGTCTGGACACCTGGCATCAGATGAGCTATATGGTGCAGGGCGGCCTGGACGTAACGCCTGTGATCACCCACCGGTTCCACTATACCGATTTCCAGAAGGGCTTCGAGGCAATGAATTCCGGAATGTCCGGCAAGGTCATTCTGGACTGGACGACAAAAAAGGAGGGCTGACTTTATGAAATCTGCATTGACCGCATTCCGGGCTGAGCTGGATGCCATCCGGGAGGCAGGCACCTGGCGGGAAGAGCGCGTTATCACCACCCCGCAGTATTCCCGGATCGATACCACCGCCAGCCCCGGCGTGGTAAATTTCTGCGCCAATAACTACCTGGGGCTTTCCACCCACCCGGAGCTGATCCGGGCAGCCAAGGAAAGCTACGATCGGTGGGGCTTTGGCCTGTCCTCCGTGCGCTTTATCTGCGGCACCCAGCAGATCCACAAGGATCTGGAGGCGAAAATCTCAAAATTCGTGGGCATGGATGATGCGATTCTGTATTCTTCCTGCTTCGATGCCAACGGCGGCCTGTTTGAGACGCTTCTGGGCAAAGAGGACGCAGTGATCTCCGATGAACTCAACCACGCCTCCATTATCGACGGCGTGCGCCTCTGCAAGGCCATGCGCTACCGCTACAAAAATAACAATATGCAGGATCTGCGGGCGCAGCTGACGGCAGCCCGGGCGGCCGGTGCGAAGAAGATCCTGATCGCCACCGACGGCGTTTTCTCCATGGATGGATACATTGCGGACCTGCGCGGCATCTGCGACCTGGCGGATGAATTTGACGCGCTGGTCATGGTGGACGACAGTCATGCGGTGGGCTTTATGGGCACCCACGGCCGGGGCACGCCGGAATTCTGCGGCGTCATGGACCGGGTGGATATTCTCACCGGCACCTTCGGCAAGGCACTGGGCGGTGCCTCCGGCGGCTATACTGCCGCCCGCCAGCCCATCGTGGATCTGCTGCGCCAGCGCAGCCGCCCCTACCTGTTCTCCAATACGGTGGCCCCGGCCATCTGCGCTGCCACCATCCGCACCATTGAGCTGCTGGAGGAATCCACGGCTTTGCGGGATAGGGTGCACAGCAATGCCCGCTATTTCCGTGCCGAGATGGAGAAGCCGGGCTTTGATCTTCTGCCCGGCGAGCACCCGATCGTTCCCGTCATGCTCTATGATCCCAGGATCGCCCACGAGTTTGCCCGGCGCATGCTGGAAAAGGGCGTGTATGTGGTGGCGTTCTGCTATCCCGTCGTCCCCAAGGGCAAGGACAGGATCCGCACCCAGATCTCCGCCGGCCACACCAAGGAGGACATCGACCTGGCCGTCCGCGCCTTCGCCGAGGTCAAAAAGGAAATGGGACTCTGAATCGATCGCCTGCACCTGCAAAACTCCCCCGCTTTCCAATTGCGGAAGCGGGGGAGTTCTCGGCTCATGGCTCTATGATATTGAAGTACAGCTCCGGTGTTGTCATGCTGCCGCAGAGCGCCCGGAACAGCGCCTCGTCGCCGTCTTCAAGCGTTACCAGCTCGTCGATGTTTGCCTGGTCGCTGTTTGCAAGGGCAAGGATGCCCACGCGGACGGTTGAAAGCGTCAGGTCGGCGGCCGCCGTGCCGGTGTCCCTGTAGTACAGCAGCACGCCGTGATGGAGCTTCAGCAGATAGTCCTCGCCGTCCTCGAGCTTGAGGCGAACCGTAAAGGACTTGTCTGCGAGCTTTTCGGTATCCAGCATGATGCCCATGTAATCCAGCATCATCTGCGCGTCCATGCCCTGGGCGGTGGTGCCCACGCCGATGCGGGAGGTGCGCGGATAATTGTCGATCCCGTTGCGCAGCTCAAAGGCGGCAACCAGGTAGGCGTTTCGCCATGCGCCGGATTCTGCCTGATAGCCGAGCTGCTCCAGCGCATCCGCGCAGAGATACCGCGCATCCGTATTGCCGGGATCTGCAAATACGAGTGCGTTGGTGATCTGGGCGACCCACTGATATTCGCCCTTTTCATAGTCCGCCCGTGCCTGCGTCAGCACCGTTTCGGCATCGGGCAGGTATTCTGCCAGCTTTTTGGCATATGCGCTGGGCTCCAGCTCGTCCAGGTGAATGGGGTTGGCGTCGTACCAGCCCATGTATTTCTGATAGACGGCTCTGACGTTGTGCTTGAGCGTGCCATAGTACTGCCGGGTGTACCAGACCTTTTCCAGCGCGTCCGGCAGCCGGATCATGGAGGCGATCTCTGTGGAAGTATAGCCCTGGTTGATGTATAGAAGCGTCTGGTCATGGATGAACTTGTAAACGGCGGCGGTGTTCGTCAGGTATGTCTGCACCACATCGCTGCCCCAGTGCGGCCAGTTGTGGGACTGGAACACCACCTCGGCATCCGGGAAAAGCGTCTGTGCCTCAGTGATGTAGCGTGCCCAGTCATTGGCGTCCCGCACCTCTGCGCCGCGGAGCGTATAGAGGTTGTGCATGGTGCCGGTGCAGTTTTCCGCCATCCACAGTGCCTTCATGTCGGGGAAATATGTGTTCATTTCGGCGGGGGATTCCGTTCCGGGGGTCAGTTGGAAGATCGCTTTTATTCCGTCGAGCTCCGTTTCGAAAAGTGTATCCGTGATTTCAAAAGTCGGCGCAATGTAGCCGGTGCCGCCCTGCACGGCGGTCAGGCCGATGCCGACGGACAGCCGCCCCTGGGCGCTGTACGGCAGAAAGCTGCCGTACTGATAGGAGGCGCGGCGCTTCATCGCTGTCCCCACAAAGACGTTTTCCTTCATGACCGCGTCGGTAAAGCCCTGGGGCACGATGATCGCGGTTTTGCCGGAGGCAATTTGCTCTGCCAGCGAAAGCGATGGGTCGGCAGCGTCCGCCGGGTCGATCAGCCCTTCGATGCCGCCGTAGTGATCCACATGCGCATGGCTGATGACGATGGCCACGATCCGGCCGTCGCCCATCTGCGACCGGAAGAGCTTGAGCGCTTCAGCTGCCGTATAGCGGCTGCTTCCGCAGTCCATGATGATCCAGCCGTTTTGGCTCCGGACAAAGGTGAGGTTGGAAATATCGTAGCCGCGCACCTGATAGATGCCCTCCGCGACCTGGAACAGGCCGTAGCGGGTGTTGTACTGCGTATTGCGCCAGAGGCTGGGATTGGCGGTGGCAGGCGCCTGCTCTTGGCTGCGCACGAATTCATAGGCATCCTGCGACCAGATCGTCATGCCGTTTTCCGCTTGGATCACAAGGGAGTCCGGCGCGGCAATGAAGCCGCGTTCTGCAAATTCCAGCTCCTGGGTATCCGTAAAATCCAGCAGCTGGTAAAATGCGGCGTTGGCCTGCTCCGTCAGTTCCGTTGCCCCCTTGCTTTCGGCGCTCATCGGCGCCGACTGCGCCGATGCGGACACCTGAGGAAAGGCGGAGAGGATAAAAAGAAGGGCAAGTGCCGCCGTGATGATGCGTTTCATAAGCATTTCTCCATAAAAGTGCTTTCAAAAGGATCCGGTGCCGGAAAGCACCGGATCCTCAGAATGATTACTTTCCGAGCACGACGGAGAGCCTGATCTCCCGCTCTGCTTCGCTCAGATCCAGCGCGCCGCCGTCGGCGACGGTAATGCGGACCTCATACAGCGTGCCGTCGGACATCGTTTCCACAGCCGCGCCGCTTTCATCGGTGATGGACCATAGCTCTGCGGGGACCTCCTGCAGCTTGCCGTCCGCGCCGTAGGCATAGAGATTGCATGCGGCAGCGTCGCCGGAGAGATTGTTCATGCGCAGCGCGACGGTGGTGTTGGGGTGCACATTGCGGATCGTTACGGTGCTCAGCCAGCCCATTACGCTGCCGGAACCGCCGTCCTGCTCAAATTTTTCCTGGGTCAGCACATTCCGCGCCGCCTTGTCCAGGTCCACATTGCGATAGGGCATCTCGGGCAGATACACAAACCGATCCTGCAGCCGCAGCAGCTCCAGATAGCCCGTCGGGCAGTAGAGCGCGTTGCCGCTGTTGCCGGCGTACATGCCGATGGCCATGTTGTTGTAGCCGTATTTGTTGGAAACATCCAGGGTGAAAACCGTTTCGCCCGTGGCGAAGTCCAGGATGATGTATTGCCACATGCCGGTTTCCAGATCCTGCACATAGCCGTAAACATAGCCGGTGGCGGTGGAGAGCTTCATGATGGAGGTGTCGCTCAGGTCATTGCGGCTCCAGACGCTCTTCATCTCATAGCCGGAGTCGGTCTTGACGGTGTCCACGCGCTCGACGCCGGGGGCGATCATGGCATTGCCTTTCATCAGCCAGTTCCGGTCGTAGATGTTGGCATAGCTCTGGATGGAGGAATCGCTGTTGGGGTCGGCCAGACCGGCATTGCCTGCGCCGAACCAGTTGCACACGATGGTACTGACGGTGCCCTCACCGTCGTCATAGACAATGGCGGAGTTTTCCACGGCCACCTGATAGCCCTCCGGGAGATCATCCAGCACCGGGTGGCTTGCCACGACCTCGCCGGTCTTCATATCCAGCGCCAGCAGATTGACGGGATCCAGGTTGTCGGTGAAAAGAACCAGATCGGGCGTCAGGGTGGGGGAGCAGCCGCCGCCCCAGGCCAGACCGCCGCCGGTGGTCTTGTCGCCTTCGCCGCTGACCTTGGCGCCGACGCTCTCATAGGGGGTGCACCAGACGACTTCCACGCCGCCGTTTGCCCGCAGCAGATAGCAGTTCCGGTTGGTCAGGATCACCGCGCCGTCGCTGGAGGCGGCGATGCCGTTCTCCGCGCCCTCGCCGGGGGTCAGGTCATGGACAAAAACGGCCTCGGACAAATCGGCTTCTCCGCCGCTCAGGATCGTGTCGATCGCTTCGCGGGCAATGTAGCCGATCACGCCCTGCTGGGCGCGCTCGGGGTAGATCCGGAAGCCGCCGGTGGCGAACCAGAGGTTCCCCTCATAGTCGAAGACCACGGACAGAAGATTCTGCTCCAGAGTCTTGCCCAGTGCGGCCTCTGCCGCCGCCTTGATGTCGATATCCAGCACCTTTTCAAATTCCGGCAGCACGTTGCCCTGCGCATCGGTGGCCCGCAGGATCAGAACATGGTTGTTGCTGGTAGGGCAGACAATGCGGTTTTCCGCATCCAGGAAGGTATAGGAGCTCTGGATGACGTATCCGCCGCCGTCATGCTGCTTCGGGGAGAAGTAGCCCAGCGTCTTGGCCTCCTCGGCGTTCAGGTCGCGGATGGCGATGCCGCCGAGCAGCGGGACGACCGCGTGGCCGTAGCTGTCAAAATAGATGGCGGGCGAGGCATTGGCATTGGTGGTCTCGTAGGATACGTTGATCTCCGGATAGATGCCGATGGGCAAAATCTCATCGGTGGAGTCGGTGTTGTATCCGTCGTGGTGGATGTTGGCGTCGCTTTTCGCCATAAAGGGATTTTCCTCCACCTGCTTGGGGTGCAGTGCCTTTACAGGCAGCGCGGAGGCGGCGTCTGCTTCGGCGTGCGCCCGGAGCCCGCCGGACGCTGCCGCGCCCAGACACAGCACGGCCGCCAGCAGAAGACTCAGCGTCGTACGGATGATGCTTCTCTTTTTCATAATAAACCCTCCTTGTGATGGTTGCCGCCGCCGGTTTCAGCGCCCGGCAGGCGGTGTTTTCTTTTCAAACCAGATGCAAAGCCCCTGCCGAAGGGCTTCCTCCGCTGCCGGTTCCAGCAGGAAGTAATCCACGCGCAGGCGAAATGCATGCAGAGAAAAATCCAGATCACTGCACCAGATGATCCTGCATGCGGGGCAGAGCGCGCGCAGATGCTCCGCCGCGTTCAGCCCGGCCACACCGGGCAGCGCGATCATGGCATGGGTGGGAACGGCTGCCAGTGTATCTTCAAAAAACCGCTCCTGGTCCCCGTATTGCTCGATCCGGGGGAACAGCCCCCTTTCTGCGCAGAACCGGGAAATTCGCTGGGCAAGAAGTGCTCCCTGCTCAGCCAGCACGACGATTCGGTACACAGCGGCCCTCCTTTCCGGCACGGTTGCCTGGATCCAGTATACGGATCCGCGCGCCATTTGCAAGACGGTTGGCACGAAAGCCCCGATTATGGCACGAATTGGCCCTGCATGCCCGCGCCGGGGGTTGCAGCTGTGTGATATAATGTTATCGGATGTTTGGGAACCTCTGAAGGGATCATCTGCGGCTGGGCAGCGGATCTTTGTATCCAAAGTGGGAAATACACCAAGGATTCCACCGCTTTGGATACTTCGATTGGCCAAAAAATCTCTCGCTGCCGGCCCTTGCTGCTTCCATCAGAGCTTCCTTTGGAAAGAGGAGTTTTCGGACATGAGAATTGCAATTGTCGATGACCTTGCCGCTGAGCGCGCGCTGCTGCGGGCGCGGCTGGAGCGGCAGCTGCAAAGCCGCAGTGTGCGGGCGGAGATCTGCGAGTACGGCAGCGGGGAAGCCCTTCTGGCGGCGCAGAATGAGCAGCGCTTTGCCGTGATCTTCCTGGATATTTACATGCCGGGAATGAGCGGCATGGATACGGCGCGGGAGATCCGCAGGACGGATGCGGACTGCCTGCTGGTTTTCACTACCACCTCCACTGACCATGCCCTGGAGGGCTTTCAGGTGCGCGCCATGCACTATCTCGTAAAGCCCTTTACCGAGGAAGAGGTCGGACGGCTGACCGACGAGATCCTTGCGCGGATCCCCTGCCCGGATAAATACATGGAGCTGAAGATAGACGGCAGCGACATCCGCCTGGACTATGGGGCGATCGTCTATGCGGAGCAGTTTGCCCATATGATCCATATCCACACCACCGCAGGCAAAACGCTTGCCATGCGCCGTCCGTTCAAAACCTTCATCCAGCCGCTTGCGCCGGATCCCCGCTTTTTTGTCTGCGGCCGCAGTGTGATCGTCAATCTGGAGCACGCGGAGAATTTTGAAGAGGCGGCCTTCCGCATGAAGGACGGAAGCTGCGTGTACGTCAGCCGGGAGCTGATGAAAAGCGCCCGGCAGGCATTTATGGAGTATCTGCTGCAAAGGGGGCGCGTATCGTGAAGGATGCCCTGCGCCCGATCCTGGAGCTTTCCGTGGTGCTGCCCGGGCTGCTGCTGGGGTATTTCCCCGTAAGATCCTACTTAAGGCAGCCGCCCGGGAAGCTTGCCGCCTGGCTGCTGCCGCTGATGCTGTGCCTTTGCACCGGCGGCGGGATGCTCTGCTGGCATTTCGGCATCTCTGCCGCACCGGCAGCGGCAGCCGTGACCCTTGCGGCCATCGCGGCCTATGTCAGAACCCTCCGGGTCTCTTTGTGGAAGTCCGGGACGGTGGCGCTGTCCGTCTGCGCGGTGTTTGCCTGCCTGAACAGCCTGTCCAGAGCTGTCGATGCGCTGATGCTGCTTCCGGTCAGGCAGGCGCAGGCGGAGCCCTGGTTCTGCCTGCGGGCGGAGCTTCTGTATAATCTGCTCTGCTGGCTGGCGGCAGCCGCCGCATATTACCCGGCGACCCACGGAGTGCGCACCATGGTCGAGGATGACAATTTCGCCCGGACGTGGTATGTTTTCTGGATACTGCCCCTCGTTTTTATCGCGCTGAACCTGTTTATGATCCCCAGTCACCGGAGCACGCTCTACACCGGGCGGGTGCTGCAGGGCTATATTGTCATCAGTGTGGCACTGCTGCTGCTCCTGCTCTGGTTCAACGCGGTTTTCCTGATGATGGCCACCAGTCTGAACCGGAATGCCAGGCTGCAGCAGGAAAACCAGTTCCTGTCCATGCAGCAGCGGCGCTACGAGAGCCTCAGGGCTGCCATCGAGGAAGCCCGGCAGGCACGGCACGATATGCGGCATCAGCTCAATCAGATTTCTGCGCTGGCAGAAAGCGGCGATATGGAGAAGCTGAAGGCGTACCTTGCCAAGACCGCCGCCCGGATCCCGGATCTGGACATGAGCTTCTGCGAAAACCGGGCGGCGGACAGCGTGATCGGCTACTACTGCGCCCTTGCAAAGCGAGAGCGCGTCCCGTTCCGTGCCCAGGTCGACCTGCCGGAGGCGCTCCCCGTGGACGAGATCGACCTGTGTCTGGTGCTCTCCAACCTGCTGGAAAACGCCCTGGAAGCCAGCCTGCGGACGGACCCGTCCCGGCAGCAGATCGAGCTTACCGCCTATGTCCATGCCGGGCAGCTCCTTCTGCTCGAGGCGAAAAATACCTTTGACGGCGCAGTCAAAGAAAAGGACGGGGTCTTCCGTTCATCCAAGCGAAAGGGAAATGGCGTCGGCATCCAGTCCGTCCGCCACATCGCCGAAAAAACCGGCGGTGCCAGTGCATTTACGCATCAGGACGGCGTATTTTGTGCGAAGGTTATGCTTCGCGGGTGAAGACTGGTATTTGGTGTGCCGAAAAAAAGAGTTGAAAAAATTAGAGCGCTGTGCTATACTGCTCACACGCGAAGCGACGCTTCTTTTATGAAGGGAGCAGCCGAAAAGGAGGGGCGATATGCCGAGGAATCCGGAAAAGGACATTCGGGAAGAGGCGCTGAGAAGAGAACAGATTCTGGAGGCAGGGCTGGCGCTCTTCTCCGGGCAGGGAATCGAATCGGTCAGTATGAATGCCGTTGCAGCGGCGGCCGGCGTGGGACCGACGACGCTGTTCAAATACTTCCAAACCAAGGAGCGGCTGGTCATTTCCATCAGCGCGGCGGCATGGAAGCGCGTATGGGAAAATGTGACTGCACAGTATGGCGCGGAAAAACTTTCAAAGGCGACGGCATACGAGCTGATCCATTTTTACACGGACTGGATGATCCTCCTTTATCAGCAGCAGCCCGCGCTGCTGCGCTTCAGCGGCGACTACAAAACCTTCCTTTGCCGCCGGCATACGCAGGCGCAGGAGCTGCGGGAGCATCTTGAGCCGCTGCAGCCCATCCGGGAACTTTTCCATGCGGCGTATCTGCGTGCGGCGGAGGATTGCAGCATCCGCACGGATGTTCCGGAGGAGGCCATGTTCGTCGTCGTCGCAATCGGCATGCTGTCCGCGGCGGAACGGTACGCCCAGGGAATCATCTGGGCGGGGCATACGGATGCGGACTACATTGGGGAGCTTCGGCTCACGCAGGAAATGATCCTGAGCTGGTGTGCAGGCAAAAAAGACGCATCATCGGAACGGGACGCCCGAAAACACAGATCCCCGCAGTCGGGGATCGACAACGCAGAATAGGGAAAGGAAACGAATATGAAAAAATTCATCATCTTGCTGCTGTGCATGGCAATGCTGCTGCCCGCCTATGCGGACGCACCGGAGACCGAACCGGCCCCAGATGCTTGGGAAACGCTTGAGACGGCTTATGTCTACGCGTTTCCGCTGGTTCTGATGGACGCGACGAAGGCCGTTGCGACGAATACGGAAGAGCCCGTGACCGGCAAAGCGCCTGTCAATCAGTTCATCCACGGCAAAGCACTGGCCAACGCGCAGTTTAAGAATGTGGTAACGCCCAATGTGGATACCGTCTATTCGCAGGTATGGTACGATCTGAGCGAGGAGCCAATCGTCTATGTGCTGCCGGAAACCGACCGGTTCTGCAAGGTGCAGGTGCTTGACGCATGGACCAACACCGTCGCCGTACTTGACCGTACAGGCGCCTATGCGATTGCGCTGCCTGACTGGAAAGGTGAGCTGCCGGAGAATGTGACCCGCGTCGATGTGCCGACCTCCATGGCATGGTCCATCACCAGAACGGTGCTTTCCGGCGAGGAGGATCTTCCAAACGTGTATGCCATTCAGGCGCAGATGCAGATTCTGCCGCTTTCTGCCTATCTGAGCGGCGGTGAATACCAGCCGCCGAAGGGAATGTATCGGGAAGAAAATGACTTTGTCCCCGTCAATCGGGTGCTTTCCATGGATCCCGTCACCTTCTTTTCAACCGCAAATGCACTGATGGAGAAAAATTCACCGGCAGAGGCGGATGCAGCGCTGCTGGAACAGCTTGCGGCAGTCCATGTCGGCCCCGGCCTGGAATTTGATGCTTCTGTTCTGACCGGAGACGTGCAGGAACGCTGGACGCAGATGCTCCAGAATCTCCGTCCGAAACTTGCGGCAAGCGCCATGCAGTTTTCCAACAAGCTGGGGCAGTGGAGCTATTTCGGCGTCCCAATCGGAGATTTCGGCACCGAATACGCCTACCGTGCGCTCGTCGCGCTGGCAGGGCTTGGGGCAAACACCGTGGATGTTGCGCTGTATCCCAAGACAGCAGTGGATGCGGACGGTGCGCCGCTGACAGGCGAAAAATCGTACATGCTCCATTTTGAGAGTCTCCCGCCCGTGCTGGAGGGCGGCTTCTGGTCGGTCACCGCATACGGCGAGGATGATTTTTTGATCGACAATTCCCTCAATCGCTACTGCATCAACGATCGTTCCGGTCTGAAGGTGAACGGCGACGGCTCCGTAGACGTGCTCGTCTCCAAAACTGCACCGGAGGATACGACGAACTGGCTCCCGGTCGCAGACGGCGGCTTCCACCTGTATCTGCGCATCTACACGCCGGACATGGACGCCATTGAAAGCTGGGTCGCCCCGGTCGTGACGGCGCTGGACTGATACGATTCCCTGATTAAAACGGCGATTTTAATCAGGGAGGCATCGCTTCGCAGCGCTGCCAGTTTTGCGATTCATAAGGAAGGAAATCGCAAAACACGTCTCATGCGAACGCTTTGCCCTGTGGGCAATTAAAATATCTTTGTGGGTATTTTAACTAGAGTTCGGTATGAGAATCGGAAATAACAGAAAAAGCAGAGAAGACAGGCGCGTATCAGCGCACTGCCTTCTCTGCTTTGCTTTTGGTGCGGGCATGGGGATTTGAACCCCAACGCATCGCTGCACAGGAACCTAAGGGTGATGTCACCTTGGTGAAAGATTTGAAACTGCCGGAATGCCTCATAATGGCATTACAAAACGCATATCAACAGCCGGAGTTTTCAGGCAGTAACTGATAAAATGCTGCGTTTTCAAGGAACATCCAGCTTTCGGCGAAAACGTCCGCCTTTTCTGAATTGTTGCAAAACCTTTGAAAACACTGGGGGAAACGGGCTTTTTCGGTTTTGCGGAAGATAGTAGTCAAACAGTAGTCACAGTGTGCTGTGCAGGAAGTGTAAAACCATCGTGCCGTTGGCGGAGTGCATGAAGTTTTATGCAGAAAATTCGAAATTTGGACGGGAGTGAAGCTCCGACGTGTCCCCGTCTATCAATATATTGATTATTTCTATTTGACAATACACAATATATAGTATATTCTGTAATTCGATACGATAGGAACAGGAGCGTGGGGCAAATGAAAATCGGCGGCATACAGAAGCTGACGCTTCTGGACTACCCGGGAAAGGTTGCGTGCAGCGTGTTTCTGGAAGGGTGCAATTTGCGCTGTTCGTACTGCCACAATCCGTCGCTGGTCCTGCCGGAACGTCTGCCGGCACCGCTTTCCTGTGAGGCTGTACTCACTTTCCTGTCTTCCAGACAAGGGAAACTGGATGGTGTCTGCATCACTGGAGGTGAACCGACGCTGCAGGAGGATTTGCCGGAACTTCTCTCGCAGATCCGGTCATTGGGATTTGCAATCAAGCTGGATACGAACGGGACAAATCCCCGAATGCTGCAAAGCCTGCTGGAAGAAGGACTGCTTGACTATGCCGCGCTGGATATCAAAAATGCGCCGACCGCTTACGCGGACACCTGCGGCACAGACGTGCTTGCGGCGGTGCAGAAAAGTGTACAGCTGATCCGGGACAGCGGCATTGACCATGAATTTCGCACAACAATATGCGCCCCGCTGCACACGCCGGAGCGTATGACCGAAATCGGAACGTGGCTGTGCGGCACGGAACACTATTTTCTGCAGCCCTTTGCAGATTCCGGAGATCTTGTGGGGCGCGGCGTAAGGCAGCTTTCAAGAGAGGAAATCTGTGCATTGTGGGACGCGGTTCTGCCATATATTCCGAATACAGAAATCCGTGGAATGAGTGTTTGATGGTTAAAGTAGAAAAGGGGCGTATTACAAATGGAAAATGTGACCATACAGCCGTACACCTGCAAGGAGCCGATCACGATGATCGGTATGGAAGCTGGGATCTGCTGGGGCGCAGATATTCAGAACAACGAGAAAAACTATCGCAGAGGCCTTGACTGCCTGTCAAGCGGGCATGGGCGGACTTCAAGTTTCCGGATATTTATCTGATGCTCGAAGGCTATTCTGCGCGAGTGATCCGCAAGTGGTACACCCACATTGGCGGGCAACCGACACGCCTACAGGCCAGTACGCGATACATTGACTATGAACACGGCTTTTCCTATGTGACGCGCCGAGTATTTCTGGAAACACAGAAGCAAAGACAGTTTATGACGAGATGATGAAAAGCATTTCGAACCACTTAGCGCGTCTCGATGCGATTGGAATTCCACGAGAAGATTCGGCGCTCGGTCTCCCACTCGGTATGGAAACGACGATCGTTTGCAAACATAATCTGCGAAACCTGATCGATATGTCACACCAGCGGATGTGCAGCCGCGCTTACCACGAATTTAGGGAACCTCTGAATAAATCGTCTTCGGCTGGACGGCGAATCTTTTGCCCCACCCGTGCAGTTCTGAAAGCGGGAAATACACAAAGTATTCCTCCGCTTTCAGAACTTTCGGCTGAGACAAAATCTTCTGCCGCCAGCTCTTGCCGATTTAATCAGAGCTTCCTTAGACATTTGTTTTCGGATATATGCGCAGCGCTCAGCGCCTATTCTGAGCAATGGGAGTATGTTGTATCCCATTATTTCATGCCAAAATGCAGAGCCGTCGGTTATTGTGCAGAAAAGCACAGTTGTGGATTGATGCCTGCGGAAAAATAAAGATATTCCGACACAACACAAAGGGAGGAAAAGAACAAATGTATCATGTCATCAAGCGCGATGGGAGTATTGCGGAATTTCATCTGGATCGGATCTCCGACGCGATCATAAAGGCATTTGAAGCTACAAAGATTCCCTATACACATGACATCATTGATCTGCTGGCTTTACAGGTCACCGCTGATTTTTCTTGGAAGGTCAGGGATAATGCCGTTGCAGTCGAAGCCATTCAGGACAGTGTGGAGGCCGTCCTGCAAAAAGCAGGGTATTCCGAGGTGGCAAAGGCCTATATTCTCTATCGGAAAAACCACGAGAAGCTCCGCAAGATGCGGTCGACCATTCTGGACTATAAAAAGCTCGTTGACGGCTATCTGAAGGTGTCGGACTGGCGCGTCAAGGAGAACTCCACTGTGACCTATTCGGTCGGAGGGCTGATTCTGTCCAATTCCGGATCAATTACGGCAAATTACTGGCTCAGTGAGATCTATGATGAAGAAATCGCGGACGCGCACCGCAGCGCAGCCATTCACATCCACGATCTGTCCATGCTGACCGGATACTGCGCCGGATGGAGCCTGCGCCAGCTCATTCAGGAGGGGCTTGGCGGCATTCCCGGAAAGATCACGAGCGCACCGGCAAAGCATCTGGCGACGCTCTGCAACCAGATGGTGAATTTTTTGGGGATCATGCAGAACGAATGGGCAGGCGCGCAGGCGTTTTCCAGCTTTGACACATATCTTGCGCCGTTTGTAAAGGCGGACCGGCTCAGCTATGAGGAGGTCAAGCACTGTATCGAGAGCTTCGTCTACGGCGTCAATACGCCGAGCCGCTGGGGGACGCAGGCTCCGTTTTCCAACATCACGCTGGACTGGACGGTGCCTGCCGACATGGAGGATCAGCTCTGTATCGTCGGTGGAAGGGAACAGAGCTACACCTACGGCGATTGCAAAGCAGAGATGGATATGGTCAACCGCGCATTTATCGAAGTGATGCTCGAAGGCGATGCAGACGGACGCGGATTCCAGTATCCGATCCCGACCTATTCCATCACAAAGGATTTTAATTGGAGCGAGACCGATAATAACCGGCTTCTTTTTGAAATGACCGCAAAATACGGGACGCCGTATTTCTCGAATTATGTGAACTCGGATATGCAGCCGTCAGACGTCCGCAGTATGTGCTGCCGCCTCCGGCTAGACCTGCGGGAGCTTCGGCGGAAAAGCGGTGGCTATTTCGGCAGTGGGGAATCGACCGGTTCCGTCGGCGTCGTAACGATCAATTTGCCGCAGATCGCATACCTATCCAAAAATGAAGCGGATTTTTTTGCACGTCTCGACCGGCTGATGGATATTTCGGCCAGAAGCCTGAAGATCAAGCGAACAACGATCGAAAAGCTGCTGGAGGAGGGACTGTACCCCTACACCAAACGTTATCTTGGAAATTTCAAGAACCATTTTTCCACGATCGGCCTGATTGGGATGAATGAAGCCGGACTGAACGCCGCGTGGCTCGGAACGGATCTGACACATATGCAGACGCAGGCGTTTGCGGTCCGGGTGCTTCGGCATATGCGCGAACGGCTGTCCGATTATCAGGAGCAGTACGGTGACCTTTATAATCTGGAGGCAACTCCGGCGGAATCGACAAGCTACCGTCTGGCAAAGCACGATAAAGAACGCTTCCCTGACATCCGCACTGCACACGAAGGCGCGACGCCGTATTATACAAATTCCAGCCATCTGCCGGTCGGCTGCACGGACGACGTATTTGAGGCGCTGGATATTCAGGATCATCTGCAGACGCTCTATACAAGCGGAACGGTCTTCCATACGTTTCTCGGTGAGAAGCTTCCGGATTGGAAAGCGGCTGCCGCACTCGTCCGGAAGATTGCTGAAAATTACAAGCTTCCGTACTACACGATCTCTCCGACCTACTCCATCTGCGCCGATCATGGGTATCTCAACGGAGAGCAGACGCTCTGCCCAATCTGCGGAAAACCGACGGAGGTCTATAGCCGGATCACAGGCTATTACCGTCCAGTTCAGAACTGGAACACCGGAAAGCATCAGGAATTTGAGGATCGCAGAACCTATCACATTACGACAGAAATGGTCACAGCCGCATCTGCCCCTGAACAGGCTGCACCGCAGCACATCGAATCCGCTGCGTCAGACGGCGAGGCTACGCTCTATGTGACGGCGACCTGTCCGAATTGCAGGTTCATCAAACCGCTGCTGCAAAAGGCAGGCGTTTCCTATCAGGAAAAAGATGCGGCGGCATATGTGGAGGAGGCACGCAGTCTGGGAATCCGGCAGGCGCCAACGCTGGTTCTTCATGCGCAGCCGCCGGTTATTCTGTCCGGCGTCACGCAGATCAAGACGTGGCTGAAGGAGCGGGGAAATGGTTGATGTTCTGATCATAGGCGCAGGGGCGGCAGGTCTGACGGCGGCGCTCTATGCCGCGCGCGCCGGACGGCAAAGCAATCTTCACATCCAGGTAAACACACATATCCAGTCGCTGCAGGCGGCAAACGGGGCGCTGACAGGGCTTGTCCTGCATAATTTGCAGAACGAAACGGAATCGATTCCGGTAAGCGGCCTGTTCGTCGCGTTCGGCAGACAGCCGGACACGGCTCTGCTCGCGCCACTCGCCGTGCTGGATGAACAGGGCTATGTCTGCACGGATGCGCAGATGCAGACCGCTGTCCCGGGACTGTTCGCTGCGGGTGATTGCCGGAAGAAGACGGTGCGCCAGCTGACGACTGCCGTTTCCGATGGCACGATCGCCGCGGTCTGCGCCTGTGAAGCCCTCACGCACACCTGACAGAGCCGGTCACCTGAAATCTTTCAGGTGACCGGTGATTCTATTTCAGAGTATTATTTTCTTGTTCTGCACAGGACAAATTCTCGGAAATTCTGTATGACCGGCGGCTGATATATATTACTGCTGCAGATCATGCAGAACTCGCGCTCCCATATAGGGTGTGTGATTTTGATAATATGTACGTCCATCTGCGTGAGCAGCTGCATATACGGTACGACCGCAATTCCGAACCCCTGCGCGACGAGCCCCGCAATCACCTGATCCTCCTGCGTTTCATAGGCAATTTGCGGAGCGGCATGGATCTTCTCAAACAACCCGTCGATGATGTGCCGTAAACCGGCATCTTTGGAGAAGAATATCTGCGGATAAGGAAGCGCTTCCGCCAGATCAATCGATTCTTTTCCGGCAAGCGGGTGTCCATGCGGTACGATCAGGACTAGATCCTGATGTCCGACGACTTCAGACGTCAGGTTCGCGTCCTCAGAAGGGCGTGACGCAAAAACAAGATCCAGCTTCCGCTCGCGCAGTGCTTGCAGAAGTGCGCCGGTCGACCCGACTTGAAATGTGAATCGGATATTTTTTTCCGGATGTTCAAGTAAAAACGCACGGGCAAGTTCCGGTACAAACTCCACACCCAACGTCCGCAGAAGCCCCAGCCGGATCAGGTCCTCGCCGCAGCTGACACGCTGCAGTTCTTCGATCCCGGCATCCAATTCCAAGTGCCTGTTCCGTGCAGTCCAGAAATTGCCTGCCATACTGTGTTAATACGGTGCCCCGTCCGCTTTTCTCGAACAGCGGCACGCCAAGCTCCCGCTCTAACTGTGCGATCGCATGGCTGAGCGTCGGCTGCTGTCCAATCTGCTGGAGGAAATTTCGGCAAAATACTGGGCGCTGCAGGCCCATATCCGCCTCCTGTCCATCCCGGACGGGCGGACGAGACTGGAAGCGTATCTGCAGCAGGAGGCCCGGAAAACGGGCGAGATCGTCTGCACCGGCATGACGCGTGAGCAGATGGCCCGCTATCTGGGGATGAACCGCAGCGCCCTTTCCCGCCTGCTCGGCGCCATGCAGCGCGAGGACCGCATCGAGCTCCGCCGCGGAGATATCCGACTTTTGAAATATATCGAAACGTGAATAAGCGGTCCTCAAAAGAAGAATGGCCGTTTCAGAAAAATCTTATCGATACATATTGACTTGTATTTGGCGGATATGCTATGATTTATTTATATTAAAAATATTTCTATTTATATCATAAATAGTATAATCAGACTAGAAAAACAGAAGGAGTGAGCCAGCCTTGAGCAGATTGGATATCAAAACCGCAAGCAAGGCCCAGACGGTCGTCGACCGCCTTTACAAGGACATGGAGCGCAGGATCGCGTCCAGCCCTCCGGGTCTGTGTCCCATCGACATGTCCCTGACCTTTTTACAGCTCTGCCACGCGCAGTCCTGCGGCAAATGCGTGCCCTGCCGCATCGGACTCGGACAGCTTGCCGCGCTAATGGGGCAGGTGCTCGACGGAACGGGCACGATGCTGACGATCGACACCATTGAAAAAACGGCGCGGGCCATTGTCGCCTCTGCCGACTGCGCCATCGGCCGCGACGCGGCGCAGCTCGTCCTGAGCGGCTTTGAGGGCTTCCGGGACGACTATGTGAATCATGTCCAGCACCACCGCTGTCTGGCGTCGCTTCAGAACCCCGTGCCCTGCGTGTCGCTCTGTCCCGCGGGTGTGGACGTGCCGGGCTATGTCGCGCTGGTGCGCGAGGGGCGGTACGCGGACGCCGTGCGCCTGATTCGCAAGGATAATCCCATGCCGACCGCCTGCGCGTACATCTGCGAGCACCCGTGCGAGGCGCGCTGCCGCCGCAACATGGTCGACGCACCCATCAACATCCGGGGCCTCAAGCGCTACGCGGTCGACCATGCGGGCAACGTCCCGAATCCCGCCTGCGGAGAAGTGACCGGCAAGCGCGTCGCCATCATCGGCGGCGGCCCGAGCGGCCTTTCCTGCGCGTATTATCTGCGCCTGATGGGTCACAGTGTCACCATTTTTGAGGAGAAGAAGCAGCTTGGCGGTATGCTCCGCTATGGCATCCCCGCCTACCGCTTCCCGCGTGAAAAGCTTGACGCGGAGATCGAGTCCATTTTGTCCACCGGCGTTGAGGTACATACCGGCGTGACGGTCGGAAAGGACATTTCCTTCGAGCAGCTGCACAAGGATTACGACTGCCTCTATGTCGCCATCGGCGCGCATACGGACAAGAAAACCGGCATTCCCGGCGAGGACAGCAAAAACGTTATGTCCGCCGTCGAAATGCTACGCGCCATCGGCGACGATATCATGCCGGACTTCACCGGCAAGCGCGTCGTGGTCATCGGCGGCGGCAACGTGGCGATGGACGTGACGAGAAGCTCCGTGCGTCTGGGAGCCGCCAGCGTGACCTGCGTCTATCGCCGCAGAATTGCGGACATGACCGCGCTTCCCGACGAGGTGCAGGGCGCGATTGCAGAAGGCGCGGAAATCCGCGAGCTTTGCGCGCCGGTGCGCATCGAGTCAAACGAAGCCGGCGAGACGGTCGCCCTCTGGGTTCAGCCACAAATTATCGGCTTTGCCGACAAGACCGGCCGACCCCGTCCGGAGAAGGCGGATATGCCCGAAGATCGGATTCCGGCAGACATCATCGTTGTGGCAATCGGTCAGGGCGTCGAGATTGCAGGTTTTGAGCAGGCCGGTATCCCCATCAAACGCGGCACGTTTATGGCCGCAAGCTCCAGCCAGATCGACAACATGGAGACCGTCTTTGCCGGCGGCGACTGCGTGACCGGCCCGGCTACCGCCATCCGCGCAATCGCGGCGGGCAAGGTCGCGGCAGCCAACATCGACGAGCAGCTCGGCTTCCACCACGAAATTCGCACGGATGTGGAAATTCCCGCGCCGCATCTGGATGTCTGTCCCGCACGCGGGCGCGTCAACACGAAAGAGCGCGAGGCCGCCGCGCGCAAATGCGATTTTGAAGACATCGAATACGGCATGACACACGAGGAAGCCTGCGCGGAGAGCGGCCGCTGCCTACGCTGCGACCACTTCGGCTATGGCATTTTCAAGGGAGGGAGGATCGAAAGATGGTAACATTGACGATCAACGGCAAAGCCGTCTGCGTGCCGGAGGGAACCAGCATTCTGGAAGCGGCGCGCACGGTCAATATCGAAATTCCGACGCTCTGCTATCTCAAGGACCTCAACGAGATCGGTGCCTGCCGCATCTGCATGGTCGAGGTCGAGGGACAGGACACGCTTGTTGCCGCATGCGACAATGAGGTGCACGAGGGGATGGTCGTCCACACGAATTCCCAGAAGGTGCGCATGACGCGGCGCGTGAATCTCCAGCTGCTGCTCAGTCAGCACGAGGTGAACTGCGTCAAGTGTACGCGCAGCGGCAACTGCAAGCTCCAGAAGCTCGCCAACGACTATAACCTGCTCGGCGCGCCCTATCAGAAAAAGCTGCGCCCAGCCTCTGTCGATTATTCCGCACCCATTCTGCGCTTTGAAAACCGCTGCATCAAGTGTATGCGCTGCGTGCAGGTCTGCGATAAGATGCAGGGCGTCCATATCTGGGACCTGGTCGGCACCGGCTCCCGGACGACCGTTGGCACGGCAAGGGCAAACAGCCTGTCCGCGTCCCTCTGCACCTATTGCGGACAGTGCGTGACCCACTGTCCCGTCGGTGCGCTGGAAGAGCGCGACGATACTGACCACGTCTATCGCATGCTCGCCGATCCCGCCCTCACGACCGTCGTGCAGATCGCGCCTGCTGTCCGCGCGGCGTGGGCGGAGTATTTCGGTCTTACGCCGGAGCAGGCCGCGCCGGGCGTTCTGGCGACCGCACTGCGGGAGCTGGGCTTCGATTATGTATTCGACACCAATTTCAGCGCCGACCTCACGATCATGGAAGAAGGCAGCGAGTTTATTGAGCGCTTCACGCACAGGGATGCGTATGCGTGGCCGATGTTCACCTCCTGCTGTCCCGGCTGGGTGCGGTTCGTGAAGGGACAGTTCCCGCAGTTCGCGAAGAATTTGTCCACGGCGAAATCGCCGCAGCAGATGTTCGGCGCGGTGGCCAAGAGCTATTTCGCGGAGAAGATCGGCGTTGACCCCAAAAATCTCCGCGTCATCTCCGTCATGCCGTGTACGTCCAAAAAGTCGGAGGCAGCGCTTCCGACCATGAAAGACGCCTGCGGCGATCCGGATGTGGACGTGGTCATCACCACGCGCGAACTCGTGCGGATGCTCCGCTGTTCGATGATCGACCCGGCTTCCTTGGCGGAAAGCGGTTTTGACAGTCCGCTCGGCTCCGGCACGGGCGCGGCTGTGATTTTCGGCGCAACCGGCGGCGTGATGGACGCGGCGCTTCGCAGTGCGTATTATCTTGTCACCGGCGGCAATCCCGACCCAGATGCATTTACCGCCGTGCGCGGCATGCAGGGCTGGAAGGAAGCAAACTTCGATATCCCCGGCGCGGGCACAGTCCGCACGGCGGTCGTCAGCGGGCTTGGAAATACGAGAAAGCTCATGGAGGCCATCGCCTCCGGCCGCGTTCAGTATGACTTCGTCGAGGTCATGGCGTGCCCCGGCGGCTGCGCGGGCGGCGGCGGTCAGCCGATCCACGACGGCGTGGAGTGCGCCGAGCAGCGCGGAAACGTTCTCTGGGGGTTGGATAAAAAGTCGGCGCTCCGCTTCTCCCACGAGAACCCCGACGTACAGGCGCTTTACGCAGATTTTTTGGATAAGCCCCTGTCTGAGCGCTCGCACCACCTGCTGCATACCAATATTGACGGCTGGCAGATGCCACAGGAGCTTTGATCGGCGCTGGGTTCAAGGGCGCAGAGCAAATATGAATATGCGGGACAAGCTTGTCTTGTCCCGCATATTTTATGTTGGTATTACCGCTTCAGCCACTTTGCAAATTCCGTCTGCGAGATCTCACCGTTCTCGCATTTCTCCTTTTCGCTCTGCGCTTCCTTGCTCCAAGCCGAAAAAGTTTCCTGCGAAATTTTGCCCGCACGAATCCATGCGAAGCGGCGTTTGTACTCGCGGCGGTAGATTTTCAACAGCTCGTCCTGCGCGTGGCTTTGCAGGTACTGCCGCATTGCGCCGACCTCCTTGCAGGTGCGCCCGCGGCTGTCGAACACGCGGCTGCAATACTCTGTGCTGCCATGAACCGTGAGCGCAAAATACCTGCCGCAGTTCTTGCAGGTGCGCATCATGATTTTTTCCTGAACGCACTTGCGCAGGGAAAAATCGATCAGATCGTATATATTCTGCGGATAAAGCACCTCGGTAAGCTGCTTTTCACCCACAAACTCAAACGAGATTTTCATCGGCTGAAAGTCAAATTTCTGCAAGGACGGAGCCTGCTCATACGCCTGTACCCGAATGGAAAAATCCACATCAGTGATACTTGCGTCCAGAACTGTCTGGAACAGGCGCAGAATTTGTTGCTGCATCGTCGCGAGATTGCTTGGGACGTGCGCCAGTTCTTTGTGCGGCAAAAGCCTTGTGGGATTTTTGCAATCTGATGCTGCCTGCTTCAACCGGTCGCTCCAATCCAGCCACAGGTAGAAAAAATACGGATGCTCGTCCTTGAAATCATCCAGAAGTTCTTGTACTGGCTTCAGGCACTTTGTGTCCCGCGTCTGATAAAATTCCATCAGCGAGCGCTCCGCTTCGTGAAAGCGTGGCTCCCATGAATTGATGTCATAATACACAAACGACAGCAGGCTGTCCGGAAACGGGCAGTCTGCTATTTTTACGACATACTCGGCGTTTCCTTCCTTGCATTCCAGAGTCTCCGCACCGTCCAGAAGATAAAATTTGCACTGAAAATCAGACATGACTGCACCTCAAAATAGATTTATAGAAATCAATATTATAAATTAGTCTTGACAATACTTTAGAGTTATGTTAGTCTAAAAATAGAAAACAAATCTATTGACTAATTATAAGTCTAAACCATGAAACACAGAATGTCAATAGCAAACGGAAAGGAAGTGAAAAAATGGCCAAACTGGAAACCATCAATGCGGAAGATTTGCAAAACAGGACATATGAACCGACGCATTTTCTGGTAGATGAGCTTATTCCAGAGGGCTTGCACATCCTCGCGGGCGCACCGAAGATCGGCAAGTCGTGGCTGGCTTTGTGGATTTGCTTATGCGTTGCGCAGGAGCAGCCGCTCTGGAATTTCGCAACAACGCAGGGCGAAGCGCTGTATCTCAGTCTCGAAGATTCGTTCCAGCGCATCCAGACGCGACTCTTTGACCTGACGGAAGATGCGCCGCCAACGCTGCATTTTGCAATTATGGCGGACACACTCAAGCATGGGCTGGAACAGCAGATCGAACAGTTTTTGACGGAGCATTCTGACACAAAACTCGTTGCCATTGATACGTTGCAGCGTGTCCGCAGTGCGGGCAGTGACAGCAATTTGTACGCGAATGACTATCAGGACATTGGACTTTTGAAACGGCTTGCAGACAGGCGGCACATCGCAATTTTGCTGATTCACCACCTGCGGAAGCTGCACGATGACGATCCGATGAATATGATCTCCGGCTCGACGGGCTTAAGCGGCGCGGCAGATTCAACCTTTGTTCTCCAGAAAAGTTCTCGCCTTGCCAACATTGCCTCGCTGCATTGCACCGGTCGTGATATTCCGGATAGGACGTTAAAACTCGAATTTGGCGAGGAAGATCACATCTGGAAACTGCTTGAGGACAGCAAAACTTGCAGTGGTGCTTCTAAGATTTCAACGCTTCAACTCACAAAACTTCTCTCTGAATTGCTCCGTGCCGATCCTGAATACCTCGGTTCACCATCGGCACTGTCCGCAAAGATCGACCCTGACAACAGCCTCGGCATCACACCCAAAAAGGTTACCCGGCTGGTACGGGAAAGCGTTGCGGCTCTAAGAGAAAACGGGGTTTTAGCAGAGACGTACCGCAGCAACGGCAAACGGTGGATTTCGCTCAAACGTGCCGATAGTGCCGATTTTCCGCCCGTGAAAACAATCGGCACGATCAACCCTGCGGGTGTGCCGAGCGCCTACACCGCGCCGTGAGGCGCGTGTCGCCGCTGTGTGCGGTTTTCTGCCTCGGCTGCGAGTGTGTGCGCGCCGCAACAGGAAAAGCCAACGTTGCGCCAACGTGCGCAAAAAACAAAATCGCAATCCAGCAACGCGATTGCGATTTTGAGAGGAGGCGCAGCGGAATGGATGAGCTTTCGCGCTTTGCGCGGAAGCGAAGGATATGGAGCTTGTGCCGACGAAGCCAGCATCGCATTTGGCTAGTCGCCGGTCCACCGGCTCCCTGCCAAATGCCCCAAATCGGGCAGAAGCCCGTACCCACTTCAATGGAAACGGAGGAAAGATGAAAAAAGACAGACAATTCAGCATTCGGATTTCAGATCAGGATTTGGAAACGATACGCCGAAAAGCAGCACAGGCGCACATGAGCCAGAGCGATTATGTGACCGCCTGTTGTCTCGGAAAGCGGATTATGATTCTGAATGGACTCACGGAAGTCCTGCGGCAGCAAAAAGCCATCGGAAACAACCTCAACCAGCTGACCGTGCTGGCGAACATGGGCAAGGTACAGTTCACCAATTTGGATTCTGCCGTGCAGGAAGTCTCTAAGATCAATACCGCTCTGAGGAAAATGCAGGAGGGAGGTGTGGCAAAATCGCAATCGTCCATTTCGTGAACTACAAAAAGGGTACGCAAACACGCAGCTGCATGAAAAGTGTCATGCGATATGTGTCGCAGACGAGCAAAACCCTCTGGGATGGTCAGCAGCTCGTCAGCGGC
>CAKTJC010000007.1 GCA_934567355.1 uncultured Oscillospiraceae bacterium
ACGCCCAGTATTCTGCAAAAATTTCTAAAATAGAAAGAATAGCAGAATATTGGGCTATTTATTCAGAGGTTCCCTAAATATGACGTATCGCTGCGACGGCGATTCTGCTGAGAACCGGTGCTTTGGAGAAACCCACACATTGGATGTCACGTCGCCCTTTTTTGCCTATGAACTTACTGTAAGTTTCTCTGCAGCCAAAGGGGCAACATGGTACGAACATTTTTATGTTTTGTCCGATCAGCCTTTCTCACCAATTTCCGGAATCGAAGATAGTGGAGTAACCATTACACGTATTGCGTGGAAAAGAGGCTACATTCTTTTGCCGCACAATGATGATACCCAAGCTTGGCTCTCTGCGCTCACCGGAGCAACCCAAATCCCCCAGTATCCCAGGGCAGCTTGCTTGCAAGCCCGTACTTTACTGCGCAATACGTTCAACGAAGAATGTTAGTGTATCCAGTTTTATTGCGCGTTGTCATTTTACCCGGTAGCAATTTTTTCTGATTTATGATATACTGCAACTGTCACTTATGTATTCATCGTCTTTGGCGGCTGAGTGATTATCTGCGAAGACGGTGTTCATTCCGGCAGCAGGTGATAACCTCAATTACTGATTTTTGGAGACAGAACAGCATGGATAAGGTCGTATATTTTAAGAACGATGACCAACGGACGGACTATTGCAGCGGGGCGGTCTACCGCAATTTTCTGGAATACGCATTTTCCAGGACGGACTACTTTATGCTGGTCTATGTGAATTACTACGGCAAAGGCTACTCCGGGATCATGAAAAGCTTTATGCGGGATCTGAAACCGTTTCAGGTGAAGGTTCGCAGCAACCCAAGCTGGCCTGGGACGACTACGTTCTGCCCCAACACGCGCTACAAGGTCGTTTTTTACAGGAACTGCCCCCAGGCAAAGGAAATCCTGAATAAGGTTGACCGCTTAAGCGCATGGAGCAGCCCCTCCTACCCCCAGGATCTGGCGTTTTTCAGAGGGAATCAGTGCTGGTTTTATTCCGTCGGTCATGAGAAAATTGCAGCAGTCCTTCATGCAAGCAATGGAGATATTTCCTTCCTCGCAGAAAACGGTCTTGCATCGCCGGAAAAAGCGTTCACACCGCAGGGCGGCGTTCCTGACGACTACGACGAAATGCTGGAAGAAAACGAGGGGTGCGGCTCCCAGGGGAGGTAACTCGTGTATCGCTATTATTCTGAAATAGACGTATCCGTATTGGCCGGTATTCAGGAGTATGAAAATCAGCAGCTCTCAAAATTCCGGCGTGAATTCGATCGCTTATGCCTGAGCATATCCCATTTACACGGTTGGAATTATACTGCCGATGTACATCGCTGGATCGATACGGCAGATACATGGCGCGGCAGGCAGTTCGACGGATATACCGCAACGTTGCAGGTCGATTTTACGGATCCCGGCGGCAATCTGATCGAGATCGACGAGAATGTATGTTCATTCTTTGAGAACATTACATTTATTTCATTTGATCCGCTCCTGCAAAAATACCGCGTTTTTCAAAATGAGGTGCTGGGGGATGTACGGAGGGAAATCGAAGGGTTTGTGCAAGGAATCATAAAAAACAAGGGACAAGCAGGTGATTGACATGCGTTGGCTCCGACATATAATGCTGTCCGCAGAGCAGCTCCATGCAGGTACGGCATTCCAATTCGCGGAAGGGAAAATAAGAGAATTTGCGGCAGCCTATTCCTATGACTGCATGTGCAGTTACGAAGGTATGCACTTTTGTCTGAAGCCCAGCAGCCGTTTTTCCTGGGAACGTAACTCTTTTCGCCCAGAAATAAATATCCTCATAGGGCAGAATACGGACGGTCAGATTGGAATTTTGCTTTCTTTACCCCGTCCCGTCAGAATCGTCATTGCCGCGTTCTTCACATTGCTGGTTATTTTTGGGGTAATCCTGGCTTGTTTTTCGCTGACAGGGAATGCTGACATGGCCGGAATTGCTGTGTGGAGTGCTATATTTGTTTTTACAGCGATGTTTGTCTGTATGGGACGGTTCATCACGTTTCATTGTACATTTCTGAACCTGCAGAAGTTTTTTTCACGGGAAAAAGCTCCACGGACTTAAGATATGCGCTTTCTTTCAGGAGGTCAACGTAATATGGCAGAAATACAGGGTCATCTCACCCTCATTGGTGACGATTTTGACACCGCGCTTGTATCAAAGCTGATTGGGCGATTGCCAACCTATGTCAGAGAAAAGACGGAAGTCCTGGGGAATGGGCAGTTGTTTGGGCACTGCGAGTGGGGGGTTGAAACGGAATTGATTGAAACAGATGACCTTCCACCTGTATCCAATTCGCTCCAGGAGATAATAAACTGTCCAACACAGCTTCTTAGGAAAATTGCTCAGGACTGTAACGCGAGATGGAGTATCTTGTACTATGTGAAGGTTTATGACGAATTTCCCGTTCTGTGGTTCAATGCGGAATTTATTCAGTTTGTCGCAGAAATTGGCGGATCAATTGGCTTCGACGGCTACCTGCTGGGTGGGCCGGATGTAGACGAAACGAGCATGTAACGGCAGCTTGTGAGGGGCGGCGTGCGCTGAAATTCTGATGAAGGGTACGTTGAATGGTACGCAGTTCAGCGAGAATGTAGACCAACTATGGAAAGTCAAGCAGGAAGTTGGTCTACAATGAAACCTGGGGTGCATACCGTTCAACAGGGGACACCCCTTCAGTCAGCCCTTTGGGCTGCCGGCTCCCCCAGAGGGGGAGCCGAGGCGCTTGCCCCCCGCAGAGCGGGGGGCAAAGGTGTGTGGGAAATATTGAGGAAGCGTTCCAAGATACCCTTGCTTTTTTATGGAAAATAGGGTATAATCCCACCTGTACAAGGAAAATTCACCCCTGTGTGATGATAAGGAGCTTACTGAAATGGAAATTCTGAACAACCAGCCGGAAGAGGAGCAGGAGGAAACTGAGATCCTGACCCTTACCGATGAAAACGGCAACGACGTGGATTTTGAATATCTGGACTGCATGGAATACCAGGGCAAGGAATACCTGGTGCTGATGCCCGCCGACGAGGCGGAGACCCAGATCGTCATTCTGGAGGTCGAGCCGGTGGACGACGAGAACGAGAACTATCTGGCCGTGGAGGACGAAGCCGTCCTGGACGCGGTGTACGACCTGTTCAAGGAAAAGTACAAGGACGTTCTGACCTTCGAGGATTGATCCCAAAACGGGGCCGACAAAGACCGTCGGCCCCGTTTTTGCTATGCAAAAGCATAGCAAAAATAAGAAACGTGCCATTTCCTCGCCCCTGCGGGGCAACCGGAAATGATGCACAAAAACTTCATGCACTGGCATTTGCGCATTTTCGTGGTGCAGCGTTCCTGCATGAAGTTTTATACTGGAAATTACGGCATTGGTATGTTATAATAGTAGAAATAGCGCCTTTCCGCTTCTACCGGGGCATCCTGCGGGGGGCGGCACTGCACGTCAAATGCCGGTCTACATGCAAGAACAGAAAGGAATATAAAAATATGGGCCTGTCCTCTTCTTCTCCCTGGCTGAAATATTACGGAAAAACGCCGGCGTCGCTGGATTATCCCCATGCGACCATGTATCAGATGGTGGCTGACGCCGCGCGGCGGAAGCCGGGTCATATTGCCTACACCTTCATGGGCAAGAAAACCACCTACACTGAGTTCATGCAGCGCATCGAGGCGGCTGCCAAGGGTCTCTACCGCATGGGCATCCGCCAGGGCGACCGGGTGACCATCTGCATGGCCAACACCCCCCAGGCGCTGGACTGCTTCTATGCCCTCAACCGCATCGGAGCCATCCCCAATATGATCCATCCCCTGTCCGCCGCCCAGGAGATCGCATTCTATCTGAACGTGTCCCACTCCAAGGCCATTCTGACCCTGGATCAATTCTATTATAAGGTGGCGGAGATCCAGTCCCAGCTGGCCGAGCCGGTGACCATCCTGATCGCCAAGGTGGCCGACGAGCTGCCCGCACCGCTGAACATGCTCTACCCCATGACCAAGAGCGCCCGCGCCATCAAGAAGCTGCCGAAGACCGGCTACACCCTGTGGTACAAAATGGTCGCCGCCGGGCGGGGACAGGTGCTGCCTGCCCACGATGGGAAATTTGACGAGTGCGGCGCCATTCTCTATTCCGGCGGCACCACCGGCACCACCAAGGGCATCATGCTCTCCAACCTGAACTTCAACGCCCTGGCGCTGCAGACCATCGCCGCCTCCGGCTTTACCATGGACGAGATCTCGGATATGAGGATGCTTTCCGTCATGCCCGTGTTCCACGGTTTCGGCCTGGGCATCGGCATCCACACTCCCCTGGTGGCGGGCGGCACCTGCATCCTGGTGCCCCAGTTCAGCGTGAGCACCTATGCCGACATTCTGATCAAGCAAAAGCCCAACCTGATCCCCGGCGTGCCAACCCTGTTCGAGGCGCTGCTGCGCACGGATAAGCTGGAGGGGGTTGACCTGAGCTTCCTGAAGGGCATCTTCTCCGGCGGTGACAGCCTGAGCCCCGAGCTGAAGCGGAAGGTGGACGCCTTCTTAAAGGCGCACAACTGCACCGAGCAGATCCGGGAGGGCTACGGCACCACCGAGTGCGTCACCGCCTCCTGCCTGACTCCCAAGGACTATGCCCGGGCGGGCTCCATCGGCGTGCCCTTCCCGGATACCTTCTATAAGATCGTCCAGCCCGGCACCCTGACGGAGGTGGAGCCCAACATCGAGGGCGAGATCTGCATCTCCGGCCCCAGCGTCATGATGGGCTACATGGATAACCCCGAGGAGACCGCCTCCACCCTGCGCCGCCATTACGACGGACGCATCTGGCTGCACACCGGCGACCTAGGTCACATGGATCAGGACGGCTTCGTGTACTTCCGCCAGAGAATGAAGCGGATGATCATCACCTCCGGCTACAACGTCTACCCCTCCCAGCTGGAAAACATCATCGACGGCCACGAGAAGGTACTGCTCTCCTGCGTCATCGGCGTGAAGGATCCCTACCGGGTGCAGAAGGTCAAGGCCTACGTGGTGCCCATGCCCGGCGTGGAGCCCAGCGAGGAGCTGAAGCAGGAGCTGCTGGAATACTGCTCCAAGCGCATTGCGAAATACGCCATGCCCCGGGAAATTGAATTCCGCACCGAGCTGCCCAAGACCCTGGTGGGCAAGGTCGCCTACCGGGTGCTGGAGGAGGAAGCCAACGCTGCCGTGAGCAACGGATGAAACGCCGCATCTGGGAGCTGGATGCCGCCCGGGGGCTTGCCCTCATCGGAATGATCGCCGTCCATCTGCTGTATGACCTGACGGAGCTGACCGGGGTACTGCGCTGGCAGGAGCCGGAATGGTTCCTGTTCCTGAAAAATCACGGCGGGGCGCTGTTCCTGCTGATCTCCGGCATCAGCGCCACCCTGGGCAGCCGCAGCACCCGGCGGGGCTGCCAGGTGCTCGCCTGCGGCGGGCTGGTCAGCGCCGTGACATGCGGAATGTATGCCCTGGGCTTTGCGGATGAGAGCATCATCATCTATTTCGGCGTGCTCCACTGCCTGGGGGTGTGCATGCTGCTGTGGGGCGGGCTGAAAAGGCTGAACGGGTATTTTCTTGCCTGGCTCGGGCTGGCGCTGGCGATTGCCGGGCTGGTGATCGCGCGCTGCACCTTCTCCGCCCCCTGGTGGCTGATTCCCCTGGGCTTCTGCCCGGCGGACTTTCAGTCGTCGGACTATTTCCCGCTGCTGCCCAACCTGGGCTTCTTTCTGCTGGGCGCCGCGCTGGGGCGGCAGGTGTATGCCGCCCGCGAAAGCCGCTTCCCCGGCGGCGAACGGTTTTTCCGTCCCCTGTGCGCCCTGGGGCGCAATTCCCTGTGGGTCTACCTGCTGCATCAACCCATTCTGGCAGGGCTCGCCATGGGCATCCGGGCGCTGATGTGAAAGAGGATGGAAAAATAACGATACGATCAACTTCTGGTAAGGAGTGAAAAAATATGGATAAGACCAAACGAACTTCGCTGCTTTCGCCTGTCTTTTTGGGGATGGGTGTAGTTGCGATGGTGCTGCATCGGTGGCTGTTTACCTATGTGGAGGATGAAATTGCCTGGCTGCTGCCGGCGTTTACGCTGCCGGAGATCCTGCTGTGGGTGCTGATGGCGATTGCGGCGGTTGCTGCCCTTGTGCTGACCCGCCGGACGGTGCTGCAGCCGGAGGGGAAGGTTTTCCCGGCGGTGAGCAGTGTGCTGCTGGCCGGGGGTATTGCCACGCTCCTTTTGGAGGATGTGACCGGGCCGGAGGCGCTGGTGCGCATCTATCACTGGCTGTGCATCCTTGCCGTACCGTGTCTGGTGGCGGCGGCCTTTTATCAGGGCACGGAGCGCAAAGTGCCCTTCCTGCTGGAGCTGCCGGTGTGCGTGATGCTGGTGACCCAGCTGCTGATCTGCTATCAGATGTGGTGCGAGGTTCCCCAGCTGATGAACTATGTGCTGGGGCTGGGCGCGGTGGTGTGCCTGACGCTGGCGGGCTTCTTCCGTCTGGCCTGGGCTGCCGGACTGCCGGGCAAGCCCTGGCAGAACGCCGTGGGTCTGCTGGGCGTGTTCTTCTGCGCTGCCGCCGTGGCCCAGGGAAACTTCAGCTGGTTCTTTACCGCCGCTGCCATCTGGCTGGCGAGCATGTATGCCGGGCTTCGCCCTGCGGAGGGCTAAGATGCTCTCCCGTGCCCAGGCCGAATGGATCCTCTGCACCCTGGAGGAGGCGGGCTATCCCGCCTATCTGGTGGGCGGCTGCGTCCGCGACGAACTGCTGGGGCTGCCGACCTATGACTACGACATCACCACCGGGGCAAGGCCGGAGGAGATCCAGGCTGTTTTCCGGGATGTAAAGCAGGATACCGTGGGCATCCGCCACGGCACCGTGCGTCTGCGGCTCCCCGGCGGCGTGGCAGAGGTCACCACCTTCCGCACGGAGGGCGGCTATGACGATAACCGCCACCCCGGGTGGGTGAAATTCGTGCCGGATATCGAAACCGACTTGGCCCGACGGGACTTCACCGTCAATGCAATTGCCTGGTCCCCCCGGCGCGGATACGCCGACCCCTTTGGCGGCCAAGCAGACCTGAAACAGGGCATTCTCCGCTGTGTGGGAGAGCCTGACCGGCGCTTCCGGGAAGACGCGCTGCGCATCCTGCGGGGCATCCGGTTTGCCGCCCGGTTCCACCTGACGGTGGAGCCCGCCACCATGGAGGCCATGGTGCAAAACGCCCACCTGGTGCAGAATCTCTCCGGTGAGCGGATCTTTGAGGAGCTGACCGGCTTTTTGCGGGCTGCCGGGTTTGACGACCTGGTTCTCTTTGCCCCCATTATTACCGCCGCCATTCCGGAGCTTGCCCCCGCTGTGGGCTTCGACCAGCACAGCCCCCACCATGCCTACGATGTGTATACCCACATCTGCCATGTGACGGCGGCAGTTCCGGCGCTGCCGGTGCTGCTGCGCTGGGCGGCGCTGCTGCATGACATCGGCAAGCCTGCCTGCTTCACCCAGGACGAAACCGGCCGGGGGCACTTCAAGGGCCACGCTCAGGTGGGCGCCCAAATGGCCGAGGAAATTTTCACCCGGCTCCACGCCCCCAAGGGACTGCGGGAGGATGCCGTATGGCTGATCGACCACCATATGACGCCCCTGGAAAATGACGAAGCGCAGCTGCGCCGGTATCTCTCCCGGTACGGCTGCCAGCGGCTGCTCTATCTGATCACACTGCAAAAAGCGGATGCCGTGAGCAAGGGCGTGTGCAATGAATCGGCTGCCCTGCGGCTCGATGCCGTGCGGGAGACGGTGATCCGGCTGAATCAGACTGAAAGCCGCCTGACCGTCCCCGCGCTGGCGGTGGACGGCAGCGACATGAAAGCCCTCGGCTATTGCGGCCGGGAGATCGGGAATATTCTGAAAGACCTATTGGACAAGGTTCTGGACGGAACGCTGGAAAACCGGCGGGAGTGCCTGCTGGCGGAAGCGGAAAGCCAGCGGAAGGAGGCGCAGAAATGTTTGACGACCCCAACAAAGCCCTGAAAAAATTGCAGGAGCAGCTTCTGGCTGCCGAGGAGCCGGAGGAGGACATCTTCGCCCCGCCCCCGGCACAGCCGGAGGAGGAATCGGAGGAAACGGACGAGGAACTGCTGCCGGAGGAGCCGGACACCCCCGACCCCCGGAAGCGGCAGAATAAAGTCGCCCTGCTGGTGGCGCTTCTGCTGCTGGAGGTGGCGCTGCTCTTCGGCGTGCTGGCCTGGTGGCTGCTGTGGTAGTCGGGCGCTTTGCCCCCACGCCCTCTGGGCGGATGCATCTGGGCAATGTATTCTCCGCCCTGCTGGCCTGGCTCTCCGTCCGCTCCCAGGGCGGCGAGATGGTGCTGCGGATGGAGGATCTGGACACCCTGCGCACCAGCGCGGAATACGCCGAGACCCTCCGCGCCGACCTGGCCTGGCTGGGACTGGACTACGACCGGGAGACGCCGCCCCAGAGCCGGCGAAGTGAAACCTACGACCGGTATTTTGAGCGGCTGCGGGAAATGGGACTGCTCTACCCCTGCTACTGCACCCGCAGTCAGCTGCACAGCGTCAACGCCCCCCACCTGAGCGACGGCACCTACGTCTATCCCGGCACCTGCCGGAATCTGACGGATGCCCAGCGTGCCGCCATCCGCCGCGCCCCCGCCTGGCGGGTGATGGTACCGGATAAGGTGTGGAGCCTTACCGACCGGGTGCAGGGCTATTATGAATTGAATCTTGCCACGGAATGCGGCGACATGGTGGTACGCCGGGCGGACGGGGTATACGTCTATCAGCTGGCTGTCACCGTGGACGACGGCGAGGCCGGGGTCACGGAGGTGGTGCGGGGCATGGATCTGCTCAGCTCCGCCCCGCGGCAGATGTACTTACAGGAGCTCTTCGGCTTCCCCCACCCGGCATATTCCCATGTGCCCATGCTGCTGGCGCCCGACGGCCGGCGGCTGAGCAAGCGGGACAGGGATCTGGATCTGGGAGAGCTGCAAAAGCGCTTTTCCCCCGAGGCGGTCATCGGCCTGCTGGCGCACGCCGCCGGTCTGATCGACCGAAACGCCCCCATCAGCGCCTGGGAACTGGCAGGAGAATTCCGCTGGGATAAGATCCGGGGAGATTCCATCTGCCTGGACGCAGCAGGGGCGCTGCAGAATCTTTGACCTCCCCTGAAAGGGGAGGCGGTTGGGTGTTTCCCTTGTAGGGGACGATGCCCACATCGTCCCGCAACCTTACGGAACCGTCTGGTACGTTGAATGGAGCAAGAGAATGGAATGAAAATGTAACATTTCTCATTCAACCGGGTCATGGAAATAAACCGACCCGGCGCGGGACGATGTGGGCATCGTCCCCTACATTCACGTCGGGGTGCGCTCCGTTCAACGTACTCTTCACTAAATTGGGGACGGGGAGATTTCCATAATTCTGCATGAAAAAACAAAGGAGAAATTATTTATGAAAAACAGGCCGATTCTTGTGGTGCTGGCTGCCGGGATGGGGAGCCGGTACGGTGGGCTGAAGCAGATCGACGCGCTGGGCGCCGGTGGGGAGGCCATTCTGGACTACTCGATCTTTGACGCCTACCGGGCGGGCTTCCGCACGGCGGTGATCCTGATCAAGGACGCCATCCGGCAGGACTTTATGGCCACCGTGGGCGTCCGGCTGGAGCGCAGCCCCATGGAGATCCGCTATGCCTATCAGGAGCTCTGGAAGCTGCCGGAGGGCTACCGCGTCCCTGAGGGCAGAGTAAAGCCCTTCGGCACCGGGCACGCGCTGATCTGCGCCGGGGAGCAGATCGACCCGGACACTCCCTTTGTGGTGATCAACGCCGACGACTACTATGGAAGGGAAGCTTTCCGGACGGTTTTTGACTATCTGTCAGCCTGCGAGGATCCCCACGGCCACTGCATGGTGGGCTATCAGCTGAGTAAGACTGTGACGGACAACGGCAGCGTCGCCCGGGGCGTGTGCCAGGTGGACGAAAACGGCTACCTGACCACCATCACCGAGCGCACCCGGATCGAAAAATACCCCCGGGGCATCCACTTCACCGAGGATGGGACTACCTGGCAGGATCTGAGCGCCGACACCGTCGTCTCCATGAATTTCTTCGGCTTTATGCCGGGGTTCCTGACGGAGGCAAAGGCGCGCTTCCCTGCCGCGCTGGATAAGATATTGAAGGAAAATCCCCTGAAGGGCGAATATTTCCTGCCCAGCATCGCCCAGGCGCTGCTGGACGACCACACCGCCACCATGAAGGTGCTCACCTCCCACGACCAGTGGTACGGCGTCACCTACGCCGCCGACAAGCCGGTGGTCATGGCCGCCCTGAAGGAAATGACCGAGGCAGGGATCTATCCGGAGCCGCTGAACTGAAACAGGGGGCGCAAGCCCCCTGCAGCTTTCTTCGGAGGAAGCCGCAGTTTTGGGAGGTATATCTTATGAGCTATGAAATTCGCCGGGGTGCGGCAGAGCTGTGGTATGAGCTGGAATTATAAAAGGAGGAGACCATGCCGAAATTTGTTCCCTATGAGAAGCTTTCGAAAAAAGAACGGCGAAAAATCGACGCCGCCCGGCGGACGGGCTGGGGGGAGCTCAATCCCGTCACCCGAAAGCCGGAAAACAGCCGGGCATACAGCCGCAAAAAAGCGCAGGCTTGGAAGAAGGATCCAAGCCTGCGCTTTAGACTGTCAAAAAAGGCCGTTGGCCTTTTTTGACAAAAGGATTGCAGTCTGCTGCGCGCACTCCTTGTCCGCCGATGGCGGACAACTCGCACTGCTCCGCGCTAAGAGCCGCCTTCGGCGGTTGCGCTCTGCACAGCGCTGCGGCGCTAGACTTGCAGCCTGTAAGGTATTATCTGCCAGGTACACGCCCCGGCAGATAATAATCTGACTTTATTTGCCGCCTGCGGGCGGCAAACTCTGCGAGGCTTTTTTATACCTCAGTGGGGTTCAGGAGGAAATCATCCAGGGTGCCCCAGGCGCCGCCGGGGGCGGTGATGCTGACACCGATGGTGACGGTGCCGGAGGTGCAGGAGATATTCTCAATGGCGGGGTTCTGCCAGTTGACCCAGCCGTCCACGGTGAAGGGCTGCTCATAGCGCACGCCGTCGGCAATGGCGTAGAGCAGCAGCTGCTCGGTGCCGTCCGTGCCGCCGCCCTGCGCCTGGAGGGAGAAGGTATAGCTGCCGGGGCGCAGACCGGTGATGTCCTGCTCCACGGTGAAGGCTACGCTGTCGGCGTGCCAGAAGTGCAGGGAAATTTCACCGCTGAAGGCATCCGTCTTCTTCTGCTGAAAATCCACGGTGGGGGTTTCCTCGGTGATGCGCCACATGGAGGTATCCGCTTCCTCGAAGCTGTAGTTGCGGACGTAATTTTCATCCACAAGGTTTACATAGCAGATGACCGGTGCGCCCTCTGCCCAGCCGGAGACGGGGTAGGTGCCCACCTCGCAGGCGGAAAGAGCTTCCAGATCGATCCCTTCATCCCAGCTTGCCGCCACCTGCACCCGGCTGCCGTCGTTATAGACGGCGGGGACGGTCGCGGGGAGCTGAATGGGATTATTGCGCTTCACCGTCACATACACCGGCTCCACGCTGTCCACTGCCAGGGGCGCATCCGCACCGGTGCGCACCAGGCAGAAGGTCTTCAGGGATTCCAGCGGGTGCCCTGCGGCATCGAACAACGCCTGATTATCGCAGGCGCTGCCGCCGTAATAAATTCCGGCGTCGGCGGGGTCGTAATCCGCCGCATAGGAGCTTGCCCAGCCGGAGCCGAAGCGCTCCCATTTTTCGCTGCGCGCCTCCCAGGTCTCGCCGGGGACACAGATCCAGCCCGGCTCCCAATAGAAGACGCCCACGGCGTACTCACCCAGGGAGGCCACGGCGGAGATCACATCCCGCAGCTCCCGGGACTGCCCCTGCACGGTGAAGGGATAGGGCTTTTCATAGGTGGGCTGGTCGCCGATGGAGTTGCTGTGGCCGTCGGTATCCTCCAGGGTATAGGCGTAGGAGGTCTCCGCCACCATCACCTTCTTGCCGCTGCGGTCGATGACGGACTGGAGCTTTTCCACCAGGTTCTCCAGGGTGCCGTGCCAATAGGGATAATAGGAAGTGGCGAAAATATCGTAATCCACCCCGTAGACCTCCAGCGTGGCTGCCAGGGTGCTGAATTTTTCGGTTTCAGGATTGGTATAGTGGATGACGATCTGAATATCGCCGTCCGTATCCCGCACGGCTCGGGCGGCGGAAGCCATCAGGGCATAGCGCTTGGGCACGGCGGTCTCGCCGCAGAAGCCCTTGGTGACCTCATTGCCGATCTGCACCATGCCCACCTGCACGCCGGCATCCCGGAGCTGACGCAGGCTGTCCGCCGTGTAATCGTAAATCGCCTGCTCCCGCTCTTCCAGGGACATCCCCTTCCAGGCCTTGGGCGCCTGCTGCTTGGAGGGATCCGCCCAGAAATCCGAATAGTGGAAATCCACCAGCAGACCCATGCCGTACTGCGCCGCCCGCTGCCCGATGGCAATGGCGGTATCCAGGGTGCAGTTGCCGCCGCCGTAGCCGTTTCCGTCGGCGTCGAAGGGGTCGTTCCACACCCGGACGCGGACGCAGTTCACCCCGGCGTCCGCCAGAATCTTCAGCATGTCCTGGGAATCTCCGTCAAAATCATAATAAACGACGCCGCTTTCCTCCAGCGACAGGAGGCTGGAAACATCCGTCCCCATCAGGAAGCCTTCCGGCAGGTCTTCCACCTTCTGCACCAGGATTTCCGCGCCCGCACCGGTGACGAACAGGCTCAGGCAGAGGGCAAGGGTGAGGAAAAGGGAAATGGTTTTTTTCATGGGGAACCTCCGTTTCAAAGTGGGGGAACCGTTTTTTACAGCCGGCTTGCGATCACCGCCAGGAGCAGCAGATGGGCGGGATAGAGGCAGGCGAAGAGGTCGCGGGGCCAGGTGGGGCTGTCGTCGCCGTTATAGCGCTTCAGGACAAAATGGGAAATGGGAGCGGTGACGTACAGCAGGCCGATGAGGCTTGTCCACAGGGTCTGCCTTTTGGGGTCGCCGCGCAGCAGGTAGAAGGCCGCCGTCAGCAAGATCAGCCCCAGGGAGAAGCCGGAACGCAGCAGGCTGCCCCACAGCACCGCCGCCAGGACGATCAGCAGCTGCGCGCCGCGGCTGGCGGCGAACATCCGCAGGCCATAGAGCATGATATAGCCCACCACCAGCGAGAACACCATATTCTGCCGGGTCAGGTCAAAGGGCTTGCCGCTCATGGCCATATCATAGGGCACCTCGCTGAGGATCGCCAGCGCCAGCAGCCAGAGCAGCTCCCGCTTGAACTGATCCGGCTTCAAAAACCGCTGGGTCAGCAAAAAGGCAAACACCGGGATGCTCAGGCCGCCCAGCAGCTGCAGCACCACCGCCCAGCTTGCCAGGATCATCTTATCCGGGTCGCCTGCCAGCAGCTCCCGCAGCTGGCTGCCGGAGAGGGACTGCACATGCAGCAGCCCGAACTGCAGCACCGACATGCTGACGGAACAGCACAGCAGCGTGATCCCGGCATAGATGCGCAGAACATTCCCGTTGACATCAATATGCGGCAGACGCCGCTTGCGTAGCTCTTGCATCAATAAAATACTTCCTTATGAAACCTCTGAAGAAATCGTCTGCGGCAGTAGCGGGTCTTTTGCCGATTTCATCAGAGCATCCTTAAAAATCGCAGATCGTTTCCAGGGCGGGCAGGCGGTGGCCGTCATAGTCAAACAGCGCCTGA
Organism: uncultured Oscillospiraceae bacterium; assembly: GCA_934567355.1. Lineage (GTDB taxonomy): Bacteria > Bacillota > Clostridia > Oscillospirales > Oscillospiraceae > Faecousia. Next base: position 13,834 of record CAKTJC010000007.1, read on the forward strand.
TTGGCCCACTCGTTGCCGCCGGGGCCCGGCTCGCCGGTGTATTCCAGCGCCGCCTCCGTCGCCCAGCCCACACCGGGGACGGGGAGCCAGGCGGGCTCCCAGTACACAAAGCCCCGCCCATGCCCATCGGGCACGCTGCGGACGACCTGCATAAAGTCCTGCAAAAACCGGCTCTGCCCCTCCGGGGTCATGGGATAGGGCACCTTTGCCGCCAGCGCAGGCTTCGTGGCCATGCCCTTGCGGTTTTCCGGGGCAAGCTGCTCATAGGCGGCGTAATCCTCCATGGTAAAGCCCATGGAGACCTCCGCCACGATCAGATCCTTGCCGTAGCGGCGGGCAATGTCGTGCATGTTGGCGCGCAGATCCTCCAGCGAGCCGTGCCAGAAGGGATAGTAGCTCAGGCCGATGTACTCAAAATCCGCGCCGCCGCATTCCAGATAATGGTCGAACCACCGGCGGTACAGCTCGTTGCTGCCGCCGTTGTCCAGATGGAGCATCACCGGCACACCGGGAAGGCATTCCCGCACGGCGCGGATGCCTGCGCTGAGAAAATCCGCCAGGTTCCGGTATTCCGGCACTCTGCCGTAAGGCCAGAGCATGCCGTTGCTCAGCTCATTGCCCACAGCCACCATGGCGGGGGCGGCATCCTGACGCAGCAGGGCACACAGCACATCGGCGGTGTAGGCATACACCGCCTGCACCAGCTCCGGCACCGTCAGCCCCTGCCAGGCCTTGGGGATGTTCTGCTTGCCGGGATCCGCCCAGAAGTCGCTGTAGTGCAGATCCAGCAGCCAGGGGATCTGCGCCTTTTTCAGACGCTTTGCCATGGCGAGGGTCTTTTCCAGGTCGTTGGTGCCTGCGCCGTAGGGCTTGCCGGTTTCGCTGTAGGGGTTATTCCACAGCCGCAGCCGCACCAGGTTCATGCCGCAGCGCTTCAGGATCTCCACGGCATCCTCGGCACCGCCGCCATCGTAAAATTTTCCTCCGTGGGCTTCGACCTCCAGGAGGGTAGATAGATCCATACCTTTGATAAATTCCGTCATTGTGTTTCCTCGCGGGTGGGGTTTGGGGTGTGGCTGAGGGGGAAGCGGGGGTTACTCCGAAAAGTCCTCGAAATCGGTGAAGCGTTTGTGTATTGCTTTGTAGCGGATGCGGGCCAGCTCGTTCATTTGGAGCACCTGCTCTTCGGTGCCGGTGAACTGGCAGCGGAGGCAGTAATATTCGCCCTTTGCGTTGTCATAGAACATGTCGATGTCCAGATCCCGCAGGAAGCAGGAGGGGCAGCGGTAATTCAGTTTGCCTTTTGCAGCTTGAGCCATGTGGTGAACGCCTCCTTTTCTTTGAGTTTTCCGGTGCAGCCCAGGGTGAACATGGGGCTGAAGGCATAGCCTTCCCGGATGTAGGCGGCAGCCTCCCGTCCCTGGCCGGTCAGGCTGACCCGGGTATCAATGGGGGGCAGAACGCACCAGCTCTCGCCGCCCTGCCCGGCGGACAGCTCCCGGCACTTGTATTCATAGGGGATGGACTGGCTGTCCACGCCCAGGGTCAGGCTGGTCATATCCTCGGAATATTCGGTGGTGCCGTAGCAGCCCACCATGTATTCGTTAATGGTCACCTCCGCGTCAGGGTCGGACAGCTCCAGCACCTTCCGGTCGATGCGGATGGCGCTGCTGCCCTCGGTGAAGGTGATGACGGTCTGCAGCTTGACGGTCAGGTCGGAGAACACGATCTCCACCGGGTCGAGGGTGAGGATGCGGTCACTGCCCTGCTGAGAGAAATGCGCCTTGGTGCGGCACAGGCACAGGTCGACCTCCTCGCCGCCGTGGCAGATCTTGGCGCTGCGGATGGTGCCCTCGCCGGCGTAATGGGTGAAGTAGCCCGCCCGGTATTTCTCCTGGATCAGGAAGGGATAGCTGGCATCCTGCACATGGGGGGTGCCGATGCCCACCGGCCAGTTCAGCTTCGCGGCATAGGGGCGCAGATCAAAGATCGCACCGCCCTGATCCATGTTGACGCCTGCCCGCATGTAGGGGTCGCAGTACCAGAACAGCTGCTTGTCGCTGCCGTAGAGGATGTCCCGCCACAGGGCGCACTCCGGCTCGGTGTAGGTCTTCTTCTCCCGGTAGTAGTCGGCAAACTCGGACATGGTCATATCCACCAGCTTGCCCTCTTTTTTCAGCTTGCCATAGTAGGCACAGCCATCCCAATAGGATTTTTTCAGCAGCTCATAGGGCGCTTCCCAGCGGCCCATTTTGTTCATCCAGCCGGGGCCGACGAACATCATGTTGTAGGCGTAGCCGTTGTTGAATTTGGCAAGGCTGCGGTACTGGTCGATGAGGTTATAGAGGTAGGGATATTCCCAGGTCTTGGTATCGTAGATCATGCCCCGGAGCACATTCTGGGGATGGGTGCCGAAGTTGGAGCCGTTGCCGTCGTAGCAGGCCAGCAGGTCGCGGCTCAGGTGGGGGATGGCGACGATGCCGCTGTCCTCCGCTTCGTTCGCGGCGGGGGCATGGGTATTCTGCCTGGAGGGGATCCAGGGCGCCCAGGGGCCGCCGTCCATAAAGGTGTACCAGGAGTTGTTGCAGGTATGGTAGGCCTTGGGACCCTCCTCCCAGCAGGTGGCCACGGCGCACTTGACGGTGGGGTACTCCGCCTTGATGAAATTGATCAGGTCGGCGTCCATGTAGTAAGAGCCGGTGGATTCCGGATAGAAGCCGAAGCGCTCATGGAATTTCCCGAACACGTCCCGGACGATGGCCTTCTTATCCTCCATGGAGAACATCCAGATGCAGAAGTCCTTGGTTTTGTATTTTTCCCGGAACTGCTCGCAGGGCAGCCCCAGCAGGCTCAGGGCGATCTCGTCGCCATAGACCGCGTGGTGCTCCTTGGCAAGCGCCACCGCCTCGTCGTTGAAGAGGCTGGCGTAGGTCATCTGGATGGTGGTTTTCAGCCCGTTTTCGTGGGCGCACTGCTGCTGGAGCTTGAAAATATCCAGGCTCTCCGTCAGCAGCGCCTTGCGGCCGATGTCCTCGGCCTTGCCCTGGCCGGTGACCTTCTCCGCATACTCCGGCACCATCTCCGGCCGGTGAATGATGTTGACAACAAATTGATCCATTGGTCTTTTCCTTTCGAAAGGGATATTTTCCTGTGCTCCCCCCAAGGGGGGAGTTTTTTCGATCAGCCCTTTACTGCGCCGTTGGTGACACCCTCGACGTAGAATTTCTGCATGATGAAGAACAGGATGGAAATGGGGATGGACACCAGCACGCCGCCGCAGCAGAACTGGGTGAAGTAGGTGTTGATCAGGCTCTTTTCCAGCATCTTGTACAGGCCGACCGCCACGGTATAGTTGGAGGAGATGCCGGCGTTGAGGATCATTTTTGCGTATACGAAGTCCATCCACGGGGTCAGGAAGCTGCTGATGACCGTATATACGATGATGGGCTTGGAGGTGGGCATGACGATCTTCAGGAAGATCAGCGCCTCATTGCAGCCATCCAGCCGCGCCGCCTCGCACAGCGAGCGGGATACGGTATCGAAGAAGCCCTTGGCGATCAGGTAGCCCAGGCCGGAGGAGGCGGAGTACACCAGGATCAGGCCGATGTGGCTGTTGGTCAGGCCGAAGGTCTTCAGGGTGAAATACACTGCGATCATGGACAGCATGCCGGGGAACAGGTTCAGCAGCACCGCGAAATTCATCAGTCCCTTGCGGGCGCGGAAGCGCATCACCGACATGGCGTAAGCCACCATCAGCACGAAGAAGGTGGAAATGATGCAGGTGAAGCAGGCAATCTTGAAGGTGTTCCAGAACCAGGTGGGGAACTGGTTGACGCTATCCGGGGTCAGCAGCTTCGTATAGTGAATGGCGCTCCACTCCTTGGGGAAGAAGGTGGAGGTATTCATACCCGGATAGGCGCTGAAGGAGGTGCATACCAGCCACACGATGGGGATCAGCCAGATGACGCACAGCAGCGCGATGAAGGCATTGTGCAGGAATATTTTGGAGCTTCTTTTGATCCGTCCGGCCAGGAGGGCGGACTCTACAGAATCACGCTTCTCGTATTTCATTGATAGGTTCCCTCCTTATCCCCGCGGATCATGAAGTTGAAGCCGATCAGCGTGAACACCGCGCAGACGATGAACACCATGATGCCAATGACGGAGGCCATCTTGTAGTTGTAGTAGTCCTGGGTCAGGGTGAACAGCCAGGTGACCAGCAGGTCCACCTCCTTGGCCTGGGAATTGGCCATCATCATATCGGTGGTCACATAGACATTCTGGGTCAGCAGGTAAATGACGTTGAAATTATTGAAATTCTTCACGAAATCCGTCACCAGCGCCGGGCCGGTCACCTGGAGCATATAGGGCATGGTGATGGATTTGAACACCTGGAAGGGGCTTGCGCCGTCGATCCGGGCGCTCTCCAGCTGGTCGGTGGGCAGGTTCATGAGCACGCCGGTGGCAATGAGCATTTGGTAGGGAATGCCCACCCAGATGTTGATGAGGATGATCATCACATGCGCCCAGCCGGGGGCGGAGAGGAAGGGGATGAAGCTGGTGGAGATCAGCCCGATCCGGCGCAGGAAATCCGTCAGGCCGATCTGGGCGCAGATGGTGTTCATGATGCCGGTATTGGAGAAGAAATTGCGCATCAGCAGCAGCGAGACGAACTGGGGCACCGCAATGGTGATCACCAGCAGGGTGCGCCACAGCTTGCCGCCCCGGGTCAGCTTGCTGTTGATCAGCAGGGAGACCAGGATGCCGCCGAAATAAGTCGTCAGGGTGGCGAAGAACGACCAGACGATCGTCCAGCCCAGGATCTTGCCGAAGGCATAGCCGAAGGTGGAGGTGATGCCGCCGCCGAACAGGGTGGCAAAGTTTTCAAATCCCACCCAGCCGAACAGATTGGTGGGGGGCATATGCTGCTGGTCGTAATTGGTGAAGGCCACCAGGATCAGCAGCAGGATGGGGATCACCGTAAAGATCACGATGCCCAGCACCGGCAGCGAGAGCAGGGTGATGTGGAATTTCTGATCCAGATATTCCCGCAGATCATCCCGGAAGCTGTTCACATGGCCGCCGCACCGGGCGGTCTGCTGGATGCGGTAAGCGCTTACCACACTGCGCAGGCACACTGCCGCAGCCGCCGCCCACACCACAAAGCTGAACAGGGAGAACAGCAGGATCATAAAGGAGTTGTCATAGTCGTTCCATTCCGACTGCATGGTCTGCATGTTGAACACCTTTTCCGCCTGGACGGTGCCCAGCGTGCCGAATTTGGGAACATAGCGCAGCGCAAAACCAAAGGTAAATACAATCACCGCCGCCTCCAGCAGCGTCAGCAGCAGCGCCTTGACGTACTGCCTGCGGCGGAAGCTTCCCGCGCCCCACCAGAGCAGGGTCAGCTTTACAAAAGCATCGCCGTGCCAAAAGGCATGGCCGAAATCCGCAAAGAATTCGCCGATGGCACCGAAGAAGCCGCCGAAGAATGCGCCGATCCGGGACAATGCCGATTGCTTTTCTTCCATAGAGGTTCTTCCTTTCTTCCTGTTTTGGAGCAACAGCCCCATATGCCTCGGCATATGGGGCTGTTCGATTCAGAGACTATGTGCGGTTACACGGCGGGAGCGGTAACGCCCTCGACCAGGGTATCCAGGGTGGCCTGGATGTCGGCATCGCTCTTGCCGATCAGCTCGCCGTTGGCGATCAGCTGACCGAAGGTAGCGGTGGGATCCCAGTACTTGCCGCCCACGTTCTGCACGGAGCCGTAGACGTCCTGGGCAGCGGAAGCAGCGACGGCGATGTTGGTGCTGACTGCCTCATCGGCGGCAGCGTTCAGGTTGGTGGGAGCCAGCTGGCGGGCAGCAAAGCGGGCAGCCTGAGACTCTTCGTTGGTCAGGAACTCGGCCAGCAGCACGGCCCAGCCCACGTTCTTGGAGTAGGCGTTGACGCCCATCAGCTTGAAGCCGGAGAAGCAGGACATCTGAACCTGCTCGCCTGCGCAGGTGAAGGTGGGCAGCTTGCAGGCAGCATAGCCTTCGCCGAAGGCAGTCTCGGCAGCGGCAGCATCCCAGGTGCCGGAAACCACAGCGCAGACAGCGCCGGAAGCAATCTGGTTGGAAATGTCGCCGTCGGCAATGGCCAGGAAGGCGGAGCTGGAAGCGATGTCGGACATGGCCTTGGCCACATCCACGCCGGTGAAGCCCTTGGAGGAGGTGCCGTTCCAGTCGATCATGGTGGTGCCGTCCTCATTCAGGTCGGCGATGAAGCCGGCGCCCAGGAAGAAGGAAGCGTTGTACCAGCCGGAAGCGAAGGTCATGCCCACCTTACCGCCGGCAGCCTGTGCGGCCTCCAGCAGGGTGTCCCAGGACTGCGCCTGCTCGGCGGAGATCTTGGTGGAATCGTAGTACAGGAAGTAGTTGTTGCCGCCGCTCATGGGGAAAGCATACAGGTTGCCGTCCTTGCTGGCAGCGTTCACGGAGCCTTCGCCGTTGGCAGCCATCACGTCCTCCAGGGTCTTGCCGGCGTAGGCGGGCAGGACGGCGGAGATGTCGCCGCTCAGGTTTTCCAGAGCACCGGCAGCCACCAGGTCATTGAGCTGGTCGTTGGCAAAGGCGTACACATCGGCAGCGGCCTCTACGTCGGTCAGCACGGTATCCTTGGCGGTGGACTCGGACTCAACACCGATCTGGATGTCGAAGGTCTGGTCGGGATGGGCAGCCTTGAACTGCTCCACCAGCTCAGCCAGCAGCGCCTGATCCTCTTCTGCGCCCCACAGGGTCAGGGAGATGGGATCGTCAGCGGAAACGCCGATCGCCGCCAGGCTGAAGGTCATCAGCAGAGCCAGCAGCATTGCAATTGCTTTTTTCATAAAATTGTCCTCCTTGTTTATATTGCGCAGCCGGTTAGGAAACCGGTTGCCTTTCAATTTAGTATAAAACAATTTACCCTGATTTGTCAAGCCGGAATTCCTAACAAGATTAGGACTTTTGTTTTGTTTCAAATCACGAAAAACTTTTGTGGGAGGCAAAAAAAGCTCCCCCTTGAAGGGGAGACGACAGCTAAAATGCGGAACTGGTTGGATGAATGGAATATACCCAAGGTTTCATTGTAGGGGACGATGCCCACATTGTCCCGCGCCGGGTCGGTTTATTTCCATGCCCGGTTGAATGGAAAAACGTTACGTTTTCATCCCATTTTCCCTCCTGTAATCCGGGATTTCCCGATGGGAACACAAGCGGAACCCTTCCAGCCGTTCGGGCGTGTACTCTATGGTAAGTATCTGTCTGTAATGTATGGTGGCTTTGGAAAAAGCCCAAGGCGATCCTAATTTGCGGGGATCATGATATTTATCACCAAAGGTGCACCAAATCACATCCCTGCAGCTGATTGACGTTGTTCCCATCTGATAGGAACACACGCAGATGGAGGTGACCTCATCCCAGGAATGGAACTTCTTTTTTAGTTTTCCGTACCCATAGCCAATGGTGATTCCATTTTCGTCTATCGCATAGGAGCGCATCTCAAATGCATACATAGAAACCGTAAGCAGGAGCATGATCAAAGCAAGTCCGTGGCTCATCAGCAAGCACGGTATACTCATCGGATCGCTTTTGTCATATAAAAAGGCGATCCATCCGAGGCAGTAGCAAAAAGCTGTCATCAAGATGCCCATTACCCCCAAGAAGTAATACATTGTAATATCTCTTTTCAAAGGATAGCAAGGAACCATTTTACCCCTCCTTATTGGTGTTACTTTTCATGCAGGAGCGGACGCAAGTTGCCTTCCCAAACCTCATCCCTGCGCTCTTTTGCTTTTTCGATGCAGACATTGACTGCATTACGGATAGAATTGGTATCTGCGTATTTTTGCAGCCTGTCTAAGATGCAGAAAGCACCCGGCCAGTTCATATCCTGCAGCCATTCCAACAACTCAGCCAGATAAGGCTTGAGTGCTTCATCATCTTTCTCTGCGATAATTACAGCACAATTTCCCCATACATTTTTATTGTGCTTTGGGGTTAACGGCTGTATAAACGGAATGATTGTTCCTGTTTTTCTCGCTAAGGATATTCCTTCGGCTTGGACTTCAGGAGGCATATGCCAATCGAGCATATCCATAATTTCTGTAATATCGGCCATTTTAACACCCCATCCTGGCAGGTCGATGTGCTGCAATCGTCCTGTACAGATTCACAATTCGTGCGGTCGCCCGGGAACCTAATTCGCTCTGTCGATCTCCAAAACATACGGCACTCCGCTTTTTATGAAATAGGTAATCTCACGCGGTTTGCCGGCAGCAATTTCTGAATTGCTGTAAAATTGGATTTGGTCAACAGGATGCCCATCTTCCCGTCGGTATATTATCATGATCGCCCCCTCCTGAACAATATGTGCATCCTCATCCACAACAGAAAATGGCATTCCATATTCATTGGGGTCAAACGAGCGGACATCCGCCCGTGTTGCATCCTGCTTTTCGGCAATCAGCTGCTCAAACTCCTCTTTCGTGCGGAACCGGTCGTAAATCGCCACATTGGAAACGATCAGCTGGTCATCCATGAAAATAAACGCATTGCGCCCATCGGTCAGCTGCAAAACGGCATAATACCCCTGATAGGTTTTCCTGACGCATTCCAGTCGGAAGGTTCTCTTCACCTCAAAATAACGCACCTTTTCCTGCTGCTCTATTTTCTGCGCCAGCCTCTCCACCGTCTCCGGTGCATACTGCCGGGTTATCAGGTCTTCTTTCCTCGTAAGATTGTCATACCCCGGCACCCTGCTGCGCAGATAGCAGACGCAGAGCAACGCAGAAGCAAGAATGACAGCGGCTGCGATATAGAATGCTTTCTTCGTCAAAATCTTCTTTATCATGGTTTTCTCCTGTGTAAAAACAAAAGCGTCAATCGGCACGTCTGCGCCTGTTCAGGTGATCTTCATAGGCAGTGCAGAATTCCATTTCAAAGTGAGGACAGGTGCCGTCCCTTACAGGCTGGCCTATAAAGGATCTCGAAACAAGAAGGCTTTCCTCTTCAAGCCCCTCCGGAAGCTTTACATCCGGGAAATTTCCGATTTTTGAAATTCCCAGGCTTTCTTCTTCCCTTTTGTTGGAGAGCGGCACGGAAACATGATACTGAATCTCTGCGCCCTTCGGCCCAGCCAGATAAAACACCGGCAAAAAGCCCAAATCATTCAGCGCTTGGCCGGAACGGGGGATTTGATCGGGCGGGCAGACGGAAACGCACATCAGGTGGCGGACATGGTGGAACCTGTCCAGATATACACCATATTCATAGAGGATGATTACCCAGCCGCGAATACCGAGCTTTTCCGCGCCAGACCATGTAATGGTGTGCGCGAAGGTATCTCCGTATTGCCAACCCGGATCATACGGCTTTTTGATGCGGTAATATGCCTCCTGCCCATACATGGCCGGGTCGGCAAGCAGCGCTTCCAGGTGCTTTCTTGCATGCGGGTCAATATTGTCCTGCGCAAGATATTCCCTTGCTTTCGCGGCAAATCCATCGAACAACTCCCGCTTTTTCCGCAATGCCATGATCATCCCGGTCAGCACGGGCACTACATCATCGCTGTCTCCCAGCTCCAGCGCATAATATTTCAGCATGATGCGCACCGTTTCGTCTCTGCTCTTTCCGTCCCGGCGATAGAACACATATTCCTCCTGGACGCATTCGGCAAACGCATTGTCTCCCCTCATTGCAGGCTTCGCCCCTTTCTTGTCTCATTTTTCAAGCGCAATGTGCATATCCGCATCGCCCCGATGTCAACCTACTCCCGGTAACTGACCCGCTCCGTCACAACGCTGTAATCAGCGCCGGAATAGTACGATACGTCAAGATAGCCCTCTTCGTCAGCAAAGGCTGCGCTGAGGAACGGATCTGCCGCCGGGGACAGCTCGTGTGAAAAGGCAGTGACGGCGGCGTAAAAGGAATCATCGAAAATGCTCCGTACTGTGATTCCGCTGCCTCCACAGCATACGACAAGTCCATCCTTTTCATCGGCAATTCCTACGAAGTCATCTGAAAAAACGCCCTTCCCGCCGTCAAAGTAGAATCCCCACCGTGTTCCGATCCCCGTCCCCGCCTGCACCGTATACCTGATGTACCCGCCTGGGAGGGCTTCAACCTGCGGGCACCTCGGACTCGTCTCCGTCCGCAGGAGGGCATGATCCTCCCCGTAGAAATAACATGTGTACAGGCCGTCTGCTTCCTCCATGCGGTATTGTTCGCTGCTGCTTCCGTTCCCGCGAAACGCACCGCCCGCAAGCAGCAGAACCAGCACAGCCGTAAGAATACAGAGGGAAATACAGATACCTTTTTTCATTGCTATCCTCCAAGACACCACTCATCTGAGCGCTCCCCCTTGGCTTCCCCCGTGGGAAGCTAGGGGGGCGGTGCGAAATTTAACCTTTCAGCAACCATCCTACGCCACACCCCCTGACCTCGCTAACGCTCGGCCACCCCCCGCAGAGCGGGGGGCAAGCGCCTCGGCTCCCCCTCTGGGGGAGCTGGCAGCCCGAAGGGCTGACTGAGGGGGTGCCGTCCGTTGAATGGGATGCACCCCAGTTCTCATTGTAGGGGACGATGTCCACATCGTCCCGCGCCGGGTCGGTTCATTTTCATGACCCGGTTGAATGGGGAAACACTATGTTTTCATCCCATTTTTCCTGTCCCGTTCAACATACCACGAGGTTTCGTAGGGTTGCGGGACGATGTGGGCATCGTCCCCTACATTCTCGCTGAACTGCGTACCATTCAACGTACCCTTCATCAAGCTTTCAGCGCACGCCGCCTCTCATCTTTACGGTTTCGTTGAAGCGCGGGGGAGGATCTGGAAGCTGGGGGGCGGGAGGGGGCGGGGGGGACGGGAATCGAGAGCGGCGACCAGCTTTTCGGCGGCCAGGGCGCCCAGCTCCCAGGCGTCGAAGCGGATACTTGTCACCGGGGGGACGTTATTTTCAAGCAGGGGGCTGTCGTACAGGCTGACCACCTGCAGCTGCTCCGGCACCCGGATGCCCCGGACGCGCAGCTGCACCATCAGCAGATTGCAGATATATTCATCCATGCACACCACACCGTCCACCTGGTTCAGGGTGTCCCAAGGCAGCGCGCCGGGCAGCTCTTCCCTGCCGCCCAGGTTCAGCAGCACCGGCTGCTCCGGCAGGCCCGCCGCCCGGCAGGCCTCCCGGAAGCCGCGAAGGCGGCTGTGGGTAACGCAGTGGTTTTCGTCACCGCCCAGAAGCAGCAGCTTCCGTGCGCCCCCGGCGATCAGGCGGGCGGTGAGCGCCCGGCTGGCGGACTGATTGTCGTTGTCCACGCTGGTAACGCTGCGGTCGGAGGTGGGGCCGATGAGCACAAAGGGGAGCTGCTTTTCCTTGAGAAAGCCCACAATGGGGGACTTTACCAGAGAGCGCATGGCGATCACGCCGTCGACCTTCCGGTTGTCGATCAGCCGGGCAAGCCCCTGCGTGCCGGATTCCTCCCCCAAAATCAGGAGGACGTCGTAGCCGTTTTCCGAAGCGATCCGGCACACGCCGCCGAGGCAGTCATGGAAGAATGCGCCGTTGCCCCGGTCAGCGGGGCTGGGCATCATCAGGCCGATGTTGAACGACCGGCTGCGCGCCAGACTCTGCGCCACCGCATTGGGCTTATAGCCGCATTTTTCCGTAAATTCCAATATTCTGGCTCTGGTCTCGGCGCTCAGATTTCCCTTTCCGGAAATCGCCTTGGACACCGTAGCCTTATTCACCCCCAACTCCCGGGCAATGTCGCTGAGGGTATATGTCTTCTTTTCTCCCACCAAACCGATTCACCTCTTCCTTCTCATACTAGCAGAGATTCCCGCCTCCGTCAAGGCAGGATGGGATGTCCGCTCAGGGCTGCATTTTCTTTTTCATGCGGCGGATCTTGTTTTTCAGGTGGCGGCGGCGGGCGTGGCATTTGATTTGACGGTGGAGCCAGATGAAAATAAGGACGATCAGGGTCAGGCAGACGATGGCCAGGGGGAGGCGCAGAGCGTGGGGGACGCTTTCGATGGCGGCGGAAGGGCTCAGCAGCTGCGCCAGGGAGAAATCCACCCTCGGCTGGGGCGGGCGCTCCAGCTGCAGCTGCAGCTGCGGCAGAGTGAGCTCATCCAGCGTGGCAGTCACGTCGGCGGTGATGCGGGTGGTCTGGCGGCTGACAGTTTCCGGCAGCTCCACGGTATAGCGGATGTCCTGCATGGACATTCCGGCGGGGATCAGGTAGCTCAGGCGCTGCCCCGCCACCGGGGTGAAGTCCCCCAGCTCCTGGGAGGCGGCGACCTGTTCGCCGGTCACCGTCACCCGGGAATAATGGGAAAAGCCGTAGTCCATCAGCTTCCAGGTATCCCGGTATTTGTCCTCCAGCAGGGGGGATTTCAGGGTGACTGCCACCAGGGTGACCCCGCCGCGCTGCACCACGGCGGCAAAGGTGCCCTGGGCGCTGGTGGTCCAGCCGGTTTTTGCCATCTGCACTCCGTCGTAATAGTACTGTCCCCCGGCCAGCAGGCGGTTTTTATTCTGGAAATCCCGGGCATCGGAGAGATTCGTAGCGGCAAAGGTATAGCAGACGGTGCTGAAATACGCCGCCAGCCCCTCCTGCTTCCAGGCGGCGGCGGTGATCAGCGCCATATCGTAGGCGGTGGTGGTGTGATTGCTGTCCGGCAGGCCGTTGGCATTGGAAAAATGGGTGTTCCGCGCGCCGAGGGCGGCGGCGGTCTCGGTCATCTTCTCCGCGAAGGCCTCCAGGCTCCCGGACACCGCCTCTGCCAGCACGTTGGCGGCATCGTTGGCGGACTCCATGCCGATGGCATACAGCGCCTGCTCCGCGGTGATCTGCTCGCCGGGCACCAGGGAAATATGGGAGGAGGTGCGGGGCACGGCGTTCACCGCCGCCTGGGAAACGGTAAGTATCTGCTCCGGCTCCAGCGCCTGCACTGCCAGCAGCGCGGTCATGATCTTCGTGATGCTGGCGGGATAGAGCACCTGGTGCATATTCTTTTCATACAGCACCGCGCCGGTGTCCGCATCCAGCAGCACCGCCGCCTGGCTGGCAAGCTCCAGCGGTTCCTCCGCCGCCGCAGACAGCGCCCCCAGCAGAAGCAGGCAGCACAGCAGGGCGCTGACACCCCGGATAAATCGGTCTTTTTGCATCATGCTTGCGTGGCTCCAATCGATAGAATAGATCGTTAAAAGTATATTTTACTATATTTTCAATCAAATTGGAATATGTCTTTTCCGCATTTTTAAGGAAGCTCTGATTAAATCGGCAAGAGCTGACAGCGAGAGATTTTTCACTGGATGAAGGTTTCAAAAGTGGAGGAATACTGTATGTATTTCCCACTTTTGAAACCGCACAGCCAGGGAAAAAGATCCGCTGCTCAGCCGAAGCCGATTTATTCAGAGGTTCCTTAACGTTTTTTCTCCCAAAACATGTGAAATCCCCGCTGCGATGACACAGCGGGGATCTCCTGCAAAAGGGATTTAGAAAGAAGAGAGGTAGAAAAAAAGAGGAGTCTACGAAACGAAAAGCTGCGGCTCACGGCTTCCGCCGCCTTCCATGGCTATAAGATAACCTGCGGATTTGAACGGTGCATCACAAAATTGAAAACAAATCTTAAACAACCGGGGAAATGGTGTAGCTGTAGCAGTAGCTTTCGGCATGGGGGAGATACTGCTCGTGGGGGGCGATGCGGGACCAGCTGTCGTCGCCGCCGATGCCGATCTGGATGGCGTTGAGGCGGAGGATCGTATCTTCCTCCCGGTTCAGCTCATAGGGATGGACGCCCCGGTCCAGTTCTTCGGCAGTATAGTGCAGGGCGCTGAACTCGATGGGCGTTTCGGCGGTGATGCGCAGGCCGAAGCCGGTATCGTCGGTGAGGGTCAGCCAGCGGGTGCCCACATGGTTGCCGGTTTCGGAGGACTGGATGTAGGGGAAGAAATTATCCGTCACGGTGGTGTGCCAGGTGCCCACCTTCGTGCCCTTCCAGCGGTCGATGTAGGTCTCCTCGGGGCCGTTGCCGAACCAGGTCAGCTGCTCGAATTCCCCGGGCACCCGCATGGACATGCCCGCCACGGGGATATAGACCAGGCGCTCATCGTAATTGGGGCGGATCTCCACCGCGGCGCGCAGGGTCCCGGCGCCGGAGACGGTGTAGGTGGTGTTCAGCACCAGGCCGTTCAGCTCAGGATAGGTCCCCTCCACGGTGAGGGTGACCTCCCCCGGCGTTTCCCGGGCAATATCAAAGCGGCTGACCTGATACGTCCCCTTGTCCCGCCACATGGCGATGAACACATTGAGCCCCGCGCCGTAGGCCCGGTCGTTGTCCGTGCTGCCCCGGAAGAAGTCGCCCTGGGGGCCTTCGCCGCTTACCAGCAGATCGCGCCAGGCACCGGAAGCATTCAGGCCCTGGCACAGGACGATCCTGCCCAGCCGTGTATCGAATTGCGCCCGCAGGGTGGGCGTCTCCACCAGGACGGTGCCGGGACGCTCCGTCACGGCGACGGGGGGCTGCTCCTGCGCTGCCTGGGGTTCAGGCTGGACGTCCGGCGTGAGGGTGAACTGCTCCCATGCCGCCTCAAAGCCGGCGGGGAGCATCCCGTCGGCCTGCTTCAGGCGCAGGGAGAGATTCAGGAAATACTCGCTGCCGCTGCGCAGCTGCGACGCCTCCCAGGTGAAGGGGATCCGGATGTCGGCGCTGCCCGGCTGGTTGGTCACAGAGTCCACATTGGGCAGGTGCAGAAGGTCCTCGTCCACGATCCCCTGCTGCAGGACGGTATCGTCCCGCTTGAGCTCCCAATGGAGCTCGTATTTTTCGGCAATGTCCGTAAACAGGAAGAAATTGCGCAGACCTACCACGCCATTTGACGCGTCCACGTCCCGGAATTTCAGCTGCTGATAGTGATAGCGCACCTCGGCCATCTCCGGCTGGACGGTGCGGTCGGGCAGCAGCAGGCCGTTGGCGCAGAAATTATCATCGTGTACCCGCTCGCCGAAGTCGCCGCCGTAGCCGAAGAAGACGGTGCCGTCGTCGGCGGTCTGATAAATGGACTGGTCGATGAAATCCCAGATAAAGCCGCCCTGGAGATTGCGGTAGGTATCGTAGGCATCCCAGTATTCATCGAAATTGCCCTCGGAATTGCCCATGGCGTGCTCGTATTCGCACTCGATCATGGGCAGCGCCGCATCGCTCTCGCCGTACTCCCGCAGCACCTCCACCCGGTAGTACATGCCGGAATACACATCGATGCCGGTTTCGGTCATCAGCCGCGCCTGCTCATAGTGCCAGGGGCGGTCGGCGGTCTCGGCGTGGAGCACCCGCATGGTGCCCTCGGGATCCGGATAGGCCTGCACTAGGACGGTGCGCAGGATCTGCGGGTTCTTGCACTCGTTGCCCAGGGACCACATGACCACGCTGGCATGGTTCCGGTCCCGGCGCACCATGTTGTACTCCCGGTCAATGAGAGAGGCGGAGAGATAGTCGGTGATGCGCTCATTCTCATAAATCATGTTGGAGTGGCACTCCACGTTGGCTTCGTCCACCACATAGATGCCGTACCTGTCGCACAGATAGTACCAATAGGGGGAATTGGGATAATGGGAGGTGCGCACGGCATTGATGTTGTTTTCCAGCATAATGCGGATGTCCTCTTCCATCACTTCTTTCGGGATGGCGTAGCCGTATTCCGGGTGGGTTTCGTGCCGGTCCACTCCCCGGAAGCAGATGGGCTGGCCGTTGATGCGGATCAGGTCGGCGTCATCGGTGCTGCCCTCGAACCAGCCGGAAGATGTGGTCTTGTAGGTGATCTTGCGGAAGCCCACCTGGGCGGACTCGTAAACCGTGCCGGCCTCCGTCTGCTCCTCCAGCACCAGGGTATAGAGGTACGGATCCTCGGCGCTCCATTTCCGGGGGGCAGCCACCGGGACGGAGAAAGCGAGGGTGATCTCCTCCCCGGCGGGGATGCGCGCTTCCTGCACGGCATCCGTCAGGGGCAGCTCGGCGCCTTCGGCGTCATACAGGTGCAGCGTCACCCGGGCGGACTGGACGGAAGCGGTGTAGTTCTTCACCATGACCTCCGCCTGCAGGGTGCTGTTGGTAAAGCCTTCGTCAAAATCGGTGACGACGGAATAGTCCCGCACCCGGGTCTGGGGGGCGGCGTAGCAATACACATCCCGGAAAATGCCGGACAGGTCGAAATAATCCTGATCTTCCAGCCAGGAGCCGTCGCACCAGCGATAGACCTTGACGGCGACGGTATTTTCTTCGCCCACCCGGACGTAATCCGTGATGTCAAATTCGTCGGTGGTGAAGGAATCCTCGGCATAGCCCACCAGGACGCCGTTGACCCAGAGATAGAAGGCGGAATCCACCCCTTCAAAATCCAGATAGACCCGGCTGCCCTCCCACTGCTCCGGGATCCGGAAGCTGCGGCGATACAGGCCGACGGGATTATAGACCGTGGGGGCCTTGGGCAGATCCCGGGGGTAGCCGATGCCCTCGTTGCCGAAATTGCGGGCAAATTTCTGGGTGGTGTTAGTGTAGATGGGGTGATCGTAGCCCTGGGTCTGCCAGACAGAGGGGACGAAGATGGCGTCCCAGGTGGAATCGTCAAAATCCGGGCGGAAGAATTCCGTGTCCCCGCCGGCGTCAAAGGCGGCGGGGCTTTCGTACCAGGAAAACTTCCACTGGGTCTGGCTGAGCAGCAGATAATAGGGCGACAGGGACTTGTCGTAATCCACGGCGGCGCGGATGGCGGCGCTGCCGGTCTCATAGGGGATGGAATCGGTGCGGGCAGGTTCCCGGCCGATCTGCACAATGTCGCAGCTGCGGCTGCCGACGGCGCCGGAAATATCGCCGTCCCATTCCTGCCCCGTCCAGGACACGGCATGGGCGCAGACGCTCAGGGACACGATGAGCAGCAGCACGGTCAGGCAGAGGAAGCGTTTCACCCTTGTTTCATCCTTTCTGTCAGGGCGGCACGGTTCAGCTTCATGCTGGCGGTATGGGGGAGCGCATCCAGGTGCAGGTATCTGTCCGGCAGCATGTAGCGCGCCAGGCGGGTCTTCAGCTCCCGGTGCAGCTGCTTTTCGGTAAGATCGCCGGTGTAGAAGCACCAGAGTTCTCCCTTCTCCCGGTCAAAGAGCACACAGCCCTCCTGCCAGCCGGGGATGGCAGCCAGCGCGGCCTCCACCTCGCCCAGCTCCATGCGGTAGCCCATGTGCTTGATCTGGCTGTCCCGGCGGCCCAGGACCACCAGGCAGCCGTCCTGCCGCAGGAAGCCGATGTCGCCGCCCCGGTAGAAGCGCTCGTAATATCCCCTGCCCAGGGGATCCACCACCCAGGCGTTTTGGGTGCGGGCGGCGTCCCGGTGGTAGCCGGCGGCGACCCAGGGGCTGGAAAGAAGCATCTCGCCGGGCGTGCCGGGGGCGGCCTCCTCGCCGTTTTCATCCAGGAAGAGGATATGCACCAGGGGGAAGGGCTTGCCCACGCTCAGGCGCTCCCCTTCCCGGGGCTTTTCGGTGACCCTGCCCACGGCCACGGAGAACATCTCGGTGGAGCCATAGAAATGCCACCAGGAGGCATTGGGGGTCGCCTGCATCCACACTTCCAGCGGCGGCCAGGGCATGGACTCGCCGGACATGATGCCATAGCGCAGCTGCGGCAGGCACCCGGGCTCCAGCACCCCGGCATTGACCACGGACACGAAGCTGGAGGGGGTCATGGTCAGCTCGGTCACCCGCTCCCGGTTCAGGCAGTCGATCAGCTTGCGGGGGAAGGTCAGCACGCCGGAGGGCAGCAGGTACACCGTCGCGCCCAGCGCCGCCGGGGGGAAAATATCGATGATGGAATTGGCATAGAAGAAGGGGGACTGGTTGCCGAACACCACCGTCTCGTCAAAGCCGTAGGCTTCGATGGTGGCCCGGGTCCAGTTCAGGTACGCCAGGTGGGTCTGCACGGAGCCTTTGGGGACGCCGGTGGAGCCGCTGGTATAGAGAATGGACATGGGGTCATAGGCGCTGGCGCTGCGGCGGATGGCATCCAGGCGGGCGGCATTTTCCGGGTGGGCGGCGGCAGCGTCGTAGGTGAGCACCGGGGCAGGGACGCCGCCCAGGGCATGCAGCGCCTTTTCGCCCTTCTCGTCCGCCACCACGGCGGCGGGGGAAAGCAGCGTAAGCAGCTGGTGCAGCCGCTCCGCCGGCATGGAAATATCCAGCGGTGCATAGGCGCAGCCGGCATACAGCACGCCGTACAGGGCGGGGATATTGCGGATGCTCCGGGCATCCAGCAGCAGCGCCACGCTCTGCCGGGGCGCCGTCACCTCCGCCAGGGCGGAGCCGATGCGCCGGGCGGTATCGGTCAGCGCCCGATAGGTCAGCTTTTCCCGGTCGTCATAGAAGGCAGTCCGCTCCGGCACCCGGGCCGCCGTCACTTCCAGCGGCTGCAAAATATTAAAAAACATATGATCCACGCTCCTTTATGTCGATGATCCCCTTGGAACGCTATGGTTCCTTATCCTTGGGGGCGGATTCAAAGGCAGGGAGGCTCTCGTACCAGCTTTGGGCGGCGAGGGCATAGCTTTCGTAGGCGGAGTCGTCCCGGCGGTCGGGGATCCCGCACTGCTCCCGCAGCTGCGCACCCAGGGCGCGGGAGAGGGTGATGCTGCCCTTGACGTTCAGATGCTGCCAGTCGGCAAAGTCCGTGGAATAGCGCAGCCCGAAGCGCAGCTCCGGCTGGTTGAAATTGACGCCGGTCACGCCGTATTCCTCCGCCACCGCCCACAGGGCGTTGTAATACATGTGGTCGCCGGCATAATCCGGGTTGGGCATGCCGATGAGCATTACCTCGATGCCCTCGTCCCGGCACAGCTCGAAGATCTTGCGGACGTACTCCTCTTCCCGCTGATTCATGCTGCGCTTGACGCCTGTCCACACCATGCTGGGGCGCTGGTGGTGCTCCACCGCGTCCATTTCGATGAAGCCCTTCCAGTTTTCGCCCCGACCGCCGTTGTCCGGCGGGATGACAAAATCACTCCAGGTAACGGTGGCGTAGTTGTCGTGCACCTGGGGAAGCCCCAGAATATAGTCCAGCGCATCGGCGGGCTTTTCCACGCAGGCCAGAATCGCGCCCAGGCGGTTATCCAGCCCCCGGATGCCGAAGGTGGACAAAATGGTGCGCCCTCGCCGGGAATAATCCTGCACATAGATGGAGGGCTTGGCATCCAGCAGAATCAGCCGGGGCTGCTGGGTCTTCAGCGCCTCCCGGATCACATAGTAGCTGACCCAGAAGGGCTGCTCCGCGCTGCACAGGTCATAGGCGGCGATGCCGTATTCCTGCCACAGCACGTTGGGGTTCACCCCCGCGTACACCATGCTGGTACCCACCGCCAGCACATCCACGGTGTTCTCCGGCTGCCGGTAGAGGTTTACCATGCTGCAGATGCCGTAGTCATGCTTGGGGGTGAGCACATAGGTGGCGTAGCCGATCGCCAGCGCCGCCAGAAGGACAAAGCACACCAGCCGCAGCCAGAACCGCGCCAGCTGCCTGCGCCGGGAAAGCTCCTTCGCCATGGGATGGCCTCCTTTCAGAACTGGGTATACACGAACGCGGCGCTGTCAAGCCCCGGGCCGTAAATGCCGAAGATCATCACGATCAGGATCAGCGCCAGCAGCACCGGCCAGCGCACCCACACCGGGGCGGCTGCCAGACGGGCGCACACATCGATCTTCTTTTCGCACAGAAGATCCACGGTGAGCAAAATTACCAGGGCGGCAGCCAGGATGATCCACTCCCGGGGCTCCAGGATGGCGCTCATGCGCCGGGGGAGATCCGCCAGGCTCCAGCTGCCGAAGATCTGTGCCAGAATGGCGCCCCCCTGCCGGGGACTGTTGGTAAAGGCAAACGCCTGGGGCAGCGCCACCAGCAGCCAGGTGCGCAGAAGCCGGACGGGGGTCATCCAGCCGTTTTTGGGAAGCTTCCATTTCCGGTTCAGCTTTTTCCACACCGGATCGAGCAGCATGGACGCCGCCATGAGCACGCCGAACCAGGCGCCGTAGATCACCGCGTTCCAGTTCGCCACATGCCATACGCCGATGAGCAGGAACACCAGCACCGTCGCCAGGGCAGTGGGCACCATGCGGCCGGTCTTCTTGCCAAGCAGCCGGGACGCGCCCCGCCCCAGGGCAATGCCCGCCCGGCTGGTGGTCAGGGGGTACAGGAGATTGGAGCGGAACCAGGCGCCCAGGGTGATGTGCCAGCGCCGCCAGTATTCCGCCGCGCTCCGGGAGAAGAAGGGGCGGCGGAAATTCTCCGGCAGCTCCACGCCGAACATTCGGGAGACGCCCCGGACCATATCCATGCCGCCGGAAAAATCGGCGTACAGCCGCACCGCGTAGCACACAAGGCCGCCCGCCGCCAGATAGCCGGGCAGCGGCTCGTCGGTGAGCAGGGCGGAGGTCAGGGGCACCATGCGGTCGGCAATGACCAGCTTTTTGAAAAAGCCCCACAGCATCAGCTGGAAGCCGGACACCACCTGCACCGGCTCCAGCCGGTGCCCAGCCAGGAGCTGGGGGCCCAGCTCCTTCCAGGTGGAGATGGGGCCCTGGGCCAGCTGGGGGAAGAAGCCCAGAAAGAGCCAGGTCTTCAGGGGGTCCCGGGGCAGCGATGCCTTCCCCCGGTAAATATCGATGAGCAGACCGGCGGACTGGAAGGTGAAATAGCTCAGACCCACCGGAACCACCAAAGCCCATGCCGGAAGCATGGGTGATTTTTTGCCGGAGAGCGCCTGCAGCAGCGCATCGGCGGCGGGGGCATATTTCATCAGCAGCATCATGCCGAAATCCAGCACCAGAAGCAGCGCCAGCAGCAGCCGGGGGCGGCGGACCCGCCCCGCCCCCAGCGCCCGGCCGCCCAGCCAGGTCAGCAGGCTGAGAGCGGTGAGATAGGCGGCGCTCTGCCACCCACCCAGGGCGACAAACACCGCGCTGGCAGCCAGCAGCCCGAGCCACCGGCACTTGAGCGGCAGCAGCCAGGTGACGGCCAGCGCCGCCGCCACGAAAATCAGGAATTCAAAGGATACAATGGGCATATTGACCTCCTGTCGGATTCTGATCGAGCGTTCTCTCGCCCCCCGCGAAAGCGGGGGATGCGGCGGGGAATGAATGGCAGCGGGATAAAATTCGGAATCTTTCTCCATTGGACGGGGAGCACTCCCTCAGTCTCGCTGGCGCTCGACAGCTCCCTCAGCGAGGGAGCCGAGGGGTTCTCTTGCCCCCCGCTTTCGCGGGGGGTGGCTGAGCGAAGCGAAGTCAGGGGGTGTGGCGTGGGATGGTTGCTGACGGGCTGAAATTTGGAGTCCTCCACCATTGGACGGGGGACACCCCTTCAGTCAGCCCTTCGGGCTGCCAGCTCCCCCAGCGGGGGAGCCAAGGGATTGCCGCAGTGCCTGGCGGTCGATTTTGCCGCTGGGGGTATGGGGAAGTGCGGGGCGGAGGGTGAGGGTGTCGGGGAGCATGTATCTGGGAAGCGCCGCCTTCAGGGCGGCCTTTACCGCCTTGGGGTCTGCGATGCCGGTATAGGCGGCGCAGATCTTTTCCCGGGCGGCATCGTACCAGCAGCAGCCCTGGTCGACGCCCTGGGCCGCATTCAGGGCACACTCGATCTCGCCCAGCTCGATGCGGTAGCCGCTGCGCTTGATCTGGCTGTCCCGGCGGCCCAGGAACAGCAGCTCGCCCCGGTCGTTATAAGCGCCCAGGTCGCCGGTTTTATAGATGGTTTCGGCGATCTGCGGCCGCAGGGGGTTGGGCACAAAGGCGGCGGCGGTTTTTTCCGGCGCGTTGTAATATCCCCGCGCCAGGCAAGTGCCGGTGACGCAGATCTCGCCCCCCAGCAGCAGGATCCTCGTATTGGCGCAGGGGAAGCCGATGGGCAGGCTGTCCGTATCGGCAAAGTCCCGGTCGACCCGGTACCAGGCGCACACGTCGGTGATCTCCGTGGGGCCGTACATGTTCACATAGTCCGCCTCCGGCAGGGCGGCGCGCCACAGGTTCAGGGTGCGGCAGGGCATGACCTCGCCGCAGAAGAACACCCGGCGCAGCGCCGGCAGGGAATCGGCGGACAGCATGCCGGAACCGGCCAGGGCGGTCAGGGCGGAGGGCACCCAGAAGATCGTATCGATGTGCCGGTCCTCCAGGGTCTGCATCAGCCGCCGGGGGAACATGAAATCGGCATGGGGGATGAGGAACACGCTGCCCGCCATGGCCATGGCGCAGTAAATATCCAGCACGGAATTGTCAAAATAGAAGGGCGCCTGGCTCCCGAACCGCACGCCCCGGGGCAGACCCAGCGCCGGGCACGCCCACTGCACAAAATCGATGACGCTGCGGTGGCAGATAGACACGCCCTTGGGCACCCCGGTAGAGCCGCTGGTGAACAGGACATATAACAGATCCGTATCGATGTGCTCCCGGCGGCGCTGTGCCAGCAGCGCTTCATCCGGCTCCCCGGTGATGCCGGACAGCAGGCACACGGGGGCATCCTCCGCCAGCTCCAGGGCGGCGGACTCCAGCTTTTCTTCGCACAAGATCAGCTTCGGCCGGAGGCACCCGGCGATCAGCTTCATCCGCTGCCGGGGCATGGCGGTATCCAGGGGGGTATAGAAGCACCCGGCATACACTGCGCCCAGCATGGCAGCTGCGCACAGGGGGCTCTTCTCCATAAGGATCAGCACCGGGGACTGGGCGGGCACGCGCCCGGCGATGAAGCTGCCGATGCGCCGCGCCAGCGACCGCACCTGCCCCCAGGTAAGGGTCTGGGCAAGGGAATCGAAGGCAGTCTCACCGGCAGTACCGGCAGCGGCGGCCTCCAGCCAATCCAGGACGTTTTGCATGGCTTACCCCCGGCAGCGGTGCACCAGCTCCAGCATGGAGGCGGCGCTGTTGAAGTTCTCCGGCTCGATGTCACCGGTGGCAATGCGGATGCCGAAGGTCTCGTCCAGCGCGGCAATGATCTGGGTCAACGTCAGGGAGTCCACGATCCCGTCATCCACCAGGGCGGTCTCGGCGGCAAAGTCGATGTCCTCGTCCACTTCCGCCAGGGCGGCAAGCAGCATTTCCATTTCATCCATGATTGACGGCTCCTCTCTCTATCAGGTGTATACCAGGTGTATTTGTCCAAGTGTCCCGGTGCGGGGCATTTGGACAAGTGCGCCCGGGCGGGCAAACGGGGGACGGGCAGCCGCCCTTTTGGGAGGGCGGCTTAGACTGTCAAAAAAGGCCGCTGGCCTTTTTTGACAAAAGGACTGCAGTCTGCTGCGCGCACTCCTTGTCCGCCGATGGCGGACAACTCGCACACTTGCAGCCTGTAAGGTATTTTCCGCCAGGTACACGCCCCGGCAGAAAATGATTTAACTCTATTTGCCGCCTGCGGGCGGCAAACTCTGCGAGGCTTTTTTGAGACGCTGAGCCGCCCTTTTGGGAGGGCGGCTGCGGGAAGGAGGAATCACGCATTGATGCGCTTTTGGGTATCGGGGTCAAACAGGTGGAGCTTTGCCATATTGGGGGTGAGGCGGAGCTCTTTTTCCGTGGGGGCAGTCTCGCCGGTGTACTTGAAGACGACGACCTTCTCCCCCACCCGGACATAGATGAGGTATGCATCGCCCAGGGGCTCGATGGAATCCACATGGGCGCAGACGGTATCCGTGGTGCCCACTGCCAGCTCAAAATCCGAGGGGCGGATGCCAAGATCCACCGTCTTTCCGGCGTAGGAGGCCAGGCAGGCCTTCAGATTTTCCGGGATCCGCAGCTGGAACGCGCCACCGTCCAGGATATCGCCCTTGACGGTGCAGGGGAAGATATTGATCTGGGGCGTGCCCAGGAAGCCCGCCACAAACTCGTTGGCCGGATGGTCATACAGGTCGTTGGGGGTGCCCTGCTGCATGATGTGGCCGTCCTTCATCAGCACGATGTGGTCGGCCATGGTCATGGCCTCGGTCTGGTCGTGGGTGACATAGATGGTGGTGATGCCCAGCTGCTCCTGGATCTTCTTCAGCTCATAGCGCACCTGGTCCCGGAGCTTGGCATCCAGGTTGCCCAGGGGCTCGTCCAGCAGGAACACCTGGGGGTCGCGCACCAGGGCGCGGCCCAGGGCCACGCGCTGACGCTGGCCGCCGGAGAGCTCGGCGGGCTTTCGGTCCAGCAGCTGCTCGATGGAGAGCATCTTGGCCATGTAGTCCACCCGCTTTTCGATCTCTTCCTTGGAGGCCTTCTTGGTTTTCAGAGCGAAGGACATATTCTCCCGCACGGTCATGTTGGGGTACAGGGCGTACTCCTGGAACACCATGGCGATGTTCCGCTCCTGGGGCGGGACGAAGGTCTTATCCTTGCCCTTGCCCTTGGCGGAGGTCATCACCTCGTCGCCGAAGCGGATCTCGCCGGCGGCGGGATGCAGCAGGCCCGCGATGCAGTGCATGGCGGTGGACTTGCCGCAGCCGGAGGGGCCCAGGAAGACGCAGAACTCGCCGTCCTTGATTTCCAGGTTCAGCTTGTCCAGCACATAGGTTTTGCCTTTATTGTAGGATACGCTCATATCCTTGATGGTAATTGAAGCCATTTTCCCTTTCCTCTCTTTCCGGGTGTTACGCGCCGAAGCTATTAGCTTCGATGCCGAAGCCGTAGTCATACAGGGGGCTTTCGATGTCCTTGGGCAGGTCTTCCCGCTGATTTTCAACCTGCTCCATGGAGGCAGGGATCTGGAAGGGCAGCTTGCCGGTGATGGCCGTCTCGCCAAACAGGGCATCCGCCACTGCCTCCGCACCGCAGGTGATGCCGGGACGGTAAACCAGCAGCACGCTGTCGGAAGCGTCGCTGATGGGGGTCAGGACATAGGCGCGGTTCATGATAACCACGCTCACCACATTGGCACCGGCAGCCTTCAGGGCCTGCACCAGCTCCACCTGCTCGGCGGGGAACTCCAGGCTGGCAGCCGTCCATTCGGGGTCGTGGGTGCCGCTCTTCTCGCCCACCACCACAACGGCGGTGGTTCCGCTCAGGTCAGCGGGGACATCGGCGGCGGTTTCGATGTAGGTCACATTGTCGGCACCGGCCTTGGCGGTCAGGGCGTCCAGGATGGTGGTGCCGGTGATCTCGATGGGCTCCTTGGCCGTCCAGCCGCTGTTCAGGGCGCGGATGTTCTGGGCCAGAGAACCGGCCACCACAATCTTCTGACCGGCCAGGGGCGCGGCATTTTCGTATTTCACCAGGGTGAAGGAGCGGGCTGCCGCTTCCTTGGCAACGGCCTTGTGGGCCTCGGTGCCCACATGGTCATACACGGCATCTTCATCCACATAGGGGTTCTCGAAGATGCCCAGGCTGAACTTGGCATTCAGAATCCGGCGGCAGGCGTCGGTGAGCCGCTCCTCGTCCACCTCGTCCACCAGCTCGGAGCTGGAACGCACGCCCATGCCGCCCAGGATGTCGGCACCGGCCTTGGTGGCACCCACGAAGTTCAGGCCCCAGTCGGTCTGGATGATGCCGGTGTAGCCCAGCTGACCCCGCAGCAGGTCAGTCATGACGGCGGCAGACTGGTCGGCGGAGTTATCCACGGCATCGCCGCCCAGCATGGGGACGGTGGAATAGCCGTAAGGCATCACGGCAGCAGCGCCCGCCGCAATACCGGCCTTAAAGCCCGCCAGATGCAGCTCCAGGGAATCCTCCTGAATGGTCAGGGGCGTTCCGTCCACGCCGCCGGTCTGTGCGCCTGCGCCGGGAAAATGCTTGATGGTGGCAATCACGGAATCGGTAGACAGCTCAGAGCCGCCCTGCAACGCCTGGACGGCAGCAGTAATCAGGCTCTGCACCACCTCGGTGTCCTCGCTGTAGCATTCCTGGTTGCGGCCCCAGCGGGGGTCGGTAATCAGGTCGGCATCCGGGGACAGGGCCATGCGGATGCCCACAGCCTTCAGCTCTTCCTTCAGCACGGTGTTGAGGGCGGCTACCAGCTCCGGGTCATTGGCCGCGCCCTGGTTGATCTCATCAGGCAGAAAGGTTGCGTCGCTGACGAAAGCGGCACCGGCCTCGGTGTCCATGGAGAACACCACGGGGATGCCCAGCTCGCTGGCCTCGCTCAGCTCCTGGATCTCATTGGTGCGCTGGGCGGCATCGGCGGCGGAATCAAAGGCATACTCATAGATCAGGGCAAAGCCCACGTTGTTGTTGGAGAACCAGCCGTCCTTCTTGCTGACCAGGGTCAGGTGAACCATCTGGGCCGCCTTCTGCTCCGGGGTCATCTGGCTCAGCAGGTCTTCGGTGCGCTCTTCGGCGGAAAGCCGCCAGTCTTCATAGGGGTCGAGCACGCCGTTGTCATTGAGGTCCTTGAAGGAATAGCCGTCCACTTCGATGATGTTTTTCACCCGCGCTTCCAGAGTGGGCTGCTGATATTCGGCGGCCTGCACCGGCAGTGCGGAAATGCCCAGCGCGGCAGCCAGGGCCAGCGCGGCAAGCTTCTTGAAAGGATGTTTCATAAATAATCCGTCCTCCTTAATTAAGATGCGGTCACGGCGCCGCTCATCTGGCCGGAGATCAGGTACTTTCCCATGAAGATGTACAGCACCAGCACCGGCAGCGCCAGGATCAGGGAGCCTGCCATCTGCACGTTGAACTCAGCGGCCATGGTGCCGGCCAGCTCGTTCAGGGCGATGGTCGCGGGCTTGGAATCGTAGCCGCCCAGCACCAGGGCAAACAGCATCTCGTTCCAGATGGAAGTACACTGGAACACGAACACGGTGATGGTGGCAATGCGGGTGTTGGGCACCACGATCTTGCGGTAAATGGCCCACACGCCGTTGCCGTCGATCATGGCCTGCTTGATGAGGGCGTCCGGCACGTCGGCATAATAGCCGCGCATCATCACCGTACACATGGGCATGCCGAACACGGCGTGCACCAGCACCAGGCCCCAGATATTGTCATACAGATCCAGGGCATTGATGGTTTGCAGCAGGGGGATGAGGATCGCCTGGAAGGGCAGGTAGGTAGCCGCCACCAGGGCGATGAAGAAGACGTTATTGAGCCGGAACTTCCATTTGCTCAGGGCATAGGCGCAGATGGAGCCGAGAAACACGGAACCGGCAGCGCCCAGCAGGGTGACCACCAGGGAGGTCAGCAGGGGCACGCCCAGCTCTTCCATGGCGCTGGCGTAGCCCTCCAGCGTCCAGGTGCTTGGCGGGGTGATGGGGGTGGTGGTCATGACCTCGCTGTTGGTCTTGAAGGAGGTCATGATGGTGCCCCAGAAGGGCAGCATGTAAAAAATCAGGAACGCGACCATGATCAGGTAGTACAGGATGTGCAGGACGGTCATGTGCCATTTCGGCCTGACCCGCAGGGTCTGCGCCTGCTGATCCTGCCTGGTGCGCTCAATGCTCATATTTTCCGGCATAATCAGGACCTCCTGTTCGTCCAATAGGTCAGCGGCAGGATCAGCACCAGCACCAGGGCCAGCAGGAAGCAGCTGATCGCAGCGGAGTAGGCAAAATTATTGCTCTGGAAGGCTTCGTTGTACATCCAGATGGGCAGCGTCCAGGCGGACGAGGTGGTGTAGCCCACCAGGGAGACGATGAAGTCGAAGGAGCGCAGGGCATACATGGCAAGAATGGTGATGCAGCTGCCCATGGCGCCCTTGAGCTGGGGGATGATGAGCTTCATGTAAATGCGGGGCATATAGGCGCCGTCCAGCTTGGCGGCATTGATGATGTTGGTGGGCACATTCTTGATGGCCGCCAGGAAGATCACCGCCACATAGCCGGAGAACTGCCACACCATGGCAATGATGATGGACAGCATGATGGTCCGGTTGGAGGACGCCCACATCAGGTGGCCGTTTTTCATGGCTGAGGCCACGTCAACGCCCAGAATGCTGAGGAAGGAATTGAGCACGCCGCCGGTGGGGCGGTACATATAAGCCCACACCGTGCCCGTGACCACGAAGGACAGGGCAAAGGGCAGCAGGATCAGGGTGCGGAATACTGCGGTGCCCCGCAGGCCCTGATCCATCAGCAGCGCCAGGCCGAGGCCCAGCAGCAGGCACATGGGGATCAGGCAGAACAGCAGCAGGGTATTTCGCAGGGCGGGCCAGAAATTGGGGCTGGAAAACATCTTTACATAGTTGCCGAAGCCGCCCCAGCCGTAGCTGGCTTCCAGCATGCCCTCCTCCCAATCGGACACGGAGACCCACAGGTTCCAGCCCAGGGAGACATAGACAAAGTAAATGAGCAGCGCCGCCGGGATGCAGATCCAGATCAGCGGGTGCCGGTCAAAAAACCGGGTGACCGGCGCGACGGTATTCGGCGCGAAACGCCTTACCAGCTGATAGCACAGCACCACCGCCACCAGCACGCCGAACATTAGCCAGAACTGACCGTTGGAAAAGGTCATGTAGCTGAAATTATCCAAAAATTCCGATAGTTGTTCCATAGGCGAACCCTCCATTCTTTTTGGGGAGGAGACAGGGGCGATGCCCCTGTCTCCTGCCTATTTTTATTCGTAGCTCAGGCCGAAGCCGTAATCGTACAGCGGGTTCTCCAGGTCGAAGGACACGTCGCCCTCCTGATCGTTGACGGATTCCATATCCCGGGGGAACTGCATGGGGGTCTTGCCGGTGGGATTATTCAGGCCGAAGAGCGTTTCGCCGATGGCGATGCCGCCCTGTGCGCCAGGATAGTAGGCTTCCAGAATGGCGCTGGTGTTCTCATCGCACCAGGTCAGGATGTAGGGACGGCCGCCGGTGACCACGGTGATGACGGTCTTGCCGGAGGCAACGGCCGCTTCCAGGATCTCCTGCTGGCTCTGCACGATCTCCAGGGTATCGTAGCCCCAGACCGGGTCGTGCTGATAGCTGGGCTCGCCGATGGAGACGATGATCACGTCCGCCTGCTGGGCCAGCTCTTTGATAACCTCCACGTCCTCCTTCTCGGTCAGGACGGTGGTGTTCTCACCGGCGTAGGCAGCCACGGCGTCGGCAATGGTCATGCCCTCCTGGGCAGAGGACCAGCCGCCCACCAGGGAGTCCATATCAAAGGCGCGGGGGCCGCACACCAGAATGGTCTGCTTGGCATCGGGATCCAGGGGCAGCGCGCCGTCGTTTTTCAGCAGGGTCATGGCTTCCCGGGCAGCCTGGAGGTTCACCTTCTGGTTTTCCTCATTGCCCACGAAGGAAACGGCATAGTCCACATCGCAGTAGGGATTCTCGAACATGCCCATCTCGAACTTGACCTTGACAATGCGGGTGGCGGCAGCGGTGAGGATGGCTTCGTCGATCTTACCCTCCTGGGTGTACTCCTCCATCAGGTCGATCAGGCGGATGGATTCGCCGCCGATGCCGTCCACGCGGCTCTGGGTCACGCCGATGAGAATGGCTTCTTCATCGGAGACTTCCTCGCCGGTCATGGTGCCCAGGGCTTCCTGGATGGCCCAGATCATGCCCCAGTCGGTCTGGATGATGCCGGTAAAGCCCATCTCGTCCCGCAGCAGATCCTGTAGGGTGGCCTTGGAGCCGATGGCGGAATTCTCCATATCCAGTGCCAGGGGCACGGAGTAGTAAGGCATGATGGAAGCAACGTTCACTTCCAGCGCCGCATAGTAGGGCTTCAGGTGGATCTGAAGGGTCTCTTCGCTGGAAATAATGGGAGAGGTGTCCTTGCCTTCCATCTGGGGGCCGGCGCCGGGGAAGTGCTTCATGCAGGCCACGATGGAGCCGGTGTTCAGGCCGTCGCGCCCATTCTGGAAGGCAACGACCTGGGCGGTGACCATCTGGGTCACCAGGTCAGGGTCTTCGCCGAAGGTTTCCATCACGCGGCCCCAGCGGGGTTCGGAGGCAATGTCCGCCTCGGGGGACAGGGTCATGCGCACGCCCACGGCCAGGTGCTCGTCACGGGCAATTTCAGCCAGCTTGGTGACCAATGCTTCGTCCCGGGTGGCAGCCAGGGCCAGGTTGTGGGGGGTGACGGTGGCGCCGGAGACATAGCTCAGACCGTGAACGGAGTCCATGGATACCAGCACGGGCACGCCCAGGCGGGATGCTTCCGCATATTCCTGGATGGTGTTCATGGTGGTGGCGGCAGCCTCCACGCTGTTCAGCTCCCGGATCAGCAGCATGCCGATGCCATAGTCGGTGCAGTAGTCCTGCAGGTAGGGCGCGATCTTGCCGTCCGCCCGGGGCAGGTAGGTGGGATGCTGCATCTGGGCGATCTTCTCCCGGGCGGTCATCTGGCTCACCAGATCGGCGGCGCGGGTCTCGGCGTCCTGGCGCCAGTCTTCGTAGACATCCAGCGCGCCGTTGCCGTTGAGGTCGATGAACTGATAGCCGTCCACCTCGATGATGGACTTGGAGTGGGGGTTCAGCTCGGGCTGCTCATAGCTCTCGCCCTCGGCGAAGACGGCGCCGGACAGCAGGGCAGCCGTCATGGCGGCAGCGCTGAGCACAGCCGCGCCCCGCCGGATCATATTCTTAATCAACAAGGTTCCAATCTCCTTTCACGCTTGCTTCTTTGAGCACGTTGACGATCTTGTTTGCAAAATATTCCGCATCATGGTCGGAGGAGGTAGCGAACTCCTGGATCTGGGTCTGCAGGCTGGTGGAGGCGCTCCAGGGCAGAGCCGTGCCGTGGGTGAAGCTGGGGTAGACCCTGGTGTCGCCGTCCATCAGCTGATTCTTGAATTTCAGAGTCAGCTCGCAGTAGGTATCGTCGGGGGTATCGCTGTAGGGGGAGATGGATTCCTTCAAAGCGGAGAAGGAGGTCTGCACCTCCGGGGTGGATACGTTGTAGGCCCAGCGGACACCGGCGTTCACATCGGCAGAGTCATTGCTGACCACGAAGCCGTCGATGCACATGCCGAACCAGCCTTCGGTGCCGGGGAAGGTAAAGATGCCGTAGTCCTTGCCGTATTCCTGACCCATGCTGGTCATCAGGGGCTGCATCCATGCGCCCATGATCTGCATGGCGTAAGTACCGGCGACCACCTGGCCGGAGGCCTCGTACCAGTCGCGGCTGGAATGGTCGGGGGCGACGTAGTCCATGAGCTTTGCGTAGGTGGCCAGAACCTTCGTTACGTCCTCCACGTTATAGTTGCCGTTGATGAAATCCTCGTAGATCTGAGGGTCGGTGCCCAGCATGATGTCCTCGAACACCTGGCTGGCGGGCCAGCCCTTGCGGTCGCCCAGGTCGATGGGGTAGCTGCCCTCGGGCATCTTCTCGGCCAGCTGGTCGCACAGGCTCCAGAACTCGTCCCAGGTGATGTCCTCGTGGTCGGGGATCTCGATGCCCAGCTCCTCAAACACATGGATGTTATAGAAGATGACGTTGGACTTGTGGATGCCGATGGGCACGATGTACTTATTGCCGTCGGAGGCGGTGCACAGCTGCTCCAGGCCGGGCAGGGCGCGCTCAGAGAGGTTCGCGTAATCCCAGACCTGATTCAGGTTCAGCAGCATGCCGGACTGGAGATAGGGCTCGATCTCCTGGCCGGGGTGCGCCTGGAAGGTCTCGGGGCTCTTGCCGGCCTGCTGCAGCACCTTGACCTTCATAACCATGGCGCCGCCGGCGCCGCCGGGGATGGCATTGGACTTGGCCTTGATCTTGCCGTAGACTTCCTTGAAGCCGTCTACCACGCTCTCGATGGCGTCCTTCTCGCCGCCCGCCGTCCACCAGTGGTAGACGTTGACAGTGCCTTTCTCGTCCACATCCTCCAGGATGGCGGGGATGTCCATCTCGTCGGCGTTCTTCTTGGGGTTCTTGGCTGCCAGCGCGCTCAGGGGGAACGCGGAGACCGCCAGTGCCGCGGCCAGCGCCAGGGCACAGAGTTTTTTCAGTTTCATATGTTGCTCTCCCTTGCGTAAAGGTCAGTCAACGAAGGTCAGAGTGCCCCACAGACTGGGGTTCTCGTCCACGTTGTAGGCGGCGGGGGTGCGGTCCTTGCCCTCCAGGTTGGCGGAGGACTGCATGCGCAGGCTGTGGATGCCGGGGCAGGGCAGGTCCACGTCCAGCACGGAGAAGTCGAAGCCGATGGTCTTGCCGGCCTCGGGAACCAGCTGAGGGATCTGATCGTTGGAGAAATTGTGCAGGGGGATCTTGCTCTCCCAGATGATGCCGCCGTCGATGGAGACGATGGCCGCCTCGTAATCGTCGAACACCTGCTCGTCGCCGTACTCGCCCTGGGTCTCCCAACCCTTGTTGTCGGCGATCATCTCGCGGTCGATGTAGTTGAAGAAGTCATACTCATCCTTATACTTGTCGGCGGACTGCACCAGGCGCCAGTCGGTGGCTTCGTAGGCGGTGCGGTCGGGGTCGGCATCGGGGTTGGTGCTCAGGAACAGGATGACGGCATCCAGCTCGTCCAGAGGGAAGCCTTCCCGGTAGACCAGGGGGGTATCGTCCAGGATCTTCATGGCGATGTAGAGGTTCTCTTCATCCCACATGGCGTACAGCTCCACGGAGCAGTCCTCCACGCCGTCCCAGTGCTCGATCTGGTCGATGATCTGGCTGTCGGAATCGATGCGCAGACATTTGCTGGTATCCCACTCGCTCAGGTCGCCGTCGATGACGACTTCCCCAGCCTTGGGCGCTTCCAGGTTCTTCCCGGAATAAGCGCCTGCGCTCACGCTGAAGCTGAAGATTACGCTCAGCACCAGCAGCATGGAAATGATTTTTTTCATAGTCTTTTTCCTCCTTTAATATGCGGATCGCGTCACGCCCCGCTTCTGTCACTGACATTATAAAATACTTCCGGCATTTTTTCTCAAAAGGATTCAACACCCTTATATGCAAAAATACAGCAAACTTCCGCCGAATTGTAAAATCCGGCACAATATCAGAAAAAATCCAGCACTCGTATCTTTTTGCTGGGATAATCCGATGGGATATGCTATAATCGACCTGACCCCCTTTTTCCCCGCCTATCATTATACCACAGGAGTGACCGAGATGCGACTGAGTGCGAAAATGATCCTGCTTTTTTCGGCAATCATGGCCTTTGCCACGGTGATGCTTTCGACATATACGGTGGAAAGCTCCGTGGACGGGGCGGCGAAATTTACCGAGGCGCGGTTTTCCAACATGAGCGCCAGCATCAGCCTGGACATTGACCGGGACATCGAGATGAAGCGGCTCACCCTGGACACCCTGGCCGGGGATTCCTCCTTCCTCTCCGCCCTGAACCAATACGTCCGGGACGACAGCGACGAGCAGAAGATGGGCCTGATGGCCCGCACGGCGGCGCTGCAGCAGCTCTATCAGTCCCCGCTGGTGGAGCAGTATGCCTGCGTGGCCTTTTTCAACAGCGACGGAAAATATTTCGCCAGCACCGCGAACAAGGATGCCGCCGCGCCGGACACCGGCGCGCTGACGGCCATCCTCGACCCCGACCCCCGGGAGCTGCTGCTGCCGCCCCAGCAGGATCTGTTTACCCCCGATCCCCGCACCCGGGTATACGGCCTGGTGGAGCCGGTCTCCTATCACGGCAAGCTGCTGGGCTATCTGGCGGCGCTGGACCGGTACAGCGCCCTGGACCACATCATGACCTTTGTGGACAACAACCACGAGGTGACGGTGCAGGCAGTCCTGGAAAGCGGCGAGGACGGCAGCGTCCTGTTTTATGCCAGCGGCGCGGCGGTGGACTTCCCCCTGGAGCTGGAGGAGGGCAGCCTGCTCAACTGGACGGATCCGGACACGGGCACGACCTACGAGGTCTGGCACACCCGCATCGAATCCACCCGGCTGCATCTGTACATCGCCCAGGACAGCGAGCTGACCGCGCAGAAAAACGCGGTCATCCGGGCAAACGTCATCAAGCGCGCCCTGCTGATCATGGTGCCGTCGCTGGCGGTGATCATGCTGCTGTCCTTCGGGCTGACGAGATCCATCCGCCGCCTGACCCAGAAGGTGCAGCGCACGCCCCCAACCGGCATCCTGCTGGACGATTTTGCCGCCCTGCAGACGCTGAACCAGACCGTGACCTCCCCCACCGACAAGGAGACCCACACCCTGGAGCTGGCCTACAACCACATGATGCTCCAGCTGCGCGACAGCGCTCTCAACGAGCTTGCCCTGCGCGAGGGCGCGCTGCAGGCTCAGCTCAGCGCCCTGCAGACCCAGATCAATCCTCACTTTATTTACAACACCCTGAACATCATCTCCGCCAAATCCATGGAGAGCGGGAATCTGGAGATCATTGAGATCTGCGACCAGTTTGCCTCCATGCTCCGCTACTCCACCGACACCCGCTCCCGCACTGCCACCATGCGGGAGGAGATCGATAACGTGCGGGACTACCTGCTGCTGGCCAAGGCCCGGTATGAGGAGAACCTGGAATTCATCATCGACGTGCCCGACCAGCTGTACGACGTGGAGGTGCCCAAGCTGACCCTGCAGCCCCTGGTGGAAAACGCCCTGACCCACGGCTTCGACGGGAAGAACATCCTGCGCAAGCTCTCCATCATCGGCACCCGCACCTCGGAAAACCTGATCCTGATCATCCGGGACAACGGCACCGGCTTCTCCGACGAGATGCTGGAAAAGCTGCGCGCCCGCATCCGGGAGATCGATGCGGGGAAGGTCGCCATTGATAAATCCGGCGGCCACATCGGCCTGACCAACACCTGCCTGCGCCTGCACTACTACAGCAGCGGCAAAATGCGCATCACCATCCACAACGACCACGGCGCAGTGATCACCCTGACCATGCCGGTAAAGCAGGAGCGCCCCGACAGGCGCTGAGCCGCACACGGCTTTGACCGGGGAACGCACTGCCCGCTCCATAACAGGCACAAATACAAAAGCACCCCGCACCGGTTTCTTTTTTCCGGTGCGGGGTGTTGGTTACAGCCAGGTGACGGAGGCGCCCAGGCGGGCGCAGAGGGCCTCGGCGCTGCCATGGAGGACGGCGTCCCAGTCTAGTTCGGGGGCCAGGCGGGCGGCGGCGCGATGGAGCTCCAGGGTGCGGGGGAAATCGCCCCAGGGGAGGTCGGAGCCGAAGAGAACCCGCGCTGCCCCCACCTGCCGGACGGCCTCTGCCAGGGTGGGAGCATCCATCATCCGGGGCGTCAGCGCCGTATCCGTATACACGGGCAGGCTGCACAGCAGGGCGAAGTCCTCGCGCTGCCGGGGTGTGACACCGCCCATGTGGGCGCAGATGAAGGGCGCGCCGGCGAAGGCATCGATGACCTTTGCCACCGTTCTGGGATAGACCAGGTGCTTTGCCGAGCGGGCGGACACGCCGCAGTGCACCAGCGTGACCATGCCCAGGCGGCCGATCTCCCGGTACACCGGGAGGAAGGCGGGGTCGTCAAAATCGAAGAGCTGGTGGCCGGTGTGGAATTTGACGCCGCGGATGCCCCGGTCATACAGCCGGTGAAGCTCCGCGACGGCATCCTCCGCCGCCGGGTGGACGGAGCCGAACACAAACCGTCCCGCCCCCATGGTGGAAACGGCAAAATCATTGACATGGCGCATGGTATCCGGACGGCTGGCCATGTGCGCCAGGGCGCAGCCCCGCATGCCGCTTTGCGCCATAAAATCCAGCTGCGCCTGCAGCGTGCCGGAAAGCCGGTTTTCCCCTGCAAAGGGGACGGAATCCACCGCCCGCTTTGCAAGGAAATCCGGGAAGCAATGGGTGTGAAAATCGATGATGCCTGCTGCGTTCAACCTGCGTCCTCCCGATTGGCAGCCCTCAGGCGGCGGGCGTCCAGGCGCTCCTGCAGACGGGTGCGGATGGCCTCCGCCTGGTCGTACATCTTGTTATTGGTGAGCCAGACCACGGCGTTTCCCTCATTGCCGGAAATTTTCAGGTAGCCCCGCATGGCGCCCGGGCGCTTGACATATACCCCGGTGATGTCCCGCAGGTAGAACGACTGCACGCCCCGGCTGAGCAGCTGGTACAAAAAGCCGAACCAGCCCCTGCGCTCCACGGTGACGGAGCCGTCGGGGAAGAGATAGACCTGTCCGTTTTTTCCCTTCAGGGAGAATTCCGTTTTGCTCATGCTTCTTCCTCCTTCTGTGCCGGTATCCGGCTGGAATAGTCCGCTAAGATCACCGCCGGCTCCCGGGGACGCTCCCGGGGGAGGGCAAAGCAGCTGCCCTCCGCCCGGAGTGTCTTCCCATGCCAGAGGGAGAGGAAATCCTCCAGCGGGTGAAGCTGCTGTAAGGAGCACTGGGGGGTGCGGTAGTGGATGGGCAGCACCCAGGCGGGATGCAGCAGGGCAATGACGCGCAGCATCTGCTCCGGCTCCAGGGTAAACACCCCGCCCACGGGCACCGCCAGCAGGTCGGCATCCCGGGCGAACCGGGTCAGCGCCTCGTCCGGCCAGTGTCCCAGATCCCCCAGGTGCACCAGGGTGACGCCGTCGGCAGTGATCTTCTGCACCAGATTGCCGCCCCGCAGGGCGCCGCGCTGATCGTCGTGCCAGCAGGGGAAGCGCTCCAGGGAGAAGGGGCCTGCCTTCAGCCGCAGTCCCTCCCGGGGCAGCCGGGCGGCAGGGGGAAAGAGCGCCTCCGCCCCGTGGTCGCCGTGGTCATGGCTGCAGCAGACATAGTCCGCGTTCCTGTCCGGCAGCCGGTAGCCGTAGCGCTCCTCCGGCGGGTCGAGCACCAGGGTCTTTCCGCTGTCCGAAATGCAGCGGATGCAGGCATGGCCGATATACTCAAATTTCACAGAAAATCACTCCTTCAGGCTGTCGGAAAATCCCTGACGGGCTTTCCCGACAAATTTTTGCAGACTGCTGCGCCATGTTTGGTGCACTCAAGATCCCAAACATGGCAAAAAGCCTCGCAGGGTTTTTTCTCCGCAGGGCTTTGGGGAAGCAGCCCCGGAACCCGTGGAACCGGGGCTGCCGTTTTCAGTTTTCAGGAAAGCGCCGGGCGATCAGCCGCCCAGGGGCAGGAAAATGGCGGTGCAGACGATGACGACGACGCAGGCCAGGGCATTCCAGACGATGTTGATCTTGGTGTAGTCCTTGAAGCGGTAGCCGCCCTGCATGGTCATGGTGATGACGCTGGCACCGATGGGGGTAGAATAAGGCATGTTGGCGCCCCAGACAACGCCCACCACGAAGGGCATTGCGTTGAAGCCCAGGGTAGAGGCGATGGTCAGCGCAATGGGGGTGAGGATGAGGGCGGTGCCGATATTGGTCATGACGTTGGTCATGACGGTCGCCAGGATGACGAACACGGCCAGGTACAGGATCGCGGGGGAGTTATTGCCCAGCAGCTTGATGCAGAACTCGGCGACCATGTCCGCCGCGCCGGAGGACTTCACGCCAGCCGCAAAGCCGACGCCGCCGGCGATGACGCCCAGGGTGTTCCAGTCGGTGGTTTCCCACATGCGCTTGACGCTGATGGAGCCGAAGATGCACACCAGCATGGCGCCCAGCAGACCCACGATGGCGATGTTCTGCCAGCCGACGATGGTCAGGGCAATGCAGCCCACCAGCACGACCAGGGGCACCCACATGCGGAAGTCCTTGGGGTTGCCCTCCTTCAGCTCGGCAGCCTTGGGAGCGGACTCAGCCTCCACTTCATCGGGATCGGGGAAGTCAAACTGCTTCAGCTGCATCTTGTAGCCGACCAGGGCATACCATGCCAGCATGACGAGCACGACGCCGATGCCGGGGGCAAACAGCGTCCACATGCCCATCTGCTCCACGCCGTACTCCGGCAGCAGGGCGTTGATGGACAGCTGGGTGGTGGAGCCGATCAGGGTGCAGCCGCCGCCTGCCACGGAGGCCATGCCGATGCCCATGTACAGGTTCTTTTTCTTGAACTTGCCGTTGGAGCTGGCAGCCATGGCGGCAGCGATGCTCATGAAGATCACGACCACGCTGGTATTGGACAGGAACATGGAGAAGACGGCAGCCAGAGCCATCAGGATCAGCAGCGTGCCCTTCTCGCCGAAGCGGAAGACGGACATGAGCTTCTTGCCCAGGAAGGCGGCGCAGCCGGTTTCGGTCAGGGCGCTGCCCACCACGGCAATACCGAAGCAGAACAGGGTGACGGTGTTGGAAAATCCGGCGGTGACATCGGAGGGCTTGGTGATGCCCAGGATGCACATGGCCAGGGATGCGGAGATCGCGGTGACCGCGGGCTTGAAGAGCTCTGTGGCAAACAGAACCAGAGTCGCGATCAGAATTCCTAATGCGAGATACGCTTGCATATTGTTCCTCCTTATTTTCGGCACGGGCGGCGTGCGCCGGCCGGCCTTTTTATATCTTCTTTCTTTGCGGGGGAGCGACGGGGATTTTGCGCTTTCCTGTATCCTTTGTGGTTTTTGTTGGGGGGGCTCTTGCCTGTTGGGTGAATGGCATGCGCCTCCGGTTTGTTTGTAGGGGCCGATGCCCACATCGGCCCGCGCCGGGATGGTTAACGTCCATGGCTAGTTGAATGGGGAAATGTTATATAAACATCCCATTTTCCCGTTCCATTCAACGTATCAGGTCGGTTCCGTAAGATTGCGGGACGATGTGGGCATCGTCCCCTACATTCATGTCGGGGTGCATTCCAAGCTTCCCCCCGGGGGAAGCCGAGGGGGTCACAGATCGATCCTGTATTTGTCGACGACCTTCCAGTTGACTTCCACACCGTTGCCGGGGGCGTCGGGGAGCTGCATCATGCCGTCCTTGATGACCAGGGGATCGACCAGCAGGCTTTCGGGGTACATGCCCTTTTCGTAGTAGGCGATCTCGCAGGGCAGGCAGATCTGCTTGCTGCTGCAGGCCATCTGCAGGCCGGCGGCGCAGCCCAGGTCGGTTTCCGCCTGGGTGCTGATCTGGGCAGCCATGTTGTTCATCTCCGCCAGGTGCACCAGCTTTTTGGACATGGTGAAGCCGGTGCGGGGGATCTTGATGGCCATGCGGCGGATGGCGCCCAGCTGCGCCTGGCGGTAGGCATCGGACACGGTGAAGGTGGTCTCGTCGGACAGCAGGGGGATCTCAGGGAAATGCTGGGTGAACTCCCGGCGGGCGACATCGTCCCAGATGGCCACGGGCTCTTCAATGGCATCGATGATGCCGCTGAGCTCTCTGCCCACCCGGATCAGCTCCTCGCGGGAATAGAGCTGGTTGGGATCCAGATAGATCTGGAAGCCCTCCGGCGCCATGGCGCGCATCTGCTTTGCCAGCTCAATATCCTGCCGGCAGTGGCCGGCCTTGACCTTAATGCCCTTGTAGCCGGCATCCATGATGCGCTGGGTCTCCGCCAGGATCTTCTCCCGGGGGAACCAGGAGCCGCCGGACACCCAGCACAGGGGAACCTCCCTGCGGTAGGGGCCGCCCAGCAGCGCCGCGGTGGGCACGCCCAGGAGCTTGCCGTTCAGGTCGTGCAGCGCCACATCGATGGTGCCCTTTGCCACGAAGTTGAAGGGCACCTCCGCCATTTTTTCCCACAATAGCTCGGTGTTGGTGGTCTCCATGCCCACCAGCAGGGGGATGAGGAACTTGCGCAGCACGGTCACGATGGACTGCTGGGTCTCGCCGTAGATGCCGGTGCGGGGCACGGCCTCGCCGATGCCGTAGGTGCCGTCCTCGGCGATGACCTTGACCAGGGTGTGCTCCGCCACGCTGATGCGGCCGTTTGCCCAGTGGGTCTCATAGGTCTGGGGTATATTCAGGGGAATCAGTTCAATATCCTTGATTTTCATTGGTTCCGCTCCTTTTGTTTTTTCGGGGAGTGCGGGCAACGCCATGAGCTCAGGGGGGACCCTTGCCTCCCGCTTTGCGGGAGGTGGCCGAGCGGCAGCGAGGTCGGAAGGTGTGTCCTTCGCCGGCTGCTGCCACTCATCAGAGGGCACCCCTTCAGTCAAAAATCAGAGATTTTTGCCAGCTTCCCCTCTGGGGAAGCCAAGGTTTCTTACGTTGACGGCATTGCCTTCCAGAGGAGGTTTGGGGAAGGATCAGCCGCAGCTTTCCAGGAACTTGTCCATGAGCTGGCAGACGACCTCGGGGGCTTCGACGATGATGAAGTGGCCGTAGCCGGGGACCTTCTCGAAGACCACCTTCTTGGCATTGACCATGCCGGCCATGGCGGTCTCATAATAGTGCTCGGGGACGTTCCAGTCGTCCTCGCCCCGGATCAGCAGGCAGGGGCAGGTGATCTTGCCCAGCTCGCCGGTGACATCGTAGTTATTGTAGATGGACAGGTCGGACTTCTTTGCCCGGCCGCACTCCTGGTGCACGCCCCACATGATGAAATCGTGGGCTTCCTTGGAGGCCTTCTTGCCCACCAGGCTCTCGGAGAAGTCCAGGTGGGAGTGCTGGCAGCTGACATAGGGGTTGTCCAGCAGATCCACGGTGGTGCCGTAGGCGGTGCCCATGGCCAGGATCCTGGGGGAGCCCTGCATGGAGACCATGGCCTTGACGGGGTACTCCTCGGCGATGTGGTAGACCATATTGCCGCCCACGGAGCAGCCGATGATGATCACATCCTCGATGCCCATGGCCTTGGTGAAGTCCCACACAAATTTGCCGTAGTCCTTGTAATTGGAGATGCCCACATTGCCGGGCAGCGGCCAGGACTTGCCGTGGGCGGGCATATCGAAGGCCACCACGGTGTACTTATCCGCGAAGATCTCCATGATGCCGTGATACTGGCGGGATTCCCGGCCAGCGGTGTGCAGGCAGACGATGGTGCCCTTGGGGTTCTTGGGGCCGTTGTTGGTTTCGTAATAGGTTTTGATGCCATTGACCATGACATATCCGCCGGTAATTGCCATTGCTCGCAGCTCCTTTCTCTCAGTCGCAGATGGCTCTGGCGGCAAGGCGCGCCACCTGAGCGATCACGGCGTTGTTCTGACGGTTGGCCAGGGCGCTGCCCAGATTCTCGAAGCACAGGGGATTGTGCTTGATGGAGGTGGCCAGCTGGAAATTGCGGTGCTTGAAGAAGTCGTCCCACTGCTCCTGGGTGCCGCTGAGGCCGACGCAGTAGCCATTGGCGGGCTTGCCGATATACACATCGATCATCTTGCCCTTGTAGAAGAACATGTTGTAGGGCACTTTGTCAAAGATGAAGGTCATGTCGCCGGTGAAGAACCGGCCGTCCCAGTAATTCAGAAATTCCTCTGCTTCGGGGCCGTTGATCATTTCCTGAAGCTTCTTGAACTTCTCCAGGCGCTCGTTGTTGGTCATGCTTGTTTACCTCCTAGTTATTTATGTGAAATTTTATTTTTCTTCGGACTCGGTGGATCTCAGGAAATCCAAAATGGTGTCGCACACCAGGCGGGGGGCTTCCTGGGGATTGTAGTGAGCGATCCCCGGGAGCACCGTGTATTGCAGGGGGGCGGCGTTTACAAGGCGGTGGAGCATGGGGGAAAATGCTTCATCCCGGACGGTCCAGTCCTCGCTGCCCCGCAGAACCAGCGTGGGGCAGGTGACCTTATCCATATCCGCACGAACGTCGAAGCCGTTGTAAACCCCGCCGTAGTCCGCACGCTTTACCTTGCCGACCTCGGTCATAACGCCCCAGAGGATAAACTGCCGATCCTCTTCGGTGGTCGCACTGCCAATGAGGCTGTCGGTAAAGTCGATGTGGGTATGCTGAACGCTGGCATAGGGATGATCCAGATTGTCGGAAACGGAGGCGTCCACATGGGGGGAATAGTCCGTTCCCGCCATGGACACGATCGCCCGCACCTGGATGCGCTGTGCCAGGTAGAAAACCACATTGCCGCCCAGCGCACAGCCGACGCAGATGGGGTTTTCCACATGAAGGGCATTCAATGCATCAATGATAAAATCGCAGTATGCGTGATATTCCGTCAGGCATTCGTTGCCGGGCAGCGGCCAGCTTTTTCCGTGCCCCGGCATATCGAAGCAGAGCACCTCCATGGTGTCCGCCAGGCAGTCCATCATGGCGTGGTACTGGCGGCTCTCCCGCCCGGCAGAGCCGAAGCAGACCATGGTGCCGCCGCTGCGGGGGCCGTTGTTGGTCTCCACAAAGATCTTGATGCCGTTGACCGGAATGTATCGGGAAGTGATCATGGCTTGCTCCCTTCCCGTATGTCAGATGACGCCCTGGGCGGCCAGCTCATCGATCTTCTCCTGGGAGTAGCCCAGCACGGATGCGTAGATCTCCCGGTTGTGCTCGCCCAGCCGGGGGGCGGGGCAGCGGATCTCGGGATCGGTCTCGGACATGCGGACGGCGGAATTGGTAAAGCGCATGGGGCCGACCTCCGGGTCGTCGATCTCCGGGAACATGTTCCGGGCGCCGCCGATCTGCTCGTTGGCCACCACCTGATCCAGCGTCAGGATGGGGGCGCAGGCGAAGCCCTTGGGCAGCAGGCGGTCAATGATCTCGTCGGTGGTCAGCGAGGTGGTCCATGCCTCCACGATCTCATCCAGCTCCGCCCGGTTGCGCACCCGCAGGGCGTTGGTGACGAAGCGGGGGTCGTCCACCAGCTCCGGGTGCCCCATCTCCTGGCACAGGATGCCGAAGAATTTGGGGGCGCTGCCGTTGATGACCATGTAGCCGTCCTTGGTGTGGTAGCCGCCGCCGGGGGCGGAGGAGGTATAGCGGTTGCCGTTCTTGGTGGGCACCTTGCCGGTGGACAGGTACACCTGCATCATGCTGGCCTCCGCCACCACGCAGCCGTCGGTGAGGGAAATATCGATCTTCTGACCCTTGCCGGTCTGGTCGCGGTAGCGCAGCGCCGCCAGAACGCCGATGACCAGATTCAGGCCGCCCATCACATCGCCGAAGGAAGCGCCGCAGCGCACCGGGTCGGATTCCGGCCAGCCGGTGATGCTCATGACGCCGCTCCAGGCCTGGGACATGGTGTCGTAGCCCGCCCGATGGCGGTAGGGGCCGGTGGCGCCGAAGCCGGAGATGGAGCCGTAGATCAGCCGGGGGTTGACCTCCTTCAGCGTCTCATAGCCCACGCCCAGCTTTTCCATGGTGCCGGGGCGGAAATTCTCGATGAGCACATCCACATTCTTTACCAGCTCCAGCAGCACATCCTTACCCTTTTTCAGATCCAGGGTGATGCCCTTTTTGCTGCGGTTGAAATTTTTATAGTAGCAGCTGACCCCGTTTTTCATGGGGGCGAAATTCCGGCTGTCGTCGCCGGTGCCGGGCTGCTCCAGCTTGATGACCTCCGCGCCCAGGTCGCCCAGCAGGGCGCCGGCGGAGGGAGTTGCCAGCACCCGCCCCATGTCCAGGACGCGGATGCCCTTCAGTGCAGATTCCATCGTGATTCTCTCCTTAACCCTTTTCGTTGCCCAGAATCAGGCAGGCGGCGATCTGGGGAGGGCCGCCGAAGGTCTGAGACAGGCCGCGGTGTACATTCTTCAGCTGCCGGGCGGGGTTATCCACCTTGCCCTGGAGCTGCTTATAGATCTCATAGGTCATGCGGATGCCGCTGGCGCCCACCGGGTGGCCGAAGCACTTCAGGCCGCCGTCCACGTTCACGGGCAGGCCGCCGGTGCGCTCGAAGAAGCCGTTTTCGATGTCGTCCCGGGCGCCGCCTCTGGGGCTGAAGCCGAAGTCCTCGTAGATGCACAGCTCGGTGATGGAGAAGCAGTCGTGCACCTCCGCTAGGTCGATCTCATTGCGGGGGTCGCGGATGCCCGCCATGTCATAGGCCATCTGGGAGCACTTGCGCAGCGCCTCGAAGCTGGTCCAGTCGAAATTCCGTGCCCGGTAATGGGGGGTGATCATGTCGGTGGCACAGCCGAAGCCCTTGATGTAGATGGGATCGGGTCGGAAATTCTTGGCCAGGGAGGCGCGGGTGATGATCACCGCCGCGCCGCCGTCGGAGGTGCCGCAGCAGTCGTACAGACCCAGGGGGGAGGCGATTAGGGGCGCCTTCATCACCTGCTCCATGGTGATCACATTGTGGAAATGCGCCTTGGGGGACAGGGAGCCGTTATAGTGGTTCTTGATGTCGATCTTTGCCAGCAGGCGCTTGCCCTCGTCATAGGTCAGGCCGTACTTCTTGAAGTAGGCCTCGGCGATCAGGGCGAAGGAGCCGGGGGCGTCCCTTCGGGTCTCG
Source organism: uncultured Oscillospiraceae bacterium (assembly GCA_934567355.1). Taxonomy (GTDB): domain Bacteria; phylum Bacillota; class Clostridia; order Oscillospirales; family Oscillospiraceae; genus Faecousia. Next base: position 57,891 of record CAKTJC010000007.1, read on the forward strand.
CGCACCGGGTTCAGGCCGCGGCCGACGCCCAGGCCGCCCGCGCCCTTGTCCTTCAGCTTTTCCGCGCCGATGGCCATGGCGATGTCGCACATGCCGCTCTCCACCGCCAGGCAGGCATTGATGATGGCGATGTGACCGGCGGTGCACCAGTTTTCGTTGCGGGTGATGGGGATGCCGTGCATTTTCAGGGCGTCCGCCACCGGGGTGCCGGAGCAGTTATTGGGGGCGTTGGTATTGGCAAAATAGCACACCTGCACGTCCTTGGGGCCGATGCCGGCATCCTGGAAGGCCTCGAAGGCCGCGTCGATGATCAGATCGTCCAGGCCGGTGTCCCAGCGCTCGCCGAACTTGGTGCAGCCCATGCCGATAATGGCAAGATCATCTTTGAATCCGTTTGCAAAATAGGACATATCTTACACCTCTTCTCTTCTCAGCGGGCGGAGCTTCCAGAAATAGTTGGGGAAATTGCCCAGCTCGTGCATCCGGCGGAAGGTAAACTCCACATCCATGCCCACCTTCACATCATCCAGCACGAAATCGGTCATGATGGTATAGATCCGCGCGCCGTTGGGGTTTTCCGCCACGGCCTGGATCAGCAGGGGATCGTCGCTGCGCCCGGCGTACTGGTCGACGGAGAAGGTATAGAGCTTGCAGATGCTGTCCGCCGCGGGGAATTCATCGTAGTCATCCAGACTGCCGCAGTTATCGCACACTCGGTTGATGGGGAACAGCGCCGCGCCGCACTTGCGGCAGACGCTGCCGTGCAGGCGCAGGTTGATCCGCTGCTCCCGCCAGGTCTGAGCGGTGGAAGCAGGGAGCTTGAAGGCGCCGCCGGGCTCCGCCGGGGCGATGTTCCGCCAGGACAGGAAGCGGCCGTAGGAGGTCAGCTCCTCCCGGTTATCCAGGTAGCGCCGGATCTGCCGGTGGCCGTCCAGCCGGGAGATCTGCCCGGTGACGGTGAGCATGGTGACGGATGCGCCGTTGCCGTAGTCCACCAGAAGGATCCGGTCTCCGGCCTGGGCATTTTCCAGGGCGTTCACCAGCCCCAGCAGCGCCTGCGCCGCGCCGGTGTCGCCCACATTGGCAAGCAGGGTATCCGCCAGCTGCTCCGGAGCGATGCCGTTTTTCGCGGCGGCCTTGGCCAGCAGCTTCTGGTTCTGCCCCACCAGCACCACCTTCTGGAAATCGGAGATCTGTCTGCCCGTCTCCTTCAGTGCTTTGCTCAGCACCAGCTTCACTTCCCGCAGATAGCCGGATTCATCGCAGAACCGCCCCTCGGCATGGACGGTATAGGGCTGGGAGGCATTTCTCCAATAGTCGTTGATCTCTTCGTTGACGAAGGTCATATAGTCGATCTCCGCCAGCAGATCGTCGCCGGAGCCCACCACCACGGCGGCGGCGCCGTCGCCGAAGCCGCTCTCCTGGGCGGACTTGGGATAGCCGTTGCGCATATCGGCAGCGGTGACCAGCACATTGCTCCCGGCGGCAGCCGCATCCATGGCGGCGCGCAGCGCGTTGGTGCCCGCCCGGGTGCTGGCGGCAAAATCGGCGGTGAACACCTTGCCGTCGTCCAGGTCACAGGCCACGGAAATCAGGGCGCTGTGGAGCTTCTCCGCATACACGCCGGTGGTGGAGGCGAAATACAGGGCATCCACATCCTTGCGGGGGAACAGCCGGAAGCATCCGAAGGCTGCCTCCACCGCCATGGTCACGCTGTCCTCATCCACGTCGGCTACGCTCTTCTCACCCTTGCCCGGCTTGCCCCAGATTTTTCCCAGAGCCGCGCGGGAAAGATAACGGTAAGGCAGATACGCGCCTACAGATTTAATTCCACGCTTCAAGTTCATCTCTCCTTTTTTGTTTGCATAAGCATAAGGTTTTATGTGGTTTGTTGAATGGTACACGGTTCGACGCGAATGTAGGGGACGATGCCCACATCGTCCCGCAAGCCCTACGGAACCGACCGGTACGTTGAATGGAACAGGAGAATGGGATGAAACGTGACATTTCCCCATTCAACCGAGCCACGTAAATAAACTGACCTGGCGCGGGTCGATGTGGGCATCGACCCCTACAATGAAACCTTGGGTGCATGCCGTTCATCCGGCCGGTTCCGCGTTTTACCCGTTGCTGCTCAGAAGCCCAGGAGGAAGCGGGCGGAGCAGATGGCTACCAGGATCAGGTAGGCGACGATGTTGAACGGGCCGCCGATCTTCTGATAGTCCCGGAAGCTGTAGCCCTCTGCCAGGGTCATGGCATAGGAGCTGACGCCCAGGGGGGTGGCGTAGCCGCACATGACGAAGCAGGTGATGGCATACACAAACAGGGTCGGATCCAGCCCCATCTCCTGCGCCAGAGGAATGAAAATGGGCACCAGCAGGGAAATGGTGGCGGTATGGGACAGCAGGTTGGACATGATGGTGACCATCAGACCGAAGGCCAGCATGACCACCACGACGCTGGCATTGGTGCCGATCACACCCACCAGCCAATTGGCCAGGAAGCCCGCCGCGCCGCTGGCATTGAGCCCCTTGGCAACGCCCAGGGTGGAGCCGACGATCACGATGGCGCTCCAGCTGATCTTGGCAAAGGCCGTTTTGGCGCTCAGGCAGCCGGTGACGATGCAGGCCATGGCCGCCAGGGAGGCAACCACGCCCACCGTCCACAGCTCACACAGGAAGCCGATCACCATAAGGATGATGATGGCGAAGCAGACGTACATTTTGGGATTTGCCTTCTCGCCGGTGTCCTCCTGCCCCTTCAGCTCCTGAATGTAGTCCGGCGTATCGGGCATATAGGCGACGGAGCGGACCAGGGGCTTATAGGCGATGGTGGAGAACCAGAAGGCCAGCAGGATCAGCAGAGGGATGCCGGTGATGCCCAGCTCAAAGAAGGTCATGGGGCGCAGGCCGGAGCTTTCCAGCAGACCCTGGGCGACCAGCTGGGGGGTGGAGCCCACCAGGGTGCAGGCGCCGCCCACCATGGAGGCGATGCCCACGGGCATGACGATGTGCTTGCCCTTGATCTTGCCGTCGGAGGCCGCCGCCACGGAGCGGATCAGCGGCAGGAACATGGCCATGACGGAGGAATTGCTGGTAAAGGCGGAGAGCATGCCGCAGGCCAGCACCAGCACGAAGATCATCCGCCGCTCGTTGTAGCCCACGGCCTTGATGATCTTTTTTCCGATGAACTGCGCCGCGCCGGTCTGGAACATGGCCTCGCCCACCACCATGGTGCCGGCGATCATAAAGATGATGTCGTTGCTGAAGCCGGAGAACACCGTCGCCTTGTCGATGATGCCGGAGATATAGAACGCCAGGCACCCCAGGAACGCCGTAACGGCCAGGGGGAACACCTCGGTGACGAATCCTACGATCATCGCAACGATAATTCCGAAGGAAATGATAATTTCAGGAGTCATTGCTTTTCAAAACCTCTCAGTCTGTGCCGCCGGAAGTGCCCGTATGGTGCAATTCGCTGGTCACAGGGGTATTCTAGCATTTTACTTTTGTAGAAAATATCCAGCGTCAGTCTGAAAAAAGGGGTGCAATTTTCCTACTTTAATACGACATGCGAAGATGCCGCGCCCTCATTTTACTTATTGTCAAATAAAATATCATTTTTGCACAATTTCAACCGGTAAAGCACTAAATGATGCAGGAAAATCTTTGGAAAAACAATAATCCCGGGCAGCGACTTTCAAAAGAAAGCACAACTGCCCGGGACGTATTTTCTTATAATTAGATTTTGTAGAGAAGGTAAGCCAGGTATAGCAGCATCCGTCCTTTGATATCGAAATAGTTGCAGCCGGTGAGGGTATGGATCTTCTCCAGCCGGTAGCGCAGGGTGCTGATGTGGATGAACAGGGCGGCGGCAGCCTTTTCCAGGGAGCCGCTGACGAAGCAGGCCTCCAGGGTATCCCAGAGCTTGCTGCTGTACTTGCGGTCGTACTCGGCGATGGGGTCGATGATGCGGCGGAAGAAAATGTCCCCTGCCGGGGTATTGATGCTCTGCGCCAGCAGACCCACCTCGAAATAATCCTCATAGAGATACACGCCCGCCTCCGGATTCAGGGAATGGCCGTACTGCATGGCGCTTTTCACCTGATTGTAGGATTCCGGCAGCCCCCGCAGGTCGGAAAAGGGCAGGCTGCACCCCAGATTCACCGGGATGCGCAGGCTGGCGGAGATGGTCTGGGCGCAGTACTGCATCACCTTCCGGCAGGCCGCCGGGGTGCGGGGCGTCTTGCAGCCCAGCAGCGCCATATACCGGTCGCCGTGGGTAAAGACGATGCAGGAATCGAACCGCTGGTCAAACACGCTCTGCAGCACGCCCACCACATGGGAAATGCCCCGGGTGGCGCCCTCCTGGGTGCACAGGCGCAGCCCGGTGAGGAAATAGCTCTTCTGAACCTTGAATTTCAGCGCCTCCAGCCGCTCCAGGATGGCGCTCTCCTCCTGATAGGGGGTAAAGAGCAGCTCATCGAGAATGGAGGTGGTCAGCTCCCGCTTGGCCTGACGCTTCAGGTCGTGCTCCAGGAACTTGACGCTGATGGCATTGACGATCACCTCTGCCAGGGGGAGCACCAGCTCCATCCGCCCGGAGGCCAGGGCGAGGCACAGGATGCCCAGAGTGCCCTGCTGCGCCTGGCAGGGGAAGACCAGCACATTTTCATATTGCAGGTAGGGCTTCCCCGATTCCGGGAGCCAATCGGCATAAAACCGCCGGATGGCCTCCCGCACCGCGTCCACATCCAGCGGCCCTTCCAGGGAGCTGGCCTCGGCGATGCGGTTGCCGTCCATATCCATGCAGCAGCCGTAGCACTCGATCTTCCGGCACATCAGGGCAATGATGCTGTTCATCGACCGGTTGTGCAGAATGGCGTCGAACAGCTCGTGGTTCAAAAGGTTGATCTGGTCGATGATCTGCCGCTGCCGGTCGGAGATCAGCGCCAGGGACTCGGAGAGGATCTCCCGGAATTTTGCGGCGCTGTCGAAGATGATCAGCGGCACGCCGTAGCGGCGGGTGATGGCGACGGTGCTCTCGTCCAGCTCGTCCACAAACCGCCCCAGCTTGATGCCGATGCCGCTGACATTGGCACGGGCAAGCTCCTCGATGACCCGGTTGATCTCCTCCAGGCTGCGGTAGTGCGCCGACAGGGTGGTGAGGATGAACACCTGGCCGCTGAGGGTATCCACATGGAAATCGGGAGCCTCCATCACGGTGAAGTAGTTCACGTCCTTGTCCAGCGCGGCGTCATTGCGCACCCGCGCATGCTCCCGGTACACCGGCAGCTCCAGCAATTCCGCAACGGTTGCACTCATGTTTCGGCTCCTTTCTTTTATTTCAGGCGCGAAGATGGGCTCATTATACACGATTTTTCCCCGCCGGGAAAGAGGAAAAAGTTGCTAAGGAAGCTCTGATTAAATCGGCAAGAGCTGGCAGTGAGGAATTTTGTTCCCAGGCAAGGGATGGAAAATGGCGGAATACTTTGTGTATTCCCCATTTTTCATCCTGCGGCATGGGGGCAAAAGACCCGCTGTCCAGCCGCAGACGATTTATTCAGAGGTTCCCTATATAGAACCGTTTTCCCGCATTCGGTCGATCTCGTCCCCGGTGTAGCCCAGGTCGGTGAGGATCTGCCGGTTGTGCTCGCCCAGCATGGGGGCGCAGCCGCGGATGTGGGGATTGGTGCGGGTCATCTTGATGCCCTGGTTGGTGATGCGCACGGTGCCGATCTGGGGGTGCTCCACGTCGGCATACATCCGGCGGGCATCCCGGAAATGGGGATTTTCCGCCACCTGCGCCACATTCAGGATGGGCGCGGCGGGCAGACCCACGGCCAGCAGCTTTTCCAGCAGCTCATCGTTGGTCATTTTGGAGGTCTCCTCCGCGATCAGCCGATCCAGCTCGAGCCTGTTTTTCACCCGGGCGTCCACGGTGACGAAGGCGGGATCGTCGATCCACTCCTCCCTGCCCAGCACCCTGGCCAGCTTCGGCCATTCCCGGGTGTGACCGGCGGAGATGGCCACCATGCCGTCCTTGGTGGGGTAGGTATTGCCGGGGGCGGTGGCCTCGAAGGTATTGCCCCGGGGGACCGGGATCTTGCCGGTGGTGAAATAGATCTGATTCATGCTGCCCAGGGCGACGATGCAGGAATCCGTCAGCGCCACATCGATGTACTGCCCCAGGCCGGTCTCCTCCCGGTGGCGCAGGGCTGCCAGGATGCCGATGAGGGCGTTCTGCCCCGCCAGCACATCCGCGATGGATGCGCCGCAGCGGACGAATTCACCCCCGGTGGAGCCGGTGACGCTCATCATGCCGCTGATGGCCTGGGCGATGGGATCGAAGCACGCCCGGTCGGCGTACTCCCCCAGCTGGCCGAAGCCGGAAATGGAGGCATAGATCAGCCGGGGATTCAGCCGGGATACCTCTTCATAGGAAAAGCCCAGCCGGGTCATGACGCCGGGGCGGAAATTTTCCACCAGCACATCCGCCTGAGCGATCAGGCGGCGCAGGACCTCCTTCCCCTCCTCCGTTTTCAGATTCAGGGTGATGCCCCGCTTGCTGCGGTTGAAATTGATGAAATAGGTGCTGACGCCATCCTTCTTGGGAAGCGCGTTGCGGGCAATGTCGCCGGTGGGGCTTTCCACCTTGACCACATCCGCCCCCATATCCGCCATGAGACTCGTGCAGAAGGGCGCCGCCACCATCTGCCCCATGTCGATCACCTTCAGCCCCTTCAGCGCGGAGCCGTCGTTCAGCTTGTCATACATAGGCTTTCTCCCTTCCCCCGGCAAGAGCCGGAGCTTCATGCTGTTTTAAGCATATCACAGTTGCTTTTCTAAAAACATCCTGATTATCGGGCAAGATTTCCGCCGATTTTCCTATGAAAATAGGAATCCCCTATCTCTTCTGCCGCTGTGCGACCAGCTTCCGGCAGCACCAGGCAAGGGCACCCGCCGCCAGGGCGGCGGGCAGGGCAACGCGGAAGAAGGGCAGGTAGCTGCCGCTGACGTCCCGCACCAGCGCAATGGCGGCGGTGGCGCCCAGGTTTGCCGGGAGGGCGGTGGCGGCGCTGACGCCGTTATTGCGCCGGTAGTGCTTCCGGCCGAAGACCGCCGCGATGTAATTCGCCCCCAGGGTGGCCGCTCCGCCATAGCACAGGGCAATGGTCAGAAATCCCACCGCCAGCGTAAGGGTACTGCCGCCGGGATAGCCCAGGACGACCAGCGCGCAGCCGCAGACCGACAGAGCGGAGATCACCAGCATGGTGGCCGTGCGGCCGATGCGGTCGCAGGACAGCCCCCATACCAGCCGCGCCGCGCCGTTGAAGGTGACATACGCCGACACCATCAGCAGCTGCAGCTGCTCCGATCTGCCGAAGTCGGAAAAGATCTGCGCCAATTGGCCGGAGCAGGCCTGCCCCAGGCCGATGAGGATCAGCTTCCACACCGCAAATGCCCAGAAGGCGAGGCTTGCCAGCATCCCCGCGGTGGTGCACTCCGCCCCCTGCTCCGCCGTGTATTTTTTCGGCGCCGGGAGCCCCCGGGGCGCGGGGCGGATCCGGCAGCGCGCCGCCAGCCCCGCCGCCAGCAGGACCAGACCGATCACCCGGAAGCAGACCCGCCAGCCCAGCGCCCGGCTGAGCAGCGCCATCAGCGGCGTGGTGGTCACGCCGCTCAGCCCCATCCCCAGCAGAAGCAGACCGCTGGCAAGCCCCCCGCGGTCGGGGAACCACTGCATCACGGTGGTCAGCCACACATTGTACACCAGGCCGATGCCGAAGCCGACGCACAGACCATAGGTGCCGTAGATCAGCAGCGCCCAGCCGGGCGGCACCAGAGAGGTCAGCACATACCCCCCGGCGGAAACACAGATGCCCAGCAGGGCGCAGCTCCGGGAGGAAAGCCGCCGGCTCAGAAGCCCGTCGGACAGGATCCCCAGGGTGAACATGGCCATGCACAGCGAATACGCCAGGGTGATGCCCGCATGGTCAAATCCCAGCTCCACCCGGATCTGCCCCGCAAATTTTGACCAGGAATACATCAGCCCCAGGCACATGAAATGCCCGACACCGGCCAGAAGCGTGCATCGGCGCTGCTTTTCAAGCTCCATTTTCTACTCCCCTTTTTAGCTTTTTTTTAGAATACCACCGATATTCCCCGGATGCATTCCTGTGAAAATAGCAAAAAAGGGGCAAAATCTTGCGTGATCCGGAGGAAAACGGCGGGCAGCAAAAAAATGCCGGAACAGCCTTGACATTGGGAAAAAACTATGCTAGAATTAACCAGCTGAATCCGGGAAGCAGAGCTGTGCGGGTGTAGTTCAATGGTAGAACACCAGCCTTCCAAGCTGGATACGCGGGTCCGATTCCCGTCACCCGCTCCACATTTTATGCGCCAGTAGCTCAGCTGGATAGAGCAACTGCCTTCTAAGCAGTAGGTCGGGGGTTCGAGTCCCTTCTGGCGTACCATTCAGCAAATTGAATATGGTGGATATGGCCTAGTTGGCTAAGGCGTCAGATTGTGGCTCTGAAGATCGTGGGTTCGAGTCCCATTATCCACCCCATAAGAAACTGCCTGAATGTCAAAATTCAGGCAGTTTTCTTGCATTATCGCGTATTTCTGAGCCTTTTTGTTTGGGAGATCATTGAAAAATTTATGAAACCAGGTTAGCATTTAATCCAAAATAATTGACTAATTTGTGAGATTGATGTATCATAAATAGTGTGAGGAGGGATAACGATGGCAAAAAAGAGCCCAAAAACTATGGATGGACTAATGCGGCACCTGAGAGATCATAAAGGAATCGATATTCATGGTTCATCACAGAAACGAAAACTAATGAATATGGGGTATTATCACGGGTATAAAGGCTATCGTTATATTTCAAAATCATCAAATGCAATCCCTTATAAAGATTTTGCTGAACTGGATGCTGTATATAACTTTGATGCCCAGCTAAAAGCCATTTTTTACCCGGAAGTAATGCGAATTGAAACTGCTTTGAAAAATTATGTGCTGGAGGCTGTAGTGGAAGAAGTGAAGTCTGACAGCCTTATTGATGTATACAATACGCTTTTAGATAATTACAAAATGTATTCTGTTTCCGGGAAAACCTTTTCAGCACAGGGGCAGCGCAAGAAGGCAGAAGACAAATTCAAGACGGAATTAAAACGAAGGCTTGAACTGCGGAACAGACTGTATAAAGTACAAAGCGATGCATTCAGTAGCAACAATAAGATAGCAGAACATTATCTAAGCAGTGATAAAAATTTGCCAATTTGGGCGATTTTTGAATTGCTTAGTTTTGGAGAACTTGGAAATTTTGTTTCCTGCCTTAATCAGTCGTGCAGGAAGGTCATATCAAAAAAGCTTGGGATTAGGCAATCCGATGATACCGCTGCATTCATGCCCGAACGCTTGATTTATGCTACAAAAGATCTCAGAAACGCAATTGCACATAACAATGTGATTTTTGATACAAGATTCAAGAAAAGCAATATTGACAAACAAGTTAGTAACGCGATCACGAATGCTACAGGTGTTACAAACATTACATTTGACACCATCACAGATTATTTGGTTTTGATTGTCTATCAGCTCTCGCTGATTCATGTTTCGAAGAATGAGTTAAGAAAACTGATCTCTGCGTTTGCGGAATGCACAGAGCGCCTTAGGAAAGAGATTCCAATTAGTATATACAACCAGATCATCTTAACTGACTCCAATGTAAAAATAAGTGCATTAAAAAAGTTCATTTAATATATCCAAGAAATTTATTACGTACATGTAAAAAATTCTTGCTTTTTTTCAAGCGCTGTGTTATATTATAGGCACGAATTGCGGTATGTCTCTGCGGAGCATATCTAAGGGGATTGGATGCGTCCGATCCCCTTTATTCATTTTGCCCACATTTAATTATGATTTTTTCTGTAGGAGATACTTTTTTTGTGGGTAATGTTGAGTTTATTCTATTGCCTCAAATGCCGACTGGATATATGGTGATGTGGAGGCAACGCAATCCGGGTTGCTTGCGGCATGCCATTGGTCAGTGTTGGCAATATGCAGGATGTGTTGCCGGCAGGTGCAATGAAATGTGACGGAAATAGAGTGCCTGCATCACAGTACAGGAATCTATTGGGCGGGTACGGTATACCGGAGGTGTGGTGATATTGACTATTTCAAAAAAAGCTTTCTTTCTTTTCTGTTTAGTTTTGTGTGCAGTCGCCTTCTGCGCCGGTTTCTGCGTTCACAAGCTGCTGCCGGAAGAAACGCACACAGCAGACGCCGATGCTGAGGATGTTTCTTCCATGGACGCAGAACATGACCGGAGAATTGCAGAGGCTGAGAGCAATGCAGGAATCTGCGAAATAAATGAGGAATTCGCACAGCGTTATGCGGTCATGATCAGTGACGATTATGAGCGGATCCTCTCCATTGCCGATGATGCGCTGAAACCGGCGATTACCGAAGAACGGTCTGCCTGGGAAAAGTATGCCCGAAGTTACATGGATTCCCAGTTGGCATATTACGAGCAGTTTTACATGGGCGGTTCCATCGTCCCGGTCGTATGCTCCAAAGCGGAGTATGACCTATACCGGCAAAAAGCCCTGTCATTGTGCGAAATGTATGACGATCTGGCAAGGATGATCCCCTTTCTGGACGCAGCGGATTGTGGATTGGAATAGAGGTCGGACTGCATCGTTGAATGTTTTGGTGACGCAAAAGTTTTTCGGCAATTCCAAATGGAATGGGTAAATTAACGCGTTCAGGTAGTTTGAGATCGAAGGGCGGGGGCGGTTTCAATTCTCAACCCGGACTCATACGCTCGTTTTTCTGCCAGTGATTATATCAGCTGCGGCCAAGCGAAAAGACCGATCCATCCGGTAATCGCCGGATGGATCGGTCTTCGTGCTCTCTTTGCGCATCAGGTAAGTTCTGATAAAATTTGCGCAGCTCCGTTATGGCTCCGCCGATGTAATAACGGTCGTCCTCCCACGGAAATTGAAAAAAAGCCGCAGATGTATCTGCTTCGGATCTGGTTCAGCCTGTCTGAAACGGCAGCAGAGGATGCCATCTTATGACAGCTTCGCCATGCGGAAATTCACAGATATTGACTTCATGGCCGAAGCGGTTCCGAATAAAACAGCACTGTACAAATTCCGGCATTTTCTGGAAAAAAGCAGACTGAATAAACTGTTTTTTGACGCAATCCGCCGGGTCGCGGTACAAACCGGACATATGATGAAGGGCAGGACCATTGCTGATACAACGATCGTCAATGCCTCCCGTCTTGCGGTGGGCCGAGCGGAGCGATGCCAGGGGGTGTGGTGTGTGTTGGGCACTGCCAAATTAAAGTTTTCACCAGCCCTGCTTTCTCCGGGGAAAGCAGGGCTGGTGACTTTGTGTTGCCATTTAACGGGGGACACCCCTTCAGTCAGCCCTTTGGGCTGCCAGCTCCCCCAGAGGGGGAGCCGAGTATCACTGCTCTGTCAGCAGAATGAAGAAAACGGAGGGGGTCTCGGATTCGGGGGGGAAGGTCAGGCGGAAGGCGGCTTTGCCAGAATGGACGGTGCAGGGGAGGGGGGATTCGGTGCCGTCGGGCTGGAGGGCGGTGAGGGTGTGGCCTTCCAGTACGGCGGCGGGGAGGGTGAATTCCAGCGTGCCCTCCAGCCGGGTCAGGCAGCCGGCGCATTCAAAGCTGACGGTGAGGAGCCGGGTGCCGTCGGGCAGCTCGCCCCGGCGGAGAACGGGCTCTCCCATGGGATAGGGGTCAGCGGGCACCGCCGCCTCCACCGATTCCACCAGCTCCAGCTGGGTGCCGTCGCTCATCAGGCCGCACACGGGGCAGATGGTCAGCTCCTCCCCGCCGCCGGGGAGGGGAAGCTCGATGCGCTCGCAGTCCGCCCAGCCGGACATGCCGCAGCCCGTGCGGGTGCAGAAGGCAAAATGGGTCTCCCCGTCGAAGGGGTGCCACTGGCCGTAGGAATGGCTCAGGGGCTTGGTCTCGTCCCGGATGTAGCTGTCGGCACAGGCGGTGCAGGTATAGGTGGTGTAGCCGCCGTGGGTGCAGGTGGGAGCTGTGACCACGGCAGCGTACCTGTGGCCGGTAAGGGGAATCGTGGTCTGCGGGTTCAGGATCGCGCCGCAGCCCGCCCGTCCGCAGTGGCTGCCGTCGGTCAGGCCGGGCGTGGTGCAGGTGGCGGGATAGCCCCAGTCAATGACGGTCAGGTGCTTCAGCGCGCTGCCCTCGTCGGGGATGGTGTCGGTCTTCTCGCAGCCGCCGGTGCCGTAGCGGACGCATTTTGCCGTCTTGGTGCCATCGTGTTCGCAGACGGCGTCGCCGTTGGGGATGTAATCCTCATTTTTGAACTCATGGCCCAGGGCGCTGCCCGGGTCGGGGACGGTGCTGACAGCCTCGCAGCCGCCGGTGCCGTAGCGGACGCATTTTGCCGTCCTGGTGCCGTCCTGCTCGCAGGTGGCGTTGCCGTCGGAAACGTAATCCTCCTCTTTGAATTCATGCCCCAGGGGCGCTCCGTTTTCCACAAACATCGTTGCCTGGCACAGGGTGCACCGGTACTGCACCCGCTCACAGTCGGTGCAGGTGGCCGGGATCACCAGCTCCTGCACATAGTCGTGGCCTGCCGGCTGGGTGCTCATCTGCCAACCGCACACGGCGCAGTACTCCGCCCTCTGGCAGGTGGCAGGCGTGCTGACATGGGGCTGGAGCGTGCCCTTAACTTCGCCGCAGTCGATGCAGTACTGATAGTGTCCGCCCTCCTCGCCGCGCCACTCGGTGGTGTGAGCCGGGTCGTCCGGGCATTCCGCCGCCGCGCTCAGGGTGCACAAAAGCACTGCCAATACGGTGATCGTCAGTGCAAATAAATATCCTTTTTTCATGAGTCATCCTCCTTTTTCCTGGTCTTTTGGGTGCCGCATAAGGCCAGTATAAAGGAATCCCCTATAAAAATCAAGCAAAAAGAAATAACCCCTGATCTCTCCCTCTCTCTTTTGGGATCGATCAGGGGTTATTTCGCCGGGTTCTTGGGTTCCGTCATTTGCTTAACCTCTGCTTTCTGCGGATTTGAGAAGTGGCTTAGTACATTGGACTCACTCCTTTTGTGTCTTTAATATACACGAGGATCCGGAAAAATACAAGATGGGATCTTCCACAGAAAATCGGCGAAAAGCTTATATAGGATGCGCATAGACGGGAAGCAAAAAAAGTGGTATAATAAATGATATTGGGCGTCTGCTGTGGGCGCCCAATGTGTTTTTTTCAATCACCCTGCTTATAAGCAGGGCTTTTTTGTTTGCCTCCCCGTAACTTTCTTTTTGGTCTCCACGTTGCGACTGCATCTTTTGTTCCGCGGTGATAGAATGCAGGAAAAGCTCCGGAATCAATCCCAGAATGCGGATAAATGCGGGAATAATCCCATGTTTTATATTCCAGAAAGTTTTATTTTTATCTAACTTTGGAATATGAAAAATGTTGCTTCCGCCGGGGAGGATGACCTGTGAGCCGGAAATTCACGAAGGAAAGGCTGGACTTGCGAATGATGGGATCGGTGGAGACGATGCTCATGCAGGCAAAGCGAAAGGGCGAGCAGGCGATGGAGCACCCTGCCCTGCGGGGGATGGCTTGCTTCGGCGGCGGACTGATGCTGGGCGGCATGCGGGTTTTCGGGCAGATGCAGCCGGCGGCGGTGGGGCTGGTCACCCGGTTCCGGGGCTGGCCGTGCTGCGCGGCGGCGGCGGGCAGCGCGGTAGGCTATCTGCTCTTCTGGGGGCAGAGCGGCTGGCTGGGGGTGATCTGGACGCTGGGGGCGTTCCTTCTGGCGCTGCTCACCCCGGCGCGGCAATCCCGGCTGTGGCTGGCGGCGCTGTGCGTCAGCGTGACGGCGGGGATCAGCCTGGTGTTCGGCGGCAGCGGACTGCCCCTGGCGGGGCGGGTGCTGGTGGCGGCGCTGAGCGCCTTCCTGTCCGCCTGGGATTCCCCGCTGACCAAATATCTGACCTGGGGGGCAGGAGTCATGGCGCTGGGGTGCCGCAGTCCCAGCCTGGGGGCGCTGGCGGGGGGCTTCGGCGCGGCGGCGCTGCCGCTGCCGGGGGCGCTGGCGCTTTCCCTGGGGGCAGATCTGGGCAGCGGGTGGTATTTTCTCACCCTGGGTACGTCCCTGAATTATTACATCAGCCGGATCTTTCCGGGGAAGGAATACTGGCGCGGCACGACGCTGGCGGCGTCCCTGCTCCTGCTGATGGTGCTCACCCAGGATCGGCACTGGCAGCTGCTGGTTCCGGCGGTGCTGGGGGGCTGGGTGGGGGCGCTGATGCCCCTGCCCGCGCCCCGCCGGGGCAGGGTCGGGGCGGCGCAGGTGCAGCTGGAGGAGGAGGCGCGGGTGCTGACCCGGCTCCAGCGGCAGCTGCTGGAATGGGTGTCCCCGCCGCCGGATGTGGCGGGGCTGACCGAGGAGCTGCGCCGGGACACCTGCGGCGTCTGCCCCTGCCGCACCGGCTGCATGGAGCAGAAGGGGATGACGGCACAAATGCTGGAGGGAGACGCCCCCTTTCTGTGCCGCAAGGCCGCCGCCGTCGCCGGGGAGCTGAGCACCGCCCGGAAGATGCTCAAGCGGATGCATCTGCACCGCGCCCGGCAGGAGGAATTCCGCATGGCGCTGGTGCAGCAATACGGCTTTCTGGCGGATGCCCTGCGGGAGCTTTCCGACCGGCTGCCGGGGCAGGCCGCCCGGCGCTGCCGCTGCCGGGTGCAGGTATCCGCCCGCTCCCGCAGCAAGCAGGCGGCGGACGGGGATCGGGTGGCGGCGTTCTCCGCCCCCGGCGGGAAATTTTATGTACTGCTGTGCGACGGCATGGGCACCGGCAGCGAGGCGGCGGCGGAGAGCCGGGAGACGGCGGGGCTGGTGCGGCAGATGCTCCGCTCCGGCCTGTCCCCCGGGGCGGCGCTGGGCAGCGTAAACAGCCAGCTGGCGCTGACCGGCCGGGGCGGGGCAGTGACCATCGACCTGGCGGAGCTGCACCCGGATACCGGGCGGGTGTTCCTGTATAAATGGGGCGCGCAGCCCAGCTGGCTGATCCGCCGCCGCAAGGGCACGGCCGTGGGCGCCGCCGGTCCGCCGCCCGGCCTGGGGGTGACCCAGGGGCGGGAATCGGTCAGCCGCATCCATCTGTTTCCGGGGGACACGCTGCTGCTGCTCAGCGACGGCATCGCCACCGCCTCCGCCCCTGCCTGGGCCAGGATCGCCCGCGACACGCCCCCCGGCGACCTGGCCGCCCAGATCCTCCGCACCGACGCCCAACCCGACGACGCCACCGCCGTGGTGATCCGATTAAAACGGAAGGAGGCTTAATGATTGATGAAGGGTACGTCGGACGGAATGCAGTCCGACGGGAATGTAGGGGACGATGCCCACATCGTCCCGCAATCTTATGGAATTACCCCGGTACGTTGAATGGAACGGGGAAAAAGGATGTTTTTGTAACATTTCTCCATTCAACCGGGTCTTGGAAATAAACCAACCCGGCGCGGGCCGATGTGGGCATCGGCCCCTACAAGGGAACCTGGGGGGTGTGCCATTCACCCGACCGGCGCCGCATTCTTTATGGCTCCTCCTCTTCCCGGTGGAACAGGTCAGCCACCGGGGCGAAGCGGTAGCCGAGGGTCTCCCATTTGGTCAGCAGCTCGTCCAGGATCTCGGCGTTGGTCTTGCTGGTGGAGTGGAGCAGCACCACGGCGCCGGGGTGGATGCGGGGGATGAGCTTGGAAAAGGCCGCGTCGCGGCTGGGCTGGGAATCCTGCTTCCAGTCCACATAGGCCAGGCTCCAGAATACGGTCTTGTAGCCCAGGCGCTGCGCCTGCTTCAGATTTTCCTCGCTGTAGATCCCCTGGGGCGGGCGGTAGTATTTCTCCATGGGCGCACCCACCACCTCCTGATAGATGGCCTCCAGATCCTCCAGCTCCCGGCGAAAGGCGTCGGGATCGGAGATCTTGCTCATGTCGTAGTGGTGCATGGTGTGGTTTCCCACCGTGTGACCCTCGGCGACCATGCGGCGCACCAGATCGGGGTGCTGGCGGATGTAGGAGCCCACCAGGAAAAAGGCGGCGGGCACCTGGTGCTTTTTCAGCACGTCCAGGATCTGCTCCGTGCAGCCGTTTTCATAGCCCGCGTCGAAGGTCAGGTAAATCACCTTTTCCGATGGATCGCCCAGGTATGCCGCGTCCAGCGCCCGCAGCTGGTCGACTCCTGCATTGCCGATGGGCGCGACTCCCGGCTCCCGGAAGGACAGCCCCCAGGAGCCGGTCTGCAGCACCGCCCCCCGCATCACGCCGAAGGCCGCCGCCCCCGCCACCAGCAGCGCCAGCGCCAGAATCACCCAGTCCCGTCTTCGCATCAAGCATTCCTCCATTCCCTTCCAGCCTATGCGCGGCGGCGGGGGATATTCCGCCCGAAAATGGGCAAGCTTTCTGCGAGGTGAACAAGGTGATCTTATCCTATTTGCGGACGCTGATCCTGTATCTGGTGCTGATTCTGGTCATCCGCCTGATGGGCAAGCGGCAGATCGGGCAGATGGAGCCGGCGGAATTCGTGGTGACCATGCTGGTGGCAAATCTGGCGTCCATCCCCATGCAGGATGGGGGTATCCCGCTGTTTTCCGGGCTGGTGCCCATTCTGACGGTGCTGGGGGTGGAGCTGGTGCTGTCCTGGTGTACGCTGCGCAGCACCGCGTTCCGGCAGCTGCTGTGCGGAAAACCCGTCATATTGATCGACAACGGCCGCATTGTGCAAAATCAGCTGCGGCAGACCAGGATCACCCTGGATGAACTGATGGGACATCTGCGCGCCAAGGACGTGCTGGACGTGCGCCAGGTGCAGTTTGCCATTCTGGAGACCGACGGCACCATTTCCGTCTTTCCCTATCCCCAGGAGCGTCCCGCCTCCGCCAAGGACGCCGGCCAGAAGGTCGCGCCCCAGAAGCTGCCCGTCACCCTGATCGAGGACGGGGTGCTCCTGCGCCAGAATCTCGCCCTCAGCGGCAGGGACGAAAGCTGGGTGCGCCAGACGCTGGGGGAGCGGGATGCCGTCCAGGAAAATACCTTTCTGCTGGCGGTTTCCGGCAGCCAGGTGATTTTTATTCCGAAGGAGGAACCCTGATGGGACGATTCAAGATCGGCGTCGCCCTGCTGGCCGTGCTGCTGGCCGCCGCGATCGGGGCGCAGTTTGGAATGCAGGCGGCGCAGAAGCCGGTGACCCAGGCGCTGACGGCAGCCCTGGAGCAGGTGCAGCAGGAGCATTTTCCCCAGGCGGAGGCGCTGGTCTCCCAGGCTCGCGGGTACTGGGACAGCACCCGCACCTTCCGCGCCGCCCTGGCCGACCACCAGTGGCTGGAGGACATCGACAGCCAGCTCGCCATGCTGTCGGTATGGGCGCAGGAGCAGGAGAAGGCGGATTTTTCCGCCCTGTGCGCCGATACCCTCCTGCGCCTGAAGGCCATCGCCGAGGCCCACGCCCTGAACCTGTCCACATTCTTCTGAAGTTTCTCCCGGCCACAGGCCGGGGGAAACAGCGTTATTCGGAGGTTCCGGAGATCTCTTCCTTCTTTTCCCCCTGCCCGGCCTCCCTGTCGCAGTAGGGGGCGCAGTAGGTCATGGCCTTCCGGCTGTCGCTGACGCCTCTGGTGGTGGGGTCGACCACCACGCCCAGGATGGTCAGCAGCGCAAATACGGCGTTGACCACCGCCAGAAGCTTTTCACCCACGTCGCCGAAATCCCAGCTGATGCCGAAGAGGGCGGCCACCGTCTGCACCAGCAGCAGGGCGGCGGGGATGGCGGCCAGCCAGAATGCCTTGTTTTTCAGTCTTACCTTCCAGTTTATCATAAAATCATGCTCCTTTCTGTTCCAGATCCCGCAGGCGGTGGTTGATAACCTTGATCTGCTCCTCCACCACGGGCATGCGTCTGGCAAAATTGTTGTGCTCCCGCACCTCGCGGGTCAGTTCGTCCAGTTTGGTTTCCGTCACGGCGGCGGCGCGGCCGTTGGCAATGAGCACCCCCGCCAGGGTCACGGCTCCGGTGATGACGGCTGCAATGATGGCTTCCACGGCTATCCCTCCAGGATCACGTCCATGTGGACGGTGCTGCCGTCGATGGCGTAGGTGTAGGCCGCCTCCCTGCGGGCGCGGACGATGGAAAGGATCTGCTCCGCCGTCATGCCGGGGATCTGGAAATCCATGGCCTGCCCCAGCAGGTGCCGGGAATTGTACACCCCGCCCACCGCCGCATTGTGCGCCGGGCAGCGGACGGTGGAAGTAGGCACCATGGGTCTGCCTGCCGCCTCCCGCACCGCGTCCGCCAGTCGCATGAGCTTTTCCGACGGCTCCGCCGGGAAGCCGCTGCACGCGCCGCAGGGGCAGGCGATATAGGGGTCGGTGCGCTTGAAATAGCGGATCTCGTCCCAGAAGGTGCCGCCCTCCGGCGGCTCTGCCCGCTCCGCCGTCCCGGCCACGGCGGCGCGGAGCATCTGCTGGGTGGCTGCCCCGGCAATGCCGTCCTGCGTAAGCCCATAGTCCGCCTGAAACCGCCGGCAGGCCCGCGCGCTCTGCACCCCCCAGACCCCGTCCACGACGATGCCGTAATAGCCCAGATATGCCAGTAAATGCTGGATCTGCTTTGTATTCACGTAAATCCCTCCTTGTTCCATGATATGTGCCGTTTCCCCTTTTGGCGAGCAAAGCGAAGCCAGGGGGTGTGTTGTAATATGGTTGCTGCCCGGTTAAAGTTTGCACCAGCCCCCCTCGGCTTCCCCCGGGGGAAGCCGAGGGGGCTAATCGGGCAGATTCAGCTGCTCCCTCAGTTCGGCGATCAGGGTGTCCACATACTGCTTTGTGGCGGCGTCGGCGGGGGACTGGGGGGCGGCGAGGTTCCGGAGGCGGTGTTCGGTCAGGTCGGTGTCCAGGGCGATGCTCAGGCGCTGCTGCCCCTGGGCGCGCATGCCGATGCCGGCGGACTTGCCCTCCCGGTAAAAATCCAGCAGGACGAAGGCCACGCCCACGGGGACGGCGTCGCTGCGCACAGCGGCAAAGCTGTCCGCCGCCTCCAGGCAGCAGTCGTAGCCGCTGTCCACCCCGGCGGGGAGGACGACGCTGCCCGCCGGTTGGAACTGTCCTGCATAGTCCGTCAGCTCCACCCGGCGCGTCTGGGTGCCGCCGTGCACCTGGACGACGGCAAAATACTGCGCCGTGCCGTTTTCCACCGGGGTCAGCTGCGCGGCAAACTGCATGCACAGGTATTCTCCGTCGGCCTGCTCGCTGCCGTCGGAATTGCAGCGGAAGACGCGCTCCACCCGGGGCGCGGGCTTGGCATAGGGCAGAACGGTGATCTCCCGGGAGACGGCGGCGGTGCGCCCGCGGCTGTCCGTCACCTCGGCGGTGACGGTCACTGCGCCGCTGCGCTCCAGGGCGAAGCAGACCTGCTCCCCCAGCCCCGTCAGGCTGCCGCAGCGGATGCGGATGGCGGCAATGGACGAGCCGTAAGCCCCCGCCGCCGTCACCTTTGCCAGCGCCTGGCTCTGATTCTGGATGTAGCCGCCGTGCTTCTGCAAATAGCCCAGCCGGTCGGAGACGGTCAGGGCGGCGGTGGGCGTCACGTCGGCAGGGATGGGGCACAGCAGCTCCAGGCTGCCGCTCCCCACCTGATTTTCGCCGCTGAAGGTGGTGACGGTGAAGGTAATTTCCACCGCCTCCGCCGCCGGTGCCTGGGCGGCCAGCGCGATGGGCGGCGTCCAGCTTACGGTGAGGGCGTCGGTCTTTTCCGCCAGGCAGCCGCTTTCGGTACCGCAGCGCCAGCTGACCGTATCCCGGAAGGTCTCCGACGCCCGGTTCAGGGTCAGCGTCAGGGGCTGTCCCAGCTGCACCGCCTCCGCTGCCAGCGTGCTGGCGCGGGGGATGGCGGGCAGCTCCGCCGCGGCGGTGCGGCTGAGGTATTCCACATATCTCTGGCTGGTGGTGTAGATATGTACCCCCAGGGTGATCTCCGCCGCGGCGGTGCCGTCGGCATTGTGGGTCACCTCCACGCTCTGGCAGCTGTAGCCGCTCCAGCCGCCCTCCCCGCTGCCGTCCCAGGCGTTGCTGTAGGTCACGGCGCAGGCCTGGGTATTGCTCAGGATCAGGTTGGCGGAAATGATTCCGCCCACCCGGATGTCGCCCACCAGCCAGCAGCTGCCGTAATTCAGGCCGGAGCGGTTGCGCACGGAAAGTCCCGTCACCCGCACGGAGGATGTATTCTTTTCCACATCCTGGGTCACTGCCAGGGTGACCCGGGCGTCCTCGCCAAGCTGCACCTGCATCGTATGGCTCATTTCTTCCGCCCCGCTGCCGCTGCTGCCGCCGCGCCCAGGATCATCCCCAGAAAGGTCTGGGACTTTTTCTCCTTTTTCTCCTTCCCGGCGGGGTAGACCGTCCGCACGCCGGGCGCCAAAGTGGGATGGTCAGCCTCCCACTGCTGGTCGTAGCGGCGCTTGTTTTCATCGAATTCCTCCTGCCATTTCCAGTCCGCCACGTCGTCGCGGTAGGCGCCGTAGTCGCTGTCCCGGGCGGATTCATACTGCCGCTGCAGCCGGTCGGCCTCCTCCTGCCAGGCGGCGAGGGAATCGGCATAGCGGCTGTACTGGGTGCTGTCGGCATCGGACAGGATGCCGTACCGATCCTTCAGCCCCTGGGCACGGAGCTTATACTGCTCCATGGCCAGGCTGTAGAGCTCCGGGATGCGGTCGGCCAGCCCCTCCATCTGCCGGGCATAGGCCTGCTGACCCACGGACTGGGCATAGGAATTGCCGTAGCCCCCGGTGAGTGCTGCCGCCTGACCCATGGTATCGGACATGGCGCGCTGCCCGTCCCGCACCGCCTGATCCCGGTAGCGGCGGTACAGCGCATCCCCATCCAGGCGGTACTGGAAATCCTTCTGATTCAGGATCTTATCCAGGGTATCCTTCAGTGCGCCGCCGTAGGGGGATTCATATGCCCCCGGCCGCGTCTGCTGATGCCCCTGCACCGCCTCCTGTGCCTGCGTGACCTCCCGCGAGGCGGTATATTTCTTCTTTTCTCCCATGATCTTCTCCTTTTTTAATGACGCTTTGAGATTGTACGGATCCTTTTTATGCCCTGCCCCACCCGGCTTCCCCCGATGGGCGTTGAATGGTACGCGGTTCGATGCGAATGTAGGGGACGATGCCCACATCGTCCCGCAGCCTTACGGAACCTCTCGGTGCGTTGAATGGGGGCGGGGGAATGGGATGAAAACGCAACGTTTCTCCATTCAATCGGCCATGAAAATAACCCGACCCGGCGCGGGCCGATGTGGGCATCGGCCCCTACAAGGGGAACGGACTGCATACCATTCACCTTACCGGTTCCGCATTTTACCTGTCGCCGCCTACCGCAAACTCAGGTGGCCGTCTTCGCCTACCTGCCAGGTGTAGGACTGCTGCTGGAAGCGGGGGGCGGAGAGGGACTGGGCGGTGATGGCGGCGGCATCGGCGGCGGTGACGTACATGCAGCGGTTGCTGATATAGGCCACCTCCACATCGTTGCTGTCGAAGAAGGAGAGCTTCTGCGCCGTCAGCCGGGCGTAGCAGCGGAAGTGCAGGACACCGTCCCGGGTCTCCTGCTGGCCGATCTCCACCCCGTAGACCCCGTCCGCCACCTCGCCGGTGCGGATGGTGGCGCTGACCTGCCTGACCTGGGAATCCAGGCTGTCCACAGCGCTGTCCAGCCGCTCCAGGCTGGCAAACTGCTGCTCAATGGCGCGGGAGGTGGCGGCGATGGTCAGACCCGTCTCCCGGCAGTAGTCGCCGAACTGGCTCTGCGCCACGTATTTCCCCTCCAGCCGCTGTTCCAGCCGCTGCTCCAGAACCTCCGTCACCTGGGCGCTTTTCAGGATCAGGGACTTGAGCCGGGTCATGTCCTCCTGCCTTCTCCGGGCGGAGGGGGCGTAGGTGATCTGCGCCCCGCCGCCTCCGCTCTCCAGCGCGTCAAAGGCAAACTGCAGCTGCTCCGACAGGGTGCACAGGTAGCTGTGCAGGCGGCGCAGCTGCTCGGCCTCGCTGCCCCCGGTCAGCTCCGGGGGACGGATCTCCACACCGGTCAGAACACATCACTCCCTTGCTCCATGGTTTTGGTCAGGCTGTAGAGCCGCATTTCGCCCCGGCCGGTCAGCCGCAGGCGCAGGTGGTCGCAGCGGCGCACCGGGGCGGGCAGGGTGACGGAGCCCAGGGGCGTGCCCGTCAGCTGCGCCAGGCGATGCCAGTCCGTCTCCTCGTCGTAGCGCACCCACAGCTCCATGCTCCCGCCCTGGGGCAGGTGCAGGCGCAGAGAAAGCCGGGACAGATATTTGCTGTCCGGCAGCGCCGCGCCGATCTCCCCGGTCTCGGCCAGCCAGTGCAGCTCCGTCTCCTGCTCCCCCGCGCCGGTGACGCTGACGATCTTCCCATCGCCGCGCTGGAAGAACAGATCCTCCCGGCAGGGGCAGAAGCACACCGCCCGGGTGGCGTCCTCCCGGTGCCACATGCCCCGGGCGGTATCGTAGACGAAGAGCTGGTAAGCGCCCTGCCCATCCTTCATGGAGATGTAGTATTTGCCCCGCAGCGCCCCGGCGGCGGCATCCGTATAGTGCGCCGCGCCCAGCGCCCGGGAAATATCCACCGGCGCCGCGCCGTCGTAGGCGCACACCCCGGCGGGGGACTTATAGTAGAGCACCTGCCCCACCAGCGCCAGGCTGGCACTGCTGCCCCGCTGCACCCCGGGGCAGGGGGTGGTCTGCAGGCGGAAGGCGGCGGGATAGCTGCCATAGAGCTTGTGGATGCAGCCCTCCCGGAAGAACACCGGGTAGCCCATGTGCTGCACCGCCCCGGTGAAGGGACCGTCCGTGCCCAGGCTGACCGCATAGCTGTCCGTGCTCAGCCCCTGGAAGCGCTGCCAATTGCGGAAGTCTCCCAGGGCGCTGGCGTAGATCTCGTTGACGATCCCGCCCCTGCGGCTGACGCCGTAGCGGCAGCCCCAGAGCCGGTTGCCGCATTCGATCACATAGTCCATATCCGGCACATAGCGCCCCAGGGTCACCGGGGTCTCCTGCCGCACCTCGCCCTCCAGCAGACCGGGCAGCAGCAGGTAGTCCTGCCCCAGGGCGGCGACGGTGCCCACCGCCGCCACGCCCTCCGGCGCGCCGGAGAGCTCCACCGCGTCCCCCACCCGGAAGGCCGCGCCGATGCCGGGGGCGCTGACGCGGACATAGGTGGTATCCACGCTGACCCACATGCCGCTGCCCGCCGACCACTGCAGCAGCGCGCCCGCGCCGGAATTATCCAGCCACAGCGCCCCGTTTTCCGGCTCCTGCGGCTCCTCGCTCTGGATGTAGCCGGGGATGAGGGCGTCGCCGTTGGCGTCCGCCGGGGTGAAGCGGACGGCGGAGGCCGAGACATATTCCGCCTCCAGGCTGCCGGAATCGGAGAGATCCGCCGTATTGATGTACTTTTTGTCCGGGAAGATCACCACATACGCCCCCATGGACACCAGCTGCTTCTGCCCTTCCGCCAGGTGCAGCTCGGTTTCGTAGCCGTTTACCACGAATTTGCTTCCGTCCACCCAGCACAGGCTGTCCTTGGCGATCAGGCCGCGGCAGGCGGCAGGGGAGGCGTAGACGCCCCGCAGGGGGCGGGTGGCCAGCAGGGGATAGGCGTCGGAGCTGAAATTCTCCATGGCGGCGAATTCCCCGCTGCCGATCCGCGCCCCAGCGTGATAGCCGCCGAAGACGGTTTGATTTTCCCGGCTCAGCCGTCCCTGCTCCAGGATCGGAAAGTCCATATTTTCCCCTCCCTAAAAGAATCTGCGTCTGCCCACCGGGGCGGCGCCCCGGCGGACGAAATTGGAATACGCCTGCCACAGGCTGGAAAACAGCGCCATGGCATTGTTGAATTTCAGGTATTCCTGGCTGGCGTAGTGGATCTGCGCCTCCAGCCAGCGGCCGTAGAGCGCGTCGTAGGGCGCAGGGGCGGACAGCGCGGTATCCGCCGTGATCTCCGCCGCCTCCGGTTTTTCACCGCTGCGCGCCAGCAGCTCAAGCACCATGCCCTCCGCCCGGGACAGCCAGTCCAGCTTCTGCTGCTGGGTATAGACATTGTGCATTTTCCCGTCCACGTCCCGGATGACCTCCAGCGCCGTCATACTCAGCCCTTCTTTTCCAGCGCTTCCAGGGGCGCGGCGGCCTGATTTTCAAATTCCAGTGCCTGCGCCAGCATTTTCTCCTGCCGCTCCAGCACCTTCACCACATTCCAGGGCAGCTCCACCTCCACGCCCCGCTGGATCTGCCAGGTATGTCCGTTGACGCCCACAAACACATCCTCCCGCTCACTGCGCGTCAGCGGCAGCTTGATCCTGATCTTCTTATTTTCCATAATATCCTTCTCCTTTTTTAATGACGATTTGAGTTTGTACGAATCCTTTTTGTGCCCTGCCCCACCCGGTAACGCTTTTGCGGAGGAAACCGTGGAGCAGGGGCGGAGGCAGGTGAAACACGGAACCGGTCGGATGAATGGAATGCAGTTCGTTTCCCCTTGTAGGGGCCGATGCCCACATCGGCCCGCGCCAGGGGATGATTTATTTCCAAGACCCGGTTGAATGGAGAAACGTTACGTTTTCATCCTGTTTTCCCGTTCCATTCAACGCAATGCGGCAATTCCGTAAGGCTGCGGGACGATGTGGGCATCGTCCCCTACATTCGCGTCGGACTGCGTTCCGTTCAACGAACCCTTCATCACGCGCCACCCCTCACCCCCGCCCCGGCCTGCTCAGTTCATCTTTGCATCCGGGGAGAATGCGCTGCAGCATTCTACGCGGTACAGGTAGGCCTGCTGCAGGATCTCGGCGGTCTGGAGCGCCTTCCAGCCCACGGTGCTGCGCTGGTTCAGGGGGTCGGCGGTGCCGGCGGAGCCCAGCTGCTTGATGATGGTCTGCAATCCGCCGCCGGTGACCTCGGTGACGCCGTAGGCGTTATTGGCGATGAACAGGCAGCCGAACACCGCAAGGCCGGTGGGGCAGTCGTTCTCCGCGCCGGTATAGACGGCGGCCTCGCTGGTCTCCACGAAGCGCACCCCGGCGATGCGGCCGATCTCACCCTCGAACTGGTTTTCGGGCTTGCAGTACTGGTGCATCTGCTCCCAATGGGGGTCGGACATGATGTCATAGGCCACATACGGGTGCAGGATGCACACATAGTCGCCGCCGAACTTGGGGGCGTTGGCCGCCTTGAGCAGCGCCGCGACCTTTTTCACCACGTCCACGGTGAGCACGCAGGTGGCGTCCAGCTTGGTGCGGTCGTCCACGGCGGTGGTGCCGGAGGCAGTCACCTTGGGGCAATAGTACACGTTGGTGCCGGACTGGAGCACGTTCCGGGTGATGGTATCCAGGGTCAGTCCCGCCTGGTGACCCACGGCGCGGGTAGCCTCCAGCGCCACCTGGTCGACGGCGGTCAGATCCAGCACATCGGAAAGGCACACATAGTCGCCGTACTGCCGCACCTGCGCCTCCACGGCGGTAACGGACATCTTCCGTCCGTCCGGCGTGACGCCCTCGGTCAGGGGCGTAGTGGCCTTGGGCAGCGCCGCGAACCGGCGGAATTCGATCCGCTTGCCTCCGTTCTTGGGAATGGGGCGCTTCTGTCCGAACTGATTATGGATCAGGTAGGGAGCCGCCTCCTCCAGCAGCGCCCGGTCGAAAAAGCTCTTATTCTCCGCCGACAGCGCCGTATCGGTGGTCACATTTACATTTGCCGCAAAAGTCTGGGAATTCTCATTATTTTCCATAAGTCTCTCCTTTTTTAATGACGATTTAAGTTTGTACGAATCCTGTTTGTGCCCTGCCCCGCCCGGTAACGCTCCTGCGGAGGAAACCGTGGGCAGGGGTGGGGTTGATGAATGGTACGCAGTCCGACGCGAATGTAGGGGCCGATGCCCACATCGGCCCGCAAACATTACGGAACCACCGCAGTGCGTTGAATGGGACAGGGGAATGGGATAATAAATAACAATTTCCCATTCAACCGGGGCATGGAAATCAACCGGCCCGGCGCGGGCCGATGTGGGCATCGGCCCCTACAAGAGGAACGGACTGCATCCCATTCACCCGACCGGTTCCGCCTTTTCCCCGCCTGTCAGCCCAGGCTTACCTTTTTGCCCTGCTCCACCTGGCGGCAGAGGCTGGTGAATTCTGCGCGGCTCATGGATGCCACGCTTGTGCCCATCCGCACTGCGCCGCTGCCGGTCAGGCCGTTTTCGTCCGGACGGGCGGCGCCTGCCAGGCTGGAGGCCAGCCGGGCGCGGGTGTATTCGGCGGCGTAGGTCATGGCGGCGGGGAGCAGCTGGCGGAAGTGCGCCCCGCAGTAGGCGCTCTCCATATCCGCCCCGTCCCGCAGCAGGGTGCAGAACAGCCGGTTCTGCGCCTCCCGGCGGAGGTCAAAATCCGGGAAAAGCTCCCGTAAGCTTTCCGCCTGCGCCACCATGCCGTCATAGATCCGATCCACCTCCTGCCAGTGCTCCCGGGTGGGGCTTTCCGCCGGCTGCTGCTCCGGGGCAGCTTCCCCCGCCGGGGCGCTCCCGCCGCCCTCCGCCCCCTCGGCGAAGAGCTGGATCCAGTCATTTTCCATTTTCTTTCCTCCTTTCCAGTTGAATGACGCCCTCCAGCGTCACGTTTTTGGGGTATGCCTCCGCCAGCGCGTGCAGCGCCACCTCCGCCGTCCAGAACACCAGCGCCGTCTCGGCGCGGTACGCCGGGCAGGGCAGCGCGGCGATCTCCGCCCATCCGCCTTTCATCTGCACCCGGGGCGGCTGCGCCAGCATCCCCGCCTCCCCCAGCAGCTGTGCAGCGTGCCCCAGCCCCCGGCACACCGTGCTTACCCCCGCGCACACCGGATCCCTCCCCCGCCTCCCCGCCCCCGCATGTCCCCGGACTTCCAAACATATCGCCCCATCCAGGGCAGTAAAAAACCGAACAAATACCATCGTTTCACCTCATTTTTTGTATTTTTATATCCCCCACCGCACCGGGAAATTCGATGAACGGCACGCAGTCCGACGGGAATGTAGGGGACGATGCCCACATCGTCCCGCAATCTCACGGAACCTCCGCAGCGCGTTGAATGGGACGGTTGAATGGGGAAATGCATCCCATTCAACCGGGTCATGAAAATTAGGGAAGCTCTGATGAAATCGGCAAGAGCTGGCAGCGAGGGATTTTGTTCCCAGGCAAAGGATGAAAAATGGAGGAATACTGTATGTATTTCCCATTTTTCATCCTGCGGCGTGGGAGCAAAAGGCCCGCTGTCCAGCCGCAGACGATTTATTCAGAGGTTCCTTAACCAACCCTGCGCGGGACGATGTGGGCATCGTCCCCTACAGTGAAACCTTGGGCGCATACTATTCTCACCCTGGGTTGGTGCTTTCGGCGACCCGCTGTCTGGCGGTTCGGGTGGCGAAGGGCTCCTGCTTTTCGCCCTTCAGCGCCGCTTTTCCCGTTCTGGGCGCTTCCGCCGGGGGCAGCTGGGTGAGCATGGCCTGGTAGCTCTGGGCACTCCGGGCAATGCGCTGCATCACCATGTCCTTCCGGTCGAAATCCATCATGTCCATGCACGCCAGCGCCTGCTCGGCGTTCCGGGGGTCGAAGAACCCGGCGGAGTAGAATTGCAGCGCCATTTCGTTCTGGCTCATCCGGGAATAGGCGCTCTGCTTCTGGGCGGACACCGAGATGTCAAACAGCGGCACCCGGGTCAGACCCGTCATTTCGTCCGCCGTGCCCTGGATGCCCCGGCTGCTGTAGCGGATGAATTCCTCCGCCCCGCCGGCGCCCACGATGCGGAAGCACCGGGGCAGGCTGTAAAACTGGCGGATCAGCTCAATGACCATTAGGCAGATCTTGCGGAACGCCCGGTAGGCCGCCTTGTTGCTGTCCCGGCTGAGCTTGCTGCCCGCCTCCTGCATGGCGGCGATGGCGCTGGCTGCGGTGACGCCGCTGCTGGTGCCGCCGGTGGAGATGTCCCGGTTGCCGGTGACCTCCTTCAGCTCGTCCACCTTGCCGTTGAGCACCGCCAGGTACACCTCGCTCAGCCCCGTGGACTGGATGGGCAGAATGCTGTCCTGCCCCAGCCCGCCCTCCACATGGACGAAATCCCGGCTCAGGTCGGCGTACTCCTGCTCGTTGACGCTGCCGTCGCTGCGGATGAAGTGCCGGGGGCGGGCGTTGACCAGCATGTTCATCAGGATGGCCTGATTGCCCCGGTCGATGTACTCCTGGGCGCTCTTTGCCACGTCGATGTAGCCGAAGCCACAGGGCGTGCCCTCGGTGCGGAACAGCGGATCGAATACAAAGGGGTACTGCCCGTGGTCATACCACCCCCGCCGGGCATACTGCGGGTCGTTTTCCGTGGCGAACAGCACCGTATCGCCCACGAATTTGCAGTAGTGCAGCACCGTCCGGCCGTCCTGGAGCTTCTTATAGTACCAGTCCACCACGGCGCTCTTGCCGCTGGTGTCCACCCGGTCGTCATAGACGTAGCGGGTGCTCACCTCCTCCGGCGCGCCCAGCTTCTGCGCCAGGAAGGGATAGCGGGAGATGAGCTTCTCGTTGCTCTGCAGCTCCACATGGAATACATTGGCGGACTGCTGAATGTCCGTGATCCCGCTCTCCCAGAAGAGACCCAGCACATCCACCTTCCGGATGGCCACATCCCCCAGTCCGCTGAGGCGTCCGGCGTCCCAGAAGACGCCGTAGATACCCGTGCCGGATTTGAGCTTGCAGTCGTTCACCTCGTCGTAAACCTGCTCAAATTCGCTCTGCTCCAGCACCACCGGCAGGATCTCGCTCAGCAGCTTCGCCTCAGCCCTGTCGTCCTCCTCCCGGGGCAGCACGTTGGGGCTGGGAAAATTGTCCATCACATCCGCGTGCTTGCTGGCGATGGCGTTGAAGAGCCACCCGGAGGTGGGCTCCACCTCGGTCTTGCCGTGGCCGCGCATGCACTGCCAGTGGCGCAGCTTGTACCACTGGGCGTTCTCCACCACCCGGCGCTCCAGATTGGCCTTGCCCTCCTTGTAGCGGTTCAGCGTCGCCCGGGCATTCTGAACCTCCTGCGCCCCGATGGGCGGCTTTTTTGTTTCATTCATCTGATAATCTCCATTCCCGGCCGCTTTTCGGCCGCTGTGATCTGCTCCCTGGGAATATCCAGGAAGAGCTTCAGGGGCGATGCGTCATAGCCGTCCGCCGCCTGCGCCGCCCGGGGGCGGATGGGGCGGGACATGCAGAAATAGCGCACCTCGTCCGCCACGTGATCCTCGCCGTCGGTGTCCACATCCTCGCTGCTGCATTTGTCGTACTGCAGCAGGGGCACCGTGCGGCGGAACGCCCGGCAGTTGCTGAAAATGTACATCTGGGGGTAGCCGTTCTCGTCCAGCTGCAGGCGGTAGTGCACCTGCATCCACCCGGGCAGGCGCTTGTTGTCCCCCGGTTGGAAATATACCTGGTGCCGCGCCGCCGTCTGGGCGATGCTCTCGCCGGTCTCCCCGTCCCAGATGGCGGGGTCGGCAATGCCGGTGATTCTCTTTCCCCGGAGCCAGCGGTGCTCGCACTCGATCTGCCGGATCCTGCCGAACACCTGATCCGGCGTCCACCGCACCCCCTCGTTGGGGGTGCCCGTGCAGCCGTAGAGCTCCAGGATGCGGTAGGCCACCCCGTCGTAATCCACCGCCCACCAGCCGCAGGAGAAGGGGCGGTGATAGCCCCAGTCGAAGCTGCGGTAAATTCTCCAGTCCTTCGGGATCTCAAAGGGCTCGATGACGTGGGTGTATTTCCGGTCGCGGTAGTGGTCGGGGCGGTCGTAAAAATCCTCGAAAAACTGCCCCTCGTATACGTCCCAGTCCCCGTCCAGCCAGGCTCTGCGCAGCTTGGGCGGCAGCTTTTCCAGGCTGCGCAGGTACTGGGGCTGGCTTTTCATCAGCGCCGCATTATCGGTGCACAGCGCCTGGATAAAGGCATAGTCCTCCGGGTGCTCCTGCTCTTCGAACCGGCGGTCGATGAACAGGCGCTTGAAATAGCCGTGGCTGGGGCCGCCGGGGTTCAGGGTGTAATAGGTGCGCTTGGGAAAATCATTCGTGCCCCGGACGCAGGCGTCGATCTGCACCAGCCAGTTCTCCTGGAACTGCCCCGCCTCGTCGGCAAACCACACGTCGTATTCCGCGCCCTGATACTGCCCCAGATCCTCGTCCCCGTCGCAGTAGCCGAAGGCGATGGTGCTGCCGTTTGGGAAATAGAAGATCTTGTCGCCCTTGTTGTAATTGGCCGCGCCGGAGAGCATCAGCAGCAGGGGAGCGATGTGATTGTTGTACAGCTCCCGGTAGGTGCGCCGGGTGATGAGCACCTTGATGCCCCCGTAGCGCAGGCACAGCAGCACCGCCTTCCAGCGGACGAACCAGCTCTTGCCGCCGCCCCGGGCGCCGCCGTAGCCCACATACCGGTGCTTTTCCAGCAGCGCCTGCCGCTGCTTGGGATTGGGGCAGGGCATCGTCAGCTTATTCGGCATACCGCTCCGCCTCCCCCGCCAGCGTCACCACCACGCCGCTGTCCGCCCCGGCGCTCAGGTTCCGCTCCAGCTGCATGAGCTTCAGCTCCCGCTCCCGGGTGTCCATGGAGCAGTCCTGGCACAGGATGTCCTGCAAGTCCTTCAGCACCCCGGTCAGCTGCTTCAGCGCCGCCCGATCCACCATTCCCTTGCCCCGGCATTTCTGAATTTCGAAGGTGATCTCCCCCTCGTCCTCCCTGCGCTTTTCCTTCCGGGTCACGATCCCCCGATCCAGCTCCTCCGTCGCCCGCTCCAGCCGCTCCAAAAGTCCGATCGCCGCCCGCCGGATCCGTAAGCTGTCCTCTTCCATGTTCCATTTTTCCTTTCTTCCGTTTTCTCCCCTCCGCCAAAAAATTGATGAACGGTACGCACTCCGACGAGAATGTAGGGGCCGATGCCCACATCGGCCCGCAATCTTACGAAACCACCGCGGCGCATTGAATGGGGCAGGGGAATGGGATGAAAACGCAACATTTTCCCATTCAACCGGGCATGGAAATATTCCGCCCCGGCACGGGCCGATGTGGGCATCGGCCCCTACAATGAAACCTGGGGTGCGTACCACTCATCCGTCACGCCATGCAATCCTCCACCTCCACCATTCTTTCCCACATGCACCTTTCGCACAGGTATTCCCCGCCGCCCAGGGGGAAGCAGCGGTCGTCGGCGATGTGGGCGCCGCAGTCGGCGCAGACGGGGCGGCGGGAGAGCCAGCGGTCACCCCGGGCGGCCAGACGCTCCGCCTCCAGCCAGGGCTCAGTCATGGCCGTGCCCCTCCCAGACGCTTTCCAGCACCTGCATGGCCGCGCACACCGGCGCGCCCGTGCGGCCGTTCTGCTCCACCCGGTCGATCAGAATGAACGTGCCCCCCAGCAGCCGCACATACATCCCCGTATGCACCACCCCCGTCGGCACCCGCGTCGCCCACGCCCGCCCCCGGGCATCCCGCCCGGTGCAAAGATCATAGCCCATTTTTTCTTCCCATCCTTTCCGTCCGTCTTATTGGACATATTGTAGAGTATGCTTTGAATAAACTTCAGTAAAAATAAGTTGAAATTTCAGAACCTCTATGTTAAAATAAATCCCAGGGCGGGCTGCCTCCCGCCCCGGATGCATTTTGACAAATCGAAAGTAACTTTCACCTTGGCTTCTCGCCATCGCGTCTGCGGAGTCGGATCTGCTTTCGATTTTCGGTTCACTTTCGTCAACCGTGAGTTCATTATAGTGTATATTTATCAACTTGTCAAGTCCACTTATTCCACTATTTTGAATATCCGTTTACTTTTGTGAACCTCCCACAAAAATGCATTCCCCTAACCCCGATCTTCTTGCCGGAATCCGGCAAAATCTACAAGGCGGGGGACGGCACAGGGGAGAAACACCATGTTCTATGAAAACTTCGTTGCCCTCTGCAAGGCCAGGGGGGAGTCCCCCTCCCGGGCTGCGCTGAACGCCGGTCTGAGCAAGGCCGCCGTGTCCCAATGGAAGCAGAACCCCGACGCGCTGCCCTCGGCGGCGGCGGTGGAAAAGCTCAGCGCCTACTTCGGCGTCCCCGCCGACCGGCTCCTGGGCGGCACCCCCGACGCCCGGAGCTTCTATGACCGGTTCGCGTCCCTGTGCCGCAGCCGGGGCGTCAGTCCCTCCCGCGCTGCCGAGGATGCGGGGCTGAGCAAATCCGCCGTCTCCAAATGGAAGCGGGAGCCGGACGCCATTCCCTCCGGCGCGGTGCTTTCCAAGCTCAGCGCCTACTTCGGCATCCCCGCCTCCCAGCTCCTGGCCGACGCTCCCGCCCCCACCCCCGACGACGAAGCCCTGAAATTCGCCCTCTTCGGCGGCAGCGAAAACATCACCCCCGAAATGTTCGAAGAAGTCCGCTCCTTCGCAAGATTCGTAATGGAGCGGGAACGAAGCAAGGAAAACAAAAAAGGCCTCCCCTGAGCAGGGAAGGCCGTGTGCATCAATAATTTGATGCACAGTACGTTGAACAGAAAAACCTTTCAGGAGCGCTTAGGGGATGCCAAGTCCCTTGCCCCCGCTCTGCGGGGGGGTGGCCGAGCGAAGCGAGGTCAGGGGGTGTGGCGTTGGATGATTGCCGCCCCGCCAAAATTTGCACCATACTCCTTTGGACAAACGACACCCCTTCAGTCTCGCTGGCGCTCGACAGCTTCCCCAAAGGGGAAGTCAAGGCACTTGCCCCCCGCCCTGCGGGGGGTGGCCGAGCGTCAGCGAGGTCAGGGGGTGTGGCGTGCGTTGGCTGCTGACACCCCAAACTTTGCACTTCCCCTGACTTTCCCCACCCACTTCCATCAGAAAGGACACCGTCATGGTTTCGCTTCAGGCGCTTTATGACCAGGCTGAACAGCAGAATATCCCCGTGCTGCGCGGCCGGATGCCGGCGTGCGGATCCATGTCCGTCCAACTGCCGGACGGGCGCTGCGTCATCGGGCTGGACAGCCGCCCCTTCACCCAGCCGGGGGAGCGGGTGCACCTCGGCCACGAGCTGGGGCACTGCCTCACCGGCAGCTTTTATAATATCCATTCCCCCGCCGACCTGCGGGGCCGCCACGAAAACCGCGCCGACAAATGGGCCATCCGCCGCCTGATCCCCGTCGATCAGCTGGACGACGCCATCGCCGCCGGTCACACCGAATTATGGGATCTGGCCGACTATTTCGGCGTCACCGAACCCTTCCTGAAAAAAGCCCTCTGCCTCTACATCCACGGCAACCTGGCCGCAGAACTGTACTTCTAGCACCGCCCCAGCAACCGGGACGGTGTTTTTGCGCAAAAAATTCCCCCTGGGGGGAGAGGTTTCACTGTAGGGGACGATGCCCACATCGTCCCGCGCCGGGACGGTCAATATCCATGTACCGGTTGAATGGAAAAATGTTATATAAACATTTCATTTCCCCGTCCCCTTCAACGTACCGCGAGGTTCCGTAAGATTTCGGGCCGATGTGGGCATCGGCCCCTACATTCTCGCTGCACTGCATACCATTCAACGTACTGCGGCGGTTTCGTGGGGTTTCGGGCCGATGTGGGCATCGGCCCCTACATTCACGTCGGGGTGCGTTCCGTTCATCGAACCATTTTTAATGCCCCTCCCGAAAGTGGGAGGGGCATTAAGGAAGTCAGTTCTTTGTGATTTTTACTTTGTAGCGGATGGAGCCGGCCTGGAGGGTGGTGCCGGGTTCTACCTTGGACCAGTGGCCGGGGCGCTGGGGGATGCCGGTGAGGCTGGTGCCGTTGGTGGAGCCGCAGTCGGTGAGGTAGAGGATGTGGCCGTCCCACTGGAGCTCAAAGTGCAGGCCGGACAGGGAGGTATCCCGGGGATTGAGAATGACGTCCGCTTTGCTGTTTCTTCCCAGGGTACGGCTGCTGCCGGGCTCCATGGTCACATAGACGGTGCCGGCGGGGTTGCCCTCCGGGGTCAGGCGGACGGTGCAGCTGCCGGGGCGGCCGGGGGTGGGCGCGGCGGGCTGCTGGGCGGCCTGGAGCATCTCCTCCTGGGCGCTGCGGCGCTGGGCGGCACGCAGGGCGGATACGCTCTGGTGCAGGCTGTCGCGCTGCTTTTCCGGCTTCGGCTCCCGGCGGCCGAAGATCCCGCGGGCGC
Source organism: uncultured Oscillospiraceae bacterium (assembly GCA_934567355.1). GTDB lineage: Bacteria > Bacillota > Clostridia > Oscillospirales > Oscillospiraceae > Faecousia. Next base: position 92,176 of record CAKTJC010000007.1, read on the forward strand.
TACCGGACGTCTTTTCGGCGGCCTGCGCCTCACCCGGCTCTTCGGTCAGGTCCCATTCCTCAGTGGCGGCGGCGGGAGGCGCAGACGGCTTCCTGCGGTGCTGCCGCCCGGGGGCGGGCTGCTCCGGCTTCGGGGCGTGGGCTTCTTCCTCCTGGGACGCTTCCTCGCTCAGGTTCAGGAACTGGTTCAGGTCGATCTGCCCCTGCAGGAAGGCGGTGAGCTCGGCATCCGCCTGCTCGAGCCGGGATTCGGACGCAGCCGGGGGCGCTTCCTCCGCCTGCTTTTCCGGCGCGGCCTCCGTCTGCGCCGGGGCTTCGTCATTTTCGGCGGGGGCGGGGACCGGCTCCGCTGCCTTCGGTTCCTCCGGCGGGATATCCTTTTCTTCACGCACCGGCTCCGGGAGCTCTTCCGGCTGCTTTTCCGACGTTTCCGGGGCCTCCGGGGGCTCCGGTTCGGGCTGCTCCGGCGCCGTCTGCGCCGGGGCTTCTCTGATGTCCGGCAGGGGCGGGAGCTGGGCGGGCTGCGCCGGGGCCGCCTGCTCTGCATCCGCCTTTTCGGGCTGGGGAGCGGCGGGGGACTGCTTTTCGGCCGGTGCCTTTTCCTTCCTGGGAATCTTCTTCGGTTCGGCGGAGGCGGCCTTATGCTTGTCCGCCGCCACGATGACGATGGCCAGGACGATGAGCACCCCGATGACGCTGAAGCCGATCATGGCATAGTAGCGCATATCGTCCGCGTGCTCATCCAGGTATTCCGGGATGGTCTCGGCGGGCTGGGTGATGGGGGGAATGGTCTCCGGCGGCTCGGTGGGCGGCAGCGTCGGCGGCTCGGTGACCGGCTCCGGCAGGGGCGGCAGGGCGGTGGTATCCACGGTGAGGGTATCGGTGACGGCGCGTCCCTCGCCCTGCCAGGTCAGGGTCAGCTCCACGGTCTTATCGGCGCGGGGAATGTCGTCGGTGTTCAGGCGGAGCACTCTCCACTCGCTGGTGGCGTTGACCATGTCCCGCACGGCCTGCTCCACGGTGGCCACGGAGCCGTCCCCCTCTGCAAGGGGGGTGCGGCAGGCTCCGCCCAGGGAGAGGGTGGCGTAGCGCTCCAGCCGCTGGGCATTGGCGGAAGCATAGTTGGTAATCGGCGGCGTGAGCAGCGCCACGAAATTGACGCTCATGCCGCTGCCCTGGACGATGCGCGCCGCCTGATCCTCATTGATCTTGACAATGGGCGACTCGTCGATGCCGTCGGTAAAGATGAAGATGCAGGAGAAGCCGGTCTCCTGGGCGGCGACGGTGGAGATCACGGTATCGATGGTCTCGTACAGGTTGGTGCCGATGGCGTCATAGGTGCAGGCAGCCTCGATGGCTTCCCTGCGCTGCGCCGGGTCGGTGAGCTTCTCGCCGAAGGACACCTCCCGCCCCATGGTGATGAGCACCATGGAATCCTTCGGGCCCAGGGCGTCGCTGAGGGCGATAAGCCCCAGCCGCTGCTGATCCCGCTGGTAATTGCTGAAGGAGCGGGAATTATCCACCACGCAGTAGAAGGTGAGCCCCAGGTTTGCCTCGGCCCGGGTGCCGCCGTCACCGCCGCCGATGGTCACATCGCCCACCGACACGTCCACGGTGCCGGAGGACAGGGGAATGGTCATCACGGTCAATTGGCTGCCCTCCACCGCCGTGCCGGGGTAGAGCAGCTTCTGCCCGTCTGCGCGGGCACACAGGGGCAGGGCTGCCAGCAGCGCAAGTGCCAGCAGGATCGCAGCGCATCTTCTCATTTATTGCACCTCTTTCTCTTGATTGGAACGCTTTTGCCTGTATTCCAGGATCACTTCTTTTGCCGTCCTGATAAAATACCATATAAATACGCCGATGGCGGCCACGCCCAGGGCGAAGATGCCGTAGGCGGCGGCGTGGGGCAGATCCGGCCGGTGGAGCAGATTCTTCACCAGCACCACTGCCGCCGGTTCGCCGGGCAGGGTGGTATAGGGGATGTTCAGCCGGTCCAGCAGCTCCATGGCGTAGTCGGTGTACACGGCGCAGAAGAGCTCGGTGGTCACGGCCTCTTCAAAGCCGTAGGTATTCTGCGCCACCACCGCGCCGGAGGCATCCACCAGGGGGCCGCCGGAAAAGCCGTGCTGGATGGCGGCGGTGTGGATGATGGAGCGGGTGTTTCCGGCGCTGGTCATGATCAGCCGGTCGGAGATGGTCCCTTCGGTGACGGTCACGTCCTCCGGCCCGGAGTCCGCGCCGTAATGGGTGCCGCTCAGCCCGGCAAAGCCCAGGGCATACACCGGCGTCCCGTCGGCGACGTGGCGGCTGGAGATCAGCGGCAGCGCCGTGCAGCCGGGGAGCTGGCTCTCGGAGCGGAGCACCGCCACATCGGGATAGCCGTCGGTGGTCAGCAGCACGGTGCATTCCACCGCGCCGTCCTCCAGAGGCACCTGGCTGCTGTCCAGCTGGGCGCCGTCCTTTAAGATCCACAGGCGGATGGAATCCGGGTCGCATTTCCCGCTGCCGGAGGCCACATGCCAGTTGGTGAGGAACACGTCCGATTCCTCCCCGGCGACCCCGACGGCGAAGGCGGTTCCCGTCCACCGCAGCCGCTGGCCGGTATCGCTGTTGGTGCCCATGCCGTAAACATGCACCACGCTGCCCCGGTCGCCCTCCACCCCCTCCGGCGCCGCATACACCCGCGGCACCAGAACCAGAAGGAGCAGCAGAAGGGGGATGATTTTTTTCATGAATAATTCGGCTCCTTTCGGTAAGTTTCCCAGGTAACATGCGGAACCGGTCAGATGGATGGGATGCAATCCGTTCCCCTTGTAGGGGCCGATGCCCACATCGGCCCGCGCCGGGACGGTTAACGTCCATGCCCGGTTGAATGGGAAAATGTTACGTTTTCATCCCATCTCCTCGTCCCATTCAACGTATCAGGTCGGTTTCGTAAGGTTTCGGGCCGATGTGGGCATCGGCCCCTACATTCGCGTCGGGGTGCGTACCGTCAGCCCAGCAGGTACTCTAAAAATCTTGCGTCCTTTTCGTAGTCCTCGGAGCTGGCGACGATGAAGATGCAGCTTGTGTCGGAGGCGAGGGGGTAGGTTTTGGCGAAATCCGTATCGTTCAGGCGGATGGCGATGGGGATGCCGTCCTGCTCGATGGTGTCGCAGCGGGAAAGCATATCCTCAGGCAGCACCAGGCGCAGGTCGAGGACGATTTCCTGCTCCCAAAAATGGGCAAGCGTCGCCTCGTCCGTGATGATGTAATCCAGGGTGCGCGCAGCGATCATGCTCGTGACCACCATGAAGGACGCCGCATCGGTCTGGCTCATGGCGCCGGAATCAAAGTCCAGCCAGCGTGTCTCAATCAGGTCAGTCCGCGTATCCGCGTCGCTGCCGCAGTGGCTCCAGTAGTCCGTGCTCAGGTGGGCATAGCCCGCCTGGGTGGTGGAATTATTGATGAAAATGCCGGAAATGAGCACATTCTTCCGGTTGCCGGCAATGGTGGTGATCAGCGACACCAGCAGACACAGCGCCGCGATGCCGCCCACGATATACCATATATAATACTCGCGGACGTGCTCCACCTTCTTGCGAAACGGCAGCGCCTGAAACTGCTTCCAGCTGAAACTATCCCGATCCTTCATGTTTTTCTCCTTTTTGTGACCCGCCCGGATGAATGGCATGCACCCCAGGTTTCATTGTAGGGGCCGATGCCCACATCGGCCCGCGCCAAGGTGGTTTATTTACATGGCTCGGTTGAATGGAGAAACGTTACGTTTTCATTCCATTTTCCCGTCCCGTTCAACGTACCGCGGTGGTTCTGTAAGGTTGCGGGCCGATGTGGGCATCGGCCCCTACATTCGCGTCGAACCGCGTACCATTCAACGTACCGCGAGGTTCCGTAAGGTTGCGGGCCGATGTGGGCATCGGCCCCTACATTCTCGCTGTACTGCGTACCGTTCAACGTACTGCGGTGAAATTTATCTTTTATTCTATCATATGATCCCGCAAAAGCAAAGACCGGGGGCGAAAGATTTACAAAAATTTTTTGCGGCGCTGGATGATGGTTGGGCGGAATGCTGAAACGAAAACATTCTACGCTCTTTCCAATACATTTTTATCGAAAAAAGGGAAAATTGTGGTTTACTTTCAAAGGAAACTATGATAGTATGATAGACGGTGGAGGTTGGGATTTTCCGCTTCTGCCGCTGTGATTGTGATAAGCGGTGCAAGCCGCTTCGCCTAAATTTTTACAGGAGGAATTTGCATTATGGAAACCTATGGCATCGAAAAGTACGGTATTACCGGTACGACTGAGATCGTCTACAATCCTTCCTACGAGCAGCTGTTCGAGGAAGAGACCAAGCCCGGTCTGACCGGCTATGAGGTCGGTAAGGTCACCGAGCTGGGCGCTGTCAACGTCATGACCGGCATCTACACCGGCCGCTCCCCCAAAGACAAGTACATCGTCATGGACGAGAACTCCAAGAACACCGTGTGGTGGACTTCCGACGCCTACAAGAACGACAACCACCCCATGTCCGAGTCTACCTGGGCTGCCGTGAAGGCGCTGGCTCAGAAGGAGCTGTCCAACAAGAAGCTGTTCGTTGTGGACGCTTTCTGCGGCGCTAACCCTGACACCCGTATGGCTGTCCGCTTCATCGTGGAAGTGGCATGGCAGGCTCACTTCGTGACCAATATGTTCATCCGTCCCACCGAGGAGGAGCTGGCAAACTTCAAGCCCGACTTCGTGGTTTACAATGCCTCCAAGGCCAAGGTGGAGAACTACAAGGAGCTGGGCCTGAACTCCGAGACCTGCGTTGCCTTCAACATCACCTCCCGTGAGCAGGTTATCATCAACACCTGGTACGGCGGCGAGATGAAGAAGGGTATGTTCTCTATGATGAACTACTACCTGCCTCTGAAGGGCATTGCTTCCATGCACTGCTCCGCCAACACCGATATGAACGGCGAGAACACCGCCATCTTCTTCGGCCTGTCCGGCACCGGCAAGACCACCCTGTCCACCGACCCCAAGCGTCTGCTGATTGGCGACGACGAGCACGGCTGGGACGACAACGGCGTGTTCAACTTCGAGGGCGGCTGCTACGCCAAGGTCATCGGCCTGGACAAGGAGTCCGAGCCCGACATCTACAACGCCATCCGCCGGGATGCCCTGCTGGAGAACGTTACCGTGGACGGCAACGGCAAGATTGACTTCAACGACAAGTCCGTCACCGAGAACACCCGTGTGTCCTACCCCATCGACCACATCGAGAAGATCGTCAAGAACGTCAAGCCCGTTTCCGCCGGCCCCGCTGCCAAGAACGTGATCTTCCTGTCCGCCGACGCTTTCGGCGTTCTGCCTCCCGTGTCCATCCTGACCCCCGAGCAGACCCAGTACTACTTCCTGTCCGGCTTTACCGCAAAGCTGGCAGGCACCGAGCGCGGCATCACCGAGCCCAC
>CAKTJC010000008.1 GCA_934567355.1 uncultured Oscillospiraceae bacterium
CAGCTGAGCTATACCCCCATATGAAATTGCATGGTCTCGAACCAGCTTTTGTATTATAGCATAGAATTCTGAAATGTCAAGAAAATTTTAAAAACTTTTTGTCTCCCCCCGGCAGGCGGCAAGTGCTGTCTGCCGGGGGGACGGTTATATCCGTTCAGATGGAACCGGGTCAGAAGGTGACCTCTTTGGTGATGGGGCAGTCGTAGCCTTCGGCGGCGGATTTCTGGAATTCCATTTTGGCTTTTTCCAGCAGCTCCGGCTTCGTCATCAGGTCGGCGGCGGCACCGGCGAGAATCTTGGCGGCCTGAAGCATTCCCTTGTAGGCAATGCCCGTCTTGCCGGTGGAGACGATCTGCCAGGAATGACCCGGGACGGCGCTCGGCCAGGTGGCGGTGGTGAACTGTGCGGTGGGCGTCAGCCAGCTGACGTCGCCCACGTCGGTGGAGCCGGGCGAGAAGGGCGAGGCCGGGACATAGGGCAGGATGAAATCATTCAGTGCCCGCTTCCCTCCCTCGGATTTTTCCTCGGCAAAATCATGCACCTGCGGGTCAGTGGCGGAGAGCTGGCCGGGGATATTGGCGGGGTAGGTATCGTGGATGGCCTGGGCAAACGCCCATTCCTCCTGGGTATATTCCGGCACGGGCACCTGCTGCATGTTTTCGTACAGCACCTGCTCCAGAACGCGATTGGACAGGGTGGAGGCGGTGCCGTCGATCTGGCGCATGGTGAAGGTGGTATCCGTCATCAGTGCCGCGCCCTGGGCAATGCGGTCGACCCGCTCACGCAGCTCCTTCGCCTTGCGCACCGTCTCGGCGCGCACCATAAACACGGTCTTTGCCTCGGGCTGCACCACATTGGGGGAGACGCCCCCCGCATCGGTGATGGAATAGTGGACGCTGCACTTGGGCGGCATGTGCTCGCGCAGGAACTGGACGCCCACATGCATCAGCTCCACCGCATCCAGCGCAGAGCGCCCCATGTGGGGGTTGCCCGCAGCATGGGCAGCGACGCCGTGGAAGGAATACTCCACCTGGATGCAGGCGGCGTTTACACCAACGCTGATCTCATTGGTGCTGCCGGGGTGCCAGGTGATGGCGGCATCCAGGTCGCGGAACATGCCGTCGCGCGCCATGAAGGTCTTTCCGGCGCAGCCCTCTTCGCCGGGGCAGCCGTAAAAAATCACGGTGCCCTGCAGCTGCCCTGCCTCGATAGCCTGCTTGATTGCCAGCGCTGCGCCGAAGGAGGCGGCACCCAGCAGATTGTGGCCGCAGCCCTGGCCGTTGCCGCCGGGGACGAGGCTCTGCTTTTCGGTGCACCCGGCCTTCTGCGACAGGCCGGAGAGCGCATCAAATTCGCCCAGGATGCCGATCCTGGGGCTGCCGGAGCCGAAGGAGCCGGAAAAAGCGGTGGGAATGCCGCACACCTGCCGCTGGACGGAGAAGCCCTCCTTCTCCAGCAGGTCGCAATAGTAGGCGGCGGACTGATATTCCTGCATGGAAAGCTCCGCAAAGCCCCAAATGGCATCGCTCAGGGCAATGATCTCGGGAGCCTTTTCGTCAATGCTGCCATAGAGTTTCTTTTTGTCTGTCATAAAAAACGCCTCGATCCAAGGAAGTGAAAGAATTACAGCACCTTCGCCAGGAAATCCTGCAGGCGGGGGTGGGTGGGCTGGCCGAATACCTGACTCGGTCTGCCCTGCTCCAGGATATTGCCCTCTGCCATAAAGAGCACCCGGTCGGACACCTCCCGCGCGAAACGCATCTCGTGGGTGACGATCACGCTGGTCATGCCGGTCTCCACCAGCCCCTTGATAACGTCCAGCACCTCACCCACCATTTCGGGGTCCAGTGCGGAGGTGGGCTCGTCAAAGAGCATCACGTCCGGCTCCATGGCAAGCGCCCGGACAATGGCAAGCCGCTGCTTCTGCCCGCCGGAAAGATTGCCGGGCATCTCATCGTATTTATCCAGCAACCCTACGCGGCTGAGCAGATCCTTTGCCATCTGGTTTGCCTCGGCTTCGGACTTGCCCTTGAGCATCATGGGCGCCAGGGTGATGTTCTTTGCCACGGTCAGATGGGGGAAGACATTGAAGTGCTGGAACACCATGCCCATTTTCTGGCGGTGGATGTCGATATTGACCTTGGCGGGCTTGGGCATCTTGCCCTCGCGGATCATCTGCTTTTCCTGCTTGGTCAGGTTGCCGGTGATCTCGTCGCCCTCAAAATAGATTTTGCCGCTCTCCGGCTTTTCCAGCAGGTTCAGGCAGCGCAGGAAGGTACTTTTCCCGCCGCCGGAGGGGCCGATAACGGAGACGACCTCGCCCTTTTCGATGGTCTGGCTGACGCCCTTGAGCACATGCAGCTCGCCGAAGCTCTTATGTAAATCTACGGTTTTGATCATTTCCATGGTTAGACTTTGCCTCCTGCCTTGATTTTCCGGTTCCGGTAGCTGTTGGGATTGGACATCTTCTTGCCGAACTTGTCAACAACCTTGCTCAGCGGATAGGTGACGCACAGATAGATGGCAGCCACGATGGTCAGCGGCTCCAGCGTCAGGAAGGTGGCGCCCTTGACGATCTGATAGGAGGTCATGATGTCCCCCAGGAAGAAGGTGGAGGCAAGGGAGGTCTCCTTGAGCATCATAATGAATTCGTTGCCCAGTGCGGGAAGAATGTTGCGCACCGCCTGGGGCAGGACGATCTTGATCATGGTCTGCCCCTCGCTGAGTCCCAGGGAGCGGGCGGCCTCGGTCTGCCCCTTGTCCACTGCCTGAATACCGGCGCGGATGACCTCGGAGACGTAGGCGGAGGAATTGATGCACAGTGCAATGGACACCCACATGAACTGGCTCAGCTTCAGGAACGTGAAGATATTGGGCAGCACGAAATAGAATACATACAGCTGCAGCAGGATGGGCGTGCCGCGGATCACCTCCACATATACGGAGGAAATGAAGCGGGCAATGCGCAGCCGGGACATTTTCAGCATGGCGATCAGCGTGCCCAGGACGGTGCCCAGGGACACGGAGATGATGGTCAGGATCAGGGTGTTTTTCAAGCCGGTGAGCAAAAACAGCTTCCAGTATTTGCTCCAGATCTTTGCCAGGTTGGGAAGAAATAAGCTAAAATCCATATTATCTGTTCCTTTCAAATCGGTTGTGTGCTTTTCTTCTCAGTGCGGCGCACGGGCTGCATTCAGAAGAAAAGCACTTGCGGGGAAAACCGGCAGCCGCGGGGGCTGCCGGTTATGAACGCTTCAGCGCTTACTCGACGGCGTTGCCTTCATCGTCGTAGGAGGCTTCGATGCCGGAGATGGCCTTGGCCTCTTCGTACCAGGTATCCCACAGCTCGGTGGAGGAAGCCAGCGCCTCGTTGACGGCCTCGGTCATGGCATCGTTGCCCTTCTGGAGCAGAACCACGTTGCCGGTGTACTTCTCATCCACTTCGAAGAAGAAGCCGGACTGTGCAATGTCGGGATTGCTGGCGATGATGGCGTCACCATTGCCCTTTGCCACGGCGATGCAGTCGAAGTCGCCGTTCTTCAGCTGCAGCACGGCGGTGCCCAGGTCGGTGAAGAGAACCAGCTCGTTGTCGGGCAGCTGCTCGGTGGTCAGTGACTGCTGCAGGGAGGCGTTCTGTGCGCCGATCTTGGCGCCCTTCAGGCCTTCGATGGTTGCGTACTTGTCGCCGTTGGAAGCCAGGGTAATCAGGGTCTGCTGATCCTCGTTGTCACCGGCATGATAGTAATCGGAGATGTTGTAGTTCTCTGCCCGCTCCTCCGTCCAGCTGAAGCCGGAAATGGCCATATCCACGGTGCCGGCGTAAACGGCGGTCTGGCAGGCATCGAAGCTCATGGGCATGATCACCAGCTCCAGGCCCAGCTGCTCAGCGATGTACTTTGCCAGGGTGACGTCGAAGCCGACAAACATATCCTGGCCTTCCTTGGTGGCGTCAACGAATTCCATGGGAGCGAAATCCGGGCTGGTAGCCACGGTAAGCTGGCCAGGAACAACGGTCTTGACCTCTGCCTTTTCCTCAGCGCTTCCTGCCATTACGAACAGGCTGGAGAGCATTGCCAGCGCCATAACCAGAGCGATAATCTTTTTCATAGAACGTATCTCCTTTTCAGTTGATTTTGTTTTCCCCGGTGGGGTTGTTTGATAGTTGAATTATAGCGCGTATATTATTCATTGTCAACTGTATTTTCATACAAGTTTGCACAGCATCTCGTTCTTTTCCTTATGTCATATTTCACAATTTATTCATTTATTCATTGATTATTTGCACATGCTCCATTTCTATGCATAACTTGCTATGAATATTTATTCATTATATTTATTCAAATATGCATTCCCGCGCAGAAACCGGTTGCCTGAGAAACCGGCAAAGGGGCTTGCTTTTTTTTAAATTTCATGTATATTTTTATCAGAGTAAATACTTCAGGAGGTCGTTATTATGGCGGCAGGGATCTTATATTTGACACAGGCACAGAAGGCGGCGCTGGACGCCGGATTCGGCGAAGCCTTCGGCGGAACACCGGAGCGTTATTTTTCCGCACCGGGGCGGACGGAGATCGGCGGAAACCACACCGACCACCAGCGTGGGCATGTGCTGGCGGCGGCGGTGAATCTGGACACACTGGCAGCGGTGCGGGAGAACGGGACAGATGAGATCCGCATTCTGTCCCAGGGCTATCCCATGTGCACGGTGCGCCTGAGCCAGCTGGAGCCGGTGCAGGCGGAGATCAACACCACCCCGGCGCTGGTGCGGGGCGTGGCCGCCAGATTTGCCCAGCTGGGCTGCGGCGTGAAGGGCTTCGACGCCTACTGCACCTCCACCGTGCTTCCCGGCTCCGGTCTGAGCTCCTCGGCAGCCTTCGAGGTGCTGGTGGGCACGATCATCAATCACCTGTTCTTCGGCGGCAAGGCCACCCAGCCGGAGATTGCCCAGATCGGCCAATATGCGGAGAATGTGTTCTTCGGCAAGCCCAGCGGGCTGATGGATCAGATGGCTTCCGCCGTGGGGAACCTTGTGACCATCGATTTCTATGACAAGGACGCGCCTGCGATCGTTCCGGTGAATTTCGATTTCTCCGCCTGCGGCCATGCCCTGTGCATCATCGACAGTCACGCCAGCCACGCCGAGCTGACCGACGAATACGCCGCCATCCCCACGGAGATCAAAAAGGTCTGCGCTCACTTTGGAAAAGAAGTGCTCAGCCAGATCCCCGAGGCGGATTTCTATGCCGCCATCCCCGCCCTGCGTGCAGAATGCGGCGACCGGGCGGTGCTGCGCTGCATTCACTTCTATGGGGACGATGCACGGGTGCCCCAGCAGGTTGCGGCGCTGGAGGCAGGCGACTTTGACCGCTTCCTGGAGCTGGTGAAGCAGAGCGGGCAGTCCTCCTGGATGTATCTGCAGAATGTAATCCCCGCCGGCTACAAGGAGCATCAGGACATGGCGGTAAGTCTGGCGCTGTGCCAGCACTATCTGCACGGAAAGGGCGCTTACCGGGTACACGGCGGCGGCTTTGCCGGTACGGTGCAGGCGTTCGTCCCCTTTGAGCTGCTGGATTCCTTCCGGGCAGGCATCGACGGGGCGCTGGGGCAAGGCTCCTGCCATGTGCTGTCCATCCGCCCTCAGGGCGGCGTGGAAGCGTTCTGCAAGGAGTAATGGCCATGATTGAACTGTATTTGGATTCTCTTGTAGAATACGCCGTGGGCACCGGCCTTGCCCAGGAGGCAGACCGCCGGGTGCTGACCAACCGGCTGCTGGACATTCTCCGCCTGGACGACTATACCCCCAGCAATGCGCCGCTGATCGATGATCTGGAGCAGATCCTTGCCGGGATCCTGGATTACGCCTGCGGCCGCGGCCCGTGTGAGGACAATGTGACCGCCCGGGATCTTTACGATACCCGGCTGATGGGCGCGCTGACGCCCCTGCCCCACGAGGTAATTGCCGAATTTGACCGCCGCTATGCCGTCTCCCCCCGGGACGCCACGGACTGGTACTACCGCTTCAGCGGCGACACGGACTACATTCGCCGCTACCGGGTCGCCAAGGACATCCGCTGGGTCTATCCCAGCGAGTACGGCGATATGGACATCACCATCAATCTTTCCAAGCCGGAGAAGGATCCCCGCGCCATCGCGGCGGCAAAGAATGCCCCCCAGTCCGGCTACCCCAAGTGCCAGCTGTGCCCGGAAAACGAGGGCTACGCCGGGCGGATGAATCACCCTGCCCGGGAAAATCACCGCATCATCCCCCTGACCATCTGCGGCGAGAGCTGGTTCCTGCAGTACTCTCCCTATGTCTACTACAATGAGCACTGCATCGTATTCAATTCCAGGCACACCCCCATGGCCATCAACCGTGCAGCCTTTGAAAAGCTGCTGGAATTCGTGACGGTGTTCCCCCATTATTTCGTCGGCTCCAACGCCGATCTGCCCATTGTGGGCGGCTCCATTCTGAGCCATGAGCATTTCCAGGGCGGACACTACTGCTTTGCCATGGAGAAAGCGCCGGTGGAACAAAAGGTCGTTTTTCGGGGCTTTGAGGACATCGAGGCGGGCATCGTAAAGTGGCCGATGAGCGTTCTCCGCCTGAACGGGGACGACCCGAAGCGCCTTGCCGACCTGGCCGAGAAGATCCTGCTGTGCTGGCGGAGCTATTCCGATGAACACGTCGGGATCCTGGCAGAGACGGACGGGGAGCCTCACAACACCATCACTCCCATTGCCCGCCGCCGGGACGGAAAATTTGAGCTGGATCTGGTGCTGCGGTGCAATATCACCACGGCGGAGCATCCCCTGGGCGTATTCCACCCCCACGCGGACAAGCATCACATCAAAAAGGAAAACATCGGCCTGATCGAGGTGCTGGGTCTGGCGATCCTGCCCAGCCGCCTGAAGCAGGAGCTGCACGGCCTGGCGCAGGCACTGACCGAAGGGCGGGATATTTCCGCCGACCCGGTGCTCTGCAAGCATGCCGACTGGTGCCGTCAGCTGCAGCAGAAGTATACCTTCACCGAGGACAATGTCATGGACATCCTGAAGGCCGAAACCGGCAGGGTATTCACCGGGGTGCTGGAGGATGCCGGTGTTTACAAATGCACGGCGGAGGGCCGTGCGGCGTTCCTGAAATTCGTGGAGCGCGTCAACCAATAAGGAGATTCACATTTCATGCTGCTTTGGGCTTTTCTTTTCGCATTCCTGATCTTCGCATCCGGCGGATGTCTGTTCTTCCTGATTTATAACGTGCGGCGCTTCCGGTTGGTATCGAAGCTCTCCCGTGGGCGCCGCGCCGCCGGGTGGGGCATCGGCATCGCGCTGATCCTGCTGCCTGCCGCTGCCGCCTGGCGCCTTCTGGGCTTTATGAATGCCGTCACCATTCTGCTGCATCTGAGCATTTTCTGGATGCTGGCAGCGCTGGTGCAGCACCTGGCGGAAAAGCGCCGGGGGCAGCCGCTGCGCCGGTACTACGCCGGAGCGCTGGCGGTGCTGTTCACGGCGGTATACCTGGGCGTGGGCGCTTACCAGGCCTATCACGTCTGGCAGACGGACTACACCGTTCCCACCAGCAAGCCGGTGGGAAGCCTGCGGGTGGCGCTGCTGGCGGATTCCCACGTGGGCACCACCTTCGACGGGGACGGCCTGCGCCCCCACCTGCAGCGCATCCAGGCGCAGAACCCGGACATGGTGGTGATCGCCGGGGATTTTGTGGACGAGGACAGCACCAAGGAAAACATGCTGGCCGCCTGCCGCGCCCTGGGGGAACTGGAAACGCCCTATGGGGTTTATTTCGCCTTCGGCAACCATGACAAGGGATTGTATTCAAACGGGAGCCGGGGCTACACCGGCGATGACCTGATCGCCGCGCTGGAGGAAAACGGTGTGACTGTGCTTCAGGATCAGATTGCCGACATCGACGGGCGCTTTGCCCTGATCGGGCGGCAGGACGCCTCCGAGGAGACGGATTTCGGCGGCAGCCGGGCGGACATCCGGCAGCTGGCGCAGCAGGCCGGCGACGACAGGTTCACCATTGTGCTGGATCACCAGCCCCGGGACTATGCCGCCGAGGCGGAGGCAGGGGTCGACCTGGTGCTCTCCGGCCACACCCATGGCGGTCAGCTGATTCCGCTGATGCAGTTTATCCGCTGGTTCCACCTGAGCGGAGAGGATCAGGTCTACGGCCAGGAATGCCGCGGCGGCACCAATTTCATCGTCACCTCCGGCATTTCCGACTGGGCGATCAAATTCAAGACCGGCTGCATCTCCGAATTCGTGATCGTGGACATTGTGGGGCAATGATGGAGCTGACGCTTACGGCTCAGCGCCGGGGGCGGCTGTCCTCCTTCCTGCACCGGGAGCTGAAAATGTCCACGGGACTGGTAAACCGCCTGAAATGGAAAGGCGCCCTGCTGGTCAACGGCGCGCCCCAGCATACGGACTACGAGGTGCAGCCGGGGGATGTGATCTCCGTGATTCTGGAGGAGGAAGCCCCCGAATATCCGGCGGAGGACGGCGCGCTGGACATTCTGTATGAGGATGAATGGCTCCTGGCGGTGGATAAGCCGGCGGGCATGCTGATCCATCCCTCCCGTGCCCGCAATGAGGGGACGCTGGCAAACCGGGTGGCCGGGTACTACCGGAAAACCGGGCAGCGCAGCGCTTTCCACCCCCTGACCCGGCTGGATCGGGACACCTTCGGGGTGGTGCTGCTGGCGAAGAATTCCCACGTCCACGCGCTGCTTCAGGCAGCGCACCCGCAAAAAACCTATCAGGCGCTGGTTTACGGCGCGCCGCCCATGCAGGAGGGGGAGGTCAATGCCCCCATCGCCCGGTGCGAAATGCCCAGTCTGCTGCGCCGGATCGACCCGGAGGGCAAGCCCTGCCGCACGGTTTACCGGGTGCTGGAATCGGACGGGCAGATCTCCCGCCTGGAGCTGCATCCCATTACCGGCCGCACCCACCAGCTGCGGCTGCACTGCGCCTACCTCGGCTGCCCCATCCTGGGCGACCCCCAATACGGCACCGCGGAGAGCACAGCCTTTTCCGAAGCACTGGGTCTGACCACCCAGCTTCTGTGCGCCCGGCAGCTTACCTTCGCGCACCCCATCACCGGGGAGCCGGTCACCATCCGCTCCCATATGACGCCGGTGCTTCCGGAGCAAATAGAGGGACGCTCTGATGAAATCGACAAGAGCTGGCAGCAGATGATTTCTTCAGAGGTTCCATAGAAAAGTCCCCGTGAGCTCCCTGTTTCCAGGTGCTCACGGGGGTTTGCTTATGCGAAGCGGATCACATTCCAGCTCAAAGCGGGGATGATCAGGCTGGCCTTGCCGTGCTCCACCGTGCCGCCGGGACCGGCGGCGGGGAAGACATTGCGGGGATCTTCCTCGGTATTGACAGCCTTCACATCATCGTGGTGCAGCACGATATGCTCTGCCACGCGGAGATCGCCGAAGGAGCGCAGATCCAGCTCCAGAGAGAAGTCCTCATCCATGCTGCGGTTGACGCAGAAGACGGTAACGCTGCCGTCTTCCTCCACAGTCGCAACGGAATCGATGTAGGGCACCTTCTCGAAGTCGGCGCAAGCATAGGTGGGGCTGGAGACCAGAGTATTCAGCACCGTGCCCCGGCCGAAGCGGGAAGCATGCATGAAGGGATAGAAGATGGTCTGTGCCCAGCATCCGCCGCCGTTTTTGGTCATGATGGGAGCGATGACATTCACCAGCTGGGCAAGGCAGGCGACCTTCACCCGGTCCGCATTGCGCAGCAGGGTGATGAGAATGGTGCCGACAAGCAGCGCATCCTCAAAATTATACACGTCTTCCAGCAGGGGCAGGGCGCGGCCCCACTTATCCTGCTTCCAGACCTCCTTGTCCTGCTCGCCGGAGTGGTACCACACGTTCCACTCGTCGAAGGACAGGTTCACAGTATGCTTGCTGTGCTTCTGGCCCTTCACCGCATCGCAGATGGCAACCACGCTCTTGATGAAATCATCCATATCCAGTGCCCGCGCCAGGAAGCCCGGCGTATCGTTGGTGGGGTTGCCGTAGTAGCGGTGGAGGGACACATAATCGATGTTCTCATAGCACTCATCCAGCATTTCCATTTCCCAGGTGCCGAAGGTGGGCATTTCGGAACTGGAGGAGCCGCAGGCCACAGTCTCGATGGTGGGATCCACCCACTTCATCATCTTGGAGGCCTCGTTGGCCACCCTGCCGTACTCCCGGGCAGTCTTGTGGCACATCTGCCAGGAGCCGTCCATCTCGTTGCCCAGGCACCACAGCTTGATGCCCAAGGGCTCCTTTTTGCCATTGGCGATGCGCATATCGGAAAATTTGCTTCCGCCGGGGTGGTTGGCGTATTCCACCACATCCCGGGCCTGCTCCGGCCCGCGGCTGCCCAGGTTGATGGCATACATCACCTCGCTGCCTGCCTTGTGTGCCCAGTCAGCAAATTCATGCATGCCGACCTCGTTGGTCTCCGTGGTAAACCAGGCCAGATCCAACCGCTTGGGGCGCTGCTCCCGGGGGCCGACGCTGTCCTCCCAGTTGAAGCCGGATACGAAATTGCCGCCGGGATAGCGCACCAGAGGGACGCCCAGCTGGCGCACCAACTCGATAACGTCCTTACGGAAGCCCTGCTCGTCCGCCTCGGGATGACCCGGCTCATAGATGCCGCCGTACACCGCCCGGCCCAGATGCTCAATAAAAGAGCCGTAGAGCCGCTTATCTACCTTGCCGATGGTAAAGTCCTTGTCCAGGATAATTTTTGCATTTTTCATGTTCATTCTCCTTGTTTTCAGGTGTTTATATGTCGCCTTACTTGCCTTCCTGGCACTTTCGGCAGGACAATTCATTTTCCGGCTGCCCGTTCCATCTCTTCCCTTTTCAGGATCCGGAAGGTGTCGCGGTAGCAGTCGATCAGGCCGCTCTTTTTCATGCGGCTCAGTTCCCGGGAGAGGGCGCTGCGGTTGACGCACAGATAATCTGCCATATCCTCCCGGCTCATTCCCAGGGAAAAAGCACCGCCGGAGGAACGATCCAGCAGGAATGCCGCAATACGGCCACGCAGTGAACCGATGGCAAGGTAGCCCAAGCGTCTGCGCTGCGCCCAGTACTTCCGGGCGATCTCCTGCACCAGATTTTCCCGCAGTTTTTCATGTGCCGGGCAGCATTGGGAGCATCCCCCCATCACGGCAGAAAAAGGGATCAGCAAAATCTCCGACGGCTCCGCCGCGATCACATACACCGGGCTGACGCTCTCCGGCGAGGCCATCAGGATGTCGCCCACCAATCCCCCGGCGCCGTGGCAGGCCACCAGCGTCCGGGTCCCGTCGGTACGGACAGCCTCCGCCCGCACCATCCCGGACAGCACGACGGCGCATCGGGATACCTGCTGCCCCGCGCTCCACAGGACGGCGTTCTTTTCGCAGCGCACGGTCTCGCCGCCCAGACATTTCAGCAATGCCTCGGTCTGAGCAGCGTCGATGCCGGAAAAAAGCCCGCAGGAGAGCAGCGCACTGCGCTCTTTTTCCTCCATCATCCGCCCTCCCGCGTTGCCGTAGCAACAGAAACTTCTTATTTCAGTATAGTATAATAGCACCGGAAAGTCAATCCGGCGAAAGCCGGAGAATGGAGAAATTGTATGAAAAAATTGATCCCGGTTTTATGTCTGTTGTTGATTCTCACCGCACTGCCCCTGCGGGCGCAGGCAGGGAATGTGACGACGCCCAACTTGCCGGCGGAGACAATCTGCCAGCTGCCTCTGGCGCAGGCGGAGAACGTGCGTGTGGGCGCGCTCACTGGGCCGACGGCAATGGGCATGGTGCAGCTGCTGGAAAGCGACGGCTGCACTCCCATGATCTTCGGCGCCGCCGACGAGCTGACGCCCCTGATCCTGAAGGGCGAGGTGGACATTGCCGCCGTTCCCGCCAATCTGGCCGCCGTGCTCTACAACAGGACGAAGGGCGAGATCGCGGTGCTGGCGGTGAATGTACTGGGCGTGCTGTATCTGTGTGAATACAACTCCCGGGAGCTTACCGACGTGGCCAGCCTGAAGGGCAAGACCATTTATGCCACCGGCAAGGGTTCGACCCCGGAATATTTCCTGCGGCACATTCTGGTGCAGAACGGATTGGATCCCGACGCCGATGTGACCATTGAATGGAAAAGCGAACCGGGCGAAGTGGTGGCGCTGCTGAACGCCAACCAGTCCGGCATTGCCATGCTGCCCCAGCCATATGTCACTGCCGCAGCCGGGCAGCTGGGCGAGGGGTTCCGCGCGGTGCTGTCGGTATCCGAGGAATGGGAAAAGGCAGAGGACGGCACCCGGTGCACCACCGCCGTGGTAATTGCCTGGCGGGAATTTATCCGGCAGGATCCGGATGCGGTGGAAAGCTTCCTGGATCAGCTGGCGCAGTCCGTGAACTGGGTGAATGAAAATCCGGAGGAAGCCGGTGCTTTGTGTCAGGAGCTGGGCATTGCCAAGGCCGCCGTTGCGCAAAAGGCCATTCCTGCGTGCAATCTGGTGTGCATCACCGGAAGCGAGATGAAGCAGGCGCTCAGCGGCTGTCTGGCCGTGATCGAAGCGCAGAACCCCAAGGCCGTGGGCGGTTCCCTCCCCGGAGACGATTTTTACTATGGCGCGCAATAGCCGCTTCTGGAGCTCCCCGGCGGCAAGGCTGCTGTCCGCCCTGCTGGCGCTGGCGCTCTGGCAGTCGGCCGCATGGGCAGTCGGGAACCGGCTGCTGCTGGCAGGACCGGTGCAGACGCTGACTGCGCTCTGCTCCCTGGTGCAGCAGGCTGCATTCTGGAAAGCCGTGGGCTTCACCTTCTCCCGGGTGGCTCTGGGATTTCTGACCGGCTTTCTGGCGGCGCTGCTCCTGGCAGTGCTGTCCGCCCGGTTTCCGGCGGCAGAGGTATTGCTGCGGCCCTATATGGCGGCGGTGAAGGCGGTGCCGGTGGCATCCTTCATCGTCATCGCCCTGCTGTGGCTCTCCGGGCGGCGGCTGAGTATTTTCATTTCCTTTCTGATGGTGCTGCCGGTGCTGTACACTGCCTTTTTGCAGGGCATCCGGTCTGCGGACGAAAAGCTCCTGGAAATGGCGCAGGTGTTTCGCATGGGGAGATGGAACCGGCTGCGGGGCATTTACATCCCCGCCCTTCGCCCCTATTGCCGCTCGGCATGCCGTGCCTGTCTGGGCATGTGCTGGAAGGCAGGCGTGGCTGCCGAGGTGATCGGCTTCTGCACCGGCAGTCTGGGTGGAATGCTGTACGACGCCAAGGTATATCTGGAGCTGGACAGTCTCTTTGCCCTGACCCTTGCCATTGTGCTGGCGAGCGTGCTGTTCGAGCGGGGCTTTCTGCATGCGCTGGCCTGGCTGACGGATCGGATTGAGGGCTGCTGATGGACATTGTAATCCGTGATCTTTCAAAAAGCTATGGGAATACCTGCGTTTTTTCCGGTTTTTCATGCATCATTCCTCAATTTGACCGATGCGCCGTTCTGGCCCCCTCCGGTGCCGGGAAGACCACCCTGCTGCGGCTGATCTTGGGTCTGGAAAAGCCGGATGGGGGAACAATTACCGGCGTCCCGCCGAAAAAAGCAGCCGTCTTTCAGGAAGACCGGCTGCTGGAAAGATGCAGTGCGTTCCGGAATCTGGCGCTGACCGTACCGGGCGCGCAAGGCCGCGCCGCAGAAATGCTGCGCACACTGGGGCTGGACGAGCAGACCCAGGCGAAGCCCGCCGACACGCTCTCCGGCGGTCAGAAGCGCCGCGTGGCCCTGGCCCGGGCGCTGCTGGCGGAAGCAGACCTTGTGGCGCTGGATGAACCCTTTACCGGGCTGGATGAATCCGCCCGCCGCACCGCCGCCCAGGTGATCCTCCGCTGCCTGGAGGGCCGCACCCTCCTGCTTATCACCCACCGTCCGGAAGATCTCCCCCTGCTGAACATCCGGCGGGAGATCCGGTGGTAGCGTTTTGCGGTTCCGGTGCTTTCCCTGCTCAGCGATGCCGGAACAGGGGCATGCAGAAGCAGCAGGCGATGATAAGACCGCAGAAAAACCAGGAGTCCACCCACCGGCCGAACAGAATGCCCAGACCGAAGCAGAGCATGCAGCAATTGTGCAGATCCCTCCTGCGACACATATGGTTCCCTCCCTACCGAAAAAAGCTGCCGGGCAGATCGCTCAGCAGCTTTTGTGTTATGAAACATTCTATGCAGCAGGATGGGATTCTGAATCAGCCGCCCAGATATGCCTTGCGCACCTCGTCGGACTTTGCCAGCTCTGCACCGGTGCCGGACAGGGTGATGGCGCCGGTTTCCAGCACATAGGCACGGTCGGCGATCTGAAGCGCCTTGCGGGCGTTCTGCTCCACCAGCAAAATGGTGGTGCCCGCCCGGTGTAGCTCCTTAATGATGTCAAAAATCTGGTCGACCAGGATGGGAGCAAGACCCATGGAGGGCTCGTCCAGCATCATCAGCTTTGGGTGGCTCATGAGGGCGCGGGACATGGCAAGCATCTGCTGCTCGCCGCCGGACAGGGTTCCGGCCACCTGCTTGCGCCGCTCCTTCAGGCGGGGGAAATAGTTGAACACCGTCTCCAGATCCGCAGGCTCCACCGTCTTTCTGATAAAGGCACCCATTTCCAGATTTTCCTGCACGGTCATCTGCAGGAAAATGCGCCGCCCCTCCGGGACGTGGGCAAGCCCCTTGGGCAGGAGCCTGCTGGCCTCGGTGTGGGTGATGTTCTCGCCGCAGAAGCTGATGGTGCCCTGCCGGGGGTGCATCAGGCCGGAAACGGTTTTCAGGATGGTGCTCTTGCCTGCGCCGTTGGCGCCGATAAGCGCCACGATCTCGCCCTCGTTTACCTCGAAGGAGACGCCCTTGATGGCGTGGATGGCACCGTAGTACACATGAATATCGTCAATTTTCAGCATGCTCATTGTGCGTCCTCCTTGCCCAGATAAGCCTCGATCACGGTGGGATCCTGGCGGATCTCCTCCGGCGTGCCCTTGGCGATCAGGCGGCCATAGTTCAGCACGGCGATGGTCTCGCACACGTTCATCACCAGGTTCATGTCATGCTCAATCAGGAAGATGGCAATGTGGAAGGTGTCGCGGATGCGGCGGATCTGGTGCATCAGCTCGGTGGTCTCGCTGGGGTTCATACCGGCGGCGGGCTCGTCCAGCAGAATGATGCTTGGGTTCGTTGCCAGGGCGCGGACGATCTCCAGGCGGCGCTGCACACCGTAGGGAAGGCTCCCCGCCTTCTGGTCGGCCAGGTCGGCCAAACCCATGAAGTCCAGCAGCTCCAGCGCCTTTTCATTGGACTTCTTCTCGGCCTTGAAATAGCCGGGCAGGTGCAGCATGCTGGAAACGAAGGAGCACCTGATCTGATTGTGCATGCCCACCTTTACATTATCCAGCACGGTCATGTCGGTGAACAGGCGGATGTTCTGGAAGGTGCGGGCGATGCCCAGCTTCGTCACCTTGTGGGTGGACATGCCCTTGGTATCGATGCCGTTGATCAGCACGGAGCCGCGAGTGGGCTGGTACACGCCGGTGAGCAGATTGAAGATGGTGGTCTTGCCTGCGCCGTTAGGGCCGATCAGGCCGCAGATCTCCGTGGGACCCAGGGAGACATTGAAGCTGTCCACGGCGGTCAGGCCGCCGAAATCGATGCCCAGGTTGCGCACGTCCAGCACCAGGGGCTTGCCGGCATCGGATTCCCGGAAGGTATTGAAGGTGGGAACCTGAACGGTTTTCTTGGGATAGTGGTTATTCATTGAACCTGCGCCTCCTTTCTGCGGAACAGACGCTTCAGCTTATCTGCAAACACGGCGGTGATCTCCTTGACCTTGGGCGACCAGGTGAAGAGCATCACGAGGATCAGCACCACGGCGTAGATGATCATCCGGTAGTCCGCCAGGCCGCGCATGGCCTCCGGCAGGATGTACAGCACCGTGGCGGAGATCACGCTGCCGAGAATATTGCCCATGCCGCCCAGCACCACGAAGACCAGAATGTTGATGGAGGTGTTGAAATTGAACTTTGCCGCATCCAGGGAGGAGAAGTTCAGGCCGTACAGCGCACCGGCCATACCGGCCAGGAAGGCGGAGACCACGAATGCCTTCATGCGGAAGGCGGTGACGTTGATGCCCACGGACTCGGCGGCGATCCGGTTGTCCCGGACGGCCTTGATGGCGCGGCCTTCCTTGGAGTTAATGAGGTTCAGCACCACAAACAGGGTAAACAGCACCAGCCCGAAGCCCACGGCAAAGGTGGAGATGCGCTTGATGCCCGTAATGCCCATGGCGCCGGAGAGGATCCACTTGTGCCCCTTGCCGATCAGCTTGGGCTTGGCGGTGGCCAGCACGAAGCGGAAGCCGCTGTCGTCAATGCCCACATACATGTTGCCGATCAGGTTCTTCATGATTTCGCCGAAGGCCAGGGTCACGATTGCCAGATAGTCGCCCTGGAGCCGCAGCACGGGAATGCCGATGATAAAGCCGATGATACCGGCAAGCAGTCCGCCGAAGGCCATGGCCAGCACCAGCCGCAGCACGGGGCTGGCCACGCTGTCTTTCAGCAGGGTCGCCAGCACTACGCCGGAGAACGCGCCGATGCCCATGAAGCCCGCATGACCCAGGCTCAGCTCACCGCACACGCCCACCAGCAGGTTCAGCGACACGGCCAGCACAACATAGCAGCACACGGGAACCAGATAGCCGGTGACGGCGCTGCCCAGCTTTCCCTGATTGCTCAGGGTCTGCATGATGACATAGGCAATGATGACCACCGCATAGGTCACGAAATTCTTTTTTCGGTCGTTGTTCAGAAGTGTCTTTTTCATGTGCATCACCTTACACCTTCTCCTGCACCCGCTTGCCCAGCAGACCGGCAGGCTTTACGAGCAGTATCACGATCAGGACGCCGAATACGATGGCATCCGAAAACTGGGTGGAGAGGAATGCCTTTGCAAACGTCTCAATAATGCCCAGCAGAATGCCGCCCAGCATGGCGCCGGGAATGGAGCCGATGCCGCCCAGAACCGCCGCCGTGAACGCGCGGATGCCGGGCATGGAGCCGGTGGTGGGCATGAGCACGGGAATGGAGGAACACATCAGCACGCCCGCCACCGCCGCCAGCGCGGACCCGATGGCAAAGGTGATGGAAATGGTCTTATTGACGTTGATGCCCATGAGCTGCGCGGCGTCCCGATCCTCGGAAACAGCACGCATGGACTTGCCGATGCGGGTCTTGCCGGTGAACCAAGTCAGCCCCAGCATGATCGCCACCGAGGCAGCCACGGTGACGAGCACCTCGCCGGTAACGGTCAGGCTGCCGAACAGGTGGAAGGGCTTGATGTTCGATACGACGCTGGTGAAGCTCTTGGGGCTGGACGACCAGATCAGCTGCGCCGCATTCTGCAGGAAGTAGCTCACGCCGATGGCCGTGATCAGCACCGCCAGGCTGGGGGTGCCGCGCAGGGGCTTATAGGCAAGTCCCTCGATGATGATGCCCAGCACGGTGCACACCGCCATGGAGGCCAGCACGCCCACAATGGGCGGAAGCCCCAGATAATTTGTGACGCAGTAGCAAATGTACGCGCCCACCATGATCACATCACCGTGGGCAAAGTTCAGCATTTTGGCGATACCGTAGACCATGGTATAGCCCAGCGCAATGATCGCATAAATGGAGCCGATGCTGATCCCGTTTATGCAGTACTGGAGGATATTCATATTTCTTCTCCCTTCAACAGTTTATAACAGAGGCTGCCGCGCAGCCTTTCTTATCAGCTGCTGTTTCTTTCTGCGGGGAAGGGGGGAGCGGTGCGCTCCCCCTTTCCGGTTTGTCAGATGATTGGATTATTCCACTGCGGTGTAGACGCCGTCCTTGATGACCACGATGGAGCCGGGCTTATCAACGAAGCCGTCCTCGTCCCAAGTCATGCCCAGGCCGGTGATGCCGTCGTAGGTCATGCTGGTGAACTCGGCGATCAGGGCGTCGCAGATCTCCTCGTTGGATTCGCTGCCGTCAATGCCAGCCTCGGTGCAGGCCTGATACAGCGCCCAGATGGCATCGTAGGCGTCCGCGCCGAACTGGTTGGGTGTCTCATTGTACAGTTCCTGATACTTGGCAACGTAAGCGGCAGTGCGCTCTTCCTTGGAGTCAGCAGCGAAGGGGGTCAGCATGTACAGGCCCTCGGCCAGCTTGGTATCGAAGCCTTCCACGTCCAGGATGCCGTCCATGCCGTCCACGCCGAAGAACACGGGCTTATAACCGATCTGGTCAGCGTAGGTCAGGATCGCGGAGGCCTCGGCGTAGTAGATGGGCAGGAACACCAAGTCGGCGCCAGCTTCCTTGCACTTGGTGACCTGGGTGCTCAGGTCGGCCTTGGTGTCGGCAGTGAAGGCTTCGGTGCACACGACCTCCAGGCCGGCGGCCTCAGCCTCTTCCAGGAAGGTTTCCAGAATGCCGGTGGAGTAGACATCGGAGGAGTCGTAGATCACGCCGATCTGGGTGCCCAGGCCTTTTTCGGAGATGACATCAGCGGAAACGGAGCCCTGCATGGGGTCGGCGAAGCAGATCTGGAACACGTTGTCGCCGGAGTAGGCCACATCAACGGCGGAGGCGGAGGGAGTCAGCATGAAGATGCGGTCATCGCAGGCCTCAGGGCCGACGGCCAGACTGGGCTTGGTGGTGACGGTGCCGCAGAGGATCTGCATGCCCCAGTCCTTCAGGGCATTGTAAGCGGAAACGGCCTTTTCGGCATCGTGCTCGTCGTCCTGGCAGTACAGCTCAAACTGGAGGCCGCCCAAAGCGTTGACCTCGTCAACGGCAATCTGTGCAGAGCGGGCAACGCAGGTGCCGTAAACGGCAGCACCGCCGGTCAGGGGGCCGGACACACCGATCTTAACGGTACCGGCCTCGGCAGAGGCGGCAATGGTAAACATTGCAGTGACCATGGCCAGAGCCAAAACAAATGCAACAAACTTTTTCATTTTTCATTTCTCCTTTTGGAATTCAGGTTGAAATCAGAGGCACCCCGCAGCGCGCCTTGTCAGGGCTGGCCTCCGCTTATAAAAAAGCGGTCACAGTTTTTCAAAACCGCAACCGTTCTTTCATACGATTTATGAAATCCCGGTCATGCAGGCAGCAGGTGCAGTCGTACACCCAGCAGAATAATAATGCAAATGGACACTGCCACAATCAAGGCAGTGTCCATCATAGCATTCTGATTCCGGGCAGCAGAGGAAGCCGCAGCGGCGTGGCCGTTGCAGAAAGAAGAACAGAAATCGTAAGCAGCAGTCCGTGTCATCTTCGTTTACCTCCCCTTGAATTTGTGCCCATTGTATCTCATACAAGGACATTTGTCAACAAGGGAAATACGACCATAATCATTTTGGTTTATTTTGCATTTTTGTGCAGAAACAACAAATCCCCTTCAGGGCGCTTACTGCCCGTCCAGCATGGCTTTGCACTCACTGAGAACGGCAGTGAGGATGGGGATACAGGTGGCAGCGCCGTAGCCGCCGTTTTCCACCGCGACCACGAAGGCCAGGGGATACTGCTCGTCGGTGCAGAAGCCGGAGAACATGGCGTTGGAGATCTGCCCCTCCCCCAGCTCCGCCGTGCCGGACTTGCCGCAGACGGTCAGGCCGGGGAATTTATAGGTGCCGTAGGTCACCTCCACATTGTTGCGCATGTACTGGCGCATTTTCTGGGAAAGCTCCTGGCTCATCACCCGGTCGGTCATCTTTGTCTCCGCCTGATAGGTCACTTCGCCGCCGCTTTCCACCTGGGCGACCAGATACGGCACCGCCGCCGTGCCGCCCCCGGCGATCTGCCCCATATATACCATATAGCGGCAGGGGTTTACCAGGTCGGTATGCTGGCCGATGCAGCTCCAGGCGAAGGACGCCGCACCAGTATCGGCAATGTCATACTTTCCGGCGGCGGTGGTGACGCCATCGAAGCTGATGCACTCGGTCAGCTGGAATTGGCTGACGTATTTCTGCATGTTCTTCCTGCCCACCAGCTCGGCGATCTGGGCAAAGGAGCAGTTGCACGATACTGCCAGCGCCCGCTTCAGGTCGCAGGTACCGTGGGCGGTCTCGCAGGTGATGGACTCCTTGCCGTAGGCATATTCGCCGTAGCAGGTGAAGGTGCGGCTTTCAATGTCCGGCACGCAGTCCAGCGCAGCGGCGCAGGTGACGATCTTGAAAATAGAGCCGGGTGGATAGGCGGACTGAAGGAACCGGTTCAGGTATACGCCGGTATAAGCGCCGGTGGTGTCTCCCTCAATGTCCGGCACATTGTCCGGATCGTAGGTAGGGGAGGTGACGGCACAAAGGATCTCGCCTGTTTTGTAATTATAGACCGCTACGGTGCCCTTGCGTCCGTACATGGCGCCGAGCGCCGCGTTCTGCACCCGGGCGGACAGGGTCAGGCGTTCCACGCCCCCCTCGTTTGCACCGTTGTATACGCCGTCGATCAGGTTGAAGCCCGCCAGAGCGCTGGAATATTTGGCGACTGCCCCGGCGCTGATGGAGCCGTTCCGGTCGCCCACCCAGTGGAGGGTGGATTTTCGCGTCTGCGGATCGGCGGAATAGGTGCGTCCGTCGGTCAGATCCAGCAGCACGTTTCCGCTGCGGTCGACCACGGTGCCGCAGCCCAGGTTGCCCCGGTTGAACACATGGGGAGAGCCGGGAGATACGATCCAGGTGCCCGCATTCGCCACATACTCAATGGCAAAAAGCCCCATGCCGCCCAGCAGAATGGCCAGGAACAGACCCATCAGCCAGGTTCTTTTGGTGACTCGATTCATTTGCGTTTTCCCTTTCTGCTCAGCTTCACGGCGAAGCTGGCGTTCTGGCGGGTATCCGCCGCTTTGACAAAGGCCAGCAGCCCCCAGGAGGCGACCATGCTGGTGCCGCCGTTGGATACGAAGGGGAAGGTGACCCCGGTAAAGGGCAGGATGTCCACCGTGCCCAGGGTATTGAGAATGGTCTGCACCAGCAGCACGCCCGCCGCCGTGCAGGCGCCGATGCTGTAGAAGCTGCTCCGGGCGACCCGGGCGGAGCGGATGGCAAAGAAGCCGAAGGCACAGATGCACAGCACCGCCATCATGGCCAGCAGCAATCCCCACTCCTCGGAGATGGTGGCAAACACCACGTCCGAATCCGCGGCAAACACCTTGCGCATAAAGCCCTTGCCCGGCCCCAGGCCGAACAGGCCGCCGGAGGCGATGCACATCAGCGACTGCGCCTGCTGGTAGCCGGTATCGAAGGGATCATCCCACACATGGTGCCAGGTGGCGAAGCGGCGCATGGCGTGGGGCGCGACCCGCAGTGCCAGAATGCCCGCAATGACCAGGGCGGTGATGGCCAGCGCCACGGTGCCCATGCTGCCGGAGCGCAGGTAGGCGATGATCAGGAAGGAGCAGAAGAAGATCAGCGCCGTGCCGAAATCGTTCATCACCGCAAGGCAGCCGCAGATCACCACGGAATAGGCAATGAACGCGATCAGATTGCGCTTGTTCATGATCCTGTCCATGGTGGATGCCCCGGCGAAGACGAAGCAGACCTTGCTCAGCTCGGAGGGCTGGAGGGAGACACTGCCAATGACGATCCAACATTTTGCGCCGTAGTATTCCGTGCCCACTGCCAGCGTCAGCAGCAGGAAGCCCAGCCCCGCCGCCACCGCCAGATAGCGCACCCGCTTGGCGCGCTCCAGATTGCGCAGCGACCAGCCCACCAGCAGATAGACCAGCACGCCCACCACGGTGGCCAGCAGCTGCTTGACCGCCTCTGCCGGGACGACGGTGGCGATGGCTGCCATGCCCAGGGTGCACAGGAAGAAGGCCAGCGTCTCCATTTCAAAGGAGCTGCGCCGGATCACCAGATAGAAAACATACAGTAGCCACTGTATCACAATGATGCCGGCAAAGCCCCCCGTCACCAGGGCGGATTCCGCCACCGCGTCGTGCAGGGCAAAGCCGATGATCGCCAGCAGCTGGAAGGCGGTGAGGATCAGCAGGTTGATGAAGGTGGTCACCGGGCCGGAGGCTCTGGTGCGCAGCTTGGACTGCAGCTGCTCCTGCTGCCGGGTGATGACCTTCAGCTTGAGCTTCACCCCGCCCACGGAGATCACATCCCCGTCCTGCAGGGCGCAGATATTCACCTTTTCCCCGTTGACATAGGTGCCGTCCTTGGAATTGGTATCCGTGATCGTCCAGCTGCCGTCATCATACCGGGTCAGAACCGCATGGTTCCGGGAGACGGTGGACAGCGCAATGGACACATCGCAGCTCTTGCTTCTTCCGATGACATTTTCCCAGTGGGTCACGGGCACCCGCTCGCCCCCCGGCATCACCAGCCATGCCCAGATCTCCGGCTCCCGCCGGAAGGTCAGCAGCGGCAGCGCACAGCGCAGCAGCAAAAGCAGCGCCAGCAGCGGGCAGGCATGCCGCACCAGGGAAATATAAAAATCTTCATAGGTGGGATCCATCCCGGAGAACGCGCCGGGCAGGCCGGAAAACAGCCGCTCCAGCGTCTGACCCAGGGGTGCAAGCATCTCCCCCACCCCTGCCAGCCACTGCCCCAGGCTGCTTAGCATATTCTGCAGTGCTCCATTCATGGAATTCCTCCTTTCGCATCTAAGATCATGTTATGAACGTTTTGAATCAATCGGCTTCCAGGCTGCGCAGCAGCGCGATTTCAGCCTGATAGCCGGGAAGCTCGTTGGGCGTCTCCAGAATCATAGGCTTGTCCCGCAGCGCCGGATGGTTGACAATGCGGGCAAATGCCTCCAGCCCCAGGCTGCCCCGGCCGATGCATTCATGCCGGTCCTTGTGGCTGCCCATGGGGTTTTTGGAGTCGTTCAGATGCAGCGCCTTCAGCCTTTTCAAGCCGATGACCCGGTCAAATTCCCGCAGAACGCCATCCAGATCCCCCACGATATCATACCCCGCGTCATACACATGGCAGGTATCCAGGCAGACGCCCAGGCTGTCCGCGCCCACGGCATCCAGGATGGCTTTCAGCTCTTCAAAACGTCCGCCGACCTCACTGCCCTTGCCTGCCATGGTCTCCAGCAGAACGGTCACGGGATAGCCCGGCTCCATTGCACGGCGCAAAGCGGCGGAAATCTCCCCGATCCCCTGCTCCGTGCCCCGGCCGGTATGACTGCCGGGGTGAAAATTGTAAAAATTGCCGGGCAGCGCCGCCATGCGGCGCAGATCGTCCGCCAGTACATCGGCGGCGTGACTGCGCGCCTCCGGCTCGGCGGTGCACAGATTCATGGTGTATGCGCCATGGGCGACCAGGGAGCCAAAATCATACGTCCTCAGCAGCTGCGCCGCCTTTTGGGCGTCGGCAGGGTCTTCCTGCCTGGCTCGGCTGCCCCGGGGATTGCGGGTGAAAAACGCAAAGGTATTGGCACCGATGGAATGCGCCGTCTCCACCATGGCAGCATATCCCTTGGACGCGGACAAGTGGCAGCCCAGATACATTTCCCTTTCCTCCTGTGTGACTTTTTCGTAATGCTATCACATTTGCGGAAAAAAATCAAATTTTCATTTCCTTAAGGCAGCACCGCATAATTTGGCAAGAAGCCTCAGGCAGGAATTTTGCCCCAATTCAAAGTTTCAAAAGCGAGGGAATACTTTATTGTACTTCCCATTTTTGAAACCGCGGAAGTGGGGCAAAAGAACAGCTGAGGTTCGCAGACACAATTGTGCGGTGTTGCCTCAAGAACCATTTTATGATAGAATGGCAGAAAAGAACTGCACGGGAGGGATGGCTCATGCCACGTTCTGACAATCAGAAGCTGAAGATTTTGTATATTCTGGATTATCTGCAAAAAAATTCCCACCGGGACAAGCCGGTGAGAGCAAATGAGCTGATTGAAATGCTGGATTCCCACGGCATCGCCTGCGACCGCAAAACCATCTATTCGGACATTGCAGCGCTGCAGGATTTCGGCGTGGACATTCTCTGCCAGACCGGCCGGGGCGGCGGCTATTATGTGGCCTCCCAGAACTTTGAGCTGCCGGAATTAAAGCTGCTGATCGATGCCGTGCAGTCCAGCCGCTTCCTCACGGAAAAGAAATCCCGCGCCCTGATTGAGAAACTCTGCACCCTGTGCAGCGCTCAGGACGCAAAGCTGATGCAGCGGGACGTATACATCTCCGGCCGGGTCAAAAGCATGAATGAGACCATCTACTATGCCGTGGACACCATTCAGGAGGCCATCGCCCAGAACAGGCAGATCACCTTCCGCTATTTCGACTGGGGGCTGAACGGCACCCGGGTCTACCGGGACAGGGCTTATACCGCCAGCCCCTACGGTCTTTGCCAGGAGAACGAAAACTACTATCTCCTTGCACTCTCCCCCCGACACGGCATCACCAGCTACCGGGTAGACCGCATGAGCAGCATCACCCTGTGCAGCGAAGCGCGGATGCCCTGCCCGGAGCTGAGCGGCAGGAAGCTGACGGAATACGCCGGCCGCATGTTCCAGATGTATTCCGGCGATCGGGTCACCGTCAAGCTGCGCTTCCACCGTGACCTTTCCAATGTGGTCATCGACCGCTTCGGCAAGGGCACCATGCTGATCCCCGACGGGGAGGATTGGTTTGTCTTCACCGTGGAGGTGGCCGTGTCTCCCCTGTTTCTCAGCTGGGTCATGGGCTTCGGCACCAAGGCGAAAATTTTGTACCCCCAAACCGTCGTCGACCAATGCAAAAAGCTCTGCACAGAAATTCTGGAGCAGTATGAGTGACCTTTATTCCTTAGCTCAGCTCGAAGGAGTTGAATACCTCGCTCCAGACGATCTGGCAGTCGGTAACGTCGGCATCCTGGAGGGCGGAGAGGCAATAATGGTAGTTGCCGTCGTCAATGATAACGCCCCGGCCGACGCGGTCACCGGTCTCTCCGGCGGCTGCCCAGGCAAATTCCCAGCGCTTGGGATACTCCGTCCGGGTTTGGATCACGGTGATCTCGTCCTGCGAAAAGCCGGTCAGCTCCCGCAATGTGGCATCCAGGTCGCCGCTTTCCAAGGTCTGCACCATCACATCATAGCTGCTGCCCAGATACAGCCGGCCGGTGTCGCTTTCCATGGCGCACTCCAATGCCTCGCCGGGCAGCTCCAGATGGATTTCCCTCGGCTCGGCCGCCGCCGGGATCTCCCACACATCCGCCACTGTTTCCGCCGTCGTCTCCGCCTTTGCGCAGCCTCCCAGAAGCACCAGGCAGCAGGCGGCAATCACATATTTTTTCAAAAAGAACACCTCCAGAAAGGATCAACATGGCTCCGCTTCTTCTTTTTTATCTGGTCACAATCAATGCGGCCGGCTTCCTGATTATGCTTGCCGACAAGGAAAAAGCCAAAAAGCACCTCTGGCGCATTCCGGAAGCCACGCTGCTCACCGTTGCCGCATTGGGCGGCAGCATCGGCAGCCTGGCAGGCATGAAAGTTTTTCACCATAAAACAAAAAAGCCGAAATTCTACATCGGAATTCCGGCAATTCTCGTATTGCAAATTCTTCTCTGTGTATTTGCTTACATTTACATTCTGGAAAAGAGGCTCTCTTGAAACAGTTCCGCCCAGCAAAGGCCGCGAAGATCCGATAAGTGTTTCGGACCTTCGCGGCTTTTTGATCATTCGTAAGGCCGCCCGGGCGCTGCTCACGCCCTGCGCCGCATCAAAAGAGCAGCTTGGCAGAGAAGACCCGGTGGGTGGTTTCGTCGACGATGGTGGTGGCGTCGGCCTGGAGGGTGCCGTCGGGGGCAATGTCCCAGTTCAGGCGGAGCTCCTGCCCCTCCCGCGCCTCGGCCAGGTAGCACACGGTGAAATCAGATACGGTGTGGTTCTGGTGGAACTGGCTGGGAAGCAGGTCGGCGATCCAATCCATGCAGCGGGTATTGTTCATATGGCCGTTGCGATCCAGATCGGAGAAATTGACCGTGCGGGTGCGCTGGGTGCCCAAGGGACGGGGGATCAGTCCGGCGGGAGCGGGCAGCTCTCCGCCCCGGTGGGTTCCGGCCAGGATGATGCCGCTCTTGCCGGGGGTGATCAGATGGCGGGTATTCACATCCATCAGCACCCACAGCGTCATGCAGCGGAACACCTCGTCCCCCTGGGCGTCATAGGCAACTACGCTCCGGGGAAACGCCGCCCGGGTGGCAGGCAGCGGCCAGGTCTCCACCCGGATGGTCTCGCCCCGGGTGGGCATCCGGGTGACCTGCACCCGGTGCCGGGTGACCGCCCAGAACAGCTGGCGGCTGATCAGGTTATCATAGCCCAGCCGCATCAGCTCCATATGCCGCCCACTCATTTCCTGCGCGATATACAGGATCATGGAGGGCTTCATCCTTCCGTAGCGGTCTACAAACACATCACCAATGGTGAAATTCTGAACATAAATCGGTTCCATACAATAAGACTCCCTTGAAAAAGTTACCGGTTCTGCAAAGCGGTCAGCCGCTTGCAGTACTCTTGGCCTCTTCCAGCGTGATGGTGGCCTGCATGGTATAGCCGCCGCGGTAGATGACGACGGTAACTTCGTCACCGGCGGTATAGCCGTACAGCAGGGTATCCAGGTCGCTCTGGGTATAGATTCTGGTATCGTCGATGCTGAGCAGAATGTCCCCCGCGGTGATCCCGGCGGCTGCGGCATTGCTGCCCTCCGCCACCGCACTGATATACATTCCGTCCGGCAGGCGGTAATAGCGCTGATAGAAAATGGACAGATTCTCGCCGGTGATGCCCAGATAGGGACGGCCGGAAACGTAGCCCTGGGAAATGATCTGATCGACAATGTCCTTGACCACCGTGCTGGGGATGGCAAAGCCCAGTCCCTCCACACCGGCCTTATCGGCAAAGGCGCCGATCTTGACGGTATTGATTCCAATCACCTGGCCGAGACTGTTGATCAGCGGGCCGCCGGAATTGCCGGAATTCAGCGCCGCGTTGGTCTGGATCAGGTTCATGGTGCGGCCGTCAAGACTGACATTCCGGTTGATGGCGGAGACAATGCCGTCGGTCATGGTGCCCCGGTACTCCACGCCCAGCGGGTCGCCGATGGCTACCACCGCATCGCCCACCTGCAGCGCATCCGAATTGCCGAATACCGCGCTGGTCAGATCCGCCGCATTTACCTGCAGCACCGCCAGGTCACTGGTGGGATCGTCACCCACCAATGTGGCAGAGAGCACCCGGTCATCGGTAAGCTGGACGGTGTAGCTCTCGCCGCCCTCGATCACATGGTAGTTGGTAACGATATATCCGTTCTCGGAATAGATCACGCCGGTGCCGGTGGCCGTCCCGCTGCGGGTCTTGGTGATGATGGATGCCACGGAGGGAATGCATTTGACATAGATCTCCTGCAGGCTCAACCCCTCCTCCGCCTGCGCCAGTGCCGGGGAGCCGGCGGACACGGCCGCCGAATCCTGCACCGCGCTGATGGTCACCAGGCTGCTGGCCTCGGTGGGCGTCTCGGCGGTGCCAAAGCAAATAGTCTGCTCCGTGCGCTGCTCATTGAGCTGCTGGAAAAGCCGCAGGCTGGAAAATCCCAGCATGGTGCTCAGGCCGATCAGCAAAATCACCGCGATCAGCAGCAGCGCAACAACGCCCCGATGGCTCTTGGGCGGCTTGGTGCGGCCGGTATTGTATTCCCCATCATCCCATGGGGCGGGTTCTTCATGATAGCGCATAGATCATTCCTCGATTCTGGAAAATGGGAAATACGGAAGTGCCCTAGTTCACCAGGGGCATTGTGAATGTAAACTCGGTCTTGCCGTCGCGGCTGGTAACGCTGATGTTTTCGCCGTGGCTGCACACGATGGTCTTGACGATGTACAGCCCCAGCCCCCAGCCGTCGCGGTTCTGGGAGCGGGATTTATCCAGCTTGTGGAAGCGGTCGAATACCAGGGGCAGCTCCTCCGGCGGGATGGTCTCGCCGTCGTTGGAGACGGAGACATAGACCTTGCCGCCGCCTTCCTTGATGGTAAGCCCCAGATTGCCCCCCTCGGGGCAGAATTTCACGGCGTTGTCCACCAGGTTATACACCACCTGAGTGATGGAATCCTGGTTGGCAAAGGTATAAACCGGATGCTCCGGCATATCCACATTGACATTGATATGCTTGTCGTTGATCCGCTTTTCAAAATTCAGCAGCGCCAGGGCGGCGCACTCCTCCATGTCGAAATTGACCTTCTTCTCGTCGGGGATCTGCTTGTCCTGGAGCTGGGAGATGTCCAGCATGCTGCGCACCAGGCGGCTCAGGCGCTTGGTCTCATCGGAGATAATTTGAAGATAGTGCCGCTCGCTCTCCGGAGGGATGGTGCCGTCCAGGATGCCGTCTACATAGCCGGAGATGGTGGTCATGGGCGTTTTCAGCTCGTGGGACACATTGGCGACGAATTCCTGCCGCTGATATTCGCTCTTTTGCAGGCTGGACGCCATGTTATTAAAAGCGATTGCCAGGTCGCGCGTCTCGTCGCTGTAGGAATCGTCCACCCGGACGCGGGAATCCAGATCGCCGTGGCCGAAGGCATTGGCTGCCTTTGCCAGATCCCGCAGGGGACGGCTGGAAGTGCCCGCATAGGCAAACACACCCACAATGGAAATGAGAATGACCACCAGAGCGGTATTGAGATAGTACCGCGCCAGCCGCTTGAGCACCGTGTTGGTGCTGGCGGTGGGGACGGAGACAATGGTAATGCCCAGAACCGTATCCTCATACGAAATGGGCTTTGACACCAGGTAGCGGGAATCGTCATACAGCCCCCGGATGATGCCGGTGGCCTCGTCCCCCCCGGAGGATACTACCTTGTCGATGTATTCGGAATTGACGGTCAGCCGGGTATGCTTGCAGCCGAAGGGAGAATCGGAGCAGGAGGTGACCTTGCCGGTGGGGTCGCAGATGATAATATCCGAATCCGTCAGGCTGGTGGCCACATTCAGGTTCAGCCGCACGCCGGCATCCACGTCGTCGTTTCCTGCGGCGTATGCAGCCGCCAGGTGGGAAATGGATTCCGCATCCCGCTCCAGCCGGGTGAAGGTGGTGTCGGTCAGATATTCCTTCACCAGCTGCTGATAGGACGCCCCCAGCATGGTCAGCGACAAAAGCAAAATCAGCGCGCCCGTATAAAAGCTGCGCCCAAAGGATGATTTCATGGGATGAATCACCTCGTATTTTCTGAGAGATAACGCTCAAAGCGATGTGCCTGCCCCGGTTTCCGCCGCAGAAGCGATACCGGGCAAATTTGCCTCAAAGCGTCACTAAAATACCAAAAAATGGGCATGCAGTCAACCCCCGCCGCCCATTTTTGGTGTTATTGCTCTACTTCGAACTTGTAGCCCACGCCCCACACGGTTTTCAGATTCCACTTAGGGCTGACGCCCTCCAGCTTTTCACGCAGGCGCTTGACATGGACGTCCACGGTGCGGGAGTCGCCGAAATAATCGAAGCCCCACACCTCGTCCAGCAGCTGATTGCGGGTATAAACCCGATTGGGGGAGGAGGCCAGATAGAACAGCAGCTCCATTTCCTTCGGCGGCGTATCCACCTTCTTGCCGTCCACCGTCAGCTCAAAGGCATCCATATCGATGATCAGCTTATCAAATACCAGCCGCCGCGCCTTCTTTTCGGCGCTGATGCCGCTGGTGCGGCGCAGAACGGCTTCAATGCGCGCCAGCAGCTCCTTCATCTCAAAGGGCTTGGTGACATAATCGTCCGCTCCGCTCTTCAGACCCGTAACCTTGTCATCGGTCTCACCCTTGGCGGTGAGCATGATGACCGGCGTTTTGGACTCAGCCCGAATCGCCCGGCAGACGGACCACCCATCCATCACCGGCATCATCACATCCAGCAGCACTAAATCGGGCTTGATGGTGCGGAATTTCTCCAGCGCCTGCCCACCGTCGGATGCCCATGTAACGGCATAGCCTTCCTTCTCCAGATACATTTTCAGCAAATCTGCAATATTACGGTCGTCCTCTGCGACCAGAACCGAAATTGCCATGATCCATCTTCCTTTCCATCTTCGGGGCATTTTCCCCGTTTCTTTCCTTTGATTGCAATTATATCCGAAAGCGGTGAATTTTCTTGAATAATTTGTAAAGCTTTTTCCCCGGAAATGTTAAGGAGCATCTGCCAGCGCTGTCCGCCGGGATCAGGTTTGCCGACGTGAACGAGTCATTGGTCTCGGCTTCAGCCGTGCCCTATGCCTCGCAGCCACTGGAAGACGCCAACCTGGAAGCCATCCTTTATCACAGGCATTCCGTCACAATCGGTTTTACAGGCGTTGTTATACACCGGAACCCAAGCGAAATGGGGAATAAAGCGGTACGGTGTGCCGTCCGGGTTGCGGAATAGGCCGGAAGTATCTTCGATTTTATCCAGGTAGGTAAAATGGACTTCCTTTGCACCATTTTCCTTCAATCTGCGGTACAGGGGAACAACCGTCTTATCCGGGTCAACCACAAAATCCCCCCGGCAGTGGACGAACCAGATAGGCGTGTCCTTCATGGCTGCAATTTCCTCCTGTGTCAAAAACTCAGTCACGATTGCTTCACACACCGGCACTGCGGCAGCATAAAATTTCGGGTAGGCCATGACCTGCTTGAGCGTCATAAAGCCGCCGTTGGAATTGCCCGCGATGAATATCCGGTCTTCGCAGATCTCTCCCGCATGCTCCCGCAAGAAGGTATCTACGGTACATTTTACCGCCTCCACATAAATGGAGTCGTTGCTCTGCATCAGAGGCGTCCCCTTCCCGTCATCCATCCAGAGAGTGGGACATTGCGGCACCAGCACCCATGCGCCGCCCAGAGCAGCCTGCCCCTCGTCGCTGGAAAAGCCCGTAACCTTGTTGCCCACCACTGGGTAGCGGGGATCGGTTCCTCCGCCGCCCGCACCGTGCAGCCATACCAGCAAGGGCCTCTTTCCATCTCCCTTTGGCCGGAACCAGCCATAGCGCAAGGGATGCGCTTCGTCCACATCACAGTGAAACTGCCACCCCTCGGCGGCCGGACAGATGGTCGTACCGCATACATCAAATACCATTCCCATGATGCCGGGTGCCCCCGGGATGGGGGCGATCTGCGTAATCACCGTTTCCATCCGTACAAAATCATTGTAGTATTGCTTTGCCTGTGCGCCAAGGGCACTCAAATGCACCAGCGGTCCATAGTCCATGTCCAGTGCCACCCGGTCTGCACGGAGCACGGGCTTTCCCTGCGCGTCGCAGGGGTAGGCCTGCCTGACGCGCCAATAGCCCTGTGACAGGCCATCCTGTGTATCCGCCAGTGCCTCGGGGGAGAAATTTTCGCTGTTCAGCCGGATGATCTCTCCCGTGGTTCGATTGTAGCGCCGAGAGAAAACACTGAAGGTCTGCGGCGTTACCGCCCCGGCGCTGACGCACTCCGGCAGGTGTAAAATCAGCTTGCTGATAAACGCCCCCGCGTCCGTCAGCACTGCATATCGGTCAAACTGTGCCATTTTATATTTCCTCCTGTTTTTCATCGATTGAACAGCCAGCTGCCAACGCTCAGCACTGCCGGCATCGTCAAAGTGGAAAGCAGCGTACTCATTGCCACCATCTGGCAGGCGTAGGGATAATCCTCGCCGTACAGCTGCGCGTATACCGCCACGTTTGAACCGACCGGAGCGCAGGCAGCGGCCAGGATGGTCAGGCGCAGCGTCGTATCCGCCGGGATCGGCGATAGCAGCAGCATTGTAGCTGCCGGAATCAGCAGCAGCAGCACTGCGCTCAGGATGTAAAGCCCCGGCTTTGTCAGCATGGCGATGGGGTTTGTCTGTGCAAGATAAACGCCGAGTACCAGCATTGCCAGCGGTCCGTTCAGCGCCGCAATCCCGCTGACGGTATTGCGAATGATGCCAGGAAGCCGTGTGCCCAATCCCGTAAAGAACAGCAGCAGTCCCACCGCCAGTCCGGCACAGATCGGATTGAACAAAAGCTGCTTCCATCCCGCCTGTGCTTTTCCCCGGCTCAGAAGCGCGATGCCGTAAACCCATTGCATCACATTGAGAAACGCCACGAAAGCAACCAGATAAAATACCGCGCTTTCTCCGAAGCAGGCCTTGACCAGCGGAATGCCCATGAAGCCCGCATTGGAAAAGGCCGCCGCAAAATTATCCACGGGGCTCTTCCCATAAATCAGCCGTGCCAGCGCCATTGCCAGCAGCAGCGCCCCCGCACCCAGCAGTGCGCTCACGCCCAACTGTTCCAAACGCTCCGGCGTGAATTCTACGCAGAAGCTGTTGATGATCACGCCCGGAAGCACCAGCCAGAGCAGCAGCGCCGCAATGCTTTTGCTCCCCTCTGCCGTTATTTTCCCGCGGCGAAACAGCAGATAGCCCATGGCCATATACAGTGCCATGGTAACGGACTGCCGAAAAATAATACCTGTCAATTCTGTGCTCATTGTTTTTCTCCCCCACTGTCCTGCCAGCAGCAGTTTAGTGCTGCCCTTAAATCCCCAGCCGCTCGTACTGCTCCTGCGGCGCGTCAACAGCTCCCATTTCGGTGCGCAGCGCCTTCTGCAACTCCTTTTCTTTTTGGGAATCCTGAAGTGGATGCAGCTGAAGCGGATCGTGCTCTACGTCAAAGAGCATATCGCCGAACCGGTATGCGCTGAAATGGGCGCTGGCAGGCAGCTTCAAAACGGGCAGCTCTTTGGTAAACGGGAAAGGGTCCGCCAGCGTGGCTGCCTTCAGCTGTGCCAGTGGTTTTCGGCTGTTCATATCCGTCGGCATGAGCGTATATTCAAAGCATGGCTTGTTGTCCTCTGAAATTGGGGCACGCATATAGACATACTTTCCGTCCGTGATGTTCACATGACCGGCAAACATGCCGAAGATGGCATAATCCCGAATTTTTTCATCAGCAGTGATAACCGGGCTCAAATCCCTGCCCATCATATCCTTCGGCAGCTTCTGGCCAAAAAAGCCCAGCAGGGTCGCAGAAATATCGATACACTGCACCAGCGACTTGCGGTGCGTGTTCTTTACGCCGTAGCGGGGATCCCAGATAAACAACGGTGTATTGGCGATCTCATTGTACATGGGCATAACATTTTTCGCCCACCACTGATGCTCTCCCAGGAGGAAGCCATGGTCAGTGTTCACAATAAGCATGGTATCTTTCCACATGTCATAGCGATCCATCATATCCAGCACGCGCCCCAGCGACCGGTCGCACATGCTCAGCAGGGAAAGGTACTTTTTCCGGATTTTCCCCACAAATGCCTCGTCCTCACGCACCATGTTGTAGGCAGGCCAGTCATAGGGGGCGGACTGCTCATCGATGCCGTATTCCCGCTGGAATTCCTCCGGTGCGGTGAACGGCTCATGGGGATCGAAGGTTTCAATTTGCAGGAACCAATTGTCGTGCTCCCGGTTATTCTCAATGAATTCAATGCCCTTGTCAAACACCAGTTCCTGGGGGTATCTGCCCTGACGCCGGATGTATTCGCGGTTCACCGCATTGTAGTGCCGGGCAGCGCGCATGATTCTGGCATAGTCACCGGTCATACCGAAGCTGTGGGTGTCCTCATAGTCGCCCAGGTCGCCCTTCCAGGTGTCATTTTCCTGCCCGCGATCAATTTCCCATGAAGAGTAGCGGGTGTGATAGGTGGCACCGCCGTCCTCCCAATAGTGGTCGTGGTCAGAGATCAGGTGGGTATAGATCCCGTTTCTTTTCAGGATTTCCGGTACGCTGTCGTCCCACGGTTCGATCGGCCCCCAGCCCCGGTGGAGGAAGCTGACCCGGCCGGTGTGGAGATCCCGCCGCGCCGGCATGCAGGGAAGGCTTCCCACATAGCAGGTATCAAAAGTGACGGACTGCTGCCCCAATCGCTCAAAATTCGGGCAGATTGCCTCTGTGCAGCCGTAGTTCGGCAAGGTGCGGCGGTTGAGTGTGTCATACATGACCATAATTGCGCGCATATGTAATTCTCCTTCTTATGGGGTATCAAAAATCTTCCGTAAAAACAGAAGCAGCTCTCCTGTGGTGAGATGATAGTGCGGGCGGCTTCGGAAAACATTGAAAAAGCCATGACCGGCGCCGGGATACGTTTTTAATGTGACATCCAGCCCCTGCGCGGTACAGGTCGAGACATACTTTTGGATGGAGGTCAGCGGAACAATCTCGTCTTCCTCGCCATGCTGTATGAGCGTCGGCGGTGCATCCCAGTCCGGATGCACCGAATCGACGATCGGAACATCTTCCGTCACTGCACCGAGCAAAACCGCCAGCGGGGTGTCCTGCTGCTCCGCATCGAGGATCGCTGGATTAAACAGCGCCAACCCGGCAGGCTGGACGCCTGTCAGTCTGCCGCACATCAGCGCAATCAGGCCGCCCGCCGAGCCGCCGGACAGGGCGATCCGCGCCGGATCCACCTGCCAGCTGGCAGCGTTTTCCCGTACAAAATTCCACGCGCAGGCGCCATCGTGTATACTTTCCCGCGGCGTCGTACCATGGACGGAGGCGATTCGATAGTCGGCGCAGAAAGCGGCAATCCCTTCCTTGGCGCACTCCTCAGCCTGAAGCTGGAAGGCCTTGCGGCTGCCGATGCGAAAACCCCCGCCAAAAAAGAACAAAATACCCGGGTGCTGTCCCGGATATTGCACTGGATCCGGCAGGTAGATGTCAATTGCCAGCACACAGCCATCGCTTTCGTAATATTCCGTGCAGCATGTGACCGTCTGCTCCTGCGCCTGTCTCAGCGCGGCTGCCGGGTCAAAGTTTTGCGGGGTGGTTGAGTCGGAACAATGCATACCGTTCTCCTTTTTATGTTCACATTTTATTAAACAGCGCTGACGGCAGGTTTCTGCAAATCTGCTTTTCAGACCTGCAAAGTCCGGGTGCCGTCAGCGCCTTTCAAATCAATCAAGGAAGCTCTGATCAAATCAGCAAAAGCTGACAGTGAAAGTTTTTTTGCCCAATCAGGGCATCCAAAGCGGCAGAACGCCCGGTATCCCCGCGAAGGTATGCCGCATCCGTAACCGCTTTGGACGCCAGCGGGGTGGGTGGAAATATCTGCTGTTCTGCCAAAGATGATTGATCCGGGGTTTCCTTAAAGAGCCTCTTTGTTGATTTCGCGGATGCGGCAGCACCGAACCAGGTGGCCAGGCGTGACCTCCTCCTGAATCTGCGGCTTCAGGCATTCCTCAGTGGCATACTTGCAGCGGGCGGCAAAGCGGCAGCCGGGCTTGGGATTGATGGGAGAGGTCAGCTCGCCCTCAAGGATCTCCGGCTGGGTGGGGTTGTGAATATCCACGGAAGGGATCGCCGAGAGCAGCGCCTTTGTGTAGGGATGCAGCGGGCGCCGGAACAGCTCCTCCGTAGGGCACAGCTCCACGACCTGACCGAGGTACATCACGCAGATATTATCCGAAATGTGCCGAACCACGGAGAGGTTGTGGGTCACGAACAGATAGGTAAGTCCACGCTTTTCCTGCAAATCCCGCAGCAGATTCAGCACCTGCGCCTGAATGGAGACATCCAGCGCGGATACCGGCTCGTCACAAACCACGAAATCAGGATTGAGCGCCAGTGCCCGCGCAATTCCCACGCGCTGGCGGCGGCCGCCGTCCAGTTCATGGGGGTATGATACCCGAAGCCGGTGGTCGATGCCGACCAGTTCCATCAGCTCGTTGGAGATCTCGGCAATCTGCTTTTTGGAATACCGTCCCGAAACCTTCAGCGGCTCGCAAATGGTGGCCTCGACAGTTTTTCGGGGATCGATGGAGGAATAGGGATCCTGAAAGATGATCTGCATTTTCTCCCGCGCCTGCTTCAGCTTTCTTCCCTTCAGGTCGGATATATCCTCACCGTTTAAGAAAATCTGACCGTCGGTTCGCTCCAGAAGATGAATGATGGTGCGCCCCAGGGTGGATTTACCGCAGCCCGATTCGCCCACAACGCCCAGGGTAGTACCCTTTTCAATCTTCAGCGTCACATCATCGACTGCATGCAGGGTTCCGCGCGGCGTCGGGAAATACTTTTTCAGTCCCCTCACTTCAATTACGGGCACGCTCATTTCTTTCCTTCCTCCTTTTGCACGGCTGCAAGATTGCAGCATCTGCACAGATGACCGTCTGCGGTTTGGGTCATTTCAATAGTACCCGTCTTGCACCGCTCCGTAGCGTACTTGCAGCGCGGCCAGAAGGCGCAGCCACTAGGCAGATCGGTCGGATCGGGGGGAAGTCCCTCAATTGGGTGCAGACGGCTTTCGTTGACAGCCATATTGGGAATTGCGCCAAACAGACCAATGGTATAGGGGTGGCAGCGATAGTCGAAGATCTGCTCTTTGCTTCCGTACTCAATGATGCTGCCCGCATAGACCACCGCTACATAATCGCAGAAAGTAGCGACGATTCCCATATCGTGCGTGATCAGCACCATGGAGGTTCCCAGCTTCTTTTTCAGTTCGCCGATGAGGCGCAGCACCTGCGCCTGGATGGTAACATCCAGCGCCGTGGTGGGCTCGTCGGCCAACAGGAGTTCCGGATTGCAGGCCAGCGCAATGGCAATGACCACACGCTGCTTCATGCCGCCGGAGAACTGGTGGGGATACTCGCCGTAGCGTTCCCTCGGAATGCCGACCATTTCCAGCATTTCCTCCGCCCGTTTGCGAAAATCCGCCTGCGAGCCCTGGGTGTGCAGCGCGATGACCTCCGCGATCTGGCTGCCGACGGTCTGTACGGGGTTCAGCGCGGTCATGGGATCCTGAAAAATCATGGATATTTTTTTGCCACGGATCTGGCGCATTTCCGCTTCAGAAACGGCGGAGATCTCTTTGCCGTCCAGGAAGGTCTTTCCGCTGACAATGCGCGCGCCCACATCAGGCAGGATCCGCAGAATGGATTTTGCAATGGTGGTTTTTCCTGCACCGGTTTCGCCCACCAAGCCCAGGGTCTGCCCCTTTCCAAGCTGAAAGCTGACGCCGTTGACGGCGTGGACAACGGATTCCCGGGTAAAATACTCTACCACCAGATCCTGAATCTCCAGGAAAGGTACACTGTTTTGGATTTCTTCACTCATATCGGTAGCCTCTCCTTTCTTACTTCTTCAGCTTCGGATCCAGGGAATCGCGCAGGCCGTCGCCCAACAGATTCAGCGCGAGGATGGTAATTGCAATGGCAAGGCCGGGGAAAATGACCATGTGCGGCGCGGAGCGGATGAACTGGCGTGCACCGGAGAGCATTGCTCCCCACTCCGGCTGGGGCGGCTGAACGCCCAAACCGATAAATGAGAGCGAGGCGGCCATCAAAATCATGTTTGCAACACCCATCGTCATCTGCACGATCAACGGGGAGAAGGAATTGGGAAACAGATGCACCGCAATGATGC
This sequence comes from uncultured Oscillospiraceae bacterium, assembly GCA_934567355.1. Taxonomy (GTDB): domain Bacteria; phylum Bacillota; class Clostridia; order Oscillospirales; family Oscillospiraceae; genus Faecousia. The sequence goes on from CAKTJC010000008.1 coordinate 37,405, forward strand.
GCAGTCTGCTGCAATTGATGGACTGGGCCGCCTCCACATATTCCGCCCCCCGGTTTTTCATCATCTGAGCGCGCAGCATGCGCGCCTGACCGGGAATACCGTTGACGGAGAGTGCCAGGATGGTGTTGAAATACCCTGCACCCAGAACGGCTGAAATCACAATTGTCAGCAGCATGCCGGGCAGGGACTGAATCACATCCAGCACGCGCATGATCAGGTTGTCCGTCTGTCCGCCGAAATAACCGGCAATGGAGCCGATGATGGTGCCGAAGAAGGCCGAAATCAGTACAGAGAAGATGCCCATGGTAATGGAGAACCGTCCGCCATAGAGAACGCGGGACAGGATATCCCGTCCCAGGTCGTCACAGCCGAACCAGTGTGCCATGGAGGGCGCCTGCCGGATGGCTGTGGGATCCATCGCCGTGTAGTCATAGGGGGCAATAACGGGAGCCAGCAAGACGAGAATCAGCTCCAGCATAAAAATAATCAGTCCAGCCATTGCGCCGCGATTGTAGCTGAGCTGCTTCAGAACGCGAAGAAATTCCGATTTCTTTTTAGGCTGGGAATTTTCCCGGACACGCTCATATATTGCATCACTCATTTCTTCGCCCTCCTTTTACCCTTGGCATACTGCGCCTTGATGCGCGGATCGGCCGCCGCATACAGCAGATCGACGCCCAGCATGCACAGGCTGAATACAATGGCCAGGAAGATTGCGCCCGACTGAACGACCGGGTAGTCCCGCTGGTTGACGCCGGTGATGATGAACTGTCCCATGCCGGGAATGCCGAAAATCGTTTCGATGACCATGGTACCGCCCAACTGTCTGCCAAACTGTGTGCCGATGACCGTAATGATGGGAATCAGCGCATTTTTCAGCGCATGTCTGGTAATGACATTGCGTTCGGACACGCCCTTTGCCCGGGCGGTGGTGATGTAATCCGCACGGATCACATCCAGCATGCTGGAACGGGTCTGGCGTGCCAGCGATGCCACGCCGCCAAGGCTGCCGGAAATAGCCGGAAGAATATAGTATTTCAGCCCGCCGATCCCCATGGCAGGGAGCCAGGCGTGCTTCACGGAAAATTCCAGAATCAGCAGCAGCGCCAGCCAGAAGCTCGGAACAGAGATGCCGATAAGGGCAAACACCATACACACCGTATCCTGCCAGCGTCCCTGATGCGTCGCCGCGGTAATGCCGAGGGGCAGCGCCAGTCCCACGGAAATCAGCATTGTGATGATGGTCAGCAGCATGGTGCGGGGCAGATACTCGCGGATGGAATCCGCAATGCTGACCTTGGTCAGGTATGATCTTCCCAGATCAAAGCGCAGGAACGCGTCCCTCAAATAAGTGCCGAGGCGAACCAGAAAAGGGCGGTTCAGACCCAGCGACTCGCGCATCAGATTCATATCCTCCTCCGTTGCCGAGGAACCCAGAACAATCGCGGCAGGGTCACCGGGGCAGAAGGTCATCAGCGTAAAAACAAGGATTGCCACACAGAGGATAATTGGGATCATCCAAAGCAATCGTTTTATTATATAGTGGCCCACTTGCTTCCTCCTTTTGGGGAATGAGCCATCCCGCTGTTGCGCGGGATGGCCTTTAGATTAAACCGGGATTGGATTTACTGATAGACGGCAGCTGCGAAATCAGCGGGACCCTGGCAGGTGATGGGGACGCTCACCAGTCCCGTGTCGGTTCTGTAGACATTGCAGATATCGGGGTTCACAAGGCCGTATACGTAGCAGTGATCCATCAGGTAGTAGTGAATGGCATCAATGTTCTCTTCGGTATAGCCCTGCACGGTCCAGGTATTGTAGATCATGTTCGTCAGCGTTTCGTCACGGCGGGCAGTGCCATCGCCCTTTTCGTAGGCGTTCATATCAAAGCGGACGCCCCACCAGTTGGTAATGGTGATGCCGCCGGCACTGACCAGGATCATGTCATATTGCGCGCCATCGAAGCGGGTTGCCGAGAACAGCGCCGCATCCAGCATGCTCAGCTTGCAGTTGATGCCGATGGCAGCCATGTAGCCCTGCAGGACCTGCGCCAGGCGGTCGCTGTCGCCGCCGGCAGCTGCGACAAGCACCAGCTCCTCGCCGTCGTAGCCGGAGGCTGCCAGGTATTCCTTCGCCTTGTCCACATCGTACTCAAAATACGGCTCATTGTCCCACTTTGGGTTATAGCCCACCAGCATCTTAGAGGCGCCGCAATGCATGGGAGAAGCCAGGCCTTCGTAGACCGCGGCCACCACGCCGTTCATATCGATGCAGTAGGCAATGGCCTTGCGCAGATCCTCGCTCTGGGCACACAGGCGGGACTCGTCACCGCTGAAGTACATCTGGATACCGTTGCCGCTGGATGCAGTGGCTCTGCCATAAGCAGGATTGTTGTCAAATGCAGGAACCAGAGAGCTTGTCAGGGATTCAAAGCAGTCTACAGTGCCGGTCTCCAGCGCAATCTGCTGCTGGGAGGCCTCGGTGATAATCGTATAGGTCAGGTTCTTGACATTGTTCTGCAGGGCGGGGTGCTCATTGTCCTTGTCCCAGTAATCCTCGCGCAGCTCCAGGCTCAGGTGGGAGCCGGGAACGAATTCCACGACCTTGTACGCAGAGCTCGACACAGTGGTGTTGGCGAACTCATCGGCACTGGCCTTGAAGGCTGCTTCGGACACGCCGTAAACATTTGCCAGAATTATTTCAAATGCACCGACCACATTGCTCTTCATCACAAACTGCACGGTGGTATCATCGATCTTGGAGACCTCGCCCAGCTTATTAAACAGGGGCTTGAGCTTGCGGTTCATGCTTTCCTGGGTAAACCAGACGAGATCATCGGCGGTGATGTGGTTACCCTGAGAGTCGGTGATGTTGTCGTGGATCTTGACCGTCCAGGTCAGACCATCGTCAGCAACCTCCCAGGATTCCGCCATCTGTGGAATGAACTCACCATCGTAGATCACCGCCAGACGGTCATACAGGGGACGGATAAATGCGCCATTCTGGTTTTGAGTCGTCTGGAATGGGGAAAGGGTTGCCCACAGTGCGGTTACGCCAATGTTCAATTTTTCTTTTTTGCTGCTGCCGATTTCGGGTGCAGCTGCCTCTGTTTCGGCTGCGGTTGCGGAAACATTGGGTACTTCGGTCGGCTTCGCTGCGGAGGAATCGGAGGAGCTGCCGCAGGCTGCCAGGCTCAGCGCCATTGCGCCAACCAATGCAAGAGAGAGAATGCGGTTGATTAACTTCTTCATTTTTATATTCTCCTTTTTTTACGGCGGCGCCGCATAATTCTGCATGGGAGCACAACGAGAGATTTTGCGGCAGTTCAAGGTTTCAAAGGCAGAGGAGTACTTAAGGTATTTCCCGCTTCTGAAGCGAAAGGAACAGTGCAAAAGATCCGCTGTGATCCGCAGGCGCGATTGTGCGGTGTTGCCTTATATTTCAGCACGTCATACCGCGCCGAAGGACTTGATGTAGAGCTGGATAACAGGGTCGAGCTGTCCGCCGCGCTCCCGGAAGCCTGCACGCAGGCGTTCTGCCTCCTCCGGGTGCTCCAGTGCCAGATTGCGGCACTCGAAGGGATCCGTTTCCAGGTAATACAGCCGATCAGGCTGTCCGTTGCGCATGATGAGCTTCCAGCTGCCGTCGGTTACGGCGGCAAAGGATGTAATTGGGCCGTTCCGATCGTTCTGGATCAGCTCGGAGACCGCAAACGAACGAATTGCCGCATCGCTGCCCTCCACCGCCGGGCGCAGAGATTTGGAATCCATAGGATATCCGGGTGTCACCCCTGCGTAGTCAAGGAAGGTGGCAGCCAGATCCTGAAGCTCCACCGGTGCGCTGTAGCAGCGGCCGGGCTTGCCGCCCAAGTGGGAAGCATCAATCACCAGCGGAATATGAATGGAACCCTGCTCCGGCTTGGACTTTCCATAAAGATCGTGGTCACCCATCATCTCACCGTGGTCGGAGCCGTAGACAATCAGGGTATTTTCCAACTCGCCCTGTGCCCGCAGCTGCTCAATGCACTGGCCGATGATGCGATCGATGTTCTCGATCATCGCCGCGTAATTCTGGCGCACGCCCTGATTGCTTTCCGGGAAGCTGCATTCCGCCGCATCCGGGAACCGGCGATCCTTCATCGCCTCTTTCATGCCGGTGGTCACATCCCAGGGGTCATGAGGGCCGGAGAAATTGATCTGCATGAACCAGGGCTGATCCTTTGGCATTGCGGCAAGCATGGCCTTACTCTTCTCGCCGATCCAGTTGTCCGCGTAATATTCCGGCGGAAGCGGAGTCGGAATATCCTTCCCGCCGCGGGTCATCATGTCCCGCTTATGGGTTTCCAGCCACCCGGCCTGCTCCAGCATCCTGCCATAGGGTCCCGGCTCATTTTTCATCGCCGCCCAAATGGTATCCATTTTGCCCTCGTTGTCGCTGGCATCGGAGAAGCCCATTCGCTGCAGCAGCTCGTGGAAGCCGTCACCCCAGTAGAGATCCGCTTTGTTAAGGTCAAATTTGCCGGTGCCCACAACATAATAGCCGCTCTCCTTCAGTGCGCCATAAAAGTTGGGGAGCGCAGGGTCGTAATTAACGTTGTTCTGATACACCCGGCACTTGCGGTAGTGCTGACCGCTGGCCAGGCAGGCGCGTGCTGGGGCACACACGGGCGCGGGGGAATAGGCGTTTGCAAATGCGGTTCCCCGATCCATCATTGCACGGATATTGGGGGTATGCAGCTCCAGATCTGAAACGCCCTGCCGCGCCTTCACTGCCGCGTCATAGGGCATCCAGTCGCCGCGGTGCTGATCGCTGAAAAAAAACAGTATATTGGGTCTCATTCATGAACTCCTCGCTGAATAAACGCATCATTATTCGTTCTTTTGTTAAACGTTTATATTCTTAAAAATGAATGTCGCTTACAGCGACTTGAGGACGGGGATCAATTGCTCCATCACCTGATTGTAGCCGTCGGCATACATGTGCATGCCGTCGATCGTATACTGTGCCTTCAGCTGCCCGCTGCCATCGGTGATACCCCGATTGAAATCCACAAACCTTGCCCCGTGCTTTTCCGCCAGTTCCCGGACGGCCCTGTTGGCGGCCTGAATCCGGGCATTTGTCCGGTTCCGGAAGGTCTCCGCCATCCATGGAATGTTGGAAGCGCCGGGGTTCACCGGGAAATAAGCCAACAGATAAATCTGAATTTGGGGAAGTTTTTCCTTGATTTTCCATAAAATGCTCTCGTATCGGGCAATCATTTCCTCCTGAACATAACCGGAACCATTGAGATCGTTGGTTCCGATGTTTAGGAAAAGATACCGTGGCTCCAGGTCAAAAACCATCTCCTGCAGCGCACCCATCATTTCCGCAGTAGTGTATCCTCCGATGCCCCGGTTGTAGATCACATAAGGCAGATCATAATCCAGAAGAAATTCGTTGATCGGGAACTGTTCCATCAGGCTGGATCCCGCAAAAACAATTTGCCCCTTGCGGGCGAAGCGGTTCAGCCGCCGCATCCGCTCAAGCTTGCCCGCCTTTTCCTTTTGCAGGTGACTGCGGATGATGCGCTCTTCGCTTAATTCCACCATTTTTCTCCTCATTTTTCATTTTTAGGTTAATCGGTTAACTTACAAATATTGTAAGTCACCATATTGCCATTGTCAATTGGATGATTTTCCCTAAAAATCTCACATCTTTTTGTCGAATATCACAATTGAATCAAAAATTTTCCTCTGATATAATGTCAGTACGATTGGTTAATTGTTTATACATTTCAAAGGTAGGAGGTTCTTCTATGAGTTCCAAGGCCACCATCAAGGATATCGCCAGCGCAGCCGGCGTATCCGTGGCAACCGTCTCCTATGTCATTAACAGCACTCCTGGAAAAACTGTTTCCGAACAGACCCGTCAGCGTGTCCTTGCGGCAGCGCAGGAGCTGAGCTATATCCCCAATAATTCCGCGCAGAGACTGAAGACCAAGCGTTCCCAGTGCATTGCGGTTCGGCTGAGCAACAACCTGTCCCAGCCCAGGTACCACAATATTATTCAGGGCATTCGTTCCTACCTGGCTCCCTACGGCTACAGCATTCTTCTGACCAGCTTCGATGAGCAGGGCAGCCTTGCCGGATGCATCGATGCCTGCATCAGCGGGCAGGCGGATGGGATGATTTATATTGCCGCGCGCGGCGTTGGCATTCGACCGGAGGACATGGAGCGCATCCGCAGGCAAAAGATCCTCGTATCGGCAGTCGACTGCATGGGCGGTGTGCCGGATGTCAGCAGCGTTGTATATGACTACTATGCCTCTTCCCGGGATCGCGTGGATATTTTTCTTCAAAACGGATACCGGAAGTTTCTGTACCTGCGCCCCAAATATCAAAATTACAAAGAATCCGCCCGTGAACAGGGTGTAAGAAGCATTCTGATGGAACGCAGCGACGTTTCCGTGGACGTTGTTCAGCTGGAGGAACTGGATGAAGCCTGGTTCAATCAGATTGTCAGCAATTACTCCACAGGCATTTCCGACGGCATTATTGCCCGCATCTGGCAGGCACTGCAGGAGCATCCAGCCGATACTGCCGTGCTGTGCTACTCCCGCGAACTCCAGGCGATGGTTACCCGTATTCTCTACAACGAATTTCTTCGCAGTCCCAGCCCGGAGAACCGGGATTGGTTCAAGCGCAGCATCTCCTACCAGTTTCCCCACCGGGACGTGGGCATTGAAGCGGCACGGGCGCTTCTGGATATGATCAATCACAAAGGCGCTGTGCGGAAGGTTTCCATCCACCCGGTTCTGGAATTTACCGATGCAGAGCACTACCTGTAAAATCGGAGGAATTGCAGCTTGAAAAATGTCGTTTCCTTTTTCTGCGACGAGATGCGGCAGGATGCGCTGGGCTGCTATGGCAATCCAGCCGGGAAAATGAAAACCCCCAACATCGACAGCATTGCCGCTATGGGGACCCTGTACGAAAACTGCTACTGCAATTCTCCCATCTGCGTTCCCTCACGGGTCAGCCTGCTCACCGGGCTTTATCCGGAGGACACTGCCGTCTACGGCAACGAGGCAGCGTATCCCGGCTTCCGGCTTCCGGAGGAGGTCGTCACCTTCCCAGAGGTTCTGGCACAGGCCGGTTACAAAACCGCCAATTTCGGCAAAACGCATGTCGCGCCGCAGATGCACCCCTTCCAACTGGATGTCCCTGACGGCAGTGAAATGAGTCTGGGGCTGACCCGGCAGGAGATGCAAAATCTGCCCCGCATCAAGCCCCGTCAGGGCATCTCCATGAACGTCGCCAGCCTCTACCCCGAGGAGAAAACGGACTATTACCCCGAGACCGTCACCCGCAATGCCGCCGCCTGGCTGCAGGAGCAAAGCGCATCCCCGCAGCCTTTTTTTCTCCGGGTTTCCTATACCCAGCCGCACTCCCCCATTATTCTGAAGCGGGGCTATGAGGAATTATACCGGGATTACCCGTTTGATAGCTCTCTGCCGGATATCAGCGGTTTGAGCGACTTTGAAAAAGCGCTGGCCGAAGCAGTGCGCCTGGATACGCTGACGTCGGAGGAACGCCGCATGGCAAAGGTCTACTACTACGGTATGGCCGCATGGGTCGATGATCAGGTAGGTGCAATTCTGCAATGTCTGCGGGAGCTGAATCTTCTGGAAAATACCATTCTGATTTTCAATGCCGACCACGGCGCGCTCCGGGGCGAATGCCGCGGCTTGGGTAAGCACATATTCCACCGTTCCAGCCATGCGGTACCGCTGATTATCGCCGACCCCTCCGGTACGCCAAAAGGCCGCCGTGTCCGGCAAGTCTGCTCCAATATCGATATTGCCCGCACCGTGCTGTCCATGGTGGGCGTCCCTGTCCCCGCACAGTTCAGAGGCTGCAGCCTGGCACAAGAGGAATACCCGGAGGCAATATTTTCCACCATCGGCTACGGTGAACCGGACAGCTATGCCTTCCCCAACCGGCGTCTGGGGTGCCTCCCCGGCGGGCGCGGCTGGCCACGCCGCTCCTGCATCCGCACAAATGACTACCGGCTGGATATGAACGTGCGCATTGACGGACTCCCCGCTGCCGAGGAAGACGAGGATCTTTTCTTTGTTGATGTGCGTGCATGCCCGGCGGAGGATCGGAATATGGCAAAACTTCCGCAGTATGCGCCGGTCGTGGCATCCCTCCGGGCGCAGCTGAAGGCGCACGCTGCACACAGTCGTGAGGTTCCTCCCGAAAGCCTGCATGCGCCATCGGGCATTTCCAGTGACCAATGAGGAAGATCGCCTATGTCAATGAATGTAATCGTCAATAAAACCCACGCCATTATCATGGCCTTTTTCGCCGCCGTTTTTCTTCTTGCCGGTCTTTCCCTGATTACTGTGGGCAGTTGGATCGGCGGCACGGTATGCGTCCTGATGGTGCTGGTTTATCTGTGCCTCTGCGCGATGTACGGCGCGGTCGTGCACATTGGCCGGGAGGGGGTCACGCGCCGGATTCCCCTGCTCCCTGCAAAGCATTACACCTGGGATGAGCTGCAGGAAGTGGGCGTTTTCGGCTCCAATATTCTCAAATCCGGCAAATCAGGAAAGCCCGGGATGCGCTATCTCTATTTCTCCACCAACGCCATGACCAGTCAAGAGCGGTTTGATATGGTACTCAAATGGCCGGTGCGGCAAATTCATTTTGCCTACTCGCCCCGCGCACTGGAAATCGTACAGTACTATTGGGAAAAACCGGTCATCAATTTTTATGCCGGTGATTTAAGCTAAAAGGAACAATGCAATGAAGGCAATTATGGTCATGTTTGACTCCCTGAACCGCGCCATGCTGGAATGCTACGGGTGCACCTGGACGAGAACGCCGAATTTCAAACGCCTGGTGCAGCGGGCAACGCAGTTTGAAAACTGCTACGTGGGCAGCATGCCCTGCATGCCCGCCCGACGGGAGCTGCATACAGGGCGCCCCAATTTTCTGCACCGCAGCTGGGGGCCGCTGGAACCATTCGATGATTCCATGCCGGAAATTCTGCGGGATGCAGGCATTTGCAGCCACCTGGTCAGCGACCATCAGCATTATTGGGAAGACGGCGGCGGCACCTACCACACCCGCTACAGCTCCTGGGAGTGCATTCGCGGGCAGGAGGGCGACCCCTGGAAGGAAAACCTGAACCTGAAACCATGCACCAAATCCGTATTCAAGGGGAAGGAGGAATTCCTCTCCAAAGCGCCCGTGATGAAGGCCATGAACCTCCACGATCAGGTCAACCGCACCTATATGGACACCGAAAGCAAGACACCCCAGGCACTGACCTTCGAGGCAGGGCTGGAATTTATCGATGTGAATCATACCGCAGACGACTGGTTCCTGCAAATCGAGTGTTTCGATCCTCATGAGCCCTTCTTCTGCGACGAAAAATACCGCAGTCATTTCGATGGGCCACTCCATGGCGAGGACGCTTTGGGTGCTGATTGGCCGCCCTACATGCCCGTCCGTGAGAGTGCTGGGGTAGTGCAGACAGGGCGCAACCGCTATGCGGCACTGCTGGAAAAATGCGACGCCTCTCTTGGCAGAGTCCTCGACAAAATGGACGCATGCGATTTGTGGCGGGACACCATGCTGATCGTATGTACTGACCACGGCTTTCTGCTGGGCGAGCACAACTGGTGGGGTAAGAGTGCAATGCCCTGCTACAACGAAATCGCCCATACGCCGCTCTACGTCTATGACCCCCGCCTGGAGTGCGCCGGAAAGCACTGCTCCAGTTTCGTCCAAATGCCGGATCTGACGGCGACCCCGCTGGAATTCTTCGGGCAACCCATCCCGGCGGATATGACCGGCAAGCCCCTGCGGTCTGCCATGGAGGATGGAGCCGCGCTGCATGATTTTGTGGTATTCGGTTACCACGGAGGTGAAATCATCGTGACAGATGGGAAATATCTGTACATGAACGCGCCGGAGCATCCTGAGGATCCCTTCTACGACTACACATTGATGCCCACTCATATGCGCTGCCGCTTTTCCGTGGAGGAACTGGCGGACATTACCCTTGCCGCTCCCTTTTCCTTTACCAAGGGGCTGAAGACAATGAAAATCCGCTGCCAGGGGAACTGTGTCGGTGCCAGTGAGCAGGTATCCCCAAGCCGCCTGTTTGACATCGAGAAGGATCCCGGGCAACTGGAAGAACTTGATGACCCGGCAGTCATCCATCGCATGAAAGCCCTGATTTCCCGCTACATGAAAGAGGCCGACGCTCCTGCGGAGCTTTACCACCGCTACGGCATTACGCCGCTGTAACAGCAAAACCCACGGCAGCGGAGAGCATTCCGCTGCCGTGGGTCTAACTATTTGTGCTGCTTGGGATCCTTACCCCGATATGCCGAAGAGGGAAAGCGCCAGGTTCAGGATGCCTGCCAGAACCATTACGGCAATGGGGCTGAGTTTGGTTTTGCGCAGAAGAATGTAACAGACGGCGAAAATGGCGACCATTGTCCAGTTGGTGCCGCTCAGGGTGACGGCTGCGCCGCCCCAGAAGGCGCTGACCAGGATCAGGATGCCGGAGGATGCGATCATTGCAACCACCGCCGGGCGGAGGGAGCCGAGCACGCTCTGCAGCACCGCCATGTTGCGGTACTTCAAATAGAGCTTTGCAATCAGGGTGACGATGATGCAGGCGGGCAGGATGCAGCCGCAGGTGGACACCAGCGCGCCGGGAACCCCGGCGATTTTGCAGCCGACAAAGGTGGCGGAATTGACTGCGATCGGCCCGGGCGTCATTTCCGCAATGGTGATCAGATCCGTAAATTCGCTCATGCTGAGCCAGCCGTGCTTTGCGACGATCTCCGCCTGAATGATGGGCATGGCTGCGTAGCCGCCGCCGAAGCTGAGGGCGCCGATTTGCAGGAAGCTCAAAAACAGCTGAAAATAAATCATTTCAGGTTCCTCCTTGCTGCGATCAGGGTGCGGACGATCCCGATTGCAATGCAGGTCAGGATGATGTAGATCACGTTGATGCGGAATACACATGCCGCCACAAACGCAGCCGCCATGATGACAATGGACGCAATATCCTTCTGCTTCACGACGCCCTTGCCCATATCCCACACCACGGAGGCAATGACCGCGCCCACGCCGACCTGCATGCCGGACATCACCCGGCTGACGATCACGTTATCCCGGATCAGCGTATAGCAATAGGAGATCGCCGTAATGACCAAAAAAGGCGGAATAATGGTTGCCAGGATGGCGACCAGCGCGCCCAGGATGCCAGCCAGCTTGTAGCCCACGACGATCGCGCCGTTGACCGCGATCGCGCCGGGGGCGGACTGGGCGATGGCGACCAGATTGAGCATCTCGTCCTCATCGATCCAGTGGAGCTCATCAACGAATTTCTTCTTCATCAGCGTCACGATCACATAGCCGCCGCCGAAGGTGAAGGCGCTCAGGTACAATGTTGAAAAAAACAGCTTGCGCAGGACTTTCTTTTTGTCTTCCATAAAATCCCCCTCCTGCAATCCAGTATAGCCGCTCTTGACATATTTGTAAAATAGTATTATTCTATAAAAAGCATAATGAATTCGTTATCAAGGAGGCTCCTATGACGCTGCGGCATATGAAAATCATTGTGGCGGTCTTTCAGCAGGGGAGCGTGACCAAGGCGGCAGAGTCGCTGCACATGGCGCAGCCCTCCGTCAGCCTCGCCCTGCGGGAGCTGGAGGACTACTACGGCGTAGAGCTTTTTGCCCGGGTCGGGCGGAGGCTGTCCCCCACCGAGTGCGGCAGGGCATTCTACGGCTACGCGCTCCACATTGTATCGGTGTTCGACGAGATGGAGACGAAGATGCGCAACTGGGACGCTCTGGGCACCATCCGCGTCGGGGCAACGGTCACCATCGGCACTTATCTGCTCCCGCCCCTCATCCGGCAATACCGGGCGGAATACCCCCAGCTTCAGCTGGACATCAAGGTCTTCCGCGCCAGCCAGGTGGAGCAGATGACGCTCAATAACGAGATCGATCTGGGGCTGATCGAAGCCCGGCCGGAAAGCCGGGAGCTCAGCGCCGTCCCGTTTTTGCAGGATACGCTCTGCGCCATTGTTCCCCGCGGCTCGGCGCTGGCAGGTCAGCCCAGCGTTACACTGGAGGAGCTGAGCGCCTTCCCCTTCCTGATGCGGGAGCCCGGCAGCTCCACGCGGACGATTCTGGACGCCTATTTTGCTCTGCACAATCTGACCGTACACCCCGCATGGGAGAGCGTCAGCACGCAGGCCATTGTGCAGGCGGTTTCTCAGGGGCTTGGGGTCGCAGTGCTGCCGCAGCGCCTGGTCGCGCGGGATGTGCAGGAGCACACCGTCGCCATGCTCCCCTTCCGGGAACCGCTGAACCGAACGCTCTACATCGTCCACCACCGCCGCAAATTCCTTTCGCCCAGCATGCAGCGCTTTATTGCGCTGTGCCAGGCGGAAGCGCCTCGATACAAATAAGGAGGGCACCAATTTGAAATCTGTAAATCTGCTGATAAAGCCCGCCTCCAGCCTCTGCAATCTGCGGTGCCGGTATTGCTTTTATGAGGACGAGGCGCGCAACCGCACCCAGCGCAGCATGGGTGTCATGCCCCAGGCGCTGGCACAGCAGCTGATCTGCCAGGCATTCAATGCCGTGGATGCCGGCGGCGCGGTCAACTTCACCTTCCAGGGGGGCGAGCCCACCGTCGCAGGCCTTCCCTTCTTCCGCGATTTCGCGCAAATGGTACGCATGCATTGCCCCGCCGGGGTTTCCGTACACTATGCGATTCAGACCAACGGCACGCTGCTTGACGAGCAGTGGGCCGCCTTCCTGAAGCAGGAGCATTTTCTCGTTGGGCTCTCGCTGGACGGCATGCGGCGCGTACACGATTCCCTCCGGCTGGATGCGGCAGGCGCGGGCACCTGGCAGCGCGTCCTGGCGGCAAAATCGCTGCTGGAAAAATATGGGGTGGATTACAACGCGCTGTGCGTCGTGACCGCCGACTGTGCCCGGCGGGGAGAGCAGGTCTATAAAAACCTTAAAAATCTCGGCTTCCGCTATATCCAGTTCATCGCATGCATGGATCCCATCGGTCGCCCCCGGGGACAGGAGCCGTGGTCGCTGACGCCGGAGGAATACGGAGTTTTCCTGTGCCGCATATTCGACCTGTGGTATCAGGACTGGAAAAAACGCGACTATCACAGCATCCGTCTCTTTGACGACTACATCCACATTCTTCTGGGCGACGGTGCAAGCACCTGCGCCACCTGCGGCAAATGCGGCTCATACCTGGTCATCGAGGGGGACGGCTCCGCATATCCCTGCGATTTCTACGTGCTGGATCCCTGGAAGCTGGGCAGCATCCAGGAGACGACCATCGCCCGGCTCTCCGGCAGTGAAAAAGCCGCCGCTTTCCTCCGCTGGGGCACGGACAAGCCCGCTGAATGCCGCTCCTGCCCCTACGGTCGGCTCTGCAACGGCGGCTGCAAAAACGACTGGCACACGGACGAAACAGGCCCGCACAATTATTTCTGCTCCTCCTTCCGCGCCCTGCTGGACTACGCGCTCCCCAGGATGCAGGAGATCGCCGCAGCAGAACATGCGGCGCGCCACTGCCAATTGTGGTAAAAGGCACATCCCCTTCGTCGGGGAGGAACTGCCCCCGGGCTCTGATTCAGTACAGAGCCCAGGGGCAGCTTTTTGCCGTTTACTCGGTGCGGACAGCGGTGGAATATTCCGTAAACCAGGGACGCTGCTCATTGAGAATGTTCTTCGATGCACTGACGCGATAAGTGCCGTCCTTTTCTCTGTGGAAGGTCATTTCCGTTACGAACCAGCCGGAAATCCAGTGAATGCGGATCAGCAGGGTATTTTCGTCGGTGAAGGCCGCCGTGGAATAGGTACGGCGAAGGCCGGGAAGGACGCTGTCGGTCTCATGGACGGTGATGCCGCCATCGAAGCGAGCGATGAAGTCGGCATAGCCGTCAACGGTCAAGGTCACTGTCTCCGGGGTAACCGCAAGCGTGAAATCGGTCATTTCCTTTTTCTTCGAGGCGTCATAAAAGCTCTCAAAGAAATTAAAGCCTCCGGGACTTACGCCGATCCAGGGCGTTGCGGTGCCCTCCAGCACCCGATAAGTCCCGGAAAAATGATCCTGTGCAGGGAGGAAGCGGTTGGGCTCATCCCACACAACGCTGCGCGAGCCGGCGTAGGTCACCAGATCGTTCCATGCAGCGTCGTTCTCCGGGACGGGAGCGTCCTCAATTTCATCCAGCAGGTACCGGTACACCATCTCCAGCGTCTTTGCCGGTCCGTAGGGTTCGATACCGCCTTCGTTGATGGCGACAAGGATTCCCCGCTCCGGCAGGATAATACAGTACTGTCCCTGCCCGCCGTCAAAGCGCCAGGCTCCGGGATAATTACAGCGCCACAGCTGATAGCCATAGCCACAGTGCGCGTCATCGCTGCCGGGCATGGCATCCGTTGCGATGTGTACATGCAGCGCATCACGAATCCACTGCGGGTCGATAAGCTGTTTATCGCCGATTTTGCCGCCGCACGCATACAGCATGCCAAGCCGCAGGTTATTTTCCGTCAGGGAGAAGCAGCCCGGCTCCGCAATATTGCCGTCGTGGAATTTCAGCCACACCATGCTTGCCGGGTCAATGCCGATGTAGGGGAAGAGTTTTTCGCTCAGATAAGCAAAAACGTCCTTCCCGGTAACCTTTCTGACCAGCACGGCAAGCAGGCAGGAACCGGCTGTGTTATACAGGAACCGGGTGCCCGGCTCAAACACGACGGGATTTTCCAGATAGAGCCGAATCCAGTCGTCCGTCAGCTCCGACATATGCTCCATACCATTGGTCATGGTCACCACATGCCGCACAAGCAGGCGTTCAAACTGCGGTGTCTGCCGGATGTTCCACTGCTTCATCTCGCCGGCAAACAGATCGGCAATGCGATCATCCATTGAAAGCAGCCCCTCGGTGCATGCAAGTCCGATGGCAGTGCAGGTGTAGCTCTTGCCCATGGAGTGGCAGCTGTGCGGGAATTCTCTGCCGAAGGGCGCCCACCAGGATTCCAGAAAGACCTTGCCGTCCTTCATTGCCATAACGCCGTGCATTTCTGTTTTGTCATGCTGCACCATTTGCAGAAATTTTTTTGCCTTTTCCGCCGACAGTCCGATTTTTTCCGGGCGGGTACGTTCAAGCTGCCAAATCATATCTTCTCTCCTTGCTTCTTTTCGATGACCCCTGTCGTCTCGCGGGGGTGCAGGGTTGTGGGAATGCAGACGGACATTGTGTTCACCTTTCCGTTTTCCAGAAGATCCTGCACCGCGTTTACAACGGCGTCACATGCCATTTGGGTTTCTCCTTCGATGGTGGAGATGGACGGCGCATACATCTCCGCCAGCGGGCCGCTGTCGAGTGTGATCACCCGCACATCATCCGGGACACGCAGTCCACGGCTCTTCAAATAGGATATGGTCTCAATCGCGTTGGTCAGCGAATTCGCGTAAACACCGTCGAACGGCACACCGCGATCCAGCAGGTCGCCCAGGGCATCCTGCACTGTCTTTCCCCGCTCCGGAGAGACAGTCACGCACAGCCCTTCATCCAGATGGATCCCGTTTTCCCACAACGCCTGCTGATAGCCCAGGTACCGGCCGATGTGACCGGAACGCGTGCGGTCGGACTGAATGTAAACGATCTTCCGCGCGCCGGAGCGAATGAGCTCATTGGTTGCGCTGCGGGTGCCTCCCACAATGTCAAACAGCACCCTGGGACACCCCTCCACGCCATCGGGAACCGTCCCCAGGTATACGGTTGGAATATCCGAAAACTCTGCCGGTACCGGAGTCTCGCGGAACACATGGATGATGGCGGCGGTATTATACAGCGACAGCGCGCTGAAAAATGTATTGGCAATCCCCTCGTCGTGCAGCGTGACGCACACGATGGGCGTATAGCCCCTCTTGATCAGCTCCCGCACCAGCATTTCTGAAATACCGGAAAAGTTCTCGTTACCCATATGGGGCACCATGATTCCAATCAGCTTGCTCTGATTGGAGCGCAGGGTCTGCGCCACCAGATTGGGCGTATACTGTGCTTCCCGGATTGCGTTCATGACGGCGCTGCGGGTGCTGTCGGAGTATTTTCCTTTCCCGTTGACGATCCGCGAAACCGTGCTGACGGACACTCCGGTCGCCTCGGCAATATCACGAATGGTAACCTTAGACATGTTTTCTCCTTTCTCGCAGTGTCCACACAGAAACGAACGTCAATGCCAGCAGCTGCAGCACCATCACGGAAAGATACATTCTGCTGTAGCTCATGTTGGCGGAAATCCAACCGCCAACGGGCGCTCCGATGGCGTTGCCGATGTCCAGCGCCGTGTAGTAGGTGCTGTTTGCGGTTCCGCTTTTGGATACGTCAACGGATCTGACGCACCATGCCTGCATCATCGGCCCCAGCGCACCGTAGAAGGTGCCGTACAGCGCCGCCCCCACCAGGAACACGGGGAGCGTCCTGGCGAAGCTCAGCGTCAGGAAAACGAGGCTGAAGCCAGCCAGCGCAGCCAGCACAATGGCGCGGCTGTGACGACTGTCGGAAAGTCTGCCGAACAGCGGCCGGGTAAAGAGCATCACCGCACCTGCCACCGTAAAGAAGTAGCCGATGTTTTCAACATACAGGCTGTCGGCATACAGCGCGATAAAATTGGAAATGACAGCCATGCCTGCGCCGACGCACAGGGTAATCATAGCAGGCGCCGCCGCCTCGCGGGCAAACAGCCGGTTCACCAGTCCAAACTCCTGCGCAGGCTTTTTAGGCGATACCCGCAGGCTCGATTCATCGATCAGAAGCCCCAGCACACAGCTGGCTGCCGCCAGCGCAAACGCAACCAGGAACATGCGGAAGTAGCCCAAGCTGCCGCTCAGCTGTAAGCCCAGATTGGGGGCAAATACAGAGGCCAGCGAGGAGCAGATGCCATACAGTCCAATGCCGCGCCCAATCTGCTCCTCCGGAATGGAGGCAACCAGGACGGTGCTTGTGGCGGTGGTGGCCATGCCCCAGCCGATGCCGTGGAGCAGGCGAAATGCCATCATGGCAGCCACCGAGGCGGAAAACATGTAGCCCAGGATTGCAGCAGCGATAATTACAACGGATGCCAGCAGAATTTTTTTCCTGCTTTTCATATCGATGTAGTAGCCGACAAACGGACGCGTGATCACAGCCGTAACGGTAAACGCAGTCGCCACAAGCCCCGCCGTCTCCACGCCGCCGCCCAACGCAACCACATATTTTGGAAGCGTAGGCGTAAGAATATGAAAGCTGAATGCAATAAACACATTGCACAGGAACACAAGAATAAAATTGCGGTTCCACATACGGTTATTTTTCACGGATTTACAATCTCCCCTCGCAATGGAAGCAGCTGACCAGGTGCCCCGCCCCAACATCCTGCATGGGAGGCTGCGTGCCGGTGCATTTTTCGGAGGCATACGGGCACCGCGCGGCAAAGCGGCAGCCCGGCTTGGGATTGATGGGCGAGGTAATTTCGCCGACGATTGCCTCGATCTGCTTTGCCTTCTTGAGATCGATCGTGGGGACGGATGCCAGCAGCGCCTGGGTATAGGGATGGGAGGGATGGTCAAACAGTGCATCCGTCTGCGCATATTCCACCATCTGCCCCAGATACATCACCGCAATGTGATCAGAAATATGCCGGACAACACTCAAGTCGTGAGTGACAAAAATATAGGTCAGGCCAAGCTCATCCTGCAGATCCTGCATCAGGTTCAGAATCTGTGCCTGAATCGACACATCCAGCGCGGAAACAGGCTCATCGCAGATAACAAACTCCGGCTTCAGAATCAGTGCACGGGCGATACCCACGCGCTGCCGTCTGCCGCCGTCCAGCTCGTTGGGGTAGGCGTTTTCAAAGCGGGCGTCAATGCCGACCGTCTCCATCATCTCCCGCACCTGCCGCTCGGCATCCTTTTTCCGCACGCCGTCAATCAGCAGCGGCTCCATGATGATCTGCTTCACCGTCATGCGGGGATTCAGTGAGGAATAGGGATCCTGGAAAATCATCTGGACATTTTTCATATAGTCCCGGGTCTGCTTTTTGCTAAGGTGCGTCACATCCTGCCCTTTATAGAAAATCTGACCGTCCGTGGCGTCCATAAGGTGCTGAACGGTTCTTCCCAAAGTAGATTTTCCGCAGCCGGATTCTCCGACAATGCCCAGCGTCTCGCCCCTGCGGATGGAAAAGGAAACATCGTCAACGGCATGCAGCGTACCCGCCCGTGTTTCAAAATATTTTTTCAGATTCCGCACTTGAAGAATTTCATCCATTGTCCATCCCTCCCTGCTTTCGGATGCACCGAACCAGATGGCCATCGCCCATATCCGTCAGCTCGACCTGTCCGTCCCGGCAGCAGCCCTCGCAGCCGGGGCATCTGGGTGCAAAGGCGCACCCCTCGGGGAGTTTGGTTGGGTCGGGCATCAGGCCATGAATCGGCTCCAGCCGGTGCCGGGTACGGTCATTAATATCCGGGAGCGCCTTAAACAGTCCAACCGTATACGGATGCGCCGGGTGCTCAAACACCTGCTCCAGCGTTCCCTTTTCAATGATCTGCCCGGCGTAGACGACGGCGACCTCATCGCACATCATGGCAATTACGCCCAGGTCATGGGTAATCATGATATTGGAGGTGTTTTTCTCCTTTTGCAGCCGCTTCATCAGCTGCAAAATCTGCGCCTGAATGGTCACATCCAGCGCGGTAGTCGGTTCGTCCGCAATGAGCAAATCGGGGTCGCAGGCCAGCGCAATGGCAATCACAATACGCTGCTTCATGCCGCCGGAAAACTGATGAGGATACTCATCGAACCGTTCACCCGGGATACCGACCATTTCCAGCTTTTCAGTGGCGCGCATTCTCGCCTCTGCCCGGCTGATCCGGTTGTGATTCAGAATTGCCTCTTCAATCTGGCTTCCTACGGTCTCGATGGGATTCAGAGAGGTCATGGGATCCTGGAAAATCATGGAAATCGCGTTTCCTCGCAGAGCGGTACGCTCCTTGTGGCCCATGTCAAAGATATTTTTTCCGTTGTACAGAATCCGTCCCCCGGTGACCCGGGCAGGCGGCTCCGGCAGCAGACCCATCGCGGCAAGGGCGATGGTGGTCTTTCCGGCGCCGGTTTCACCCACAAGGCCGATGGTTTTGCCTCGCTCCAGCTGGAAGCTGACATTGCGGACTGCCTTTACGTCGCCGTCCTCGCTGCGGTATTCCACGGACAGATTTTCTACGGAAAGAATCGTTTCCTGTTCCATTGTTTACCTTCCTTTCAGCCTGGGATCCAGCGCATCGCGCAGACCGTCGCCGATCATGTTCAGCGAGAAAACGGTCAGCATGATCATCACACCGGGCGCAACCACCAGATAGGGATAATAGCGGATGTAGTTTCTTCCCTCCGCCAGCATTTTGCCCCACTCCGGCATGGGAGCCTGCGCGCCCAGGCCGAGGAAGCTCAGCGTCGAAGCGTTCAGAATACCGCCCGCCACGCCCATTGTAAAGAGGACAATCAGGGAAGAGGAAATATTCGGCAGAATATAGCGGAACATAATGCGCAGATCACTTGCGCGGGAGGTACGGGCAACCTCGATATACTCCTTATCCCGCTCCGCAATGACCATGGCGCGCACCAGCCGGGAAACGCCGGGAATCGCACCGAGGGACAGCGCAAAAATCATGGAAACCACACCTCCGCCAAATACTGCGGCGAGGACGATGGAAAGCAGGATGGAGGGAATCGAAAGGAACACATCCATGATGCGCATCAGCACATTATCGGCTTTTCCTCCGTAGAAGCCTGCCAGCATACCGATGAACACCGCAATGGCAGTACCCACCACCGTAGTAACGACGCCGATGGAGAGCGAAATCCTTGCGCCGTAAATCATGCGCACCAGGTTGTCCCGCCCCAGGTAATCGGTGCCCATGGGATGCTCCAGGCAGGGGCTTTGGTATTGCAGCGACGGATCCTGCACATCATAGCCCTCCGGTGCAATCACATTGGCGAAAATGGCAACGATTGCCAGCAGCGTTAAAAAGCAAAGGCCGAACACGGCAAGCCGATTTCTCCGGAAGCGCCGCCAGAATCGAATCAATTCAGAGTTTCGCTTCATTTTGCAGCCGCTCCCTTCTTTTTGCCCATTTTCTTATAGTAGGATTTGATACGCGGGTCGATGAAGGCGGAGGCAATGTCCGTCGCCAGGTTGCAGAAGGAAACAAACACGCAAATCACAAGCACGCCGCCGCGGATAATCGGATAATCGCGGGCATTGATCGCACCGACAAGGTAGGTTCCCATTCCGGGAATGGCAAACACATTCTCTACGACCACAGCGCCGCCCAGGATGCCGCCGATGCTGTTGCCCACCTGCGTAATGATGGGAATCATGGCATTCTTCACCGCATGCTTCAAAATAACGCTGGATTCCTTGGTGCCCTTGGCGCGCGCCGTCCGGACATAATCCTTTCGGATCTCATCGAGGACAGTGGAGCGCGCCATGCGGTAATTGGAGGCAGCGCCGCCAAGTCCCAGGGTAATGACCGGCAGAATGATGTACTGGAAGCCCTTGAAGCCTGTAGGCGGCAGCCAGCGCAGCCGGAAGGCAAAAATCAGCGACAGCTCCAATGCCAGCCAGAAGGAGGGCATGGAGGTAAACACCACAGCCAGAATGTTTGCAGCGTTATCCACCAGGCTATACTGCTTCACGGCGGACAGAATTCCCAGCGGGATTCCAATCAGCAAACTCAGGCATACGCCAAGGGAACCAATCAGGAGCGTAACCGGCACCCGGCGGGCTATTTCGTCCAT
This sequence comes from uncultured Oscillospiraceae bacterium, assembly GCA_934567355.1. Taxonomy (GTDB): domain Bacteria; phylum Bacillota; class Clostridia; order Oscillospirales; family Oscillospiraceae; genus Faecousia. The sequence goes on from CAKTJC010000008.1 coordinate 58,300, forward strand.
TACACTCAGATTGGTTTTGTAGGAATTGCCCAGGTCGAAGCGGAAGAACAGATTATATACATAGTCGCCCAGCTGCTCCAGAAACGGCTTGTCCAGCCCCATAATATGCCTTTGCGCTGCAATCTGCTCGTCCGTTGCGGACACTCCGAGCACCTGCCGCGCCGGATCACCGGGGGTCAGATACAGCAGCACAAATACAAATAACAAAACGCCTAAAACAACGAAGATCATCATTCCGATTCTCTTCAGGATATATCTGGTCATATCGCTTCTCCCTCAAAAAATTGGTAAGCACACTCGAAATATCTGCAAGGGAAGCTCCATGTAAATCAGCAGAAGCTGACAGCGGAAAAAGCCATTGCGCAGCCGCAGGCAATTTCTCCGGAGATTCCAGAGCATTCCATATCTCTATAAATTGTGCTCTGGAGGCTCCAGAGCACAATTACGGTTCTTAAGGAAGCACTGACTAAATCCACAAGAGCCGGCAGCGAGAGATTTTTCACCAGGCGAAAGTTCCGAAAGCGGAGGAATACTGTATGTATTTCCCGCTTTTGGAACTGCACGGATAGGGAAAAAGATCCGCTGTTCAGCCGAAGGAGATTTATTCAGGGTTTCTTAAATCAGTCGGCAAAGTAGGCGCCTGCCAGCAGATAGGTGCACTGGCTGCCATTGATTACGACGCCTTTCAGATTTTCGGAGCAGGTCATGTAGCTGATGGGATAACACATAGGCACTGCCATGGCGTTCTCCATCTCCAGCCGGACAGCCTGCCGCACCAGCTCGTTGCACTCGTCAACATCGGTGGTTGCCAGTGCCTGCAGGTACAGATCATAAATTTCGGCATCCGCCTCGATCTGCGTCCAGTCGCCCCAGTTGGGACGCATGTCGGGAGAGCAGTTCTTCAGGAAGCCGGGCGCATAGCCGATGCTGGAGCAGCTGATGGCGACGTACATATCATCCTCTTCACCGGCAATCAGGGTGGGCACGGCAACACTGCTGTCCAGCGCATGGATGTTCACGGTGATGCCGATTTCTGCCAGATTGTTCTTCACGATCTCCATGATGCGCACTTCAAGGGGAGTCGTATCAGAATAGATCTCAATGGTCAACCCGTCGGGGTAATTGGACTTAGAGAGGTATTCTTTTGCAAGCTCAAGGTCATAGGGATACATGGGATTTTCATCGTAAGCAGGATCATAAGCGCCGTTGTTATCCGCAATCATCTGATGTGCAACAGTTGCGGAACCGCCGAAGGCAACGGCAATGATGGATTCCTTGTTGATCGCGCAGTTGATGGCACGGCGCAGATTTACATCACGCATGGCCTCATGGCGGAAATTGAACCACAGGTTCTTGACACCGGAAGCGGGCATCTGCATAACGGTAAGGCCGGGGATGTCACCCGCCTGGATGTGCTGGATGTCGATGTTGTCAGGGCTAGTGACCCAGTCAATATTCCCTATCTCAAGCTCCATCTGTGCAACGGAGGCTTCGGCAATGTAAACGGTTTCTACATTCTTGATCGCGGGAGCGCCGCCCCAGTAATCCTCGTTGGCAACCATAACCGAACCAACACCGGACATGAAGGAAACAAACTTATACGGGCCGGTGCCGATGGGGTTATTGACGTAGTCATCACCCAGCTCCTCGGCTGCCTTGGGAGAGCAGATGGAATAGATCATGTCGGTCAGGGTGATCAGAGCATCGGAGCCTGCACGCTTAAGGGGGATTTCAACCTTAAAATCATCCAGCTTGACCATGTTGTCAAAGTCGAACAGGGATTCGCCCTCGCCGCCCATGGCGGTCTTGCCGCGGTAGTCTCTCAGGGAGAAGATGACCGCATCCGCGTTGAAATCGTCGCCGTTCGTGAACTTGACGCCCTCGCGCAGGGTCAGGATCACGGACATATTGTCCTCGCCCCAAGCCCACTCGGTGGCCAAGCCGGGATACAGATTGCCGGCAGCGTCCATGTTAATCAGGGTCTCGTAAACATTGCGGCAGATGAGGGCGGAGGCTACGTTGTAGCCGGAGGTATAGGGATCAAAACCGGGGGCGTCCATATTGACGGCAACACGCAGCGTATCGCCGTCCGCAGAAGCGGAGAATGCAAACAGGGAAAGTACCAGTGCCAGACACAGGATAAGACTCAGTGCTTTTCGTTTCATTGAATAACCCTCTTTTATTTAATATTTAAGCAAACGATTGCTTAAATACTTTATAGCACAGATTTTAATTATTGTCAATATGTGTCAAAAAATAAATTTTATTCAATTCTTTTTGTCAAATCATCTAGTCGTAATGTAAAAATATTTTATTTTTGAAATTCTTTGTGCAACTTTTTGCGTCAAGAATTTCCGTACCGACAGTCTACATGCAATGCATCAGGGATAGCGCCTTTTATCACAAAGGCAGTCACGCACAGCTGCCTCCGAGAAGACTCTGAGGAAATCATGAATAAGTGAGATCGACCAACGAAAAAGTATGATCGTTTACCCCAAAATCAAGAAAAGTCGCAGATGCTTCTGCTCCAGATTCAGTTTTTCCGCAACACGAAAACGGGTAAATCTGCTTTTTGAGAATTTCGGATAAAATCTTCAAAGAAACGCATAAATTAAGCACAATTGTGCCTCGTATTCTATTAAAAGCACTTATGCAGCACAATGACAAAGTTTTATTCAGCATTTTCTCAGGTGCTGATTTGATTGGCGCAAGGGGCCGGCATTGCTGCCGGCCCCTTGCGCGTGCGGTCAAAATGTGAAGATCCAGATGGGATTCTGGGCGGTCATCAGGTGGTATGCGCCCAGGGGGCGGCCTCTTGACACGGAGAGGGTGACGATCTCCGGCTTTCTGTCGGGGAAGAGGGGGAGGCAGGCGGTCAGTTCTGCGACGGATTCCAGGGTGACGGCGGTAGCGACAATGCGCACGGCCGGGTTCTTTTCCAGCAGCAGGGCGATGATCTCTTTCATGTTCCCGCTGGTACCGCCCAGGAAGGCGTGGGTGGGGGCAGGGAGATCATGGCAGCATTCCGGGGCGGTGCCGGGGACAACGGTCACGTTATCCGTATGGAAGCGGGCGCAGTTTTCCTTCAGCAGCGCCACTGCCGCATCCTTGCGCTCGATGGCGTAGACCTTTCCCCGCTGGGCAGCCAGCGCCATTTCGACGGTGACACTGCCGGTTCCCGCGCCTACATCCCAGCCGACGGAATCCTCGCCCAGCGCCAGCTTGGAAAGGCACACGGCGCGTACCTCACTCTTGGTCATGGGCACTGTCTCCGCGCGGACGAACGCCTCGTCCGGCAGCCCGAAGGTGACCGGGGCGGGCGCGCCGGGGCAATGGAGCAGGGCGGCGCAGAGGGAATCGAAATTGCCGCTTTGCAGCGTCTCGGCGGTGCCGGTGGTGATCTTTTCATTCGGGTAGCTCAGATTTTCTCCGGCGGATACCCGGGTATGCCCCAGCCCCGCCTGGGTCAGCGTCCGGCAGAGCCTGCCCATGCCGTTTTCGCCCCCCACCAGGACGAACACCCGTCTGCCCCGCGACAGGGGGAGCAGAATGGAATTGTCCCGCCCGTGCAGCGTGACGGGCAGCACATCCTCGTAGCTCTCGCCCAGCCGGGCGCACAGATACACCAGGCTGCTGATGCCGGGCAGCAGCTCCGTCTCACAGCCCTGCAGCAGCGGCAGCAGCTTTTTCGTGCCGCTGAAGAAGCCCACATCCCCGCTCATGACCACCGCAAACCGGCGGTATTCCCGGTGGGAGAGAACAAAGTCCCGGATGTCCTCCGGCACAATGGCGGCGCGCGTCGCCTGCCCCGGCTCCGCCGTCGCCTCCAGCATCCGCTTTGCGCCGATGACGCAGTCCGCCTCCCCCAGCGCCTGGTGCGCCCGGAGGGTCAGCCCTCCGCGGTCACCGGGGCCGATGCCCACGATGCACACACGGGGCGCTGCCCGGAAGCCGAAGCGGGTGCAGAGCATTTCCAGCGTCTGCTCCAGCCCGGTGCCCGCCTGCTGGGGCGGGCGGCCGATGATGACGGAGGTCACCCCCGCCGCAGCGGCGGCGGAAATCTTTTCCTCAAAGCCCCCCGCGGCGCCGGAGGACTTGGTGACCATGTATGCGGCGCCGGTGCTTTTCAGCATTGCGGCGTTCATTTCCACGGAGAACGGTCCCTGCATGGCGAGGATGTGGCTGGGCTGCAGCCCGGCCTCCCGGCACAGCTGAAGGGACTGCTCCATGGGCAGCACCCGGGCATATGTCCGCTGGGCAAAGTCCGGCAGCGGCGCAAAGCGATGCAGCTCCTTGCTGCCGGTGGTCAGCAGGATGGTGCCCTGGGTTTCGGCGAGATATGCCACCGCGCCGTCAATATCCGGGACGTACACTGCGTTTTCGCCGGCGGTGCAGTCCGCGCGGAGCAGCCGGTGGTACTGCGTGCCCGTGGCGGCGCAGGCGGCGCAGATATTCCGGGTGACCACATCCGCATAGGGGTGGGTGGCGTCGATCACCAGGTCAAACCGGTGGGCGCGGAACAGCGCCTCCATCTCCTCCTGGCTCAGCCGGACGGCGGAGACGGTGACCTGCTCCCCCCGGGGCAGCAGCGTCTGGCCGTATTCCGTCGCCACGCAGGCATAAACCTCCGCCTGTCCCTGTAGGAAGGATACGACCTCCCGCCCCTCGGTGGTGCCTGCAAACACACAGATCTTATACATCCCGATACCCTCTCGGAGTGACCATTTCGTCACCGATCATTTTTGTCATGGCGTTGCCGATGAACACGGTGCTGAACATATCCGCTTCCGCGTCCCGCAGCTGCCCCAGGGTCAGGAAGGTCTTCCCCTCCCCCTCCCTGCCGATGGAGTGCGCCACGCCGCAGGGGCGGTCGGCAGGCAGGTAGCGCAGCAGGATGTCGCAGGCCATGCGCAGATTATCCGGCCTGCCCTTGCTCCGGGGATTATAGAGCACGATGCTCAAATCGCCCAGAGCGGCGCATTCCAGCCGCTTTTCGATCTTCTCCCAGGGGGTCAGCCGGTCGCTGAGGCTGATGACGGCAAAATCATGGGTCAGCGGCGCGCCCAGCAGCGCCCCGCCGCTGCACGCCGCCGTCAGTCCAGGGATCACCTGGATCTCGGGGTCGCAGGATTCACCCCGCAGCTCGTATACCAGGGCGGCCATGCCGTAAACGCCGCTGTCGCCGGAGCAGACCATTGCCACATGCCGCCCCTTTTTCGCCTCGTCCAGCGCCATGCGGCAGCGCTGTGTCTCCCGGGTCATGGGCGTGGTGAGAAATTCCTTGTCCGGGTAGCGCTCCTTTACCAGCGATACATACACCGTGTAGCCCACGATCACGTCGCACTCCCGCAGCGCTCTGTCCGCCGCCACGGTCATATTTTCAAAATTTCCGGGGCCGATGCCCACAACCGATAGTTTATTCAAAGCGTACCTCCCATGTCCGCTCCGCCAGGGCGACAGTGACGCCGTCCAAAGCGGTTTTCCTTACGATCAGCTGCTGCGCGCCCAGCAGCGCCGCCCGCTCGCACACATTGTCCACCCCGGTGACGCTGCGCACAAAGGCGGAGGGGGTGAATTCCCCCGGCACCGCCTGCAGCGTCTCGGCGCAGTAGAAGCTTATGGGCAGCTTTTCCTCCCGGCAGTATTCCAGCAGCCCCGCCTCGTCGGCCTTCAGGTCGATGGAGGCGGCGCAGCAGATCGCCCGGCGGTCAATGGCGTTTTCGCGGCACACCTGCTCCACCGCCCGGCGGACGGCGTCCCGCTCCGTGCCCCGGCGGCAGCCCAGCCCCAGCTGGAGCACGGGGGGGATCAGGTGCAGCGTGGTCTCAAAGGGCTGGCATTTGCGATAGCCGATATGGATGCCGACCGCCCCGGACTGCCCCAGGCAGACGCCGGTGGGCAGGGGCGGCAGGATGGGCGCATCCGCGCACAGCGGAACGTCCCCCTCCAGCACGGCGGCGGACACCGCCTTCGCCGCGCTGAGGTTTGAAATGAGATAGCCCTGGCGCGCCGCCCAGGCATCCACGCTGAAGCGATGGTTGATGTCCGTGGCGGTGGTGATGACCGGCGTCGCGCCCAGGGCGGCGGCAAGACGACCTGCCAGGGCGTTCGCGCCCCCGATGTGCCCGGAGAGCACGGAAATGACGAACTGCCCCCGCTCGTCCACGGCGATCACTGCCGGGTCGGTCGCCTTGCTGCGCACATGGGGGGCGATCTCCCGCACCGCAATGCCCACGCTGCCCACAAAGATCATGGCCTGCACATCGGCAAAAAGCGCCCCGTAAAACGCGCGGGAGGGTCTTGGAATCTCCCCGAAGGGAGGCTGGGCGATCCGGGCGGCGGTGTAGCAGCGTATTTCGTCCTCCGGCAGGGCTTCCATCACCCGCCGCGCCGTTTCGCAGCCATTGCGGCTGTAGGCAAACAGGGCGATGTTCACTTTGTCGCCTCCCGGAACTCCGTGGTGAAGCCAGGATCATACAGCAGGGAGCGGATGACCTTGTCGCCCAGGCAGTTGCCCACGATGATCAGGCTGGTCTTGCTCAGGTGATTTTCCCGAACCGTCTCATGCAGCGTACCCACGGTGCAGCGGAAGATTTTTTCGTCCGGCCATGTGGCTTTGTATACCACCGCCGCGTGGGTATCCGGCGCGTACCCCCCCGCCAGCAGGTCGGCCTGAAGCTGCTCGGTCAGGCTCGTGCTGAGGAAGAGCACCATGGTCGCCTGATGGGCGGCCAGCGCCCGGATGGACTGGCCTTCCGGCACGGGCGTTCTGCCCGCCGCCCGGGTGATGATGACGGTCTGGCTCACCTCCGGCAGGGTATATTCTGCCCGCAGTGCCGCCGCCGCGCCGCAGAAGGCGCTGACGCCGGGGCACACGTCATAGTCGATGCCCAGCTGATCCAGCTGCTCGAACTGCTCGTGCACCGCGCCATAGATGCTGGAATCGCCGGTGTGCAGCCGCACGGTGGTCTTGCCCTCGCGCTCCGCCCGGCGGATGACGGCGACGACCTCCTCCAGCGTCATTTTTGCGCTGTCAAAAACCTCGCAGTTCTTCCGGCAGTACCGGAGCACCTCGGGGTTCACCAGGCTCCCTGCATAGATCACCACATCGCATTCGGCGAGCAGCCGCGCGCCCCGCACCGTGATTAAATCCACCGCGCCGCTCCCCGCGCCTACAAAATGTACCATTGCTTTTCCTCCGTTGTGTATTATACTTAACTCCCCTGAAAGAGCTCTATCAGTTTCCTTACATTTTCGCTTTCTCCCAGGATGCCGTACTCCTTGGAGAAGATCAGCACGCCGATCTCCATTTCATCGGCGCGGCAGCGCAGGTGGAACAGGACGCGGGCGGTGATGCGGCGGAGGGTCTCCTCCTGCCTGCCCTCCTCGCGCAGGATTCGGATGGCGTCGTCACAGGCGGCGCAGTCCAGCATTTCCCCCAGCCGCTCCGGGCGCACCCCGGCGGCTCCGGCGTGGGCAGCCATGATCTCCATGCGGCAGTCGCCGTATTTGGAGTGGGTGTTCATCATTCCCCCCGCCACCTTGACGAGCTTGCCGATGTGCCCCACCAGCAGCGCGCCCCGGAAGCCCAGCTCCCGGCAGATGTCCAGGGCATCGCCCAGGAAATTGGAGACCTGGACGCCTGCGTTCATGTCCAGCCCCATTTCGTCCCGGATGAAATCCGCGCCGTAGTTCCCCGGCGTCAGCAGCGCGTATTCCTGCCCGTCGGCGCGGCGCTGACGCAGCTCCACCCGGATGGTGTCCACCAGCGCCTTTTCGCTCATGGGCTCCACGATGCCCGTGGTGCCCAGGATGGAGATGCCTCCTACGATCCCCAGCCGGGGATTGAAGGTCTTTTTTGCAAGCATCTCCCCCTCCGGAGCGGAGATGATGACTTCCAGCCCGCCCCGATAGTCGGTCAGACGCATAACTTCTTCCACATTTTCGGTGATCATTTTCCGGGGCACGGAATTGATGGCGGCGTTGCCCACCGGCTGGTCAAGCCCCCGCTTGGTCACCCGGCCGATGCCGAAACCGCCGTCCACCGTCACGCCGGGGGTATCTGTCCGGCGCACCGTGGCGAAAATCAGCGTGCCCCGGGTCACATCCGGGTCGTCGCCGCTGTCCTTTTCAATGGCGCAGGATACCGCTTCCGCGCCCATGGTGATTTCCCGGACGGTCAGCTCCAGCCGGATGCCCTTGGGGGTATCCAGGCTGACATGCTCCCGGCGGTGTCCCGTCAGCAGCATCCATGCGGCGGCCTTGGCAGCGGCAGCGGCGCAGGAGCCGGTGGTATAGCCCAGGCGCAGCCGCTTGCCGTCCTTTTCGATGTACTGCTCCATCAGCGCATGATCTGGTAGAGCATGGCATTGCAGATGGCTGCCGCCACGTTGCTGCCGCCCTTGCGTCCCCGGGCAATGATATGGGGAATGTCCGAATGGACGAACAGCTCCTTGCTCTCCACCACGTTCACAAAGCCCACCGGCACGCCGATCACCAGCGCCGGGTCCAGCGCGCCCTTTTCGATCAGCTCATGGATGGAGATCAGCGCCGTGGGGGCGTTGCCGATGGCGAAAATGCAGGGCTTCGGCAGTCTTGCCGCATGCTCCATGGAGACGATGGCGCGGGTCACGCCCCGCTCCTTTGCTTCCTTCGCCACATCCTCGTCCGCCATAAAGCAGTGCACCTCGCCGCCCAGCTTTGCCAGGATCTTCTTGTTGATGCCCGCCTTTGCCATCTGGGTGTCCGTCACGATGTCGCACCCGCCGCGCAGCGCCTCGATCCCCTGCGCCACCGCGTGGGGGGAGAACACCAGATTCTTCACATAGTCAAAATCCGCCGTGGTGTGGATGACCCGCTTGATGACCAGCTCATTTTCCGCATCGAGCTTCGTATCGCCCAGGATTTTCGTGATGATCTCAAAGCTCCGCTTTTCAATATCCATTGGTTTTATATTTTCAAACATAGAATATGCCTCCTTGAAATTAGCGACCGTAGGCGGCGCATGCGCCGTAGAAATTGCTCAGAAAATCCAGATTCCCATAGAAATGGAAATGGGGGAACCCGGCATAGAGGGTGCTCCCGGCGACGGCGCAGTCCCATTGCCTGCCGGTGGATTTGGCGGCGGTGAAGGCGCTGCCCGGAGCGGTGCAGTCCCAGTGGTGGAACTCGTGGGCGGGGATCGTCCCCCCGGCGGCGCACAGCAGATTATCCTGCTTTGCCCGCAGGGTCACGTAGCCGAAGCGGGTCAGGCGCCCGGTATCAAAGCAGCTGCCCGGCAGGAAGCCGACCATCTCCCGCTCCCCGATCCGCTCCGTCAGGTACATGAAGCCGCCGCATTCGGCAATGCAGGGCAGCCCGCCGGTCAGAGCGGCGCGGACGGAATCCCGCATGGATCTGTTCTGCTCCAGCTGCTGCGCGTATAATTCCGGGTAACCGCCGCCGAGGTAGAGCCCCTGGATGTCTTCCGGCAGGGCATCGTCCGTCAGCGGGCTGAAGGGCACGATCTCGCCGCCCATCTCCCGGACGGCATCCAGACTGTCCTCATAATAAAAGCAGAACGCCCGATCCCTTGCCACAGCCACCCGGATCTTCTCCCGCCGGGGAAGAGAAACGGGGGTGTATTCCAGCGCCGGGGCGGTATCCGCCAGGGTGAGCAGGCCGTCAAGATCGATGCTCTTTTCCGCCTGGGCGGCAAGAAGCTGCATTTTTTCCCGCAGATGCGCCACCTCGTCCGCCGTCACCAGCCCCAGATGGCGGCTCTCCAGGGTCACATCCTCCATTTTCGGCAGATACCCCAGGCAACGGATGCCGAGCTGCGCCTCGATGGCCTTGGACAGTGCGCCGTAGGCCATGGGGGAGCACTGATTGAGCAGCACCCCCCGGATGTTCGCGTCCGGCCTGAATTGCAAAAAGCCCCGGATCACGGCCAGCACGGAAAGGGACGCGCCCTTTGCGCTCACCACCAGCACTGCCGGCGAGGCCGTGGCCTGGGCGACGGCATAGGAGCTTGCCTGGGTGGAGGTCAGCCCCAGCCCGTCGTAATAGCCCATGACGCCCTCGATGATGCTCACATCCCGGTCGGCGGCGTTTTTCGCCAGCAGGAAACGGGCGGTGTTCTCCGAAAAGAAATGCAGGTCGAGGTTCCCGCTCTTTGCGCCGATGATCCGGCTGTGGAACATGGGGTCGATGTAGTCCGGCCCGCATTTGAACGCCCCCACCCGCAGTCCGCGGTTGACCAGCGCCTGTAAAATTGCGCACATTGCCGTGGTCTTGCCGCATCCGCTGCTCACCCCGGCCAGAAGAACTCTTGGCGTATATCCCATGTTTTCCTCCCAGCTTCCGAAAAGTGAAAAGCTGCGGCGATTCCGCATGGAATCGCCGCAGCCGAATTTCTGCAAAGCAGCCCCTTCCGCCCAAATACCGGGGTGGGGGACGTATCCGTTTAAGCAGGTCTCCTGGCTCATGCGCCCGTGTGCGCCGTGCAGCCTTCTCGGAAAAGTCTTTCCAATGGCCGGGATCCTCCCCCACGGCGCACCGCGCACTCACAGTGGCGGTACCGCCCCGGATTTCCACCGGGTTCCCTATTCTCCGCCCGATGGTGGGCGGCACTTAAATGCTCTTTTTCGCTATGATACCCCGATTCCCGGGGTTTGTCAACACTTCATGCCGGGCAAATCCGTTTCGGTCCGCCCCGCTTTTCCGCCGCTGAAGCGACGAAATCCCCGCTGCAAAAATGCAGCGGGGATCTCTTGCAAAAGGGAATAGAAAGAAGAGAGGTAGAAAAGAGGGGTCTACGGATGAAAGGGAGCGGCTCACGGCTTCCGCAACCTTTCTTGTCTATAGAATATCCGGCGGTTTTGAACGTCCGATAACGGAATTGAAAACAAAATGCGGACAAATTATGAACGTTTCGCCTGAGCAAGGACGGACAGCAGCGAGATCTCATCCCACGGCATGGGAAGAAGCCGCCGTCCGGCTGTGGGTGATTTATTCGGAAGCCCCCTCGCTTCTTGTCAGCAGCAGGGCAACGGCGACGGCGCTGATGCCGCCGGAGAGCTTGCCCAGGATGACGGCGGGCAGCAGCTCCGGGGCAAAGCCCGCCGTAAAGCCCAGATGGTCGCCGAAGACGAAGGCGGCGGAAACGGCAAAGGCGATATTCACCACCTTGCCCCTGGGATTCATGTCCCTGACCATGCCAAAGGTGGCGATGGAATTGGCAAGGCTCGCGATCAGTCCGGCGGCGGCGGGCTCGTTGATGCCCAGCCTTTTCCCGGCGGCCAGCAGGGGCTTTTGCAGCAGACGGGTCAGCACCGCCACCAGAGGAAACGCCCCCGCCAGGACGATGGCAATGCTGCCCACGGTCTGAAAGCCGTCGGATATTGCCGCCATGCCGGGGATGATGGCTACCCCCGTCAATGCCTGGACAATGGCTGCTGCCAGACCGATGGTGCTCACCGCCACCACGCCTTTGCCGAACACCTCGAAGCCCCGCACCATGGCCTTTTCCGCCCGCCACAGTCCCAGAGCGATCAGCGCCGCCAGGATGACAATGGGGATCAGGTTCTGCGCCACCATCACCAGCGGGAAGCCCGCTACCAGGCCGCCCACCAGCACTCCCACCGGGATGGTGACGATGCCACAGAGGATGCCCTTTGCCATGGCGGGGCGGTCGCCCTCCTGCAAAATGCCCATGGCGACGGGGATGGTAAACACCACGGTCGCCCCCAGCATGGAGCCGGTGATCACGCCGCCCAGGGCGGCTGCCTGGGCATCCTGGGTCAGCTCCCGCGCCAGCGCGCCGCCGCCCATATCGCATGCCAGGATGGATCCTGCGAACATGGCGGCATCCGCCCCCAGCAGCCGGAACACCGGCACCACAATGGGACGCAGCACCGCCGCCAGCACCGGGGCAAGGCAGACGATGCCCACCATGGACAGCGCCAGCGCGCCCATGGATTCGATTCCCTTTTCAAATTCCGCGCCGATGCCGAAGCGGCCGCCCAAGATCCGGTCAGCCGCGCCCAGCAGGGCAAATGCCGCCATGAGGGCGATCAGCAGCTGGTCAGCAGACATGGTTTATTCCTCCGAATGCTTTTTTCCGTCGTCCACGATGGCGACCACCGCCGCATCCACCGGGGCATCCATGCAGTAGCGGGAGGCCACGGTTCCGGTTGCCAGCAGCACCCGGTCGCCGGGGCCTGCGCCCACCTGGTCGGCGGCGACCAGCTCCTCCTCCCCGGCGCGCACCACCAGGAAGGTCTGACCCTGAAGGCACTGCGCCTTCCGGGTCGCCCAAATGGAACCTACAACATTACCGATTTTCAATCGTTTCCCTCCAATATTTCCTTCGCCAGGGGCGTAAGCACTGCGCCGAAGCCCGGTACCTGCCCCCGCTGGCGCATGAGCTTTGCCTCCTGGGCGGTGATCAGGCGTTTCCTTCCGCCGTCGGTAAAGAGCACGCCCCAGTTTTTCAGCTCCCGCTGTGCGGAGGACAGGCTCCCCGCCAGCGGACGGCTGCGGGGCGCTTCCGGCAGCCCGGGCGTATAGAGCAGCACCTGCTTGCCCTGGGCAATGGCCTCCAACACCCGCTCGTCCCGAAAGCGCAGCAGCTGCCCCAGGCTCAGCGAGCCGATGACCACCGCGTCATAGGGCGGCTCCGCCGTATAGGAAAAGCCCAGGTCGGTCCCCGGCTCCCGCCCGATCAGCAGCGCCCGGAGCATTTGATGATTCTCCCCAGGTCGCCCTTTTTGAAGCCGCAGGCGTTGGCCTCGTCATAGTCCAGGTGGGCATAGGGCGCGAATTTTTCACTGACGCGGACGGACACATCCTCAAAGGTCACCGGCCGCTCCGTCAGGGTTTTCAGCTTCACCGTCTCCCCGTTCTTCACGCCGAAGCGCTCCGCCGCCCGGGGCGTCAGGTGGATGTGCCGCTTGGCGGCGATCACGCCTCGCAGCAGCCGCACCCGGCCGCGCGCGCCTGCCAGCTCCGCGCCGGGGGTGCCCTGAATGTCGCCGGACAGGCGGATGGGGGCGTCAATGCCCAGGGTGCGGGCATCGGTGAGGGAGATCTCGACCTGCCCCTCGCTGCGCTCCGGCCCCAGCACCGCCACATCCCGGAATTCCCCCTTGGGGCCGATCACCGCCACCCGCTCCTGCGCCAGGAACTGTCCCGGCTGGGACAGGGGACGCTTGGGCGTGAGCAGGTGGCCAAACAGCGCCATGGACTGCTCCTTCGTCACATGGACGTGCCGCCCGGAGGCCTCCAGCTCCACAAACAGGCTGTCCGCCACGGCCTGAATCAGATTTTCCAAATCCATTTGCTCACCCCAGACGCTCCAGAATTTTCTTTGCCAGCTGCTCCACCAGCTCCGCGTCCACCTCCGCCGCCGGAGCGCACTGCTTGGGTTCATCCGTGCCCCATGCCACCCGGCGGATGTTGATCAGATCCAGGGGCGACACATTGTTGGAGGAGCTGCTGCCCCCCACTGCGCCGCAGCCCAGGGTCAGCGCGGGGAAGAGATTGGTCGCCGCCCCGATGCCGCCCAGCGCCGCCGGGGCATTGACCAGGAAGCGGGAGACGGGGATCTTCAGCGCGAACCGGCGCACCACCGCCTCGTCCCGGGCGTGGATGACAAAGGTATGGCCGCTGCCCTCGTGGCGGAGTACCTCCACCGCCTTCTCCAGCACGGCATCCTCGCTTTCCATCACGAAAAACGCCAGCACCGGGCAGAGCTTTTCCATGGAATAGGGGCGGGTGGGTCCCGCCTGCTGCTCCCGGGCGACCAGGATCCGGGTTCCCGGCGGCACGTCGAAGCCCGCCAGCTTGGAAAGCGCCAGCGCGGATTTGCCCACGATCTCCGGGTTCAGGCCGCCGGTGGGCTTAAAGAGCAGCTTTGCCAGCTTCCCCGCCTCTTCCTCCGGCATAAAATAGAAGCCCTGCCGCTGCGCCTCCGCCCGGACGGCCTCCTCCATGCTTTTTTCCACGATGATGCTCTGCTCTGAGGCGCACACGGTGCCGTTATCAAAGGTCTTGGACGCCGCAATGCAGGCTATGGCCTGCTGCACATCCGCCGAGCGGTGGATATAGGCTGGGCCGTTGCCCGCCCCCACGCCGATGGCAGGCTTGCCGGAGGAATAGGCCGCCCGCACCATGCCGGGGCCGCCGGTGGCGAGGATCAGCCGCACCTCCGGCGCGGCCATCAGCTCCTGGCAGCCGGACAGCGCCGGGATGCTCAGGCAGCCCACCGCCCCCTTGGGCGCGCCCGCCGCTTCCGCCGCCCGGGCGACGATCTGCGATGCATGGCAGGTACAGGCGACGGCCTTGGGGTGGGGCGAAAAGACAATGCTGCAGCCCGCCTTCAGGGCGATGATCGCCTTATAGCAGACCGTGGAGGTAGGGTTGGTGCTGGGCACGATGGCGGCGATCACCCCCACGGGGACGCCGATCTCCCACAGCTTTTTCTCCTGATTCTTGGAGAGAATCCCCACGGTTTTCATATTTTTAACGGCGGAGAGCACCTTTTCCGACGCGAAATGGTTTTTGGTCGTCTTGTCGCGGATATTGCCGAAGCCGGTCTCCTGCACCGCTTCCTCCGCCAGCGTCACGGCCTCGCGGGAAAAGGCGGCGGCGACCGCCTCCACGATTTTGTCCAGCTGCTCCTGGGTAAATTCTGCGAGGCGCTCCTGGGCAAGATTTGCCTGCCGCGCCAGCTCCCGCGCCTCCTGCCGGGCGGCCAAGTCTTTGTCAAATTCCATTGTATTCCTCATTTCATTTTTCCGTAACGCAACGTTGCCGCCCCTACGGGCAGCACCGCTAAAAGATAAGACTGGAGCCGTCGCCGGCCTTGGCGGTGAGGTGGCCGTTTTCCACGAAGCCCATTTTTTCCAGCCAGCGCTGGAATTCCGGGATGGCGGTCTTGCCGGTGATCTCCCGCAGGGCGGCGGTCTCCCGGAAGCCGGTGGTCTGATAATTGAGCATGATGTCGTCGCCGTGGGGGATGCCCATGAAATAATTGCAGCCCGCCAGGGTCAGCAGGCTTGCCAGATTCTCAATGTCGTTCTGGTCTGCCTTCATATGGTTGGTGTAGCAGCAGTCACAGCCCATGGGGATGCCGGTGAGCTTGCCCATAAAGTGATCCTCCAGCCCCGCCCGGGTGACCTGGCGTGCGTCATAGAGATATTCGGGGCCGATGAAGCCCACCACGGTATTGACCAGGAAGGGCTTATACCGCTTGGCAAAGCCATAGCACCGCGCCTCCATGGTCACCTGGTCGGTGTCATAATGGGCATTCGAGGAGAGCTCGCTGCCCTGTCCCGTCTCGAAATACAGCACGTTTTCTCCCGCCGCCGTGCCCCGGTGGAGCAGCAGCTGCCGCGCCTCCTCGATGGTCGCGCCGGAGAAGCCGAAGGCGTCGTTGCCCTTCTGGCTGCCTGCAATGGACTGGAAAATCAGGTCGCAGGGCGCGCCGTCCTTCACCGCCTTCATCTGGGCGGTCACATGCGCCAGCACGCAGATCTGGGTGGGGATCTGCCAGTGCTCCTTTATCTCCTGGAAGCGGCGCAGAACCTTGCCTACCTGCTCCGGGGAATCGGTGACGGGGTTCAGGCCGATCACCGCATCCCCCGCGCCGAAGCTCAGCCCCTCCAGCACCGATGCGGTGATGCCGTCCGGGTCGTCGGTGGTGTGGTTGGGCTGAAGGCGGCAGCTCAGGGTGCCGGGCAGACCGATGGTCGTATTGCAGCAGGCGGTGACGGTCATTTTGTTCGCCGCGTAGATAAGATCCAGGTTGCTCATGAGCTTGCACACAGCGGCGACCATTTCGGCGGTCAGCCCCCGGCGAAGGCGGCGGATGTCGGCATCCGTGGTGGTCTCCGCCAGCAGCCATTCGCGCAGATCGGATACCGTCCAGTTTTTGATCTTCTCATACTGCGTCTCGTTCACGTCGTCCTGGATGATGCGGGTCACTTCGTCCTGCTCATAGGGCACGGCGGGGTTCTCCCGCAGCTCCCGAAGGGTCACGGCGGCCAGCACCACCTTCGCGGCGACGCGCTCCTGGGCGGTTTCGGCAGCCAGACCGGCCAGCTTATCGCCGGTTTTTTCCTCGTTTGCCTTGGCAAGCACCTGCTTTAAGTCCCGGAAGAGATATGTTTTCCCCAAAAGGGTGGTTTTCAGCTTCATGGCGTTCCCTCTTTCCTGTTTGCCCGCTGACGGATCATCAGCAGATAGATGGCGCTGCTCAGCCGGTTCATGGCGCGCAGCAGGTCAGGGCGCTGCACCTGGCCGTAGGCATCCGTAAAGGCCGCCGCTGCCGCCAGCTCCGCCTCCCGGGCGGCGCAGCGGGCGAGATTCAGGCAGGCGATCTCCTGCCCGTCCCCGCTCTCCGGCATAAAATGGGGCTGGCCGTAGAATTCCTGGGGAAAATGACTGCGGCGGCGCAGCTCCTGCTCCGTCAGACCGCAGAGCTTCCTCTCCGGCACCGGCTCCCCCAGCACCTCGCAGCGCAGAAGGAGCCGGGTATAAGCAAGAATATCTTCAATTTCCCGGTGCAGCGGAGGCACCCGGATGCCGCAGAGGATCAGGTGCGCCTCCAGCGTGTCCACCTTCCCCCGGAAAACGATCCGGGGGTGGGTCTTCGGTGCCAGGGTCACCCCGTCCAGATGGGTCATGTGCTCCGGCTTTTCCTCGCAGTAGCCGCCGCCCAGCAGTGGGAAGCGCTCCGGCCGCGCCGCCTCCGCCGGAAGGATCTCGATCCGCTCCCGGCTCAGGTAGTCCCGGGCGGCGCTGGTGAGGCGGTCGTCCCGCCCCAGATAGAATACCCGCCTGCCGTCCCGGCTGCGGACGTTTGCACGGGCGGCCTCCTCGCTGAAGAGCATTTACTGCGCTCCGGCGGTTTTGGGCTTGGGCAGAATATTGTCCACCTCCACGTGAGGGCGGGCAATGACATGGACGGAGATGAGCTCACCCACCTTTTCGGCAGCCGCCGCCCCGGCATCCGTGGCCGCCTTCACCGCGCCCACATCCCCGCGCACCATCACGGTAACCAGGCCGCCGCCCACCTGCTCCTTGCCGATGAGCTGCACATTTGCCGACTTGACCATCGCATCCGCCGCTTCAATGGCAGCGACAAGTCCCTTGGTTTCAATCATTCCCAGTGCATTCGTATCCATCATTCAATAGTCCTTTCACAATTTAGTTGCGTTTCCGTAGAGGCGGCTGCCAGCCGCCTGAAATCTTGCGCAATTGCGCTGTTCGTTGAATGGCAGAACCTGGAACATATGCCACTCATCCAACTGCATTCATTAACCAACCGTTCGCCGCCCCTCATCAGTCAGCCTTGCTGGTCCCGAAGAGCCGTCAAGGCTGACAGCTTCCCCCCGGGGGAAGCCAAGGGGGCAGTTGCGGAAGCCGGTTCCATCCGGCGTGCCGCTCTGTTCCGTCAGCGGGCGGGCGGCTGATAGCCGCTCCTACAAAGCTCTCAATCCCGTGGGTGCTGCGCCACCTGGCGCACGCGCTGCATAAATGCGTCGCAGGCGGCTTGGCAGGCGGATTGGGTGCCGGTGAGCAGCCCGCCGCCGAAATTGGTCTCGCTGGGTGGGGCATAGAGCCTGCACAGCCGCACATCCGCCGCCTTCATCGCCTCGTCCAGGGCATACATGGCCTCCAGCGGCGGGGCGATCAGGTAGGCCAGGGCGCTGCCGATGGGGATCCCCGCCTCCGATGCCAGGAAGGAGCCCACGCTGCTGACGGTATGCGCCAAGCATGGCACGCCGTCCAAATCCTCGAAGCCCACCCGCTGCAATTGCCCCAGCGCCGCCTCCATGGCGCTCCTGGCGTCACCCGGCGTGCGGGCAGCCAGAATGCCGATGACCTCACCGGCGTTGGGGGTGGAGGCGTTGGCGCTGCCGGCATAGAAGCTGCGGGCATAGCACACCGCCGCATCCGCCGCCTTGGTGGCGGCATCCAGGGCGATATAGGTGGCGTCGTCGCAGTCCGTGGTGAGCATGGCCAGGGACGGGCAGCCCTCCGGCGCGTCCAGCGCCCGGCACAGGGCGGGAGAGGCGTTCGCCAGATACCGCACCGCCAGCACCTTGACTGGGATCATGCCCCCGCCTCCAGATGCAGCTGCACGCCGGATACCTTCTTTTTCAGAATGGTTTCGATCAGCCCCGCGATGTGCGCCCCGGCCTCCACGGCGGGGGTGCCCTGGGCGTGGATATTGCTCACCACCGTGCGGCTGGATTCCAGCACGCCGGTGCGGGGCTGATAGGTCAGGTAGGCGGACATGCTCTTATCCGTCACCAGCCCCGGACGCTCGCCCACCAGGACGCACACCAGCTCACAGCCGGTGATGTCGCCCACCGCGTCCCCCGCGCCCACCCGGCAGTAGCGGACGAAGACGGGGGCGTCCGTTTCGATGCCCCGCAGCTTCAGGCCGTCCCGGATGGCGGCGGCGCAGTCCATGGCGTTGGCGATAATGGCTGCCGAGGAAAGCCCGTCGCCGATGACGATCTGCACCCGGGGGTGCCCCGGCACGGCGGCGCGGAGCTTGGCGGCGTTCTCCTCGTCAAAGCTGCGCCCCAGGTCGGGTCTGGTCAGGTATTCATCCTTGCTGCGGCAGCGAGTCCTGACCTCCGCCATGCCGTGGTTCTTCGCAAAATCCTCCGGCACCTGGGCAAACACCGTATCCTGCGCCGCCGCGTGATCCGCCCGGAAGCGGAGCATGGTCAGCGTCCTGTAGCGCGCTCCGGCCTTGCCGCAGCCCAGCCGCGCAGGGGTTTTCTCCTTCAGGAGCCGGTACTCCCGCTCCTTTTCCGGCTGCTCCACCAGATAGAGTCTGCGCAGATCCAGCGCGGTGATGTCCGGCACAAAATCCCCGTCCCGAAAGTCCGAAGGCTCTTTCTCGGGCTGGGATTGGGTCGGGCGGTAATCCGCCGCCTTGACCTCCGGCTCGTGCCCCATCTGATTGAGTAGCTCCGCCACCATGGCGGTCAATTCCTGCTTGTTCATGGTTCCCTCCCTCACGGTTTATGTCTTTTGCAGTACCAGGGTCTTCACCACCACCGGGAAGGCGCAGCCCATGGGTGCGCCCACATCCAGATAGTCCCCCGGGTGCACCCGGATGCGGTCAAGACAGAGGATCTCCGCCTCCCGCCCCAGGCGCAGTGCCAGCAGCTGCCCCAGTGCCTTTGCCATATCCTGCTCCAGGCACAGATAGATCGGCTGCGGCAGCGCCGCAAGCGACGCGGCAAGGCTGCACAGCTGCTCATAGGTGGGGCTCTGCAGCCCCGGCAGCGCCAGGAAAACCGCCCCCTCGTGCTGCCTGCGCTGATGCTGCTCCAGGATCACCGGGATGTTTTTCAGCGGCAGCCGTACGTTCTGGCAAAACACCGTGCTGCCGGAAAGCTGGGTGCTGTGGCAGCCCGCGCCGATGACGGTGGCGCGGATGGTCTGGCTGCCCAGCATATATTTCCCGGCGCACAGGGCGCTGTGCCGGATGGCCTGCCCCAGCAGGGGGCCGATGTCGCCGAACTGCTGCCAGGGAAGCTCCCTTTGGATGCAGTCCGCCACCCCGCCGGAAAAGGACAGGGTGATCTTCTCCCCCGGCGCAGTCAGCGGCAGGCTTCCCTCCGCTTCCCGGGTGGTCAGCCGCTCCAGCAGGCCGTCGTCGGGGCGCAGGGACGCCGCCATTTCCAGCGCCTCCGCCAGGCGGCGGGCAAGCTGCGCGGCATCGTCCTTTTGAAGTCTTTCCCCCACTTTTCCGTGGAAAATCCCCTGTAAGACCGGGGAAAGATAGGTGATGACTCCGTCCCGGGTCTTAAGCAGTCTGCCGCCCACGTTCAGGCAGCCGGTGGCAGCGATCTCCCCCCGGCGGATCAGCGCCAGATTGCTGGTGCCTCCGCCGATGTCCATGTGCAGCACCGTGCAGCCGGTTTTGGCGCTGTAATCCACCGCGCCCGCGCCCTTGGCCGCCAGGACGCTTTCCAGATCCGGCCCTGCCGCCGCCACCACGAAATTGCCCGCCAGATCGGCCAGCGCCTCCATCACGGCGGCGGCGTTCTCCGTCCGGCTGCTCTCGCCGGTGACGATCACCGCACCGGTATCCACATCCTCGCGGGAAATCCCGGCGCTCCGGTACTCCTGCTCCACAAGCCGCCGCAGGGCGGCGGCATCCATCCGGTTGCCCTCCAGCAGCGGGGTGAAATACACCGGGCTCTGGTACAGGAGCTCCCGCTGCCGGATCTCCATCTCCGGCACGGCGAAGGCGCCCGCACGGTTGTGCACCGTCAGGCGGGACACCACCATCTGAGTCGATGTGGTGCCCACATCCAGGCCGACGCTCAGAAGGGTATCATCCACGCCTGCCCGCCTCCTCCAGGATCCGCCGGATCATGAATTCCTCCACGGGAATGGGGTTCGTTGCGATGCAGGGATCCTCCAGCACCGCTTCGACGATGCGGGGGAAATGCTCCCGGATCTTTTCGGGCGGGATCCCCGCCTGGCTCAGGCTCTCCGGCAGCCCCAGCTCCCGGCGCAGACGCAGCAGTCCGTTTTTCAGATTGCGCACCGCCACCGCATCGGCGCTGCCCGCCATGCCCGCCAACCGCGCCAGCTCCGCGTAGCGGTGCAGCGCCGCATTGGAATTGCAGGCGATCACCGCCGGCAGCAGCACTGCGTTCAGCCTGCCGTGGGGCACATGGAACAGGCCGCCCAGGCTGTGGGAGATGGCATGGCACACCCCAAGCCCCGCATGGGAGAAGGCGATGCCCGCCATGGTGGAGGCCAGATGCATCCGCAGCCGCACCTCCCTGCGCCCCGCGTAGGAGGCGGGGAGCACCGCATAGGCAATGCGGAAGCTCTCCCGGGCGTACATGTCCGAAAATGCGCTGCTCCTTGTGGCGGCGTAGGCCTCCAGCGCATGGGTCAGCACATCAAAGCCGGAATCCGCGATCAGCCCCGGCGGCAGCGCCTCCAGCAGGTCGCTGTCCAGAATGGCGGCATCCGGGCGGAGCTTTTTGTCCACCAGCGGATGCTTTGCCCTGCCATGGGTCAGGATCGCAAAATCCGTGACCTCCGAGCCGGAGCCGGAGGTGGTGGGAATGGCCACCAGCGGGAAATCCCCCTGGGCGAAATAGGCCATGGCCTTGGCGCAGTCCATGGCGCTGCCGCCTCCCAGTGCAGCCAGCAGATCCGGCCGGAACTGCTTTAATTTCGCCGTCCCCTCCGCCGCCAGCGCCACCGTGGGGTCGGGCTGCACGGCATCAAAATAGGCGATCTGCTCCGCGCCCGAGAGCTTTGCGATCCGCTCCGCCGTGCCGTTTTTCATGAAGTAGGGATCCGTCACCAGCATCAGCCGCTTCGCGCCGAAATCCGCCAGCGCGGCGACGGCTCCCGCCCCCGCATAGATCTTTGTCGCTAAGGAGAATTCCTCCATTTGTCCACCCGCCTTTTCAGCAGTAGTATGTCCCGGGTTTGCAAAAAAATGTGACGGGGACAAATTTTTTCCTGATTTTAAGTTGGAATTCCAGAACAAATGTGTTATGATAGGCGGTGAGGTGAATTTTTGTGGAAGAGAACGAAGAAAAGCAGGAGGGCTATGTGCCCCGCCCCGCCTGGCAGGTCTGGGCAGCCAGGATCGGCGTGGTGCTCTTCATTGCGCTGGTGATCTATCAGTACATCCGCATCGCGCGGGGGCAGCTGTGAAGATCCTCGGCATTGACCCCGGCTACGGCATCACCGGCTTCGGCCTGCTGCATGCCGAGCGGAGCAGCTGCCGGCTGCTGCGCTGCGGCGCGATCACCACGCCGCCGAACACGGATTTTTATTGGCGGCTCAGCGTCATCTATAATGATATGGTGCAGCTGCTTACCATGGAAAAGCCGGACGCGGTGGCCATCGAGGAGCTGTTCTTCGGCCACAACGTGACCACCGGCATCAATGTCGCCCAGGCGCGGGGGGTCATTCTGCTGGCCGTGCAGCAGGCAGGGATCCCTATCTTTGAATATAAGCCCATGCAGGTCAAGCAGGCCGTGGTAGGCTACGGCAATGCCAGCAAGCACCAGGTGATGGATATGACCAAGCGCATCCTGCACCTGGAGGCGGTTCCCAAGCCCGACGACGCCGCCGACGCGGTGGCCATCGCCCTGTGCCACGCCCGCAGCAGCACCAGCCTGCTTGCCATGCACCAGAGAGGATAACGAATATGATCTACTATGTTTCCGGCAATGTCGCCATCCTGGAGCCGGGGCTCGCCGTCATCGACTGCGGCGGCGTAGGCTACGGCTGTCGCATCAGCGGCTATGCCGCCGCGCAGCTGAAGCTGAACACCAAGGCGCGGCTGTTCGTCACCGAATCCATCCGGGAGGATGCCTACGACCTGTACGGTTTTATCTCCAAGGAGGAGCAGCGCTGCTTTGAGCTGCTGACGGGCATCAACGGCGTGGGGCCGAAGGCGGCGCTTTCCATTCTGTCCGCAGGCGGCCCTCAGAATTTCACCCTGGCCGTCATGACCGGGGACGAAAAAATGCTCACCGCCGCGCAGGGCGTGGGCAAGAAGATCGCCCAGAGAATTATTCTGGAGCTCAAGGACAAGCTGGGCAGCTCCGCCATGGAATTGGATCTTTCCGCCGGCGCTCCCGCCGTCGCCCCCCAGGGCAGCGGCAACCTGTCCATCGCCACGGCGGCGCTGCAGGAGCTGGGCTATTCCCCGGCGGAGATCGGCCTGGCACTCAAGGGTGCCGACCCCAACGCCTCCACCGAAGAGCTCGTCCGCCACGCCCTGCGCGCAATGGTGATGAAATGACCCAAAAAGCAAAGACCATCCAATATTGAGGTAACACCATGAGTCTGGAATTTTCAGAGGGGCTGGAAACGCCCATTATCACGCCTACCTTTGTGCCCCAGGATGCGGCGGAGGTCGGCCTGCGCCCCAAGCTGCTGGCGGACTACACCGGGCAGGAAAAGGCGAAGGGGAATCTCTCCATCTATATTGAGGCAGCGCGGCAGCGCGGAGAATGCCTCGACCACACCCTGCTCTATGGCCCTCCCGGCCTGGGCAAGACCACCCTGGCGGGCGTCATTGCCAATGAGATGGGGGTAAACATCCGCATTACCTCCGGCCCCGCCATTGAAAAGCCCGGCGACCTGGCGGCGCTGCTGACGAACCTCAACCCGGGGGACATTCTGTTCATTGACGAGATCCACCGCTTAAACCGGGTGGTGGAGGAAATTCTCTACCCCGCCATGGAGGATTTTGCCATTGATATTATCGTGGGCAAGGGTCCCAGCGCCAATTCCATCCGGCTGGATCTGCCCAAATTCACATTGGTGGGTGCCACCACCCGCGCCGGGCAGCTCTCCGCACCCCTGCGCGACCGCTTCGGCGTATCGCTGCGGCTGGAGCTGTACAAGCCGGAGGAGCTGGCGCGGATCGTCACCCGCTCCGCCACCATCCTGGGCATGCAGATCGATCCCCGGGGCGCCATGGAAATTGCCTCCCGCAGCCGGGGAACGCCGCGAATCGCCAACCGCTTCCTGCGCCGGGTGCGGGATTTTGCCCAGATCATGGGCGACGGCACCATTACGAAGGAGGCTGCCGACACAGCGCTGCGCCGCCTGGAGGTGGACGAGTTGGGGCTGGACGCCATCGACCGCCGGATGCTCACCGCCATCATCCGCAACTACGGCGGCGGCCCCGTAGGTCTGGAGACGCTGGCCGCTACCATCGGTGAGGAAGCCGTGACGCTGGAGGATGTGTATGAGCCCTACCTGATGCAGCTGGGCTTCCTGACCCGCACCCCCCGGGGGCGCTGCGTGACCCAGCTGGCCTATGACCACCTGCACATCCCCTACGAGGGGCAGACCCAGTTTAGCCTTTGACGAACGTCTTTATGAAATGCACACTTGTCCGCGGTTGGCATAGTGCATAAATGGAATAAAATTTCAAAGAAAATTTTCATAAAGGATTGACAACCCCCGCACAAGTGTGTATAATCTCAAACAGTGGCCGCAGATGGCCACAGAAATCCAGACCCTGCGTATTCAACCATTCCGGTAGACTTTCACGGGGCAAATATAACGGAGAGAGGTATTTCCAAATGTACGAAGATAAGACTTTGAAGTGCAAAGATTGCGGTCAGGAGTTTGTTTTCACCGCCGGTGAGCAGGCTTTCTACGCTGAGCGCGGCTTCCAGAACGAGCCCCAGCGCTGCAAGGCATGCCGTGATGCCCGCAAGAACAGCACCCGTGGCCCCCGTGAGTTCTTCACCGCTACCTGCGCACGCTGCGGCGGCGAGGCAAAGGTTCCCTTCGAGCCCAAGTCCGACCGTCCTGTGTACTGCAGCGAGTGCTTCGCTCAGATGCGTGCCAACGGCTGATTGATCATCTGAAAATCGCCATCCGGGCAATCTCCGAAAAGAGATTGCCCGGATGTGTTTTTATGGCAAAAAGTCATCCCGGACACGCTGTGTCCGGGATGAAATGTTATTTTTTCTTCTTGAATTTCGGCAGCCAATAGGACTTTCCGTAGATGAGAATCTCGCCCAGGAGCACCACGGGGAGAGCCGCCAGAATATCCAGGAAGGAATGCTGCTTGACAAAGGAAGTGGACAGGCACACCATCACCGCGAAGAGGAACAGGGCGACCTTGAACCATTTGTGCAGGTGCTCATCCTTGACCATCACATTGAAAATCGCCCAGGAATAGGCCACGTGCAGCGACGGGCAGACGCCGGTGCTGGTATCAAAGGCATAGATGAGCCCCATGATCCAGGTGAAGAAATTCTCTCTGGGGAAGGTCTCCGGCCGCAGATCCTGGCGGCTGGGGAAGAAGATATAGATGAACATGGCCACCATCTGGGTGACGAAGATGTAAAGATCCAGCTCCCGGAACCGCTTTACATCATAGAAGAAGTAATACGCCAGGCTGCCGAATACCAGCAGATACCAGCCGGTATAAAAAATCAGGAAATACTCGTTGAAGGGAATGATATCGTCAACAAAGCAGTGCACCACATGGCATTTTTCCGACGGAATCAGATTTTCCGTCAGGAAATAAAGGGCAAAGTACACCAGCCATGTGCACCAGAGCCAGATGTGCTTATACTGCGGTTCGTTGATCCGTTTCAGCCGGAAGCCACGGTAATCAACCATTTGACGTTTCAATGGAATACACCTCGCAGGGCAGATTTTTAGGATATTGCTTTTTGGACACGTTGCGATAGGGGATCACCGTGTGCAGCGGCTGAGCGCAGGCGATCTGCGTGATGGCGTCCATCAGCTGCTGCTTGATCCGGGCACGCTGGATGTCCATAGGGACAGCCGGGTCATAGCGGATGGGGTCGCAGAAGAAGATCTTCCTCAGCTTCGGCGCAAGGTACATGGGCACGAAGCTCAGCGCCTGGCCGGTGCGCTTGTGATACATCTTTGCCAGGTCGATGAAGCGATCCTGGAAATCAAAGATGATGTTATTATAGCGCGTTCTGCACTCCGGGTAAATAACCAAATTGTATCCGTCCTGCATTTTTTCAATGGATTTGCGGAAGGTACTGATGCAGCGGTTGTCATGATACACGGGGATGGTGCGGGCATGGCTCATGATATACACGGCAGGATACCGGATGATCTTGCTCACCAGGCGCCAGAACGGCTGCGTCCACTGCGGCTTATCCTGCCAGAAATCCTCCAGAGCATACTGGCTGACCTCTTTCTTATCCATCATCTGATAGTTGCACCAGGTGTAGTGGTCAAAGGGAAGCCGCTCCTCGGCGACGATGGCGCCATGCGCCTGCGAATGGTTGCCCACCAGAATAAAGGGTTCCTCCGGCAGCTTTTCCAGCCCGACCAGCTCCATCTTCGGATAAAATACCCCCACGATCCAGCGCAGGAATTTACAGAACCGGGGCTCTTCGATTGGCCGCATAACAGCGCCTCCTTCCTCACAGATTGCTCCACTGTGTATTTTGGCACAGGTTTCTAAACCCAAACGAAACAATTCGGAATAGAATGGGGCGGGGATCCCCCGCCGGGGATGGTACTTTACAAAAACTTTTCAAATCCCCATGATTTTTCTTGACAAATTCCGGGAAATGATTTAGTCTTTTATAGGGAAACGAAACACTTCGAAACTTTCTGAAATACTCTTTAATATATAAGGCGAGGGATCCAACATGAGAACCAGCGGTATTTTGATGCACATTACCAGCCTGCCCGGCAAGTACGGCGTGGGCACCATGGGGCGCGAAGCATATCAGTTTGTGGATTTTCTGAAAAAAGCGGGGCAAAGCTATTGGCAGATCCTGCCCCTGACCCCCACCAGCTATGGCGACTCCCCCTATCAGTCCTTCTCCACCTTTGCGGGCAACCATTACCTGATCGATCTGGAACGGCTGATGGAAGAGGGGCTGCTCACCGAGGCGGACGTGGAGGGCATCCAGTGGAACGTATCCGACGAGAAGGCGGATTTCGGCCTGCTGTACCAGAATCGGCTGCGGGTGCTCCGCGCGGCATATGCCCGGTTCACGCCGGATCGGGACTATGCCTGCTTCTGCGAGGAAAACAGCAACTGGCTGCCGGACTTCACGCTCTTCATGGCGCTGAAGGATAAATTCGGCGGCAAGCCTTGGTATGAATGGGACGACAGCCTCAAATTCCGCGACGCCGACGCCATCTGGCGCGCGCGCAGTGAGCTGAAGGAGGAGACCGGCTTCTTCAGCTTCGTGCAGTATCTGTTCTTCAGGCAGTGGAACGCGCTGCATGCTTACGCGAATAAGAATCACATCTCCATCATCGGCGATGTGCCCATCTATGTGCCCCGGGACAGCGTAGAGGCTTGGAGCAGCCCGGAGCTGTTCCAGATGGATGAAAAGCTGGATCCCACGGCCGTGGCAGGCTGCCCCCCGGATGCCTTTACGGCGGACGGTCAGCTCTGGGGCAACCCCCTGTACCGCTGGGATGTGCTGGCTGCCGACGGCTACAGCTGGTGGATCCGCCGCCTGGGCGCCGCCGGGAAGCTGTACGACGTGGTGCGGCTGGATCATTTCCGCGCTTTCGCGGGCTACTGGTCGGTTCCCTTCGGTGACCCCACCGCACGGGGCGGCAAGTGGATTACCGGCCCCGGTCTGCATTTCATCAAGGCGCTGCGGCAGGGTCTGCCCTCGCTGAAGCTGATCGCCGAGGATCTGGGCTACCTGACCCAGGATGTGCTGGATCTGCGGGACGCCTCCGGCTATCCCGGCATGAAGGTGCTGCAGTTTGCCTTTGATTCCCGTGAGCCCTCCGACTACCTGCCCCACACCTACACCCGCAACTCCGTGTGCTACACCGGCACGCATGACAATATGACCACCCGCCAGTGGCTGGAGACGGGCACCCCCGAAATGCAGCGCTACGCCGCCGAGTACATGCGCCTGACCGAGGAAGAGGGCATGGTATGGGGCGTGATCCGCACGGCGATGTCCAGCGTTTCCAATACCTGCGTGGTGCCCATGCAGGATTACCTGGATCTGGGCGGGGAAGCCAGAATGAATTTCCCCGGAACCACAAATTCCAACTGGACATGGCGTGCAAAAGATGGTATGATGACAGATGAGTTGGCCGAAAAGATCCGCCACCTCACTGCCCTGTACGCAAGACTTGGCGCACAGGAGGAAACGCGCTCCTGAGGGGAGCCGCAATGAACCCGAATTCCGGCGTCTATCGCTTTAAGATTGGAGTAGAAACATGAGCTATAACTGCATGAATATTCTCAGATGGACAGAGTCCCAGCTGAAATACACCTATGACGTCTCCCTTCAGGAGGCCACTCCCCAGGAGCTGCACGAGGCACTGGGTCAGGCCGTGATGATGTCCATCGCCGAGAACTGGAGCAACAGCAAGCGCGCCCGCATGCATCAGCGGAAGGCTTACTACTTCTCTGCCGAGTACCTGATCGGACGGCTGGTGTATTCCAACCTGTACAATCTGGGCATTCTGGACGAAATGAAGCAGCTCTTCGCCGCCCGCGGCGTTGACCTGGGCTGCCTGGAGGAGATCGAGGACGATGCGCTGGGCAACGGCGGATTGGGTCGCCTGGCTGCCTGCTTCCTGGATTCCGCCGCTTCCACCAATATCCCCCTGTCCGGCTACGGCCTGCGGTATAAATACGGCCTGTTCAAGCAGAGCTTCGACGCCGACGGCAGCCAGAAGGAAGTGGCCGACGACTGGTCGAAATACGGCGACCCCTGGTCCTATCGCCGCTACAACCACACCGTCAAGGTGGAGTTCCCCGACCACACCGTGCTGGCCGTGCCCTACGATGTGCCCATCATCGGCTACGAGACCAACAATATCAATACACTGCGTCTGTGGCAGTGCGAGCCGGAGACCCCCCTGGACTTTAACGCCTTCAACGACCAGGATTACCTCCGGGCTCTGGCCGAGAAGAACAAGGCCGAGGACATCACCCGGGTGCTGTATCCCAACGACTCCACCTGGGAGGGCAAGCGGCTGCGCATCAAGCAGCAGTATGTGCTCTCCTCCGCCTCCCTGCAGGATATGCTGCGCACCTACAAGGCTGCCCACGGCAACGATCTTTCCCACTTTGCGGATTTCTACGCCGTGCAGCTCAACGATACCCACCCTGCCATGTCCATCCCCGAGCTGATCCGGCTGCTGATGCTGGAGGGCATGGATTTTGAGCAGAGCTTCCAGATCGCTCAGCGCACCTTCTCCTACACCAACCACACCGTCATGGGCGAGGCGCTGGAAAAGTGGGATCTGGAGCTGCTGCGCTCCGTGGTGCCCGCGATCGTGGACATCATCCTGCGCATTGACGAGCGGCTGAAGAAGGAGGCTCCCGGCCTCTTCATCGTCAAGGACAACACCGCGCACATGGCGAACCTCTCCATCTATGTGGGTTCCTATGTCAACGGTGTGGCTGCCATCCACACCGAGATTCTGAAGAACGATGTCTTCAAGGATTGGTACCACATGTTCCCCCAGCGCTTCCAGAACAAGACCAACGGCGTCACCCCCCGGCGGTGGATGGGTCTGTGCAACCCCGAGCTGACCCAGCTCATCAAGTACCGCGTGGGCGGCGACTTCCTGAAGGATATGGATAAGCTGGCGAAGCTCAAGCCCCTGATCGACGACGATATGGTGCGCCAGTTCAATGCCGTCAAGCGCACCAAGAAGGAGCAGCTGTGCAAGGTCATCGCCGAAAAGGAGGGCGTGCAGCTGAATCCCGACTTCATCTTCGACGTTCAGGTCAAGCGCCTGCACGAGTATAAGCGTCAGCTGATGAACGCCCTGTCCATCGTGGATATTTACTTCCGGCTGAAAAACGGCGAGCTGCCCAATTTCCACCCCACCGTTTATATCTTCGGCGCCAAGTCCGCCCCCGGCTATGCCCGGGCCAAGGCCATCATCCGCTATATCAACCGGATTGCCCGGATGATCAACAACGACCCCGCCGTGGCCGACAAGCTGAAGGTGGTCTTTGTCCAGAACTATAACGTATCCTACGCCGAGCATATCATCCCCGCTGCCGACATTTCCGAGCAGATCTCCCCTGCCGGCACCGAGGCCTCCGGCACCGGCAACATGAAGCTGATGCTCAACGGCGCGGTGACCCTGGGCACCCTGGACGGCGCCAATGTGGAAATTGCCCAAGAAGCGGGCATGGAGAACGAATATATCTTCGGCCACACCGTGGAGCAGATCAATGCCTGCAAGGACAGCTACTATGCCCGGGGCATTTACGACACCAACCCGTACCTGCACCGCGCCATTGACACGCTGGTGGACGGCACCGTGCCCACGGACGATGCCCAGCGGGAGCTGTACCACGCGCTGCTGGACGGCGCAAGCTGGCACAAGCCGGATCACTATTTCGTGCTGCTGGACTACGCATCCTATATCGACACCAAGCTGAAGGCCAACGCCGACTACGCCGACCGGCTGAACTTCGGCCGTAAGTGCCTGCTGAACATTGCCAGCGGTGCCAAGTTCTCCTCCGACCGCACCATTGCCCAGTACGCCAGCGAAATCTGGCACGTGCAGCCGACGCAGTACTAAAACATCTTTACCGCAAAATGCCTCCCCAAAGCGGGGAGGCATTTTCTCAGCCTGTCAAAAAAGGCCGGTGGCCTTTTTTGACAAGAGGACTCTATTTGCCGCCTGCAGGCGGCAAACTCTGCGAGGCTTTTTGACACGCTGACAAATTTACCCGTTGTTTTCTCAGAATGTCAGACTGCCGGAGGTGATGCGGTCGCCGCTGGTGCGGTCGAAGAGCATGATGGCATCGCCGGAGACGCTGAGGCGGATCTTTTCACCGAGACGGAACAGGGTGTTGCCGAATACCACGCCGGTGAGCAGGTAATTGCCCAGGCGGATCTTGATGGTGGATTCCATGCCGGTGGGCATGGCGCCGTAGATCTCGCCCTCCAGGGCACCGTTGGGGTCGATCTGGAGCATTTCGGGGCGGATGCCCAGCACCAGATCCTCGTTGGTCAGCACAGGCTCTTCCATCATGGCGTCGTCCTGGTCGTCCACCTTTGCGATGTGATAGCGGAACACCTCGTCCTTATTGCCCTTTTCCACATAGCCCTTCTTCGCGGCGGCCTGCTTCTGGGCGGTGATCTTCTCCGCGCGGCGCTGGTCGCGTTCGGTGAACCACTGCTCCAGACGGAGCTTCTCGCCGGGGACGAAGGTGGCCTTCACACCGTCCAGGATGGTCAGCTCCACGCTGCCGTTGGCACTCTGAGCGCCCTTGGCCTCTACGAAATTGATGCTGGGATTGCCCACGAAGTCGGCAACGAAGAGGTTATTGGGCTTATTATACACCGTCAGCGGTGCGTCATACTGCTGCAGCACACCATTGTTGATGAGGCAGATCTGGGTGGCCAGGGTCATGGCCTCCATCTGGTCGTGGGTGACGTAGACAAAGGTGGAGCCGGTTTCCAGGTGCAGGCGCTGCAATTCATAGCGCATTTCCAGCCGGAGCTTGGCATCCAGGTTGGAGAGGGGCTCGTCCATAAACAGCACCAGGGGTTCCGGCGCCAGGGTGCGGGCGATGGCAACGCGCTGCTGCTGGCCGCCGGACAGCTCTGCCGGGTAGCGATCCATAAACATGCTGATCTTCACGATCCGGGACACCCGGCGGACGGAGAGGTCGATCTCCTCCTTCGTCAGCTTGCGCACGGAGCGCAGCGGCTTGCCGTCCTTCACCACCTGGAAATCATCGGTGATCAGCTTGGCTGCCTTGGCTGCCTCCACCTTGGCTTTCAGGGGCGCGATCTCGCCGGAAAGGTCTCTGGGCGTCTCCAGGTGATAGGCAAAGAGCTTCTTGGCGGTGTACTGGGAGATGGTGAACGCGTCGATGAGCTTGATGATGGCTTTCTTTTCGTCCAGCTTGCCCTTCTTGTCCCGGCACTCGTCGAGCACCTTGCTCACTTCCTCGGGGCGGGAGAGAATTTCCGCCAGCCGGGCGGCATTCTTCAGCTCAAAATTGTAGACGGGCATCTCTTCCTTGATATTGGCAAGGCCGAAAGAGATGTTCTGATAAACGGTCATGTTCGGCCACAGGGCGTAGTTCTGGAACAGAAAGCCCACCTTGCGCTTGTTGGCGGGGATATTGATGCCCAGGGCGCTGTCGAACACCACCTTGTCGCCGATGGTGATGCGACCGCTGGTGGGCGTTTCCAGGCCTGCGATCATCCGCAGGGTGGTGGTCTTGCCGCAGCCGGAGGGACCCAGCAGGGTGACGAATGCATTATCTTCAATGACCATATTCAGGTCATCCACCGCGTAGAATTTGCCCCAGTGGCGGGTTACGTGCTCCAATCTGATTTCGGGCATGATGTTAACCTCCTATTCCTTCATCCAGGCTTGCGCCGGTAATCTTATTGACAAGTGTGTTGCACACCAGAATGGTGACGATCAGCAGCAGGTTGATGCCGCTGGAGAATGCGTACAGTCCCATTTCGTCGAAATAGTCCAGTGTGGTGGAGAGGATGAAGCCCTGCACGCACAGCAGCATGAACAGGCTCAGCTCTCTCAGGCAGGTCATGAACGGCAGCAGATAGCCGCTGATGATGGAGGATTTCTGAATGGGGATGATGATGCGGGTCATGCGCTTGATCCAGGGAATATCCTGGATAATGGCAGCCTCTTCGATTTCGCCGGAGAGCTGGAGCATGGAATTGAGCGCGTTCCGGCTGGCAAAGGGAATGTATTTGATGGTGCCGACGATGATCAGCAGGGTATAGGTATTGAAGAGGTTGATCTTATCCGAGGAGAACAGGATGAAGAAGGCAGCGCCCACGGCCAGGGACGGCATCAGATAGGGCAGGAACGCCATGGAGTTGACATAATTTGCCCATTTGCTCCGCCGCTGCTTGGACACGGCGTAGCCGATCAGGGTGCCGATGGTGCCCGCGATCAGCGCGCAGGCGATGCTGACCAGCATGGTGCCCCGGAAGGCGTGCCAGATGGTCTCGTTGTACAAAATGCCCTTCTGACCGTACATACCGTTTTCGGTGATGTTCTCGTTGGTCATCCACCACTTGGTGGTCAGGTTATTCACATTGCCGGTGTACAGGAAGGAGTAGTCGCCGGGGTTGGGCAGGAAGGTCTCAAAGGCAAAGGAGACGATGGGGAAAATACTGGTGAAGAAGGTGATGAACACCAAAATCACCGCGATGATGTACTTGCCCGCCTTGCCCAGGTTGATCTTGGAGATCTGGCCGGACTTGCCGGTGACGGTGGTGTAGTTCTTCCGGCTGGTCAGGCTCAGCTGGTTGAGCAGCATGATCGCCACGCCGAAGATCATCATGATGATGGCGAGGATGGAGGCTTCGCCGGTGTACTTGGAGTTCATGGACACATACTTGGTAGACAGCGTGGTCAGACCCAGGTAGTGCGGCACGGGATAGGAGCCCATGGCGCTGCCGAACACCAGCAGGATGGTGGAGAGGATGGCGGGCTTGACCATGGGCAGGGTGATGCGGGTCATGGTGCGCCATCTGGGCGTGTCCAGGATGGTGGCTGCCTCCTCCAGGTTGGCATCCATATTGCGGAAGATGCCGCCGATGAGGATATAGGCGAAGGGTGCATAGTGCAGACCCAGCACCACCAGGCTGGGGAACAGCCCCTGGCACCACCACTTCGGCATGGTGATGCCGAACAGGCTGGCAAGCAGACCGTTGGAGGTGCGGGTGACGGCATTGGAGTTAAACAGGTTCTGCCACACCACAGCCAGCGTCCACTGGGGCATGATGTAGGGGAAGATAAAGATGGAGCTGAGGTATTTCCGCCAGGCCAAATTGGTTCTGGTGATCAGAAAGGCGAAAATGCCGCCGAAGAGAATGGACACGATGCAGGTGCCCACTGCCAGATACACGGTATTGAGCAGGGGCGTCCACAGGTTTTTCTTTGCCATCCGGCTGGTGAACAGGTCGATATAGTTCACCAGGGTATAGCCGCTGGCCTTGCCGGTCAGGTGGGCATCGATGGTGCCCGGGTGGATGGTGAGGGTATCCTTGACGATGGCCACAATGGGCGCAATGGTGGTGATGGTCACCACGATACCCAGCACCAGAAGGATCACATTATAAGGCTTGGACAGGAATGTCCCCACCTTGTTCAGCCAGATCCGGAACGGACTGGCCGCCAAAGTCTGATTTTTATTCATGGCGCGCTCCTTTTTAGTTACGCTTTGAGATGGTTCCGATACGGTAAATGCCCTGACCCACCCGGTATCGTTTTCACAGCAAAAACCGGGAGCTTTTGAAGGGCTGGTTGCACGGTGAAGTGCAAAAATTCCTGACTTCCGTAGGGGCGATGAAAATCGCCCGCAACGTTGCGGTTTCCGAGCGGTGCGTTGAATGGTACGCACCCCTCGTTCCCATTCAACCGGGTGCTCGCGAAACCATGGGGGTGCGGGCGATTTTCATCGCCCCTACGAAAGTGCGGAATCATACATGGGGTGGTCTAAAAAGGGCGCCTCTGGGAATGTAGAATTTCCAGAGGCGCCTGATTCGCGTTTAATTAGAACTGAGTGCCCTCAGCGCCCGAACGGTTGATTAGTCAGCGCTGTACTTATCCAGCATCTCAATCCAGCTGCCCACGGTGAAGGCAACGGATGCGCAGTACTCGGGGTCTTCCAGAACCAGCTTGCCGGTGGTGGTCCACCAGTCGTAGCCGGCGTCGTTCTTGGCAGCGAATTCCACGGTGGTGCCGTCCTCGGCCATGCCGCCGGTCATGTGGTGGAACTTGGCCTCGTTGTCAGCAGCGACGGTGGGGTTGGAGGAGTAGCCGCCCATGTCCTTGCCCCAGGCGGAGAAGCCGTCCACGGTGCAGGTCATGTAAGCGATGAAAGCGCATGCAGTCCAGGGCAGAGGAGAGTTGTCGGTGACGAACAGGTAATGGCAGTAGCCATAGCCGCCGATGCCCTGATAGCCGTCCTGATAAGCAGCGACCTTGACGTTGTTGACGGAGACGGAATCGGACTCTTCCACGGAGCGCAGCTTGGAGTAAACCAGCAGGCCGAACTGATCGGTAGCGGAGTCGGAAACCAGAGTGTTGCAGATGGGGCCGTCGTCGGTCTGAGCAGAGTAGCTCTCGACCCACAGCTTGATCCACGCCAGAGCATAGCAGCCGTCCTCACCCAGACCCAGGTCTTCGGCGTCGACCTTCATCTCTTCGATGACGGGAGCGAAGTAAGCCTGCTCGTCAGCGGGCAGAGCCTCGTAGGCTTCGCGCAGCCATGCGGCATAGGTGTCCTCGGTCAGCATGTACAGGAAGTTCTTGCCGACGATCTCGGAGTCGATGTCCATGAACAGGCCATGCTCGCCCTCAGCAACGAAATCCCAGCAGTTGTCATAGGTCTTGTCGCCGGTGCAGTTGTACTCGAACACCTTGTTCAGAGTCTGCAGGGGCAGGAAACCGGTGTAGTCAGCGGCGGTGGTGCCGTTGGCCTCAGCCCAGTCCTTGGGGATGAAGGTGTCCAGGATACCGGTCTGAACCATCTTGGACTCGATCTGGTTGCCGTCCTGGATCAGGGTCATGGCGAAGGTGCCGGTGGGCTTCAGGGAGTCAGCGGTCAGCTGGTCAAAGATCTTGTTGTTCTTGGGCTGCTGCCACTCGAACTCCATGGTGTAGCTGGGGTCGATGGTCTGCAGGTACTCAATGAACAGGGGCAGTGCGCTCTTGCCGCGGCTGGAGTTGCCCACGCCATAGAACATCTTGCCGTTGGATTCCTCGATGGCCTTCTTGGCCAGCTCTTCCAGGGTCATGTCCTGTGCCTGAGCGATGATGGACTTGACATCATCCTCGGCGGAAGCGGTACCGGCGGCATAAACGGCCATACCCATGACCATGCACACTGCCAGCAGCATAGCAATGATTCTCTTCATATCAGTGTTTCCTCCTGAATAAAAATTTCGTCCGCCAGGGGGCTATCCCCTGTGTACGATCTTATTATAACGGCACAATCAACAAAATGGAATTGGCAATTCTGATATTTTTTGTTTGATTCAGCTTTTTTTACAAAACAGGAAAGAAAAGGGGCGTGGCAATGATATAATTCGTGCAACCCTCGAGAGAACCTTTCGGGGAGAGTCGCTTCTGTTGCGGATCGCTTGCTATTGAGACCCGTGTGTGCTATACTGAGTATCAATTCAACAAATCGGAAATTGGGAGGATGCCAATCGTGAATGACAGCAGAGACTTCAAAAAAGAGTATGAGGCCTTTTTGGCAAAAGTCCCGTATCAGACAGCAATTATTGACAATGTAAAGGTAAGATACCAGTATGGCGGCAAGGATGGCGCGCCGGTCATTCTCTTTTTAACGGATTAGGGAACCTCTGAATAAATCGTCTGCGGCTGTGAGCGGATCTTTTCCGCCTACTCTTCGGTATCGAAAACGGGAAATACATACAGTATTCCCCCGTTTTCGATACCTCGATTGGCCGAAAAATCTCTCGCTCACAGCTCTTGCCAATTTAATCAGAGCTTCTTTAGAGATGCAGGAAATGTGGATGCCGTATGCCGAAAAGCTTGGAAAGGAATACAGATTTCTGATTTATGAATATCCGTTCCATACTGCGGACGCGGACGAACAGATCGACTTTGCTGCGAAACTATTGAAAGCACTGTCTATCGAAAAAGTGATTTTGATCGGTGCAAGTGACGGCGGTGTATATGCCCAGATTTTTGCAAAAAGGCATCCGGAATCCGTTTTGACCATGATCCTGACGACCACCTTGACGATCGATTCCGATTATGTCAGAGACATCCAAAAGGAGCGCTTTTCCACTCCGATGCTCCTTCTTTTGCTGAAATTGGTTCCCGCAAAAGCGGAAATGAAGCTGCTGTTAAAAAAGAGCACGGGATTTTTGGAATGTGAATCGGAAGAGAATCGGAAATATGGCAGCGGGTTCTATGAAACAGTGGCTTCTGACCTGAACTATAAGCATCGGTTTATTCACAGCTTTCAGTGCGTATATATGCTCAAGGACTATCCGCTTTTCAAAGAAAGTGATTTCGAGTATCTGAGGGGAAAAATACAGGTTCTCCTTCCGGAGAAAGACATTTTCAAAAAAGAGGATCAGGATCGTCTTAAGGATCTTTTCAGAAAGCTGGATGCAGAGATTCTCGATGTTCCGGGCGGACATGTAGGATTCATCGTCCAGTCAGACTGCTATATTGATCTGATGGAAAAATTTCTAAGGCAATCCCGCACAGAAAAAAGTGCCAGATACCGCCAAGTGTGATATAATAAAGCCATGGATAAACAAAT
>CAKTJC010000009.1 GCA_934567355.1 uncultured Oscillospiraceae bacterium
AACGCCACCTGCACTGCCGACGGCACCAAGACGGCAAAATGCATCCGCTACGGCAAGGGCGGCTGCCAGGAGAGCAAGACTGTTACCGACGAAGGCTCCAAGCTGCCCCACGAGTTCGGGTCTTATGTCTACCAGAACGACGCCACCTGTACCGCCGACGGTACCGAGATCGCCCAGTGCAAGCACTGCGATGCAACGGACGAGCGGACGGCAGAGGGCACCATGCTGGCGCACAGCTTCACCCACTATGTATCCAACGGCGATGCCACCTATGATTCCGACGGCACCAAGACGGCCGAATGCGACTACGGCTGCGGCGCGACGGACACTATCCCCGACGAGGGCAGCAAGCTCACACTGTACCGGGTGACGGATGAAGCAGGCAAGAGTGTTGTTTACAAGTCCAATTACAGCGGAAGCACCCTGACCATCACCGCCGAATATGATTACGCCACCCTCACCGGCACCGTCGCCGCCCTGCGCCACCTGCAGGGGAAGGGAATTGAGACCATCGTATTTATCACCAACGGCGCGACTTCTACCTTCAACCTGGCGGATGTAACAGAAGCGGGCGTTTACGCACTTACCCACGACGCAGAGAATGTCGCATTCCTGCTCAACGGGGAAGATATTGGGAGCATTCTGAAGTAAGCTCCAAAAGCAAAAACAGCGGCAGGACCCACGAAAAACCGTGGCTCCTGCCGCTGAATTATTGGCGTGGATCAATGGGGAAGAAATCTTGGCTCCCCTTTGGGGGAGCTGTCGAGCGCCAGCGAGACTGAAGGGGTGCCCCCGGTTGAATGGAACCAGCCCCAAATCACCACCCCTCGGCTTCCCCCGGGGGGAAGCTGTCGAGCGAAGCGATACTGATGAGGGGCGGCGACAGGTGAAACGCCGGAATGCACCTCGTTGAATGGCATGTGCCGCCGGTTTGTTTGTAGGGGACGATGCCCACATCGTCCCGTACCGGGGTGGTTAATTTCCATGTCCCGGTTGAATGGGGAAATGTTATTTCCTCTGTCCCATTCAATGCACTGCGGAGGTTCCGTAAGGCTGCGGGACGATGTGGGCATCGTCCCCTACACTCTTGCTGGACTGCATGCCATTCAACGTAGCCTTCATCAGAATTTGGGGGAGCATTCTGAGAGGCGCTGAAAGGGCCTGCTGCAAAAAGCGGATCTTGCAGCAGGCCCGAATTTTATTTTACAGGGAAATGTACCGAAATGCTGGTGCCCGTGCCCAGCTGGCTGGTGACCTTGATATCGGCTCCCAGCAGGAGCGCGGCGTGCTTGACGATGGAGAGCCCCAGACCGGTGCCGCCGACTTCCTTGGAGCGGCTCTTATCCACCCGGTAGAAGCGCTCGAAGATCCGATCCTGATCCTCCGCCGGGATGCCGATGCCGGTATCGCTGACGGTGAGGACGGTTTCCTCTGCACCCGGGGTGACGGCCACGGTGACGCTGCCGCCGGGGTGGTTGTATTTGATGGCGTTGTCGGTGAGGTTATAGACGATGCCGCGCAGCAGCTCCGGCACGGCCTGCATCTCGGCATTGCTGCCGTCCAGAATCAGGCGCACCTGCTTTTCGGCGGCAAAATGCTCCAGGCTGCCGGTCACGTCCTCGGCAATGGCATACAGGTTCACCTGCTGCCAGGTGTAGCCGCTGCCCTCGTCCAGCTGGGACAGATTGATGATGTCCTCTACCAGCTGAATGAGCCGCTGGGTCTCGCCGTAGATCCGCTGGGCGAAGGGCTGCACGTCCTCCTGCTTGGCCATGCCCCGCATCAGCAGCTCCGAATAGCCGGAGATGGACTGCAGAGGCGTCTTCAGCTCGTGGGAGACGTTGGCGGTGAATTCCCGGCGGCGCTGCTCCGCCTGCTCGGACTGGGTGATGTCAAAGAGCACCACGGCCACGCCGGACATTTCGTCCTGCCTGCCCACTGCGGCGGCCTGAATCTGGATGACCCGCCCGTGCAGCTCCGTCTTGCGGGCGGCGCTTTTGCCCGTCATGGCCTCCTGCACCGCTTCGCACAGCGCCAGATTCCGGCTGACCGTCAATAGATCCAGCCCGGCGATGTTGTCAGCGCGGGCGTCCAGCAGCCGCAGCGCGGCCTGGTTGGCGGTGATGACCTTGCAGGATTTATCCAGCAGGATCATGCCCTCCTCCAGGTGGCCGACGATGGCTTCCAGCTCGTTCTGCTTCCGGGTCAGGGTGGCCTCCTGCTCCTTCAGGTGCTGCTGCTGGCTGTAGATCCGGCGCAGCAGGGGAGAGAGCTCGTCGTAGCCTTCGTTTTCCAGAGGCTCGTCCAGGTTCAGCTTGTTCATCGGATCCACGATCCGCTTGGAGAGGCGATTTGCCAGCAGGAAGGAGAGGATCAGCGCCACCGCCACCACGATCAGAATGGGCTGCAGCATGCCAAGCAGCAGCACCCACACGGAATTGTGGGAGATGGAAAGCCGCAGCACCGTGCCGTCGGAGAGTTTCTGGGCGCAATAAAGGTACTGCTTCATCATGGTGGAGGAATAGCGCGCGCTTTCGCCGAAGCCGGTGGCAAGGGCATCCTGGATTTCCTGCCGCTGCAGGTGATTCTCCATGGCGCCGGAATCGGAGGCGCTGTCATAGAGCACGTCGCCGTTTGCGGCGACCCAGGTGATGCGCACATCGTCGGTGGGCAGCCCTTCAAAATAATCCGCGCCCTGCTGCTCTGCGCCCTGCACGGCCAGCGCGGTTTCGACCCGCAGCTGCTCCTGCTGCACAGAGGAGAAATAGTTATACAGCACACCCATGATCAGCAGCATGGTGACCATGAACACACCCAGTGCCGCCGCGCAGATGGCCTTGTAAATTCGTTTTGTCATTGCGCATCCTCCAGCCGGTAGCCCACGCCGCGTACCGTTTTGATGGCCTCACCGGCACTGCCCAGCTTGGTGCGCAGGGAGGCAATGTGTACATCCACTGTGCGGGTCTCCCCCTGGAACTCGCTTTCCCATACGGAGGAAAGCAGATTTTCCCGCGTAAACGCCACGCCCGGATTCTTGAGGAAGAGCCGCAGCAGCTGATATTCCTTGATGGTCAGCTCGATTTTCTTCCCATCCACGAACACCTGATGGGAGCTTTCATTCAGGGAGATGCCCTTGTGGGTCAGCACCGTGGAAACCGGCGTATGGTTGACCCGGCGAAGCACCGCCTTGACCCGGGACACCATTTCCATCATCCCGAAGGGCTTGGCCAGATAGTCGTCCGCTCCCAGATCCAGCCCGATCACCTTATCGAACTCGGTTCCCTTGGCGGTCGCCATGATGACGGGAATATCCGCCGTAGCGGGGGCAGAGCGGAGATTTTTCAGAATGGAAATGCCGTCCTCATCCGGCAGCATGATGTCCAGCAATATCAAATCCGGCTGCTCCTTGGCAAGCTGCTGCCAGAGCGCCTCGGCACAGTCCAGGCCAATGGCGGGGAGGTTTGACGCATTCAGGGCATACACGGTCAGCTCCCGGATGCTGCTGTCGTCTTCCACGCAATAAATCATTCTATCGCCTCATTTTTCACTGATGTGCCCGCCCTCTTCAAAATAGGCGGATGCAAATTCCAGACTTCCCGTCAGCGAGAACAGCACCCACTTGGCAATGTTCACCGCGTGGTCACCGATCCGCTCGTAGTATTTTGCGATCATCAAAAGATCCACCAGCGCCTCGCTGTTGAGGCTGCCTGCCTGCAGCAGCTCCACCAGGGATGCTTTGGAGGTATTGAAGAATTCATCCACTACGTCATCATATTCTATCACACTTCGGGCGATTTTTCCATCCTGTTTTACAAAGGAATCGATGCTGTCCGTCACCATGTGGATCACGGCGGTGGCCATCTCCCGGATGGGCAGCCCCTCGGGGATCTCCCGGATGTTGCCCAGGGCGACGATCTCGCCAATGTCGCCGGACTGGGTGCCGATGCGCTGGGCATCCGTCACCATTTTCAGGGCGGAGGAGACGGTGCGCAGATCTCTCGCCACAGGCTGCTGGTGCAGCAGGAGCTTCAGGCAGATGGATTCGATGTCCCGCTCCTTCTGGGTGATCTGCCCCAGCAGCTCCGGCAGCTGGGCAGTCAGCTTCGGGGCGCAGTTTACCAGCGCGTGGGATGCCTGGGCGATGGCGTTTTCGCAGAGCATGCCCATGGAGGTCATTTGTATTTTCAGCTCTTCCAGCTGCATATCGAATTTGGAACGCATTATCCAAACCTCCCTGTGATATAGTCCTCGGTTCGTTTGTCCCGGGGGTCGGAGAACAGTCGGTCGGTCTTGGCAAACTCCACCAGCTCGCCCAGCAGGAAGAAGGCGCAGTTATCAGAAATACGCGCCGCCTGCTGCATGTTGTGGGTGACCATGACCACCGTGTATTTTTCCTTTAATTGCAGCGCCAGATCTTCAATTTTGCCGGTGGAGATGGGATCCAGTGCAGAGGTGGATTCATCCATCAGCAGCACCTCCGGCTCCACGGCCAGGGCGCGGGCGATGCACAGCCGCTGCTGCTGGCCGCCGGAGAGCCCCAGAGCAGAGGATTTCAGCCGATCCTTCACCTCGTCCCAGATGGCGGCGCTGCGGGCGGAATGCTCCACGATCTCGTCCAG
Organism: uncultured Oscillospiraceae bacterium; assembly: GCA_934567355.1. Classification (GTDB taxonomy): domain Bacteria; phylum Bacillota; class Clostridia; order Oscillospirales; family Oscillospiraceae; genus Faecousia. The sequence continues at coordinate 4,620 of CAKTJC010000009.1, forward strand.
CTTTGCCTTGCTGCGGACGCCGTGGGTGCGGGGGCCGTAGGCGATGTTGTCGTAAATGCTCATGGGGAAGGGGTTCGCCTTCTGGAACACCATGCCGATGCGCTTGCGCAGCCAGGTCACATCCACCTGGGGATCATAGATGTTCTGCCCCTCGTAGAGCACCTGCCCCTCGATCCTCACGCCGGGCACCAGATCCTGCATCCGGTTCAGGGTTTTCAGGAAGGTGGATTTGCCGCAGCCGGAGGGGCCGATGAGGGCTGTGATCTCATGCTTCGGGATCGCAATCGTGGTGCCGTGGAGGGCTTGCTTTTCGCCGTACCACAGCTTTAAGTCTTTCGTTTCAATAATCGAATCCATGTTTTCTCCTTTTTCAGTGACGCTACGAAGTCTGTACCGATACGTCAGTGCCCTAACCCGCCCGGTAACGGTTTTGCACACCAAACCGCGGGATCTTCAGGGGCAGCGCTTGCGTCCTAATTTCTACGCAGCTTTTTACCTGCGTAATTCGCGCCCAGATTGATGATCAGTGTCAGCGCCAGCAGGATCAGCGCAATGGCAAATGCCACATCGATCTTGCCCTGCTCGCTGGCGTATACATACAGCGCCACGGTGAGGGTAGCAGAGGAGGAATGCAGCGCCTTGACGAAATTGTTCAGCTTCAGGCCAAATCCGGCGGTGAACAGCAGGGCGGCGGATTCGCCGGTGATGCGTCCGATGGCCAGAATGCAGCCGGTGACGATGCCGTCCACCGCGCCGGGCAGCACCACTGTGCGGATCATTCTCCATTTTCCTGCGCCTAGCGCCAGAGCGCCCTCCCGATAGGCCTGGGGCACGGTTTTCAGGCTCTCCTGGGTGGTGCGGACGATGGTGGGCAGGATCATCATCACCAGCGTCAGTCCGCCGGCCAGAATGCCCGCGCCCAGCCCCATCCGCTGCACGAACAGCAGCATGCCCACCAGGCCGAAGAGAATGGAGGGAATGCCCGTCAGTGTTTCGGCGGCAAATTCGATCAGCTGAGTCAGATGGCGATTTTTGGAATACTCCGTTAAATAGATGGCGGCGCCCACGCCCAGGGGAAGGGCGATTGCCATGGCAACGAGAATAATATAAACCGTGTTCACCAGGTTGGGCAGGATGCCGATGGTATCCCGGATATAGCTGGTCTGGGTGCTGACAAGCTGCCAGCTGAGATTGGGAACGCCCCGGTAGAGGATATAGCCGATCAGTCCCACCAGAAGCGCCACTGTGAGCAGGGCGGCGGCATATACCGCAGCCCGGACGGCGTGGTTCCAGAGTTTTCTCTTTTTTTCAAAGGTCATTGTCAGCGCTCCTTTTTAATGACCATGTTCAGGAATACGTTGATCATCATAATGAACAGGAACAGCACCAGACCGATGGAGAACAGCGCTTCCCGCTGCAGTGACCCCACCGGCGCGTAGGACATTTCCGAAGCAATGGCGGTGGTCATAAACCGCACGGGGCCGAGGAGCTTCGGCATATTGGGCACATTGCCGGAGACCATGATGATGGCCATGGCCTCGCCGATGGCGCGCCCCACACCCAGGACGATCGCCGTTGCAATGCCGCTTTTGGCTGCCGGGACGGTGACACGGAAATAGGTCTCCAGCTCCGTGGCGCCCAGAGCCAGGGATGCGTCCTCATAATCCTTGGGCACAGCCCGCAGGGCGGTTTCCGACACATTGATGATGGGGGGAAGGATCATGATGGCCAGCACCACGATGGCTGCCAGCATGGTAGCGCCGGAGGACAGGGCGAAGATCTTCTGTATGGCGGGCACCAGCACGATCATGCCCACCAGACCATACACCACCGAGGGAATGCCCGCCAGCAGCTGCACGGCGGTGCGGATCATACCTGCCAGGCGGGGAGGTGCTACCTTAGCCAGGAACACGGCAGTGAGCAGCCCGATGGGGACACCGAGGATCACGGCTCCCGCAGTACCGCACAGACTGGTGAGGATAAAGGGAAGAATGCCGTAGCTGGGTTCCACCGTGGTGGCGGTGGGCTTCCAGACTTTTCCCAGGAAGAAATCCCGGAATCCGATCTTTCCGATGGCAGGGACGCCGGAGAGGATCAGATAAATGCAAATACACAGGACGAATCCTACCGTAACAATGCCGCAAAGGAAGAACAGCACCTTGATGCTGTTCTCCCCGGCGGCTTGCTTAGCCGACTGATGCTTCATATTACTTGCTTTCTTCGGTGGCGTCCTCGGCAGCCTCAGCCACAGGCACCGCACCGGCCTTGGTGATCAGGTCAGCGGCGTCGACGGAGAGCATGTAGTCGAAGAAGGCCTTGGCTGCCTCGCTCAGCTCCACACCGTCCATGGTGACTAGATTGAAGGGACGCTGCACCACATAGGTTCCGTTGACGACGTTTTCAGCGTTGCACTCCACACCGTTCACGGTGAGTACCTTGATGCCCTCCTGGCCTTCCACAGCGGACAGGGAAGCGTAGCCGATGGCGCTCCGACTGCTCTTGACGGCGGCGATGACTGCGCCGGTGGAGGTCAGCTCCTGTGCCAGGACGCAGGCGTCATTGGTGCCGGTGATGCTCTCGAAGCCGTCGCGGGTGCCGGAGCCGGCCTCACGGCCGATGCAGGCGATGTCGCCCTTGCCGCCGAAGTCAGCCCAGGAAGTGATCTTGCCGGTGAAGATGTCGGAGATCTGCTCGACGGTCAGGTCATCCACGGGGCACTCAGCATTGACGATGATGGCGATGCCGTCCAGAGCAACGGTGGTAGCGACCAGACCCTTTTCAGTCTCCACATCCTTCAGCGCGCGGGAAGCAAGGCCGATGTCGCAGGTGCCGTTGGCGACAGCCTCGATGCCGGTGCCGGAGCCGGTGGCGTCATAGGTGATGGTCACATCGCTGTTGTCTTCCATAAACTGCTCGGAGAGAATGCCGATGACCTTCTCCATGGAAGTGGAACCGTTGGTGGAAACCGTTCCGCTCAGCCCCTTGGCGCAGGCGCTCAGGCTCAGCGTCAGCATCATGGCAACTGCCAGTGCCAGACAAATAATCTTTTTCATGTTCATTTACCTCCTGAATTTGATGAATTTACAATCATTTCTGTGGCTCGGGTTCTTTCCCTCAACCACAAGCACATCATACCAACCGGATGTAAAGTCCACTATCGAGGGAATGTAAAGCTTCGGTAAAACAGGGGAAAATATTTGTAAACTGCGTGCCGGAGACAAATCCGGCACGCAGTTCGGCGGATGGAAGCGTACAGCGTTACGCGTTTTCCGGCAGCGCGTATTTCTCGCGGTACATTTCATACCGGTCGGCAAATTTCTCACGGTCTTCCTTCACGGCACGCAGAGATTCGTGCAGGTTCAGCTTGCCCTCGTGCATGTCCATGACGCAGCCGGCAATATTGGAGCAGTGGTCGGATACCCGCTCCAGATCCGTCAGCAGATCGGACCAGACAAAACCGGCCTCAATGCTGCATTCTTCCCTTTGCAGCCGAAGGATATGGTCGGTGCGCAGCTGCTCCTTCAGTCCATCGATCACCTGCTCCAGGGGTTCCACCATGCCGGCGGCACTGTAGTCGTCCTTCAGGAAGGCGTTCAGGGACAGCTTCAGGATCTCGTCCACTGCCTCGGTCAGAACGGACAATTCCTCCATGGCCTTGGCGGAGAGGTTCATTTTCTTGCTGCGCAGCTCCTCAGCGGACTGCACCAGGTTTACCGCGTGGTCGGCGATCCGCTCAAAGTCGCCGATGATCTTCAGCAGCCGGGCAGCCTCGTTGCTGTCCGCCGCACTGATGCGCCGGGTGCTGAGCTTTACCAGATAGGTGCCCAGAATATCCTCGTAGTGGTCGGTCTGATCCTCGGCGGTGCGTATCTGCTTTGCCAGTTCCGGGGTGTAATTCGTCAGGGCAGTGATGCCCTGCTCCAGAGCGTTTACAGAGCAGTTGGCCATGTCGGCAGCCACCTTTTTGCAGCGCTCCAGGGCGACCGGCGGGGTGGTGAGCAGACGCTCGTCCAGCTCGCTGGCGGCCTCCGGCTGCTTGCTGTCGGGCACCAGAGTGCATACCAGCTTTTCCAGCAGATTGGAAAGGGGCAGCATCAGAATGGTGCATAGAACATTAAACAGGGAGTGGGCTACGGCGATGCCCATCAGACTGGCGCCTTCATTCAACAGCGCCGGGGCAAACAGCCACTTCACCAGACAAAATACACCCAGCCATACCACTGTGCCAATCACGTTGAAGCTCAGGTGCACCAGCGCTGCCCGCTTGGCGTTCTTGTTTGCGCCGATGCTGGATAGAATTGCCGTGATGCAGGTGCCGATGTTCTGGCCCATGATGATGGGAATGGCAGCCCCATAGGTCACCTGCCCGGTGGCGGCCAGCGCCTGCAAGATACCGACGGAAGCGGAGCTGGACTGAATAATGGCTGTCAGCGCCGCACCGGCCAGCACACCCAGAACCGGATTCTGGAAGATCAGGAACATCTGCCGGAAGGCAGGCACCTCCCCCAGACCCGATACGGCGGCGGACATGCTTTCCATGCCGTACATCAGCGTGGCAAAGCCAAGCAGAATCAGACCGGTGTCCTTTTTCCGGTCGTCCTTGCAGAACATATATTTAATGATACCGATCAGTGCCAGAATGGGGGTGAAGGAGGAGGGCTTCAGCAGCCGGATGAAAAAGTTGCTGCTGGAGATCCCCGCCAGACTCAGGATCCAAGCTGTCACTGTGGTGCCGATGTTGGCACCCATGATCATATGAATGGCCTGCCGCAGGGTCATCAGTCCGGAGTTTACAAAGCCAACCACCATGACCGTGGTAGCGGAAGAACTTTGAATCACTGCCGTTACTGCCAGACCTGTGAGCAGACCGGCAATTTTATTTGATGTCATCCTTTCCAGCAGGGTACGCAGACGGCTTCCCGCCCGGCGCTCCAGCGCCTGCCCCATTACACTCATGCCGAACAGGAACAGACTCAACCCGCCGATCAAATTCAAAAGCTGAAACAGATCCATCTTTACAAAATCCTTTCTCTCTCAATGCTGATTTTATCATATCCTTACAATGTAAAATCCGCTATCGGCGTTTTGTAAAGAACATGTAAAACGACGGAAAAAGTAGGAATTTTTGCGCTTGCGACGGCGTTTGATATTTGGAAGAGATTACAAAATTCGCTTGACTTTTTCGTGCATAGTGCTATAATACTGCTTACGGGGGAAAACCTCCGAAAGTAACTTGAGAAGAAGGTAATGAACAATGAAGATTTCCAAGAAGATCCTGGCAGCACTGCTGGCTGCCGTTATGGTTCTGGCACTGGCTGCATGCGGCAGCAAGACTGCCGATGAGACCACCGAGCCCGCTACCGAAGAAGCCACTGTTGAAGAAACTGCCGAGGCCACCGAGGCTCAGAACTGATTTTTTGTAACTCCATAAAGAAGATCCCACACAGTTTGCAAACCGAACTGTGTGGGATCTTTTTTGCGTGTAAGAGGCGGCTTTCTGCCGCTTTGTGATTATGCCGTCGGCACCTGATAGCTTACGTCATACTCGCTCCACCGAATGCGGACGGAAGTGCGGGCACCGCCGGCGGAGAGGAAGGAGCGAATCTCACACAGCGACCAGAGTTTGCTGACAGGATCCTGCTGGCGGAGCAGGATGCTGTGGGTCTCCTGGGATTGAGTGTAGACGATGTCGTCGATCACCGTGCGCCCCGAAATGGCGGCACCATTGAGCGTCTGTGTCTCAATGGTACTGGCGTTGTAGATCGATGTCCGGCGCATATCTACCAGAACGGAGATACCTGCGTTTTTGGGCGCGATGGTGATGCGCAGGGCAGTGCCGGAGGTTGTCTGGTAGGTCAACTCCAGATCCTTTAAGGGAATTACCAGCGCGGCCCCCACCGCAGAGAGGTCGGCGTGATACTCACTGACGGGTGTGAAAAGATTGGGCGTGGTCAGTTCCTGACCGCTGGTTTGAAAGCGCGGCCGATAGCTCAGCGGTGTATCCTCAGCCACAGTGATAACAGATGTTTCACCGGGTTCTCCCTGGATGCCCTGCTCACCCCGTTCACCGGTGTCACCCTTTTCACCCTGAGGGCCTTGCTCCCCGGTATCACCCTTGGGCCCCTGAATGCCCTGCTCACCCTGTTCGCCGGTGTCACCTTTTTCGCCCTGAGGCCCGGGAACTCCCTGTTCCCCCTAGGGACCCGGACAGCCCCGGTCTCCCTGAATGCCCTGAGGGCCGTGTTCACCCTGAGGCCCCTGCTCCCCAACGGAGCCCTGCTCTCCGGCGGGACCGCGGTCGCCTTGTTCGCCCCGTTCTCCCCTTGGCCCAATGGGTCCCTGAGGTCCCGGATCTCCCTTGGGACCGGCAGGTCCCCGGTCACCCTTGGGGCCGACCGGGCCGGGATCACCGCGCACACCCTGCAGCCCCATGCTCCCCGGATCTCCTTTCGGGCCGGTGTCGCCGCGTACACCCTGTGGCCCCCGCGGCCCCATGGGTCCAACGGCACCCCGCGGGCCGACCGGACCCGGACAGCCTTGTTCCCCTCTGACTCCTCTTGGCCCCATAGGCCCGGTGGGGCCCTGGATGGTCACATAAGCGCCGCATACATCCGGCTGGCTGCAGTTTCCCCTGCAGCTTCCGTTATAATAGTTCATAATGATCCCCCTTTTGAAATCTGCTGCTTCATCGTATGCGCCGCAGCGGGAAAGGTGAAAAAGCACGAACGCGCAGGGAGCTGTTGCTTGATTGCAGACCTTTTGCAATTTATGCTTGAAATCCAGGCGGGGATATGCAATGGTCGATTTTGAATTTGATTTCCAATATGCGGAGGAAAACCGGGCAGCCCTTCGGAAAGTCTGTGGGGAGATCCCCCGGGGGCGCTGCGTTGTGCTCTGCGGCGGCAGCGGATGCGGAAAATCCACGCTGCTGCGCTGTATAAACGGTTTGGTCCCTTAGTTTTACGAGGGGGAGCTGCGGGGCTTTTGCCGCCTGAACGGCAGGGATACCGCCGGAATGAGCATTGGCCAGATCGGCGAGCTGGCTGCGTCGGTATTTCAGGATCCGCGCAGTCAGTTTTTTACCGTGAACAGCTCTGGCGAGGTCGCATTCGGGCTTGAGAACCATGGCCTGCCCCGCAATGAAATTTGCCGGCGGGTAGACGAGGCGTTCCGCGTGTCCCATTTGGAGCATTTGAAGGACCGTAATGTGTATGAGCTTTCCAGCGGTGAAAGGCAGTTGGTGTCCATTCTCTCAGCATGGGCGATGGATACGCAGATCCTCCTGCTGGACGAGCCGACAGCCAACCTGGATTTTGCGGCGACACAGCAGCTCAGGGAGATCCTGCTTGCACTGAAGCAGCAGGGAAAGACCCTGCTGCTCAGCGAGCACCGCCTTTATTATCTCACCGGCATAGCCGATGAGTATTGGGTGATTGAAGGCGGTGCAGTCAAGGCAAAATACACTGCGGCGGAAATGCGCGCCATGCCCCAGGAGCAGCTCCGGGAGTTATCGCTGCGAACACTGGAACTGGAAAAGATTGGAATACCGGACAGAACTGTATATGCAAAAAGTGAAAAAATTACGCTTTCGGTGGAAAATCTCTGCTTTGCCTACGGGAAACGGGAGAGGCCCATCCTCTCCAATGTGTGCTTTTTAGCGCGGGAGCATGAGGTCGTCGGTCTGGTGGGCGCCAACGGCTGCGGCAAGACGACAGCCGGTAAGTTGATTGCAGGGCTTCGCAGACCATCGGGAGGCGCCATTCGGCTTTATGGCGGGATGAAAAACCCAAAGCAGCTGCAATCACAGGTCATGTCCATCATGCAGGAAGCAGAATTCCAGTTTTTTACCAATTCTGTCCTGCACGAGCTGCAATACGGCCATACGGTAACACCGGCGTTTGAGCAGGCCGCCGAGAAATTGCTGCGGCGTATGGGGATGTGGGAGTGCCGGGACAGACATCCGTTTTCCCTATCCGGCGGGCAGATACAGAAGCTGACGCTGATGACAGCATACCTGTCTGAAAAGCCGATCGTCGTGCTGGACGAACCCACTGCGGGGCAGGATGCGCAGAGCCTGGACAGCTGCGCGGCACTGATTCGGGAAATGGGAAGAAATAAAACAGTCCTTGTTATCACCCATGATCTGGAGCTGATTGCCAGAGCCTGTGACCGCTGCATCGGGCTGTCGGGAAACTTTTCGGACAGATCCTTGCCCGTGGAGGATGGGAATGACCTTCAGGGCATCCGCCGGTACATGGAGTCCTTCCGGCCGGCAGAAGCACCGGCAGCGCAGCCGGGAAAAGAGCGGTTTCACCCGGCGACAAAACTTCTGTTCTAGCTGGTGACCATGGTGGCTGTCGCTTCTTCCGATAACCGCTTTGCTTTTTCGGTGTACGGAGCGCTGCCCCTGCTGACAGCCGCGGACGGCTGGGTCGGGACGGCGCTTCTGGGCGGCGGCTTCGCTGCTGCCGCACACGGTGTGCTCCTTTATGCTGGTGCTGTTTCCGCGGATCGCCGCAGTGTGGATCTCCATGCGGACAATGATCGGGCGAAATGAGGCAAGCCGAACGCTGGCGGCCCTGCGGGACCTTCATCTGCCGGAGCGGCTGATAATGATCATTGCCGTGATTTTCCGGTTCTTTCCGGTGCTGTCCGGCGACATGAAGCTCTTGCGGCAATCCATCGCGACCCGCGGTGCCTTCGTGACCCTGGGTGAAAAGCTCCGGGCGCTGCCCGCCTATCTGGAAATCCTGACGATCCCCATGGCGCTGCGGGTGATCCGCATTGCCGAAACACTGTCTGCCTCTGCCGAGACCCGGGGCATTGACCTCCGGCGAAGAAAGAGCAATTTCCTGTCCCTGCATTTTTCGGCGTGGGATATTGTGTTTGCTATCCTTGCACTGGCAGCCGCTGCTGCCGGAATCATGTGACAGCCGCCATCCAATGGCTATCAATAAAAAATAAATCAAAAGAGGAGTTTTTACAGTGAGCACTGTAGCAACCAACAAATTAAAAGTCAAAGACATCATTACCGTTGTCCTGCTGGCACTGATCAATGTTGTGATCTTCTTTGCCAGCTCACTGCTGTATGCGACGCCGATCACCATTATTTTGATGCCCGTGTTCTTCGCACTGCTGGAGGGAGTCGTCTATTTCATGATCGGCACAAAGGTAAAAAAGCCCGGCGCATGCAAAACGCTCCCACGTGCATTTTTGCACATGGGAGCGTTTCTATGCAGAAGGGCTGCCGGCGGCGGGAAGGACCCGGCTTTAGCGGCAGCCCTTTCCCTGGGAAAAAACCGGCGGCCAATAGGGAAGCGGTTCGGCACCGGCTTTCAGCTTGAAATCGCAGAAGCTGCCCTCAAAGCAGAGATGTTCCCGGAACAGCGGTGCGTCGAGAATGCCGAACATGACGTAATCCAGATTGCAGAGGTAGGGCATATATGCTTCATATCCGTATTTCCTGGCAAAGTTTGCCAGAGGACATACCAGATTGTGGTAGCTGAAGTCGTAGCCCTCTTCCGGCGGAATCTGGTTTTTTGCCTCGAAGCTGCCGGGATTTTTTGCTGCGTTGGCCGCATTTTTGGCGTCCTTTTTCAGGAAAATTTTGTTCAGCAGCTTGGGATTTGTGAACAGCTTGCCCATCCACCTGCGGACAAACGGAGGCATCTTTTTCATCTGGCGCTCATAGGCAAGGGTCATGAAATATCCAACCTGCTTCATCGTGATGCCGCAGGACTTCAGAAATTCACCCATGGCTACCAGCATGTAGGCTTCGGTCAGATTTTTTGTACCGCTGGCTTGATCACCGCCGATGTAAGGAAAGCGCGCCAGCATGTCGCGCTTGTAGATGCTCCAGCACTCCTGAAGCACAGTGCTTCGGGGCTTCCCGCTTGCCTGCTCCAGCTCCGGGGCAATCAGCGTCAGAAAACGGTTCATCACCTTTTGCAGTTTGCTGCGATTCTTTTGATAATATTCGTGCATGGCGTATTCTCCTTTTTTCTCTGTATGGCGAAGATCGAGAGTTAGCTGAAACTAACCAAAGCACTTTGAAAAACTGCCCTTTGGCAGCGATGGGGTGCTCCGCGCAATTTCCGCCGGGGCAGAAGCAGAGCGTAGAGCCCTGTATGCAGATATATTGTAGCATTGTTTGCGTGTTCCTGCAAGGCGGAGGACTTAAAAAGATGTCCGTTTCGTATAATTGCGTCTGATTGGTAAAGACAAAGCGGAGAGAATGTGTTATACTGAACAGAAGTTAGCAAAGGGTAACTTGAAAAGCCGGGAGGTAGAGGATGGGAACGGATTTGTTTGAAAAGCAGGGGGCTGTGCTGCTGGCGCAGAGCGACGGCTGCGCGGTGTGGCAATTCCGCAACGAAACCGGGGACGGCACCATGACTGCCTACGAGGTGTTTCCCGGGGTGATGCTCAGCTTCAACGATTTCCACATGGGCCGGTTTGAAAGCAGCTATGTGGCGGACCGCAGGCTCTTTGCCATTGACCACTGCCGGGAGGGGCGGATGGAATATACCCCGGGGGACAACATGCTGGCCTATACCGAGGCCGGGGACATGAAGCTGGATTTGCGGATGCAGCACACCGGTACCTTTATTTTTCCTTCCCATCATTATCATGGGCTGACCATTGCCTTCGACCGGGACATCGTGGACTGCTCCCTCCCTCTGGAGATCAGGGATTTCCCTGTCCGGCCGGAGACCATCATTGCCCGCTGGGAGCTGGGGGAATATCCCCGGGTGGTGCACGGTGCGGAAATGCCGGAGCACATCTTTGGGGAACTATACCGGGTTCCGGAAAAAATCCGCATTCCTTATTTTAAGGTGAAAATTCTGGAGCTTCTGCTGTATCTGGATGGGATGACTGTTCCGAAGAATGAGGCGGCACCGCTGTATTTCCATAAGACACAGGTGGAAAAGGTCAAGGCCATCCACGATTTCCTCATTTCCCACATGGCGGAGAATTTCACGCAGGAGGCGCTGTCCCGCCAGTTTGACATCCCCATGACGCCTATGAAGACCTGCCTCCGCACGGTGTACGGCTCCGCCATCGGCACATGGCTGACGGATTACCGCATGAATCGGGCGGCAGAGCTGCTGGTAAAGCAAAGGAATATGACCATTGCGGAGATCGGCGGCAAAGTGGGCTATGACAATGCCGGAAAATTTACGGAAGCTTTTAAGCGGGTGATGCAGCTCACACCGTCAGAGTATCGCAAGGAAAGAGGAATCAACTATGAAATCTGAAAAGAAAAACTGGATGAAGTCCCTGTTCGCCTATGCGTCCGGGGAGAAAAAGAGGCTGGCCCTTTCGGTGCTGCTGTCCGTGCTCAGCGTAGTGTTGGGGCTGGTGCCCTTTTACTGCATGTATCGGATGATCTGCCTGTTCCCTGCGGGAACTGCCACCACGGCGGGGATCATCCGATGGTGCCTAATCGCACTGGCGGTTTATGGGGTGAAAATTCTGCTTTTCAGCCTGTCCACCGGTGTTTCCCATGCCATGGCTTACACCATCCTGGAGAGCCTCCGGCTGCGGCTGGCAGACCGGTTTCTCCACGCGCCGCTGGGAGATGTGGAAAACCACTCCATCGGTGAGATCAAGAACATGATGGTGGACAAGATCGAAAACATCGAGCCGCCCCTGGCGCACATGATCCCCGAGGGTGCAGGGCACATCGTGCTGCCGGTCATCAGCATCATCGCCCTGGCAATGCTGGACTGGCGGCTGGCGCTGGCCTCCCTTGTTACCTTCCCCTTGTCTTTGCTGTGCATGGGGCTGACCTTTCAGATCAGCGGCGACAGCTTCAGCCGGTACGACCGATCCAGCAACGATATGAACAGTGCCATTGTGGAGTACATCGAAGGCATCGAGGTCATCAAGGCCTTCGGCCGGGCGGGGGTCAGCTATGAAAAATACGCGGCGGCCATTACCGATTTCCGCACTTTTGTGGTAAAATGGCTGACCTCCACCTTTGTGACCATGAAGCTGAGCTTTGCCCTGTTTCCCTCCACGCTGATCGGCACGCTGCCGGTGGCTCTGGCGCTGGCAAACAGCGGCCGCATCACCGGCCCTCAGGCGGCACTGGCTGTGATGCTCTCCATCTCCATGGTGGGGTCGCTGGCAAAGCTGGAAGTATTCTCCGAAAATATGCGGCAGGTGAAATTCACGGTGGAAAGCCTGGAGGAATTTCTGGAGATGCCATCCCTTCCGGAGCCCGCCGCAGAGGCCGAGGTGACCTGCATGGATGTGGAGCTGCAAGGCGTCCGTTTCTCCTACACCGGGAACAGCCGGGACGAGGTGCTCCACGGCATTGATTTGAGCCTTCCGGCGGGGAGCTTTACCGCTCTGGTGGGCCCCTCCGGCGGCGGCAAATCCACCGTTGCCAAGCTCATTGCCCGGTTCTGGGATGTGAGCGGCGGAGCCATCACCATTGGCGGCGTGAATATCAAGGACATGCCGCTGGCACAGCTCTCCCGGTATGTCAGCTTTGTTACCCAGGATAATTTCCTTTTCCGCTGCTCCCTGCTGGAAAATATTCGGCTGGGGAACCCCAATGCCAGCGATGCCGAGGTGAGAGCTGCCGCCCGGGCCGCCCAGTGTGAGGAATTTATCTCCAAGCTCCCCCAGGGCTACGACACCCCGGCAGGCGAGGCGGGCAAGCGTCTGTCCGGCGGGGAAAAGCAGCGCATTGCCATTGCCCGGATGATGCTGAAGAACGCCCCCATCGTCATTCTGGATGAGGCTACAGCCTTTACGGATCCTGAAAATGAAGAGAAGCTCCAGCAAAGCATTGCTGCCCTGACGAAGGGAAAGACGCTGCTGGTGATCGCCCACCGCCTTTCCACCATCCGGAATGCCGACAATATTGTGGTGCTGAAAAACGGCGAGATCCTTGCCCAGGGGCGGCAGGAGCAGATGCTGGAGCAGTGCCCGCTGTACCGGGATATGTGGCAGGCTCACATTGGGGCGAAGAACTGGGCGGTGTCGTCCGCCGAAAGGGAGGAATAAGCCATGTTCAAGACTGTCAAGCGCATCATTGATTGGTGCGGTGAATTCAAGGGGAAGCTTTATCTCGGCTTTGTGATGACCTTTTTCTCCCACATTTTTGCCGCGCTGCCACTGGCGCTGGCTGCCTATACTGTGGGGCAGCTGGTGGAATGCGGGCAAACCGGAGCGGCCTTCGACACTGCCTGGATCTGGAAGGTGATCGTGATCCAGGTCGTTCTGGTGCTGCTGCGGTTCCTGTTTGATTACCTCCGGGCCCGGCTCCAGGAGCCCATCAGCTATCAGCTCACCGCCCGGGACCGGCTTGCCATCGGCGATGCCCTTAAGCGGGTCTCGCTGGGTTACTTCCAGCAGGTGAGCACCGGCAATATTCTCAATTCCATCACCACGGGGCTTTCAACATTGGAGAATATGGGCATCCGGATGATCGATAATTTTGTTGGGGGCTACCTCAACTTCCTGGTGATCCTCATCGGTCTTGCCGCATGCAGCCCGGTGACGGCCCTGATCGCGCTGGCTGCAGCGGCGCTGTCGCTGTGCTTTATGCTGGTGATCTCCCATTACAGTCAGGTCAATGCACCGGTTGAGGCACAGGCCAACCGGGATATGACTGGTGCGGTGCTGGAATATGCCCGGGGACTGGTGGTGGTCAAATCCTTCGGCAAGAGCGGTGCAGCTCAGGAGTCGGTGACCAAAGCCGTCCGGGACAGCAAAAACATCCACCTGAAAATCGAGTGGGGCTATGTGCCCGGCAATGCGCTGCACCTGCTGGCGCTGAAATGCGGCTCGGTGGGACTGGCCATGGCAGCGGCACTGCAATGTCTGCGTGGGGAAATGGAATTTTCCCTTATGCTGACGTTTGTGTTCTTCTCCTTCAGCATCTTTGCCAGCCTGGAGCCCATCAGCGACAGTGCCCACACCCTGGGGGTGATCGACGATGCCATGGATCAGCTGGAGGCACTGCACAGCGGGAATTTCATTGATGCCGGCGGCAGAGATATTCCCCTGGAGCATTACGACATTGCGTTTAAGCATGTTTCCTTCGGCTATGATACCCGGCAGGTGCTGCAGGACGTGAGCTTTACCATCCCGGAGAAAACCTCCACCGCCATTGTGGGACCATCCGGCTCCGGCAAGACCACCATTTGCAGCCTGCTGGCCCGATTCTATGATCCTCAGGGCGGCAGCATCACCGTGGGAGGATACGATCTGAAGGAATTTACCTGCGACAGTCTGCTCTCCAATATTTCTATGGTATTCCAGAACGTTTACCTTTTCAACGATACCATCCGGGCCAACATCCTCTTCGGCAAGCCTGACGCTACCGAAGAGGAGATGATTGCCGCAGCAAAAAAGGCCCGCTGCCACGACTTCATCATGGCGTTGCCCCAGGGCTACGATACCGTAGTGGGCGAGGGCGGAGGTACTCTGTCCGGCGGTGAGAAGCAGCGGATTTCTATTGCCCGGGCGATACTGAAGAATGCGCCCATCATCATCCTGGACGAAGCCACCGCCAGCATTGACCCGGAAAACGAACACCTCATCCAGCAGGCCATTTCCGCCCTGACGAAGGGAAAGACCATCATTACCATCGCCCACCGGCTGGCCACCATCCAGAACGCGGACCAGATTCTGGTGGTGGACGACGGATGTATCGCTGAGCACGGCACACACGCCGAACTAATGCAGCAGGACGGCCTTTACAAGCGATTTACCGCCATCCGTGAAAAGGCGGAAGGCTGGTATATTGCCGGTTGACCAAAACCCCGGAGCATTCCCAGGCATTCCGCCTGGCAAGTGCTCCGGGGATTTTTCGCTATTCCTTCCTGGCAAGTCTGCGGTATTCGATCGGCAGAATGCCTGTGCTTTTCTTGAACAGCTCCGCAAACCGGCTGGAGGTGGTGTAGCCGATCATCTGTGCGATCTGTCCCATGGTGAAATCCGTATCGATCAGCAGGTGCTCTGCCTGGCTCATACGGCGCCCCTGGATGTACTGCGTTACGCTGCATCCAAACCGGCGCCTGAAGCAGCTCTTGAGCTTGCTCTCGCTCATGCAGGCAATATTCGCCAGCCGCTCCAGCGGAAGATCAAAGGCATAGTGGTCCGCAATATAGCTGGCCACGTTTTGCAGCCCGGCCATATCCGCCTCGGAAAGCGGGCGCGTCTGATGCTGGCGCTGCCGTTTCCAGGCATCCACCACCAGAGCGATGGCCTCATTGACCTTGGCCTCGTAGAAGAGCGCTGCCGCCATGCCGTCGCCGCGGTAGTTCTCCACTTCAAAAAGCAGCTTCGACATGGCGGGAAAATCCGATGCCTGATCCACGCTCTGAAAGGCGGCGGGCAGATTGAAATAATCATCGGGGTATTGCTTTTTCAGAAAATCTTCGTAATACGCCGGAAGGATCTCAATTCCCACCGCATGGATGGGGATGCGTTTGTGGATCAGCGCCCGGTAGCGCTGCTTTCCGCCGACAATGGTTTGAATGTCACCGGCGGAGAGCCGCCGGTAGGGATCCAGCTCCTCCCCAGAGATGGAATCATACCGCTGGATACTGATGCACTCCGGTATTTCCATATCCAGGCAGCAGTCCTCGTTAAAATGAAAGTCGTGGATCTTGATGTCAAACAGGTCCTGCTTTCCGTAGACCCAATAATAGCCGCCGCCAACTGCCGGCGTGATCTCCCAGCACCGTCCCGCCGGACTGAATTTTTCCGGGCATGGAATGGGGCAGAAATGGTTCTGCTCCAGAAGCGGACGGTAGTAATCCGTTAAAACGTCCTTTTTCATGATTCTCCTTGCAACGATCAGACTTTTCCTTGCAACGATTGGACAGATGTCTTCGCCCAATATTGAGGAAATTGCCGTCGCGTGATAATTTATACTACGGTTAGCTGCAACTAACTAAACTATAGCAAATGACAGAACAAATGTCAAATTCCGATTCACAGCAAAGGAGATTTATTATGCGCGCAACAAACGAAAACGGATTAACAATGAAAAATCTGGTAACCGTCGGTATCTTTTCGGCACTTTTTCTGATATTTGCCCTGGTGGGCGGTATTTTCTTTGCGCCGAACCCCGTCCTGACGTTTTATATGCCCGTGGGCAGCGCACTGCTCTGCGGGCCGGTTTATCTTTTGATGCTGGCGAAGGTGCCGAAGCGTTGGGCAGTTACCATTCTGGGCGCAATTTTGTGCTTCATCTGGTTTGTCACCGGCATGCACTGGGCCATGGCGCTGGGGTATCTTGTGATGGGCATCGCTGCCGATCTGGCTGCCGGAGCGGGGAAGTACAGGAGCAAGCTGATCAATTCGATTTCCTATGTGCTGCTGTCTCTGGGCGGTACCGGCTCCTATCTGGTATTTTATGCGGACCCGGATGCCTGGGCCAGAACCATGCTGGGAAACGGCACAGAGCAGAGCTACATCGACACGATGAGAACCACCGGCACCACCGGGATCCTGATCATTATGCTGGTGGGGACGATCCTGGCGGCTGCCGTCAGTGCATGGATCGGCTGCAGGATGCTTCGAAAACAGTTTGAAAGAGCCGGGATCACCAAATGAAGCCGCTGCACTTTGACCCGCGGACAAAGCTGGCGCTGCTGCTGGCCTGCGTTCTGTGTGCCATGTCTGCGCCGAGCCTTTCCTTTCAGTTTGCACTGGTGGCGTTGGTCAGCCTGACTGCCCTGGCCGCCGGGAAATGGCGCTATGCGCTCCGGGGCGCAGCTGTCTATGCATGCCTCTGCCTGTTTACGGCCTGGTGCCTGGGCGTGCTCACCGGCACCTGGCGGACGATGTTTGTAGCTTTCCTGGGGCTGGTGCACAAGGTTTATGCCTGCGGCATGCTGGCGGGCGTGGTGATCTCCACAACAAAGGTCAACGAATTCCTCTCCGCCATGGCGCGTCTGCACTGCCCGAAGAAGCTCACCATCCCCCTTGCCGTGATGCTCCGCTATCTGCCTGCCATCCGGGAGGACTGGCATTTCATCAAGGACGCCATGCGCCTGCGGGATGTATCGCCCACCCTGTGGGGCTTTTTGAAGGCGCCGGCTATGACGGTAAACTGCATCTATGTGCCGCTGCTGACGGCGGCGAGCAGAGCGGCGGACGAGTTGTCCATTGCCGCAGTGACCCGGGGAATTGAAAATTCAAAGCCGAGGACCTGCCTTGTGCATATCCAAATGCAGGCAGCGGACTATGCAGTGCTTCTGCTGTTTGCGGCATTTCTTGCGGCAGAGCTTGTGTGGAAGGCGGTGGGCTGAGTGATCGAATTTCAAAATGTATCCTTTTCCTACCCCGACAGCGCGGACGGCTGCCTGAAAAATCTCAGCCTTACCATTCCGGATGGGCAGTGCGTTTTGCTCTGCGGCCGCAGCGGCTGCGGAAAGACCACCCTGACCAGGCTGGTCAATGGCCTGATCCCGCAGTTTTTTCCCGGTGCGCTGACGGGGCGGGTGCTGCTGGATGGCGAAAATGTATTTGACCTGCCCATGTATCGCATTGCAGAGAAGGTAGGAAGCGTGTTCCAGAATCCGCGTACCCAGTTTTTTAATGTGGACACCGACAGTGAGATCGCCTTCGGTATGGAAAACGAGGCAGTCCCGCCGGAGCAATTGGAACCGCGGGTGGCGCAGACGGCCGAAGCACTGCAGATCGAGCCCCTTCTTGGCCGCAATATTTTTGCCCTTTCCGGCGGCGAGAAGCAAAAAATCGCCTTCGCCTCCGTTTATGCCATGGAGCCGGAGGTTTATCTGCTGGATGAACCGTCCTCCAATCTGGACATGACGGCGATCGGTGAGCTGCAGGCGCACTTAAGGCTTGTCAAAGCCCGGGGCAAAACCGTGATCGTGGCCGAGCACCGGCTTTATTACCTGATGGACGTGGTCGACCGGATCATTTGCCTGGAAGACGGCTGCATTGCGGGAGACTGGACGCCGGAGCAGTTTCGGATGCTGCCGGCGGTGCAGCGGCAGGGAATGGGGCTGCGGACTGTCAATTTGGGAGAAGAACGGCCGGCCTGTTTTTCAGAACCCTGTATCAGACCGGTGCTGGAGCTGAAAAATGTGGCGCTTTCTTATCGGAAAAAGCCTGTGCTGCAAGGCCTTTCTGTGCAGGCCGCGGCCGGTGATGTGATCGCCATCGTCGGTCATAACGGGGCAGGGAAGACCACCCTGTCCCGGGCGCTTTGCGGGCTGCATCGGGAAACTTCCGGTACCTTTTTCTGGAACGGAAGGCCCCGGAACGCAAAGCAGCGGATGAAGCACGCCTACATGGTGATGCAGGATGTGAACTATCAACTCTTTGCGGAAAGTGTGGCGGAGGAATGCAGCTTCGGCATCCGGTACCCGGACAGGCTGCTTGCGGAAAAAACGCTGGAGGAATTGGGCCTTGCACCGTTCCGGGAGCGCCATCCCAATACGCTTTCCGGCGGGCAGAAGCAGCGGCTGGCTGCCGCCGCCGCAATGGTATGCGGCAAGGAGCTGCTGGTATTCGATGAACCCACCAGCGGCCTGGACTACGACAGCATGGCGCGCCTGGCGGTGCTCGTCCGGCAGCTGGCTGCCATGGGAAAAATCATCTTTATCGTCACCCACGACTATGAGTTCGTCTGCCGCACCTGCACGCGCATCGTGCATCTCGGCGACGGTATCGTGCAGGACGATCTGGCGGTGACGGAGAATACATTTCCTGCAATCAAAGAAATTTTTCATGTGAGGTGAACACAATGCAAAAGGAAAAGGGAACGTTTGACTGGGTATTTGCCTTTGCCGGGCAGAAGAAGAGCGGATATATTGCCAGCGTGTGCCTTGCAGTGATCGGTGCGGTATTTCAAATGCTGCCCTTCTATGTAATGGCGCAGGTGATCGGGAAGCTGCTGGCGGGGGATAAGGATCTGCGCGGCTATCTTATTGACTGCGCGGTGATGGCATTGCTCTGGCTGCTGCGTGTGCTTTTTCATTCGCTTTCTACGGCGCAGTCTCACAAGGCGACCTTTGCGGTGCTGGGCAGCATCCGGAAGCAGGGCCTCGCCAAGCTGGCCCGGATGCCCTTGGGCGATGTACAGGCCAGAGGCTCCGGAGAACTGAAAAACATCCTGGTGGAGCGTGTGGACAGCATGGAGCCCACCCTTGCCCATGTCATTCCGGAGATGAGCAGCAACGCCGTGGTGGTGCTGGCGACGCTTGCATATCTGTTTGTGCTGGACTGGCGCATGGCGCTGACGTCTCTCCTTACACTGCCCCTGGGATTGCTCTTTTTTATGCTGATGATGGCAGGGTATGAGAAGAACTACGCCCGCACGGTGGCGGCGACCAATGCGCTGAATGACACCGCCGTGGAGTACATCGGCGGTATTGAGGTCATCAAGGTGTTCGGCAAGGCAAAAAGCAGCTACGAAAAATTTGTCTCCGCTGCCCGGGAGTGCGCCCGGAGCTATATCGACTGGATGAACAAAAGCAACTTCTACTTTACGTTTGCCATGAACATTATGCCTGCTACGCTTTTGAGTGTCCTGCCCATCGGGGGGATACTGATGAAGGCAGGGACGCTGACACCGGAGAAATTTGTGTTTATTGTCATTCTCTCCATGGGCTTGGTCATCCCCATCATCGGCTGCATGAAGTATACGGATGATCTGGCCAAGGTCGGCACCATCATCGGCCAGGTGACGGATATTCTGACAGCCCCGGAACTGTCCAGGCCGGAAACGGATGTGCAGACGCCGCAGGGCAGCACGGTGGAGTTGCACAACGTTCACTTCGGATACGGCGAGGCGGAGGTGCTCCACGGCATCGACCTGACCTTCCCGGAGGGGACGGTCAATGCCCTTGTCGGTCCCTCCGGCAGCGGGAAATCCACCATTGCCAAGCTGATCGCGTCCTTCTGGGATGTGAACAGCGGCAGCATTACCCTGGGCGGTGTGGACATCCGCAGCATTTGCGCGGAGCATGCGCAAAAATATGTCGCCTATGTATCTCAGGACAATTTCCTGTTCGATCAAACCGTGCGCGAGAATATCCGCATGGGCAGGCCGGGTGCAACCGATGCCCAGGTAGAGCAGGCAGCCCGGGACTGCGGCTGCTACGATTTCATCATGGGGCTGGAGAACGGATTTGATACGCAGGTGGGCAGTGGCGGCAGCCATCTTTCCGGCGGCGAAAGGCAGCGCGTTTCCATTGCCCGGGCCATGCTGAAGGACGCGCCCATCGTTATTCTGGACGAAGCCACAGCCTACGCCGACCCGGAAAACGAAGCCGTCATTCAGTCCTGCGTGGCGAAACTCGTCCGGGGCAGGACGCTGATCGTGATTGCCCACCGGCTTTCCACCATTGTGGATGCGGATCAGATCATTGTGGTGAACAACGGCGGCATAGAGGCGACGGGAACACAGGAAACGCTGCTGCAGACCTGCCCGCTGTACCAAACGCTCTGGAATGCACATATCGCGTCCCGGGACAGTGCGGAAGGAGGCACGGAGCATGCTTGATATTTTGAAAAAATTCTTTCGATTCTGCGATGGGAGAGAGCGCAGGGAATTTTATGTCTCCATTGTGCTGGGGGTCGCTGCGTCGCTGTTTGCGGCTTTGAAGATCCCGGCCATCGGCGTAATACTGCAGGCAATTCTGGCGGGCGATATTACGGCACGGGCAATTCTGACCTCGCTGGGGATCATGCTGGTATCGGTCATTGGCGCGTCTGCACTGAAATACAAGGCTACCGCTCTGCAGACCGATGGCGGCTACTGCACCACAGCCAACAAGCGGGTGCAGATCGCCGAGCACCTGCGCTATCTCCCCATGGGCTATTTCAATGAAAACAGCCTGGGAGCCATTACCTCCGTCACCACAAACACCATGGACAATCTTTCCGGCGTGTCTACCCGTGTGGTGATGCTTGTAACCGAGGGGTTTTTTTCCACAGCGGTGATGACGCTGGCGGTATTCCTTCTGGACTGGCGGGTGGGGCTGCTGATTGCAGCCGGACTGCTGCTCTATTATTTCGTAAACCGCACATTGCAGGCCCGCTCAGAAGATACAACGAAGAAAAAGCTTGCCGGTGACACTGCGGTGGTAGAGCGGGTGCTGGAATTCATCAAGGGAGTTGCCGAGGTGAAGTCCTATTCCCTGACCGGAACCTATAATCGCAGGCTGGAATCCGCCATTGACGAGAACGCGGCAGCCAACATCGATATGGAACTGAAGCTCCTGCCGCTGATGCTGGCGCAGAATGCCGTTGCCAAGCTGATCGACGTGGGCGTGGTGGCGCTGTCGCTGGTGCTCTACACCGGCGGGCATATGGCGCTTACGAACTGCATTATGATGGCAATTTGCTCCTTCCTGCTTACCAAAGGATTGGAGCAGGCGGGAACGCAGTCCAGCCTGCTGCGGGTGGTGGACAGCTGTGTAAACCAGGCAAATGAGATCCTGAGCCTGCCCACGATGGATATTTCCGGCGCCGAGCTGACACCGGAGCATCGCGACCTGCATGCCGAGAACATTCGGTTTTCCTACGGCGAAAAACAGATCATCAACGGCATTACGCTGACGATTCCGGAAAAGACAACGGCAGCCATCGTCGGCCCCTCCGGCGGCGGAAAAACCACGCTCTGCCATCTGCTTTCCCGCTTCTGGGATGTGAACGGCGGCCGGGTCACCCTGGGTGGCCGGGATGTGCGGGAATACAGCATGGACAGCCTGATGAAGAATTTCAGCTTTGTATTTCAGAATGTCTACCTGTTCCACGATACGATAGCCAATAATATCCGCTTCGGTCAGCCGGAGGCGCCCATGGAGCGGGTGATCCAGGCGGCAAAGAAAGCACGCTGCCATGATTTTATCATGAAGCTGCCGCAGGGCTATGAGACCGTTATCGGCGAGGCGGGTGGTACCCTCTCCGGCGGCGAAAGACAGCGCCTTTCCATTGCCCGCGCCATCATGAAGGATGCACCCATTATCATCCTGGATGAAGCAACAGCCAATGTAGACCCGGAAAATGAAAAGGAGCTGATGGAGGCGATCGACGAACTGACCCGCGAGAAGACCGTCATCATGATCGCCCACCGCCTGAAAACCGTCCGTCACGCCGACCAGATCCTGGTTATTGACCAAGGACAAATTGTCCAGCAAGGCACCCACGATACACTCCTATCCCGACCCGGCCTCTACCGCCGCTTCCTCGCCTGCCGTGAACAGGCCGTAGGCTGGAAACTGTAGCCGCCGGCGATCGCCCTTCAGTATGATCCAAAAGTAAACAAAGGCTCCCGGGTCGATTGACCTGGGAGCCTTTTGCTGAAATTATACAGGCTCTGTTATCCTGCCCTCACAGACCGTAGGAGAGATTCCTCCTGACAGCCTCCTTGCGCTGCTTTTCGGAATCAAGCTTGTCCTTGATTTCCATGAAGAGCAAAATGATCATCAGGAATCCGCCGTTTACAGTGGTGGTTAACTGTGTGGGAAGGTTGCAGGCGACCAGGCCATAGATGATCAGGGACATCGTGTAGTTGCCGACGATGATGCCGATGGGCTGGGAGAGATACTTGCCAAGGGCATTTGCGATAAATACGCCGCTCATCGCGCTGAACACAGCGGACATTGAGGTCAGACCGGATTGCGGCGTTGCACCGCCGCCACGGGAGACGGTGAGCAGGGCGCTGGCTGCGATGTAAAGCGAGCACACCATGGTGGCGATGCTCTCTACCCGCCGCTTTTTGATGCCGGAGCTGAGCGCCAGCGCTTCGTTCCCTGCCAGTGCGCGGCACTGTGCGCCGAACATGCTGTAGCGGTTCAGGAAATACATGATCACGCCAAACAGGACGAACAGCGAGATGCAGAACCATTTTTCACGGAACGGCCCCATATCCACACGAATGACGGAGGTATCGCCGCCGGTAACAAAGTAACCCAGCGAACCGAGCACCAAGGTGTAGGCAATGGTGACGACACGGTTTTTAATGTCCATGGCAATCGCCAGCACAGCCTTGGCGGCCCCAACTACCAACGCAACCGCAAACACACCGATCACAAGACCGATAGGTCCAATCAGATTGCAAAGAGTGATGCCTAGAATCGCACCGAGGATACGCTCTGCCACGCAGGAGAAATCCATGTTGCCGATCATCATGGAAAAGCTCATGCCCCACGCCAGCACAATGTTGCTCAGGCACTGATTCAAAATCGTAACCGGAACCTCCGCATTCAGAAATGCCCGGGGGCGAAGGATTGCGAACACGCCGTAGGCAATCATTGGCAGCAGGAAGAAAGCCAGTAATTTTGAAACAGCGGTTTTCATTACCTTCTTCATTCAGTATCCTCCAGATTTTTTGGTGGGAGCGTCCTGATGGACGCTCCCGGAATAATGTAATTACTGATACTTTTCCATCAGGAATTCAATGGAATATTCGTCGATCAACTTCTGCAGATCGTCCATGGAGGCATCTTGATTGAAGGCGTAGACACAGTGCTGCAGCTCTTCGTTGGTATAGAACTGCTTGTGGAAATAGCAGGTATCCAGATCGTCCACATTTTCAGGGGTAACATCCAGGAAATTATCCTTGATAAAGGCTGCACCGTCCACCAGAGGATGACCGTACAGCGTGTTGACTACCATGATTACTGCGTAAGCGCCGCCGGCTACATGGCCGCCAATCACGCACTCCAGGGTTCCGTCCTTGATGTACTGACCCATCACGTCGGAGAAGTCGATTCCGGCAGTCTTGACACCGGTGCCCTGAACAACGGGAGCGTATCCAGCCAGCATGGTGCCGACGCCGCCGGTAATTACGATGCCTTCTACCTCGGGGTAGGCGTTCAGGAAGTTTTCAGCCACGGTTGCGCCGCCCTCTGCGGTGAACAGGGAGGTATCGGAGCTGAAGTTGAGCAGCTCAATGCCAAATTCCTCGCAGGCCTGCACCAGACCGTCATAGCGTTCGCCGCCGGTCAGATTGGAGATGGGCTGGCCAAAGGCGCAGATCTTGGTTACACCCGCATTGTGCAGAGCCTCAACCGCCTGGTAGCCGGCTTCGGTATTCTCGTTGTAGTGAGCGGATACAAAGTAGCTACTCTCGGTGGCGGCTTCATAAGCGTCGGAGTCCTCCGCAATCTTGGTGTTGAAGAAGGAACAGTAGACGCCCGCCTCCTCACACATGTCGACGACCGTTGCGGTCAGACCATTCATGTGGATCAGGTTGCGCAGGACGATGGCGTCGCAGCCCTGGTTAATCAGATTTTCTACGGCAGTGATCAGATCGTCGGGAGAGTTGCTGGCGGGAATGACACCCACGGGGGTGCAGCCCAGCGCTTCAATCGTCCATACGATGTTGTCGATGGTGGGCAGGGTCTGGCCGGCGTCGGCAGAGTCCTGATCCAGATAACCGATTTTGAAATTCTTGACCTCCACAGCTTCACCGGAAGCCGTGATGCCTGCCATCATAGCGGCCAGCATGCACACCGTAAGTACCAATGCGATCAGTTTTTTCATGTGTATTCTCCTTTGTTTTTAATATTTCGGAGGTGCACACCTCCGTAAATTACGCTGCTTTTTTCTTCTTGCGGACGATATAGCGGTTGCCTTCGTGCTTATCACGTGTGCGGATGGAAATCACGACCACGACCACGAAGATGACGCCGCGGACAACCTCCTGGAGTGTTGCCGTCATGCCAACCATCGACAGCGCGTTGGTCAGCACAACCGTAATCAGAGAGCCGACAATAGCGGATTTGAAGTTTACATTCATGCCGCCGTCCATGGTGGAGCCGCCCAGTATCATCGCTGTCATTACATTAAAGCCGACGCTTGCACCTGCGGCCGGCGCACCGCCGCCGCCCTTCATCATCGCCATAAATGCATATACGGCGGAGGTCAGCCCGGTGAAGAGAAATGCGAGAAATTTAATTTTCTTGACGTTAACGCCCGACTGGCGGGAGGCCTCTTCCCCTGCACCGACGGCGCGGGATTCCTTGCCGAAACGGGTAAAGCGGTACAGATAGTAGCACAGCAGCCCAAAGACAATCAGGACAATAAGCTTGAAGTCCATTCCGTTGAACATCTTCTGCCAGGAGCGTTTGATGGAGATGACAGCCTGTTGATCGGTAACCGTGTAGTTCAGACCGTCCAACACCAGATTAACCGCCAGCGTCAGGATAAAGGGACTGATTTTGGTATTTGCGTAGATAAAGCCGTTGATTGCACCCAGTGCCAACCCTGTCGCGACAATTGCCAGGATGCAGGGCACCAGGCCGGAGCTGTTCAGTGCAAATGCGCCCATGATTGAACACATTCCGATTGCGTTGGTCATGGAAAGGTCAACGCCGCCCTGTAAAAAGATGAACACTGAGCCAAGACAGGCAATCATCAGCAGAAAGGATTGGTTAATGATGGCTTTGACGTTATTTCGGCGGAGCAGCATCCCATCGGTGAGAATATTGAAAATGATGATAATCAGTATCAGGCCGATGATAGGAATATTGGAGACGAGAAACTTTTTTGCTGTCTCTGCGCTGAAAGCCCTTTTCTTTTCCTCCATATTGCCGCCCCCTTAAATCATGTACTCAATGAGCTGGTGCTCATTGACATCCGGGCTGCGCATTACCTCAGCGGTAACGGCGCCGTCCTTCATAATCAGCATTCGGTCACTCATGCCAATCAGCTCCGGCATTTCTTCGGAGATCATAATCATGGAGCGCCCTTCCCGCTTAAACTGCATCATGATCTTGTAAATTGCCTCTTTTACGCCGATGTCAATGCCGCGCGTGGGGCAGTCCATGATCAGAATCTGGGAATTGTTGGCCATCCACTTGGCAAGTACTACCTTCTGCTTGTTGCCGCCGGACAGCTCACGCACCCGCTGCTCAACCGACCGGCACTTGATGGCAAGCTCGCCCGCCCATTTTTTGGACAGCCGGTGCTCATCCCGCTTTCGTATCACGAGGCCTCTGCGCAGATGCTTCAGCGTTGGAAGCACGATGTTGTCGCCAATGCGATAGTTGAGAATTACCGCCTCGGTATCCCGGTTCTTGGAGAGATAGCCGATCTTCCGCGAGACTGCCTGAGTAGGACTATGGATAACCGTACCGTCCGCCAGGGAGACAGTGCCACTGTCGGCCTTGCTCAGACCAAACAGGAGCTTCCCCAGCTCGTGCATGCCGCACTCTGCAAGCCCGCCGATGCCCAGGATTTCGCCCCGGTGCAGCTCGAGCGAGACCCGCCGGATGCTTTCGGATACCAGCCCCTCTGCGCGGAAAACCACCTCATCCCGGAAATCGGGAGTGCTGTCCGGGCGATAGTAGTTGTCGGCAATTTCTCGCCCAACCATTAGCTCTTTCAGTCGCTTGGGAACAAGCGCCTCGCCATACAATGTATCCACATAGCAGCCATCACGCATGACGGTCACACTGTCGCAGATGGATACCAGTTCCTCCATGTCGTGCGTGATGAACAGGACGGAGCCGCCCCGGTCACGCACCGCACGCATGTTTTTATAAAGAATTTCCCGCCCGTGGGAAGCAAGCGCATTGGAGGTTTCGTCAATGATGAGAAGCTGTGGATGAATAATCATTGCCTTGGCAATCTCCACCAGCTTCCGATCCTCCAGGTTCATGCTTCCCGCACGCGTCCCGGGGTCAATGTGCTCTCCGCCGATCTCATCCAAAATGGCTTTTGCATCGGAATTCATTTTGGAGAAATTGATCATGCCGTGTTTTGAGTAGCGGGCTTCTTTGTTGATGAAGATATTGGCAGCAGCGGAAATGGTGGCGATGGTGCCGATCTCCTGTACCACCAGAGCAATTGCATGCTCTGCAGCTTCGTTCTGGTCAACGGGATCATAGGGGTGCCCGTCCACATACAGACTGCCTGCGTCCTTTCCCTGAATGCCGGCAACGATAGAGGCAAACGTACTTTTTCCGGAACCGTTTTCACCGATCAATCCGCGAATCTCGCCCTTGCGGATTTCAATGGAGAAATCCTGAACTGCCTTTGTTGCGCCAAAGGATTTATAGATGCCTTCCGCTTTTAAGATGATGTCATTTTCCATATTTTCAATCCTCGTCTATATGCCCGCACGCCTAATGCTTTTCAAGCGGATTATAGATTCCCGTTAAAGGGGGAGGGCGTATGCGCCTTGGAGGCGTTCACCTTCGGCAGCTGTGTCAGATCCTGCGTCAGAAGCTTTTCATGCCCGTCGTAGAAAACGACCCTTGCTGTAAAGCTTTTTGCGCCCTCGGAGGGGTAGTACGGTTCCTGGATCCAGGTCATTCTGTTTTCTAGGAAGAACGGCTCTGCAAAGGCAACGTCCAGTTGGCGGCCATCCTCGCTGAAATACACCCGATCGATCAGCTCGGGATTCTTGGATGCCACACGGATGTAACGTCCGTCATCGATGGTCATGTTCTCTTCGAAGCCCTGGAGGTAGACGTCATCCTCCGGCAGCTCCGGCATGGGAATGCCCAGGAGCTTTGCCATGCGGTAGGCATAGTACTTGTCCTCGCCCTCGGTAATACCCCAGTCGCAGGGGGGCTCCTGCTTTGTCATGGTGTTGTAGTAGCCCCAGGAGCAGTGATCTTCTACCGCAACCTCGAGCTGTGTGAACAGGGGGGAGTCCTCGTTGACGACGATGGGCTTATTCGGCACCCACCGGCGGACAGTGCGGAACATATCGTGCAGCTCCTGCTGGCGCTTTGTGTTGCCGTGGAGCAGAACCACATCGCTGGCTTCCACCACACGCCGGTCATATTTCAGGCCGTTGCTGCTGCCGACCGCCCAGCGACCGCCTGTCCACTCTTTCACCTTACGAATCCAGGCTGCCATATTCTGGTGCTTGTTCAGCGCAGTCTCGGGGTTGTTGTAATAGTTGAGAATATCGTATTCATTCGCAATTTCAATAATGATATTGTCGTAATCCAGCTCCTTCAGTGCCTCGCACACGACCTTGGATGCCTCGATGACGGCGGCATCATCATTGAAATACTGCATTTGACCGGCATAGAAAAAGCTGAGAATTACGATCATTCCAAGCTCGTCGGCCGCTTTAATTATCTCGACGGCTCTGCGCCAGGTATCTGGGTTCATTTTCTTGCCGTCCGGAGAGAAGGCTGCGGTTTGCAGCTCTGACCAATCGGTAAAGCTGTAGATGGGGCCGCCCGCCTGAAGACCGATGGTGAAGGCTCGCAAACCCACGTTGTACCACTCCGGCAGTGCCGCGCATAGGTCATGGGTGTTCTGATCCGGATCCCATTTTTTCCCAAAGCGGTCATACAGGTGGGCGTGCGCGGGGTTGACATCGTTGAATACGCCCTGGATAAACCGCTGGTTCATCAGCAGACCGTGTGCCTTCGGATTTCCGCCGGGCAGTTCGGAGTAGGTGAGCTTCCCGTTGATGTAAAAATCCTGCCCACGGATTTCGTATTTTGTTTTAGACATGTTGTTTCCTTTCTGACAGACGGGATCAAATCAGGGATTTGACGTAATCGAGTATCTCAAAGGTTGCATTCTGCTCCTGCAGCTGACGTAGCTTCTTCATGTCAATTCTGTCGGCAATAGCAAAGATGTAGTCCATCCATTCGAAGGTTTTCTCCATAATGATCTTCTGATCGTACCGGCCGGGGAAAACATCCGCCGTGATCCAGCCGTCGTAGCCCAGTTTGTTCAGTGTATATGCAAATTCCACAAATTCCAGGAAATTGTTGACGCCGGGCATCAAATCCCAGTCAAAATTCCGGGGATTGTCATTGATGTGCACGTAGAACAGCCGGTTATCCGCTGCCAGGAAACTGGCGGAATCCGCCGGAACCTCGTTTGCCAGGAATGCATGGCCGGTGTCCAGCGTCACGCCGACGTTTGCGCAGCCGGTCATCTTGGCAAAGTAGCCCATCTTACCGGCGTTGTTGAGCAGACAGTGCACACGCGGCTCGTACATCTTATACTCAAGACTCAGCTTTACATCCGGACGGTATTCAGCGACCTCGCGGACTCCGTCCAGGGTTCGCATAAACCAGTCATACTGGTCGATTTCAAAGGCGTAATCCTGTCCGTCGTTCAGCATTGCGGTGGTAACAATATTGCAGCCCAGCTCGGCGGCAGCATCCATGCAGGCCTTTCCGTATTCCACTGCTGTCTTGCGCACCTTCGGATCGGGGTTGGAGAAGGAGCCATAGCGGAACTTTTCCTCGCCCTTGACGTTCAAATTGACTGTGGAGACGCCCAAACCGTATTTGCCCAGCAAATCCCGGACATAGACAGGATCAGTGAAATTCTGGGGATAGACGACCTCCAAGCCGGAAGCTCCCTTTACTTCGGAAGCCATCCGAACCATTTCCTCCATAGAGCGCTTCGGGGCATATGTTGCGAAGCGGTCCTGAAGGCTTCCCATGAATCCGGTAATGATTGCATACTTTCTGTTAGCCATAGTATTATAAATCCTCCTTTGAATTTTAAGAATATCCAAATTCTTCCATTTATTCGCTGATGACGGTTTTTCTAACCATGTGCGGATCCGTAAAGGGATCGCTGGCGTCTACCGCCAATGTCGACATTGTATAGAATACCGCGCCGTCCACCCCGGCCTGGAACCAATGTTTTGTGCCTGGCTGCAGGGTGATTGTGTCGGTGGGCTTCATCACAATTTCATGCCGAACCGTGTAGTATTGTTCTTTGCCTGCCGGAATTTTTCCCCTGCACAGGGTATCCTCGCCGGGAACGTACAGGTACAACTCCCCGCTGATGACACGCAGTGTCTCCTCCTTACCCTCGTACCCATCAAAACCGGTGTGCCAGTGCTCCGGCTCAGTCTGCCCCGGGAACTGGGCGATGATACGCATTGCAATTTTGTCCGTATCGCATAGGGAGAGAATCTGTGCCCCCTCGGAGCGGAGATTGCTCAGCCCAAAGTCGGCAACGTCCATTTCCTCAATTTCCTTCTCGGAAATGACGCAACCGGCTTTTTGCATCATTTCGGCTGCCTGCTGGCGCGCCTGCAGGTATTCCTTTCTGCTAATCATTTCCTAATCCTCCTTAATCGGTTTCTTTATGAGATTGACATCCATGCTCTCCACCAGAAGGAGCCGGGCGTCTGCGCCGGGCGAGGCAAGTCCATGCCAAACGGAAGCGTTGATAACCAGCGGTCGGTCAATCAGAAATGTCTTGCAGTCGCTGAAATCCGATTTCGTTGCGACCTTTAGTACAGCTGTGCCTTCCAGGGGGATAAATGCCTCCGGCGTATTGTCGTGCAGGGACATGGAGACAATTGTGCGATCCGTAACCGGCAGCTCCGCAAGCTTCCATCCGGTGGGTTCCTCGCTGCGATATAGCTCTGTATTGACATCGGTGCTGCTGCGCAGTACCCGCCCGTAGGCTGAGAATTCAGAATAATCCGATAAAACCAATTGCTTTTCTTCCTTTCGTGTATACATTTCCGAGCGTAGACAAGTCGTAATTTCTGCTGGAAATATGATTTCTTTTCTTTATGTATACATATTAGCATCAAAACACTCTTGCGTCAATTGTGAGATGTGTACATTATATGCACTTTTTAAATAATAAAATATCAGAAAATTATGCAACTTTTACATTTCTGATTATATTAGTGTATACATTAAGAACCAGGAACAAAACGCGAAATGTATACAGCAAAACAGCGCCGACCGTTAAAAACAGTCAGCGCTGTGAATATAGGCGAGAAATTGAATGGTTACTGCCGAATCTGGACAGAGATATATCTTCTCACAGCTGCCCAGTGATGCTGAACAATAATTCTGGCGTAATCGGCATCGTGGCAGAGAATGGCTTCGTATGCTTCGCGGTGCTGGGTGGTGGAACTGCGCAGGGACTCTTCGTTATTCACGGTATATTTCAGACGAATCATATCAATATACATATCCAGCTTTCCCATTGCCTCCTGAAGAAACACATTTCCACAAAGTGCCCGCAGAGAGGTGTGGAAGAGCTGATCGGCCTGCGCCCAGGCATCGCGATCCATATTGGCAAAGGCGACCTCCATCCGCTCCACTGCATCGTGGATAGGACGAATTTCCACTTCGTTTTTGAACATGGCAACCGTATAAGCCATCATGCCCTCGAGCGCTTCGGCTGTTTCGTAGACGCATTTTATATCCTTCACGCTCAGCGTCCGGCATCGGAAGCCTTTCTGCGGCACCTGCACCAGCAAATCCTCAGCCTTCAGCATCCGAATTGCCTCCCGCGCAGGGGTACGGCTCATGCCAAGCTTTTCCGCAAGTTCCACCTCAGTAAAGATGTAACCCTCCGGAAACGAAGCATTAACGATCTGTTCCTTGAGATAGTTGTATGCATATTCCAGATTGGATTGCCCAGGCTTCTTTTCCATTTCCTCAACACCTTTCATAAAGCAGTGAAAATACCCCATAAATAATCCAGCCAGTGTTATGCACTCGCTGCACTATGTATACACAGTGTACAGGATAAAGCAAAAATATGCAAGCCTTTTTCTGAGTGTATCCTGAAAAGGCATTCTCTTTGGAGCCGTGGTACGAAAGAATTCAAAAGGAACACGAAAAAAGATTGCCTCCACGGCACATGATTCAGTGCAGTAGAGGCAATCCATACTGGATTTTATCAATACTCTCTTAAAACCCAAATATTTTTTGCATGAGGGCCAATACGATTGGGCATAGGCTTACAACGATAATGATCCGCACGGTGTGCATCAGCACGATTTTGGGAGCGTCACAATCCATGTCATCTGCAAGGAGGCACATTTCCTGCAACCCGCCTGGCGTACAGATCAGCAGGCATGTCATAAAGTCCAGTCCGGAAACTTTACGAATGACCAATGCGAGCAGATAAATCAGTATTGTGGTTCCTGCGAGCATGACAGCGGTCGGGAGCAATACTCCGGTAATCGAATCAATGGTATCTCGGGATACCTGTGTTCCGACGTATGCACCGGTGAGAACTTGAAGTACGAGCTTAACGGGATCAGGTACCCATGCCTGGCCTGAGAAAATATTCAGGATGGCAGCAGCAAGCAGTGCACCCAGCAATGCTCCGGCAGGTACTTTTAGCCAGCGCAGCAGCATACCCCCAGCTGCAGCGGCGAGTACTGTTTTTACAAAATCCACCGGGCTGTGATTCCCTTTTGCAGTAACAATTGCTGCTTCTGCCGACACTGCTGTAATCCCGCTGCCGGAGTGCGGATAGAGCTGCCGGGAGTACATGAGTTTATACAGCCAAGGATATACGATCAGGATAAACAGGACCCGGCATACTTGGCAGATGGAGACAACCAGTGTGTCCGCGCCAAAATCGGCGGAAATCAGCGCCATATCCTGAAGTCCCCCCGGGGCGCTGGAGAAGTAGGCGGTAACAAAATCCAGTCGGCTCAGTGTATGGATAATGAGTGCAGCAGCAATATTCATAACGATCATACCAATCGTCAGGACAATGGCTGGAAGCCACGTTTTTTTCAGTGCAAGCACGTCTGCTTTTTTTACACGGCTGCCGATCAGAGCGCCGGAGAGAATTTGCAGCAGCAGTTTTGTCTGCCCCGGTAAGCAGCCATGGTCAAAAATCAGCCTGTATGCAATTACCGCGATGAGAGAGCCTGTCATGGCACCTACGGGTAGTTTCAGTTTTCGCCCAAAAAGTCCACCAGCCATTGCCACGAGGAGAATAATCAAAATTTCCATGCTTGATGCCTCAATTTACCAGTAACTGCAAACCTGGGTCGCATCTGCAAGAATACGGGTAGTGTGCTTGCCGTGTACCTGCTCTGTGTGAAAATCAATGCTTACATCTCCAAGACTTGCATTGTCTACACTGGTGTGGACGTTAGAAATATAGCTGTGGTGTATTTCACACTTTCCGTCGATGATCTGCGCCATTAGCTCCATTAGTTGAGTATACACCTTCTGCGGAACCGAAGTGCCAAGGGGACGCAGTTCATGGTGAGCATGGCCATTGTGAATCCTGTCGTGGTCGAAGTCCATTGCCCAGATTCGCCTCATTGCTTCCAAGGTATCCTCCATGGAGGCGTGGATCACATTGGGGATGCTTCTGACCCCAAGTCCCAGATTGAAATTGCAGATATCCCCGCAGAACATCCGCCCTTCCAGATCGTCCAGCAATACCATAGAGCCGGGAGAGTGGCCGGGGCACAGAAATGCCTGAAGTTTTCTTCCACCCAAATCAATGATGTCCCCGTCCTGCAGGGGGCTTACAGCGGGAATATCCTCTTGAGTGAATTCTGTCAGATCCTCATTTTTCCATAACCGCTGCGTGCTGAGCGCCTGTGCCATATTGTTGGCGAACTGCATCCGCACTGGCACCGGATAAATCAGCGGCCCAATTTGGCGGTCGATGTCGCTGATGCAGATGTGGTCGAAAAGACCTGCATTACCAATGTGATCTCTGTGGTTGTGTGTGATAAAAACCTCCAGAGGTTTATCTGTCAGCGTTGTGACAAATTCCCGCAGATTTCCAACTCCTGCGCCGGTGTCAATGAGCAATGCTTTTTCCGTTCCCTCCACAAGGTACATGGAGACGGCGCCAAATTCGCTGATTTCATAGACACTGTCACTAATTCTTTTGTATGGATATGTATTGACCAAGTGTATATCCTCCTGATTAAAGATTGCCCGCACGCCAGCATGCCACAAAATGGTTTGGGCTGACCTCTCGAAGCGCCTGAGGTTGACGGCATTGCTCACATGCATACAGGCACCGGCTTTCGAAGCGGCAACCTGGCTTCGGATTGATTGGGGATGTCAGCTCACCTTTCAGAGCAACCCGCTGAGTGGTATCGTGGATGTTGGGGGAGGGAATTGCCGACAGCAGAGCTTGCGTATAGGGATGTAGGGGCCTGTCGAACAACTCCTTGGTTTCGCATTTTTCCACAAGCTGACCCAAGTACATAACGGCAATATCATTGGATATATGGCGTACGACGGACAGGTTGTGCGTGACAAACATGTAGGTGAGTCCCATTTCCTGCTGCAAATCCTTCAGAAGGTTCAGTACCTGTGCCTGGATGGATACATCCAGTGCGGATACCGGCTCGTCACAGACTATGAACTGCGGATCAACTGCCAGCGCACGGGCAATGCCGACCCGCTGCCTGCGACCACCATCCATCTCATGGGGATACAGCAGCCGCATCCGCTCGTCGATACCCACCCGCTTCATCAGGCGGAGTGTCCGCTCTTCAATTTCTTGCCTGGTGAATTTGTGCGCGATAACCATTGGTTCCTGAATGGTTTCCTCAACGGTCATCCGAGGGTTCAGTGAGGAAAAGGGATCCTGAAAAATAATCTGCATTTTGCGCCGCAGGGCTTTTAGCTGACGGTTGTTCAAGTGCGTTATATCTTTGCCGCCAAACAGAATTTTTCCATCAGTGCTTTCCAATAAGTGAATGATGGTGCGCCCCAGCGTGGATTTTCCGCAGCCGGATTCGCCTACGACCCCTAATGTTTTGCCGCGCTCAATGGAGAATGTGACATCGTCCACTGCATGGAGCGTGCCGTGCGGGGTTGAGAAAAATTTTTTTAGGTTCTGGACTTCCAATAAAATTTCAGACATGATCGGCCACCCCCCTTCTTGCGTTAATGCATCTGCAGTAATGTCCGGGTTCTGCTTCGCATAGCTCAATTTCGCCCTGCTTGCATTCCTCCGAAGCATGAGGGCAGCGCGGCCAGAAATGGCAGCCGCTTGGTAAAGCGGAGGGATCTGGAATGGCACCCTCCACAGGGGTCAACCGATCTACGTCCTCGTCAATACGCGGCAGTGCGTCAAACAGTCCTTTCGTATATGGATGCAGCGCATTTTCGAAGATATGCTCCTTCGTGCCACTCTCAATGATCTGCCCGGCGTAGACGATGGCAACATTGTCACAGTATTTTGCAACGACACCCAGATCATGCGTGATCAGAAGCATGGCAGTGTTCATTTTTTCTTTCAGAGAATTGATCATTTCCAAAATTTGAGCCTGGATTGTTACGTCTAGGGCGGTGGTTGGTTCGTCCGCCAGAAGGAGTTCCGGATTGCACGATAGGGCAATGGCGATGACGACACGCTGCTTCATCCCCCCTGAAAACTGGTGCGGAAATTCGCGGTAGCGCTCTGCGGGAATCCCAACAAGCTCCAGCATTCTTTTTGCACGATCCATTGCTTCGGCTTTTCCAACATCGTTGTGCAGTCGGATCCCTTCGGCAATCTGTGCACCAACGCGCATTGTTGGGTTCAGCGCTGTCATGGGATCCTGGAATATCATGGAAATTTTATTGCCGCGTATTTTCATGATGTAATTTATAAAGGGTGGTTTCCACCAAGAATTACATCATGACTGCGGCTCATTTGTGGTGAATGGAAAAACAGTTATGATGAGGGAGGGATGCTTCCGGACCTGATTTGTAGCTGTCAACACACATTCACACAAAGGAGTACGCTATGGAACTGACTTACAGAAAATGCGGGGATTATTACATCCCGAATCTGACACTGGGCGACACGAAGGAATACAACATCGGGAAATATGGCTGGCTGCGGAGGACGTATCTGAAAAAGCAGCGGCCTGCCATGTATAACCTACTTTTGGCCACAGATCGGCTTATGCCCCATCTTGAGGAAGTCGAAACTGCCTGTCAGGCACAGCTTGAAGTGATGGAAAAGGCCATGATGGCCCAAGAGGGCGTCACAGAAGCACTCAAGGCCGCTGACCAAATGGAATGGGTACGGCGGTGCAACTCCATTCGTAGCCGTGCGGAGGAAGTCATTTTGCAAGAACTCGTCTACGGATAAGAGGCCAGTCCAGCCCTCACAGTACGCTTTTTAAGCTGCTGTGAGGGCTGGTATTTGTTATTCGTAGAAGTTCCCCTGCTTTACAACATCCTTTGGTGAGAGAATGACAAAGCGTGTATCCCATTGCCCGGAGACCAGCTTTTCCAGCAGAATATTGCTGCCCGGAACAAAGTCCAGTTCCGCGTGAATCTGATCCGCGTCCCGCTGTGCCTGCTCGACATAGTTAGGATCATAGCAGTCATACAGCCCGTTGTCCACAATATCCAGGTAGTAGTAATGCTCAAAGTACATCTGAAACACGGCTTCTGCCATCTCTTTGTCATACTTTTCCATCAAGCTGTCATAGATGGCACGGATCGAAAATCCACTCTGCTTGTCCCCAAACAAGTACATATGTCCGGGCTGTTTCAGGTCTGGGGAATAGGTATCCTCCGTAGTTAAGGTCAGAGCAACGCAGTCGGCAACTTTCGGAATGACAAGCCGCTTGCCGCAGGAAACATCTTGCCAGGAGCCGCCGCAAAATCCCATGGCAACCAGCACCGTATCCACTTCCTCCGGAAGCGCCGCAAGTGTTTCCAAAATGTGCTGTCTCATTTTGGCCGGGTCATCATGGTAGGCTCTATCCAATTCATATACAGGATAGTTTGTTTTGGAAAATTCCTGGGCGCATTGAACGGCCTTTCGGAGCGTGGTGCAGGCAAGAACTACACTGTTCATCGTTTCACTCCTCACTGGACGCGATGCCATAAACGGCACGGTATTCTTTGTACATCTGAAGCATACTTTCCTTTGCGCAGCCCAAATAACCGCGTTCCTGACTGATTCGGCCCAGGAGCAAATTTCCCTGGTAGACCGCAATCAGCCTCTCGGACAGGACATCCGCATGAGGCTGAGAAAGCCCGGATTGCAGCAGCACACCGCGAAACAGCGCCTGGAATTGTGTTAAGCCATTCAGGTAACTTTTTGCGATTTCTGGCCGCTGAAATGCCAGCTCCATCCCCATAACTGCAAAAGGGCACCCACGAAGTGCCGAACCAGCGGACAGATTCTCCAAATACGCAAAAACATCCTTCACAAATTCTTCCCAAGTACGATTGGCGGCAAATACCCGCATTTTATCCAGAAGCGCTGCCTGATAGTAGGAAACTACGGCCACGGCCAGTTCCTCTTTGCTTTTGAAGTAGAAGTAGAATGATCCTTTGGGCAGCCCGGAAGCATTCAGTATTTCGCTGATACCGGTTGCGGCATAGCCATTTTTCCAGAATAACTCTGCGGCGCAATCAATCAAACGCTGCCTGGACTGCTCACCCTTTGTCATTACCCGCCGCCTCCTTTAACCGGCCCATCACATGACTGAGCGCAAACATCATGGTTTCATAGTGCATATATTCCAGAATATTTTTATCAACCAAAATCTGCAAGCTGGCGGGAAACTCGTCATCCGCATCCCAAAAGCGCAGAATCATAGAAAGGAAGGGAAACATCTCTATACGGAATGCTACGTCTCCCCCTTTTTCCTCCGTACCGCCAAGCGCCTTACAAGCCCCGGCAAGCAGAGCGGTTTTGCCCTGAAAAAAGTCAATGGTTTTCTGGAAGAAACTCCCGCCTCTGGAAAGGGAACCAGTTTGAACAGAGGATAGGCCATTCATATTAACGAATACCCCGGCAGGGCGGCAATTGGCTTTTGCGTAGCAAAGCACATCGTAGATGGTCATGGCCTCATTATAATCGGCTTCCTGCGTCGCTGCTTCATCCACTTGCTGAACCATCCCGGTATGTCGGTCAATGCGATAGTTACGCCCAACAAAAGGAATATACAGGTATCCAGCATCGGATTCCAGCGAGAATCTGCGGATCATCTGTTCCTGGTCATAGCGCAGAAACACGCCTGCCATTTCGTTTTTCATTTTTTCATAGTTTGAAAATCTCTCACCCATAGAAATACCCCCATGCACATGATTTTTCATTATAGACCGTTCGGTCTATAATGTCAATAACCATAGGATAGCACTGCGGCGTGTTAAATTTCCAAGGGATAATGCAGAAGCCCTCACAGTATGCCGCTTATGGCTGCTGTGAGGGCTTTGCTGTTATTCCTCGGATACTTCACTTTTGCTCCGAGATTTGTACACATTATACTGATTCTTGCACCTGGGACTGCAAAATTCCGCGTTGGAGCGGTTACTTAGAAATACCCGCTGACACTGTTTACATAACTTTAGCGGCTTGGCATCGTCTACCAGCATAAAGCTGAACATCATTTGAATCCCTAATAGCAAGGAATGGAAGTCCCAGAAAAGCGTGGGCTTGTCCAGAAGCTCAATATGGTAAGTGGGCGCAATACCTCCGAAAGCTTTCATAGACTGCCGGAGAAGCTGCTTGCTGTCATCGCCCAGAGGGTCATTGTAGTAGAAGAACGAAGTGGACAGGTTGAAAGCCCAATCCTTGAGCTGTTGGGCAATCCATTCGTATGGCTCCGCGTACTGGCGTTGGAAGCTCATATTCTTTGCCATTGGCTCGTCGCTGAACGTCATGGTCAGTGCCATCATTATGCGGTCCCCGGAAACGCTCCAACAGGATTCTACGCCTCGCTTGACTACATCCAGCTTTTCAAAGGGGAAGAACAGGGACAGGTAGTCCTCTGTGGACATCGTTTCTGCTTTGATAAAATGGTTCTTTGGGAGGTAGACGGCCTCATACTCCATGAAGGACGGCGTGGTAGGCAGGGCGGTCAGAAAGCCCAAAAGGCCGTAGTGGGTGACGAATTCCAGGATAGCCTTTTCCACCTCTGCAGGGGGCTTCTGCCCCATCATCAGCATTCCCACATTCAGAGCGTCCAGGACAATGCCGGGAGCTTCTTTCAGCGGGTTATATACGCTGGGCTTTGCGTTCTTACCTGATATTATATAGCGCTTGCCGTCCGGTGCTGTTTTCAGCTCATAGCGATCATACCGCACCCAGCAGGAGCGGGAGTTTTCAAAAATGTTCTTCATAGCGATTCCTCTTACCCGGTAATCTGTTTTCTCTGAATCCAATTACCATAGTATCAGCTGCTCTTGGCCTCGTCAAGGGCAGCTTTTTTCTGTCTGGGCTTTGTCTTGTTTTCTCTTGGGATTGCCGCATTCTTCCCCTGCTCCCTGACAGCCTTTTCGTATTCTTCCAGAAATGTCCGTTCCCGTTTTGTCAGGCGTTGGCTGCCAATCAGATGGTCATACATCCGCTTTTGGAGCTTGGCGCAGATGTTTTTCCGCTGCTTGCGGATGTTCCGGTCCGATTGGTGCCGCATTTCCGCAAGGCGGGTAGTGCTGTACAGACGCACGAACAGAAAGTACAGGATTTCCTGCTGGTCCTCGTTCAAATCCCGCAGCAGATCGGAGATAAAGGCATTCCCCGCCAAATTGTGCAGCTCATGGGGACAGTCAAAGAGAATGTCCAGGAAGTTTCCATGGCAGAGCTGCCGGAACGCGGGATCGTTCATCCAGATCGGCGCAATGGAGGGATTGGGAATGGTCTGGTACTCTAGGGGTACATCTCCCCGGAGGTTTTCGTGGTCCCGCTCCCGGCGTTCCCGGTTCTGATCCAGCTTATCCCACTGGTTGATGACCGCTTGGAAATCCGCCTCGGTTCTTGCCGCCTCTTCCAGCCGCCGAAGTGCCTCAGCCTTGATTTCCCGTTTCAGCCGTTTGTCACTGGTGGGTGCGGCTTCCTCAGCCTCGTCCTCCAACTCCGCGTTATAGTCCCTGGGATGCTCGTCCTGCACCAAGGACTGCTCAAACTCTGCCCGCCGCTCCTGGGAGATTGCGTTTCCCAGTTTCTCGCTTTCTAAAATATCTTCTGCTGGGTCAATTTCTTCCTGACTGTCAAAGAAATCCTCGGACGGCCATTCCTCATACCACATCTTTGCCATGGCGTTACCTCACAGGGCATATACTGTTCTTTCATTATAATAAGAACATATGTTCGTGTCAATAATTTTCTGTGATACGACTTTGGAACGCAGCTGCTACTATTCTTTTTCCTATTCATAAAAAGTTAATATCACTTTTCCCGCAAATGGTTCCGATTTACATACCGTAATTCTCCTATCTGTGAAAGCGGTAATCCGGATACAGGTTATCCGGGTTACTGCCACGCTGGCATTCAGAGAAAAAGGAGGAATCATTTATGCGAATGCGATATGGGTAGCCGGAAAAGTTTTTCACAGCCACAAAAAGAGAACCACAAAAAATAATTTCACAGCTGCGTTTAAGACGCGGAGAAAGCGAGGTCTATGACAGAAAACAAAAGCGTATTTTTAACCCGACATATCGGACACACCACCTACCGGGTGCGTGTCCATCTCAGCGAAACCGCTGAGGAAACCATGGAAGATAAAATTCTGCGGTTGATCCGCAATGATGGGATGACAAATGGCCCGAACTGTGGTATACTGGGTGTACCACAAATGAGCCGTCAGTCTGAAAGGAGTGCCTGATATGGCAGCCAGACAGACGGAAGAACAAAAAATCACCGCTCTCTATGAGCGGCTTTCCCGTGACGATGATATTGCGGGAGACTCGAACTCCATTCTGAACCAAAAGCGTTACCTGGAATCCTACGCACAGCAGCGGGGCTACACAAATATCGTTCACTACACGGACGATGGGTGGTCCGGTGGCAATTTTGAGCGGCCCGGCTGGAAAAAGCTGGTGGCCGACATTGAGGCGGGCAGGGTTGCCCACCTGCTGTGCAAGGATATGAGCAGAATCGGCAGAAACTATCTGCAAACGGGATTCTACACAGAGGTGATGTTCCGGCAGTATGGGGTTCATTTTGTTGCTGTGGCGAATAACATCGACAGCGACATCCAGGAGACCAGCGAGTTTGCCCCGTTTATGAATATCATGAACGAGTGGTATCTGCGGGATCAGTCCAAGAAAATCAGAGCAGCCTACAGCATTAAGGGAAAATCCGGGAAGCCCATCACGAACTGCGCAATTTATGGGTATCAGAAGGACCCCAAAAACAAGGACCATTGGCTTGTGGACGAAGAAGCTGCGGCGGTTGTGCGCAGAATTTTCCGGCTTTCTATCGAGGGACACGGTGCTTACGAAATAGCCGGGATATTGAGAGCGGAAATGGTAGAGTGTCCCGGATATTACCATGCCAAGCGACGAGTTCTCCGAGATATGGACAACGGGAAAACCTCCGAAAATCCCTTTCAGCCATACGATTGGTACGGCTGCACTGTGTCTGACATTCTGTCCAAGCCGGAGTACATGGGGCACACGGTAAATTTCCGTACTTCCAGTAAATCCTACCGGGACAAGCGGGTGAGAAACGATTCTGGGGATTGGGTGGTGTTTGAAAACACCCATGAGCCGATTATCGATCCGGAAACCTGGCAGTTGGCCCAACAGACGAAGCGGACAGTACGCAGGACGGATACCACAGGGGTTGCAAATCCCCTGACCGGTCTGGTGTTTTGTGCGGACTGCGGCGCGAAAATGTATAACCACCGCGGACAGCATACCAACGCCAACGGAAAGACCTATTCCGGAGATACCTATAATTGCTCCACCTATGCTTTGAGCCATGAACATTTTATCAAAAGGTGTTTTTCCCATAGCATCAGCACAAAGGCGCTGAACGCCCTTTTGCTGGACACCATACGCCTGACCGCAACCTACGCAATCCAGAATCGGGACGCATTCATTCAAAAGGTACGCAGTGTTTCCCAGATTCAGCAGGAGGAAGCTGCAAAAGAGCTGAAACGCAAGATCTCCAAAGCACAAAGGAGAATTGCCGAGCTGGATGTGCTGATCAAAAAGCTCTATGAGACCTACGCCATGGGGAAGCTGGAAGAAAAGCGGTTTGAGCTTTTATCCGGGGAATACGAAAAAGAGCAGGCAGAGCTGAATCGAATCCTGACATCCGACCAGTCTGATCTAAGCCAGTTCAAGGAGGATACGGATCGGGCAGACCGCTTCTTGACGTTGGCAAAGAAATATACGGATTTCTCAGAGCTGACACCAGCCATGCTCCATGAATTTGTGGAGAAAATTCTTGTCCATGCACCGGATCGGAGTAGTGGTGAACGCACCCAGGAGGTTGAGATTTACCTGAAATTCATTGGGCAGTTTGAAGTCCCGGTTGCAGAGCCAACACCGGAGGAGCAGGCAGCGGAGGAAAAACGCCGACAGAAGCGTATCTATGCCCACCAAAAATATTTGGAACGCAAGGAGCGAATTGCTTCGGGCGCGAGTGTCCAAACCCACACTGTCGTCTGTGAATGCTGCGGG
Source organism: uncultured Oscillospiraceae bacterium (assembly GCA_934567355.1). Lineage (GTDB taxonomy): Bacteria > Bacillota > Clostridia > Oscillospirales > Oscillospiraceae > Faecousia. The sequence goes on from CAKTJC010000009.1 coordinate 46,682, forward strand.
AACGGCTTCCCCGCAACCCGCTCGGATGCCAAGTATTGCAGTCACGCCTGCCGTCAGAAGGCTTATACGAAAAAGCGAAAAGAACAGCAGTCCGAAATACAAAATGTCTCTGAAGGCGCCTAAGTTTATTTGCGGCTTGCCCCTAACCGGGCAGGCCGCTTTTTTGTACCCAAAATCATTTTTAAGTCCGCACAGCGGCAGAAAGGAATTTTTATTTATGAACAACAACACAATCATCCTCGGAATCGACCACGGCTACGGCAACATCAAGACCGCCCACACCTGCTTCCCTACCGGCGTAACCACTCACGAGAAAGAACCACCATTCCACAATGATCTGCTGATCTACGACGGCCATTTCTACACCATTGGAGAGGGGCACAAGGAGTTCACCGCCGACAAAATGATGGACGGCGACTACTATGTACTGACTCTGGCGGCCATTGCCAAGGAGTTGAGCCTTCGGCGGCTGACTGCTGCTAAGGTCTATCTGGCCGTGGGCCTGCCTTTGACGTGGGTCAGCGAGCAGAAAGACAGCTTCCGGGCCTACCTCCTGCATAACGAGAGCGTGGATTTCACCTATCAGGACACAGACTATCATGTGGAGTTTGTGGGTGCTGACATTTACCCGCAGGGCTTCGCCGCCGTTGCCGCCAATCTCCGGGCATTTCCCGGAACCAATATGCTCTGTGACATTGGCAATGGAACTATGAATATCATGTATATCAACGAGTTCCGACCCGTTTTGAGCAACTGCTACACGGAGAAATTCGGCACCCACCAGTGTATGCTGGCTGTCCGAGAGACCATTCTGCGGCAGTTTGGCAAGACGCTGAATGACGCGACCATTGAGCGGGTACTGCGGGAAGGAACCGCGGACATTGCCCCCAGGTATCTGAACGCCATCCGACAGACGGCTTCCGAGTATGTGGACGGTATTTTCCGCCGGCTTCGGGAGCATGAATATGACCCGGAGCTGATGCGCCTGTATGTGCTGGGCGGCGGTGGCTGCCTGGTTCGAAACTTTGGCAAATACGAAAAGGGTCGGGTGTTCTTCAACGACGATATTTGCGCCACAGCCAAGGGATATGAGCAAATGACCACCCGCAGAATCCAGAGGGAGGGCGGGAGCGTATGAAGCGGCTCTACACGACCACCCTGCGGCTGAATCTGGAAAACGAGGCAGACCGGGAGGCCCTGGAGCATTTGCGGCGGATGGATCGGAAGAAGTACCGCTCTGTAAACAGCGCCGTGATTACTGCCATCAACGCCTACTTTTCCAGACAGGAGCAGCTGGAGGCTGACCCCTATCTGGAAACCCGTGAGAAAGAGGACGCTTTTCTTCAGCGGATAATTGACACCATCCAGAGCGCCCAGCAGCCAACGCCAGCACCCGGATTGACTGCCCTGCTCCAACTGCTGCAAGGGACGCAGGTCGCCCCACCGGCTCCTGCCAAAGAACCAGAGGCCAACACCGGAACGGACTGGGACGCGGCGCTGGATTTTGTGGGGAGCTTTTGAGATGGGAGCTGTCGGATATGCGGGAATCTTTGCAATTGACATTGTAACGGTATACCGCTATAATCAATATGAAAGGAAAGGAGATGCTGCTATGACGATTTCGGAGTTACTGGCAAAGCAGAATATGACCAAGTACCGCCTGTCCAAGCTGAGTGATGTTCCCTATTCTACCTTGAATGATCTGTGCAACGGGAAAACAAGTCTGGAAAAATGCAGTGCGGAAACCGTTTATCGGCTGGCAAAGGAATTGCACGTCTCCATGGAGGAGCTGCTGGCCCCCTGTTTTGAAAAACGCTGCTCCTTTGAGCTGTTCAAGAGCAACGTCTGCCATAAGCTGAAGAATCTGGGTGACATTGATTTCCTGATCGATGCGCTGGAAAGCAATGAAATTCGCGGCTATTACAACAAGAAGTGGTATCCGGAGTGTTTCTATCTGCTGGCTATGGTGGACTACCTCAGCCGAATCAACGGCATTGCCCTCTGCACGGAGTTCGACGACATTCGGAAAAGGAAACTTTCGGACGTTCTGTTTCCGTCCGGCATCCTGGCTTTGGCGGCCAGCCGCAACAGCGACGCGCCGAAACAGCAGGCAATCCGTGACGCGATCCCGGAATTCCTGCGGTTCAATATCGTAGAAAGTGAGGTTCGGAATGTCAACTGAGAATTACGAGGTGTTCACCAAAGAGAATCTGAATATGTACTTCAATGAGCTTTCCAAGGAATACAAGCGATTGGGCGGCAGAAAGATGCCAGTGGAAATCATTCTGATTGGTGGGGCTGCCATCGTTGAAAGCTATGGATTCCGCGAAATGACCACAGACATTGACGCTGTGCTTCCGTCCGTATCCATTATGAAGGACGCGATTAACCATATTGGAGACCGTTTCGGACTGCCAAACGGATGGCTGAATGCGGACTTCACCCATACAGAGTCCTACTCCCGCAGAATCGGGGAGTTCTCCAAACCGTACCGGACATTCAGCCAGGTCTTAAACGTCCGAATTGTTGATGGAGAATACCTGATTGCCATGAAGCTGCGCTCCGGCAGAAAGTACAAGAATGATCTCTCTGATGTTGTGGGAATTCTGGCAGAACACGCACGGAATGGAAAGCCCATTGATTACGGTCAGATCGATGTTGCGGTGCAAAATCTCTATGGAGGCTGGAACGGCTTTTCTCAGGATGCAGTTTCTTTTTTGCGAGACATTTTGAAGGAACAGCAGTATCTAACGATATACGACAGCATCCGTCAAGGCGAAATACAGGCAAAAGAGATTCTGCTGGACTTTCAGCAGGCTTATCCCGGACTTATGAAAGAGGACAAAGTGGATGGCATTCTGGAAGCGAAAGCCGGGGCAGGAACAAAAGCGTCCGTGTTGGAGCAGCTGGCCGCTTTGAAGAAGCAGCGGGAAAACGCCCCACAGGAAACAGGCAATCGTTCCCACAAGGACCGGGATGAACGATGAGTACAGAAACAAAGGTACTGCCGATGTATGACCCGCAGAAGCGTGATCTTCCTAAGCGGCGTGACTATGTAGGCACTCTTTCCTGGCTTCGGGCTGTTCGTGACTGTATCGGCCAACCGGTGGTATTTGCATTGGATGAAGCGCTTATGTGCCAGGGGAACTTTGGTGGGCGCAGCGATGAATACCTGGTTTGGGTGTATGGAGCGGACAATGCAGCCCAGTTTAACGGCGTTGTCGTTCTGGGAAATCAGATTGGTCCGGAAGATGTGCAGCACAAAAATGGTCTGTCGTTTACGAGCTTCAACCGGACGCTCTCGGACGCACTTGCCAATGAGTCCATTCTGGATATGCAGGGTATTACGGAAGCTGTCAGCCGATATTACTATGCGCATGGAGACAGCTTTGAGGGAATCTTCGTCGTTCCGCGGTATCGGAAGCGGTTTGAGGAGCTGGCGGCTGAGGCTTTGGCATATTACACGGATGATACTCCGCTGAACCCGGAAATCTGTGACATCAATCCACCCGCTTTTTGATAGTAAAATGCCTGCAAGGGTGTCGTGAGGCGCGATACCCTTGCACTTTTTAATATCAATTTTGAGGATTTTACTATCAACAATAATAGAAAAACAGATATTTTGCTATCAGTTTCCAAAGCAAAAGAAAATCTACTATTATATTTTCCGCCGTTTGATACCATTTTCCGGTATCAGGCGGCTTTTTTACTACCATAAAGGAGGATTTTACTACTATGACAGATACAGAAAAGGCACTCTTGCAGGCCCAGCACCGATTGGAGGAAGCCCAGGCGCGGAACCGAGTGAAAGAGCGAAAGGCACGAACCCGCAGGCTCATTCAGACCGGGGCAATTCTGGAAAAGGTGCTGCCAGAGGTGCGGACGATGGAGCCGCAGACATTGGAGGACTATCTATTACGAAGAATACCACAGAAAAATTAAAGCACTCAGAAGGTCTCCGGGCAACCGGGGACCTTCTGCCTTTTCCCGAAGGGCGCACTTACTCACCACCTGTCCGCAGGACAGGCGGTGGTACTGCTGCTTCGCATCAGCCGTGCGCTCTCCGAGGGGGATGCGGCTCCTGCGGGAGCCTATGGACAATGCCGCACTTCTGCGGAAGTGTCGTCATTGTCCACGCAGGGCGCAGCCGTTTCCCTTTGGAAACAACTGCGGCCCTGCCTGCGAAAACCTGCCACCGGCAGCTTTGCCGCAGAGATGGACGGTGCACCCGCACCGTCCATTTTCTCTTTTGCGAAAGAGAAACAGAAACGGGAGCGAGGTGATACGATTTGGCAATCTACCATTTGGAGGCAAAGGTGGTCAGTCGTGGGGCTGGCCGCTCCGCTGCCGCAGCGGCGGCCTATCTGAGCTGTTCCCGGATTTACAATGACTATGACGGGATACAGCATGACTACACCCGGAAGCAGGGGCTTGTGTGGCAGCAGGTATTCCTGCCGCCGCAAGCTTCCCCAGAGTGGCAGGACCGGGAAAAGCTCTGGAATGCAGTGGAGGCAGCTGAAAAAGCAAAGGACAGCCGTCTTGCGCGGGAGTTCGTTGTGGCCCTGCCTATCGAATTAAACCAGGAGCAGCAAATTTCTCTGATTGAGAAATTTGTGCAGGAACAGTTTGTCGCGGATGGAATGTGTGCGGACGTGGCCATTCACGATACAGCCGGCCACAATCCCCATGCCCACATTCTTCTGACGGTACGTCCGTTGAATGAACAGGGCCAATGGCAGTACAAGACAGAAAAAGAGTACCTGTGTGTCCGCAATGGTGAGGAGCGAGGCTTTACAGCCGCCGAGTTTCTGAAAGCCCAGAAAGAGGGCTGGGAGAAACAGTACCCTTATAAGGTTGGACGCAAGAAAGTCTACATGGCCTCATCCGCAGCGGAGATACAGGGCCTTGTCCGTGCGGACAAGCACCCCAAAAGCAGCCGCTATGGCCGTCAGAATCCCATCACGCTACGCTGGAACAGCGAGGAGCAGTTGCTTCAATGGCGGGGAAATTGGGCCGCAGCTGCCAATCTCGCCTTGGAGCAAGCGGGGCATGAGGAGCGCATCGACCACCGCAGCCATGCCGCCCGTGGATTAGAGGAGACTCCAACCATACATGAGGGTGTTGCTGCCCGTGCCATGGAGCGCAAGGGTATCACCTCTGACCGCTGCGAGCTGAATCGGCGGATCAAAGCAGATAACGTCCTTTTACGCCAGCTGAAAGCGGAGCTTCAGAAGCTGGCAGCCGTCGTGGCAAAGACCATTCCTGCCATTGCGGAAGCGCTGGAGAAGGTTCGCGGCCATGTCATGCTCTGCTGCTTCAGGCTCCACCATATCCGGGGCGATCAGTATGACATTCGTCGTGCTATTGGTGTGTGGAAGCCAGAAATGGAGCGGTATATGGGTTTGGTACAACAAATCAAGGAAAAAAGCAAGAAGCGAACAGCTCTGGTCAAAGAGAAAAAGGAGCTTCCTGTTTTTCGTATCGTCCGCAGCCGGGAACTGGCTGCAAAAATTACAGGGCTGACTGAAGATTTGGAAGAATTGCGCTCTGAAAAGGCACGTCTGCTCGAAAAATTCTCTCTGGAGGATTCCACTGCCCCTGCCGCATTCCGCAAGGAGATTGCGGCTTTGGAGAGCAGTTTGAAAAAGCTGACCGTGCAGGAGAAAAAGTATTCCGGTGAGCTGGATGAAGCGATTGCGGAATATGAAGCGTTCAAGGCACAGTCAGCGGATGTTGACCCTGTGGAGCTTTACGATGTGCGGCTCGCAATTCGACCGGAGTATGAAAAGGCGGTGCAGGAAAGGTACACAGAAATTCTTGGTAAGGAACCAAACTCAAATGCCGTTTTCAATGCCAGGTATAATACGGACAAATTGCTGCATGAAAAGGATGATGAACGGGAGGTTCGATGGATTATCAGGCAACGGGAGAGGGAAAAACAGAAGCCTTACAGTAAACGCAGCAGAAAGCAGCACAGAGAATGGGAACGATAAAAAGCTTTTCTCGTTGGTAGAATCGAAACCCCACAGAAATACAGAAATCATTATCCCCCCAGGGGGCTTCCGCGATTGCGGAAAGCAATGTATAATATGTAAATTCTACAAGTGGACGGTGGATAGGTATAATGGCACGAAAAGAAAAGCTGGATTTGACCACTGATCGGATTGGACCGGTAATCCTTGCCTTTGTCCTACCTCTGATGCTGGGGAGCCTCATTCAGCAGCTATATACCATGACCGATGCGGTAATTGTCGGTAGATTTGCCGGGAAAATGGGGCTTGCAGCTATTGATTCCGTGCATACGCTTTTTAAGTTTCCTATCAATTTTATGAATGGTCTGGCTGCGGGGGCTACAATCTTGATCTCGTCTGCCTTTGGAGCCAAGAACGCCTGGCAAACCCGGCAAAGCGTTCAGTCGTCTATGGCGGTTGCCATGATTCTGGGGGTGGTTGCTTCCGTAGGTGGTGTTTTGCTATCCCCCTGGCTGCTGCAGCTACTGTCTGTTCCACAGGATATTTACGGGCAAACACTGACCTATACCCGCATTTATTTCGGCGGCCTGTGGGCTATGGTCCTGTATAATATGATTGCCGGGATTTTACGGGCTATGGGGGATACAAAGAGGCCGCTGTATGTCCTGGTCACCTCGTGTATCGTAAATATACTGGGGGATATTCTATTGGTGGGTGTATTCCGTATGGGTGTAGCCGGGGCCGCTGCCGCTACCGCAGCAGCGCAGATCATCAGTGCCGCCGCCATCTGCCGCTGCTTGGATCGTACCCTGGAGGGTGGTATCTTTGGGGCAAATCAAATCCGCATTCCGGTAGGAGATATGCGTTCTATTTTCAAAACCGGTATGCCGCTGGCGCTCCAATCCACCCTATTCCCCATTGCCAACACCATTGTCCAGGCTGGGGTAAATCAGATGGGAACGGATGCCATAGCGGCCTGGGGTATCTGCGGAAAGCTGGATATGCTGATCTGGCTGATTGCGGATACCATGTCACCAGCGTTGACGACCTATGTGGCGCAGAATATCGGGGCAAAACAGTGGCACCGGGTCAGACGGGGAACATTGACGGGGGCCGCTATGTCTGCCGGAGCCGTCGGTATGGTCAGCTTGGTGCTGTATGTCGGGGCGGGCACGTTCGGGCGCTGGTTTATTGCGGAAGCGGATGCGGCGCAGATTATCCCCTTGGTGTCCCATTATATGGCGTTAATGTGTCCGTTCTATGTGTTTTACACCTTTGCGGAGTCTTTTTCCGGGGCTTGCTGCGGCACCGGCAATACCCTTGCCCCTATGGTAACGACGCTTTTGACCATCTGCCTGTTTCGGGTCATCGGCATCCTGTTTGTGCTTCCTAGGTATGAAAGTATGGATTGCATTATTGGGATATACATTTCGTCCTGGATCCTTTCCGGGGCGGCGTTTGCGGCTATGTTTGCTTATAAGTTTACGGGGAAACCTGGAAATAGCCCCGTGTGGAAAAATCTGGCAAATGAGGAGAGCACTACATGAACAATCAGGAAATGGAAAACCGCATTGTGCGGTATTGGACAATCCGTTCCCATGATTTTGGGACGATTCGGAAAAATGAGCTGAGCAATGCCATGGGCAGACGCTGGCTGACGGAATTGGAGACGCTGCTGCCACCGGGAAACCACCTTCGTATTCTGGATGTTGGTACCGGAACAGGCTTTTTTGCCATTCTGATGGCGCATTTGGGTCATCAAGTCACAGGCATTGACTTAACGCCTGCCATGCTGGAGGAGGCTTCCACTATGGCGGCAAGCCTGGAGCTGGATATCGACTTTCGGCAGATGGATGCCCAGCAGCTGGATTTCCCGGATGACACTTTCGATGTGGTTCTCAGTCGGAACCTGACCTGGACCCTACCGGAGCCGGAGAAGGCCTATGCCCAGTGGTACCGGGTATTAAAGCCCGGCGGAATGCTTCTGAACTTCGACGCGGACTATGCCGAAAATGTCCGCAGCGAGAGTACCCAGAACTGTTCCGTGGCCCCGGACAGTCCCTATGGCCATGTGGGCATGACGCAGGCTCTGGTAGATGAAAACAACGCTATCACGTTGGCTATGGATGTAGGGCAGAAGCGGCCGGAATGGGACATCGCCGTGCTCAAAAAGCTTGGCTTTACGGATTGCCGGGCAGACTTGACAGTGGGACAGAGAGTTCTGGAGGATGCAGACCTGGTAAACGCACCTATGTTTGGGATTTATGCGAGAAAATAAAATGAGGAAATCTATCCCCCAGGGGGGCTTCCGCCGGGAAGCGAAGCATGATAAGATAGCGAAGGAAAAAGATACTGACCATTTTCTGGTGATTTCAAACACCGCACGGCAGGAAAGTCCGTGCGGCGTTTTTTGTGAAAGAGAGAAGGATGTCCATGGGAAAGCAGCGTAGAAATCGTTTGGCAATTCTCTCCATGGCTCTGGCTGTGGTGATTTTAGGTGTGTTCTGCCTGTTTGTAGGGGTGTCCAACCTATCCTTTGCGGAGTGCCTGTCGGCGCTGGCAAAGAAAGGAAACCCTTCGGCCGTGCGTATTCTGTGGAATATCCGCATTCCCCGTGTGCTTGCCGCTGTCATTGCGGGGGCAGGGCTGGCCGTATCGGGCCTAATCATGCAGACGGTGCTGAATAACCCTATGGCATCCCCGTCCACCCTGGGCGTATCCAACGCGGCGGTATTCGGGGCGAACCTTTCCATTATTGCCTTTGCGGGAGGATTCCTTTCTACGGGCAACAACGTGAACAATTTTTCTGTGGGTGCGAATCCTTTTGCCACCAGTCTGATGGCGTTCCTTTTCTCCACCGCTTCTATCCTACTGATTTTGGGGCTGTGCACGGTCCGGTCCTTCTCTCCCAATGTGGTGGTTTTATCCGGCATGGCTATTGGCTCCCTCTGGACGGCGGCAACCACCATTTTGCAGTTCTATGCCACGGATGTGGGAATTGCCGCTGCCGTGGTCTGGAACTTTGGCGACCTGGGCAGGGCAACCTATCGGACGGATTGGATTATGCTGGCTGTTGTGACAGTCGGCGTTCTCTTTTTCCTACTGGTGTCCTGGCAGCTGAATGCCCTGCTGAGCGGGGAGGCCACGGCGAAAACCATGGGTGTCCCGGTAGAAGGGCTGCGGTTTGTCTGTCTTCTGCTGGCCTCCATAATGACGGCGGTGTGCGTGTCCTTCCTGGGAGTCATTGGCTTTGTGGGAATCATCTGCCCCCATACGGTGAAAAAGCTGTTGGGGCAGGACCACCGAGTTACGGTTCCGGCCTCCGCCCTGGCAGGAAGTCTGCTGCTTCTGCTGGCGGATACAGTATCCCGAAGCATGGGAAGCGGCTCGGCCCTGCCGGTGGGGGCCATCACTTCCATGCTGGGCGCGCCCTTCTTCCTGGCCATCATCTTTTCGGAAAAGGGGAAAAGCAAATGCTGAAATGTGAGGATATCCGGTTTCGCTACGGAAGAACCGGCCCCTTTGTGCTCAATGGCGCGTCCCTGGAACTGGATGCCGGGGAGATCGGTATTCTGCTTGGGAAAAACGGCGCGGGAAAAACCACTCTGTTCAAAAGCATCCTGGGTATTCAGAAGCCCTCCGGCGGCTACGTCACCTTTGACGGGGAGAACCTGCTGAAGCTGCCCCGGCGGGAACGGGCCAGAAAAATTGCCTACGTTCCCCAGGATATTCAGTTTGGAGAGTTAAGCGTACTCGATTCCGTCCTTATGGGCCGGGTTTCTTACTTCGGGCTGAAAGCGGGGTCGGAGGACTACCGGGCGGTGGAGAAAATCCTGGAGGACATGGGCTTGACCACCTATGCGGACCGGAATGTGGATGCCCTCTCCGGGGGCGAACGGCAGAAAATCGCCATTGCCCGAGCCATGGCCCAGGAACCGAAGCTCATGGTTTTTGACGAGCCTACCGGAAATCTGGATATTGCCAACGAGCATCTGATTCTGGCGGAAGCAAAGAAGCTTGCCCGGGAGAAGGGCATTGCAGTGCTGTCTTCCCTCCACGACCTGAACCAGGCGCTTTCCTTTGGAGACAAGTTTTTCTTTCTGAAGGACGGCATTGTGAAGTACACCGGTGGGAAAGAGATATTCCGGGAAGAGATCATCGAAGATATTTTTGGCCTGCGGGTCAGAATTGTCGAAATAGAGAACCAGAAAGTGATATTAGGAGGCTGACAAAAATGAGAAAGAAAATCCTTGCGTTCCTTTGCGCCGCCGCTATGCTGTTGACCATGACGGCCTGCGGCAGCAGCGCACCTGCGGAAACCACCCAGACCACCGCCGCGGCAACCCAGCCGGAAACCGTCCCGGAAACCACCGCCGCCCCTACGGAAGCGGCGGAAGTGACCGTTACCGACATGATTGGCCGGGAAGTCACGGTTATCCCCGGCAGCTATAAAAGCGTTGTCTGCATCGGTGCCGGTGCCTTGAGAATGTATTCCTACATTGGGGACGTAGCCCTGCTCGGCGGTGTGGAGGACATTGACAACACTACCCTGGAGGATCGGCCCAAGATGTTTGATGCTGTGGCTCGGCCCTATGTGTTGGCCTATGGAGATGTGTTCAATACGCTGCCTTCCTGCGGCGTGGGCGGCCCCCAGGCACAGACCGCGGAAGCGGAGAAAATTCTGTCCTGCACACCGGATATCGTCATTTCCGAGTACGAGGATGTGGAGAAGGAGGATGCCCTGCAGGAGCAGCTGGGTGTACCGGTCATTACCCTGAAAGCAGGCTCCAAGGGCGTGTTTGACGATGCCTTCTCCGGCTCTATGGAACTGCTGGGCAAGGTTTTTGACCGGGAGGAAAAGGCCCAGGCCCTGGTGGAGTTTGTCAAGAGCGAGGCGGCGGAGATCAGCAGCCGCACGGCAGGTATTGCTGACGAGGAAAAGCCCAGCGTCTATGTCTGCGGCCTGGGCAACTGGGGCACCACCAATCATCTAATGACAGCAGAAAACTATGTGTCCTTCCAGGTGGCCAATGTGAAGAATGTCCTCTCCGGCACCGGGATCCAGGGCATTGGACCCATCGAGGCGGAAAAGTTTGTGGAGATTGGTGACAGCACGGACATTATGATCCTGGATGCGGCGGCTGTGAAAAACATCAAGCCCCTCTACCAGGAGGACCCTACCATGTTCGATACCTGCAAAGCATGGCAGAACGGGGAAGTGTACCTGGAAATGGCCTACAACGCCTACTATACCAATTTTGAAATCGCCCTTATTAATACCTGGTTTATTGCTAAGACCGTGTATCCGGAGCAGTTCCAGGATATTGACCTGACCGCCAAGACCAACGAGGTGACCAAGGCATTCCTTGGCCAGGAGCTGGCAGAGCAAATCTTCGCTTGCCCCTCCAGCTTCGGCGGCTACCAGAAGATCGACACTGCTGTATTCTTTAACTAAAAATGGACTTAGGCGCAGCCTCTCGAAGGGGCTGCGCCATCGGTGCTGAAAGGAACGAACTATGGATAAGAAAGACGTTATCGAATTTTTTGACCGCTGCGCCCCTACCTGGGACGAGGAAATGGTGGTAAACGACAGGATCATAGAAACGATTCTGGACAATGCCGAGGTTGGACCGGGGCAGGATATTTTGGATGTAGCCTGCGGGACCGGCGTGATGTTCCCCTACTATCTGAAGCGGAACGTCGCCTCTGTCACCGGAATCGATATCTCCCCGGAAATGGCGAAAATCGCAACGGAGAAGTTTACGGGAGAGCCCAAAATCACGGTGGTCTGCGGCGACGTGGAACAGTGGCAGCCGGGAAAGAAATTTGACCGGATCGTGGTCTACAACGCCTTTCCTCACTTTCCCAATCCCAAGCACTTGCTGAAGGTCCTGGCAGACCTTTTGAAGGATGGAGGACGGCTGACCATTGCCCACGGAGCCAGCCGGGAAACCATCGATGCCCACCATCACGGCAGCGCCAGCAAGGTATCCAATGGCCTGATGGAGGCGGAAAAACTGGTCAGGCTCTTTGATGCCCACTACGATGTGGAGGTCATGATCTCCAACAGCCGGATGTACCAGGTCAGCGGCGTAAAGCGGGATCTGCTGGTCCATGAGCACTGCGGTGTTCCCCACAGCCATGGCGGCCTGACCCACAGCCACACCCATGGAGAGCTGCCCCATACCCATGCCCCGGAGGAGGGGGCAACACCCCTGGATGAGCTGCTGACCCTGATGAAATACCTGGTCAGCCACAATGATGCCCATGCTCAGGAGGTGGCAAATCTGGCCGGGGACCTGCTGTCCGCCGGAAAAAATGTAGCCTATGACGAGATCATGGACGCGGTAGCGGACTTCGATTCAGTAAATGCCAAGCTGGCGGCGATTTTGAATCAGCTGTCAACAGAGGACGATCTGTAATACGCCGGTGTATCTATGGGGCTGCTCTATGTGCAATTATGGCCTTTGCAAACAGAAGGGCAGCTCCATCCGGTTTGCTTCCAGCAGTTTCTGATCCCGGAGAATGGTATCCGTGTCGCCGTCCGCGGCGATGCGTCCGTGGGACAGTAGGATCACCCTCTGGCATGTATCCAGAATCATATCCAGATCATGGGAAGCAATGAGCTTTGTCTGAGGTAGTCGGTTGATGGTGTTTATGACCGTGCGGCGGTTGCAGGGGTCCAGGGCGGTGGAAGGTTCGTCCATGACAACCATTTCCGGTTCCATAGCCAGGATGGTGGCGATGGCGGCCATCCGTTTCTCGCCGCCGGACAGCTTGTGATTGTGCCGATGCTTCAGCTCTTCCAGATTCAAATCCCGGAGAACCCGATCTACCCGCGTCTCCGCTTCTTCTTTGGATAGACCGTAATTCAGAGGTCCGAAAATCATGTCCTCATAGACGGTAGGCATAAACATTTGATTGTCTGAATCCTGTAAAACAAAGCCAATCTTCTGCCGGATCACCGGCAGATTTTTCTTTTCTACCGGCAACCCATCCACAAGAATTTGACCTTCCCCTTGCAGCAGTCCCAGCATCAGCTTCATGATTGTGGATTTCCCCGCACCATTGGCACCGATCAGGCCCACAGTTTCCCCCTTGCGGATAGAAAAATTCAGATTGTCAATGACCGGGATTCCGGCCTCATACGAAAAGGAAACATTGCGAAATTCCAGCATACTGTCACCTCATCAGAATTCCTCCCAGCAGTTCCGGGAGATCATAAAATCTGGCAACGGCCAAAACCGCGAAGCTGCCAAGGCAGAAAAGATAGTCCTTCACGCGGGCGTTGGGTATGCGCGCATAGTAAAATTCTCCGCTGAATCCTCGCAGGAGCATACTTTCGTAAAGCTCCTGGGCACGGTCCTGACTGCGCAGGAGCAGCTGTCCCAGAAACGATCCCCATGCGGAAAAATGAATGCCTGTTTGATTCGGCGCTCGGAGGGTATAGCTTTCCGTCATGATCGAAACCTGCTCGATCATCAAGCCAATATAGCGATAGGTCAGAAGCAGCAATGTCGTCAGAATTGCCGGCACATGGAGTTTTCGGAGGCCTGCACAGAGGGAATCAATCGATGTCGTTGCAATCAGCAAAAAGGAAGCCATGAGAGAAAAGACGCCTTTCAGCATCAGTGTAAGCATGGAGATGATCCCGCCTGTGACAGGGATGGTTCCCAGGTACAGTAAGACTTTTTGATCCAGGAACGGGTTGACAAGTCCCACCATGCAGACCAGGGGAAGCACAACCCGAAGCCGGTAAAAGCAGTCGGAAACCCGAATGCCCGCTATCTGATAGAGAATGACCGGGTATAAAACCATGACTGTCAGTCCGGTTAAATCGTATTTTGGAAAGGACACGACAGTGTAAATGTAGAAAACCGTTGTCAGCAGCTTTGCCACAGGATGAAGGGTATGGATCGGGGAATTTCCCGCAGCCAGAGCGTCCAATTCCAGCAGCTCTGACCGTGCCTTTGTCAATTTGCTCATAATCATTCCTCAAATGCCAAATGGGGGTGCCGGAAAGCACCCCCTGAAAGGCGTTATGTGTCAAGCGGATTTTGCGGCCTTCTTTTTGCGGAAAAAGCCGCCGATCATACAGATCAATGCCGCAAGGCCCGCAACCATCCCGGAGCCAACCAGGCCGGATACGGTGGTACCCGCCGCACTGTCGGAATTCGAGAAAGCGTAGTCCGGCAGGAACGCGGTCTTTTCCTGGATAGCGGCGGCGGTATCCGCGGCCCCGCTCTGGACACCGTAATCTTCTTCATTCAGGCCCATATTCTGGCTGTAGCCGGCATCCGCATTGCCGAACAGAGACCATTCCAGACCGTCAGGATTCGAGCTTGCGAACAGGCTCAGGCAGCCGCCGACAATGGCGGCAATCACCGCCAGAATGACCAGCGTAGTCTTCAGGGAACACTTGCCCTCGCTCCCAGATGCCGAGACATCCATGATCAGCTCCGGCCTTGCTTCATACACAAACAGCAGCACGGCAGCGGTCACAAGGCCTTCGATCAGACCGATGGCCAGATGGATCGGCTGCATCAGTCCTACAAAAGCGCCGAAGGGCAGATCCGTAATGCCGGAGATGGAGGTTTCCAGAACCACGGAGAAAGCGCCAAGCTGCAATGTGATCACGCAGCCCAGAATGGATGCCAGCACGATCTTGCCGCGCATGGCCGCCTTTTCGGACATACCGCCGAACAGCTTCCCTTTTATGATTGGTCGCCAGAGTAGGTAGTACCCCACAAAGCACCCATAGAACGCCATATTCCAGCAGTTGGCACCCAGCGCCAACAGGCCGCCGTCCGCAAAGAAAAGACATTGAATCGTGAGAATGACCACCATAGACAGGAAACCCGCCTGGGGCCCCAGCAGCGCCGACAGCAGCATACCGCCGCACAGATGGCCGGAGGAGCCGGTGCCGGGAATGGTGTAGTTGATCATCTGTCCCGCGAACACCAGTGCGGAAGTGACGGCCATGGTGGGAAGCTTGGCTGTGGCCTCATCTTTTTTCAGCGTTTTAACGGAAGCGCCTACCGTGACTGCGGATGCGGCATACATGGTTGCGGCCACTGCCGGAGCCAATAACGCGTCTGCCATATGCATAAGAATGCACCTCTCTTTCCAGTATGCTGTCAGTGTAGCACTTCTTTACCGCCTTTTTAAGCCCCCCGGGGGGATTGTATTTCGGAAGCCCCTCCGGGGGTTCTCATATATTTTTTAGGCAGGTATCACAAATTTCTGTTTATTGTGAGGTAACTCCATAGTGATGGAACCCATGGCTGCCGGGAAATATTTGTGAAATATTCACAAATATAACCCCCCAAGGGGTTATTACCGTTCTAACAAGCCATCCCCCCAGGGGGCTTCCGTCAGCAAAATTCTCATGCTAGAATGAAGCCACGGTTAATCCCTCAATCTTCCTAATCCTAAAGAGGAGCGCCACACTATTTGGGGAAGTAGTGTGGCGTTTTTCTTCACAAACAGCAGAAAGGGGTGCCCCTGAATGGAGGAACCAGCGCATCAGCATATGCATGAATTGGGCATCCCGCATACCCACGCCCATGTTCACGAGAATCAGAAAGCGGTTTTGAACCGATTGTCCCGTGCCATTGGGCACCTGGAAAAAGTAAAGCGGATGGTGGAGGCGGGAGAGGATTGTTCAGATGTACTGATTCAGCTGGCTGCTGTGCGGTCCGCCCTGAACAGTGTCGGCAAGGTGATCCTGCGGGACCATATTCGCCACTGTATTGTAGACGCGGTAGCAGAGGGGGATCAGGAGGCCGTTGACAATATGTGTACCGCCATTGATAAATTTCTGTAATCGGAGGGAGCATAAATGGATACCACTTTCAACCCATGGAAGCATTTTGACAACTTTGACCAGCAGATATTCGATGACAAAACCAGCGACCTGCCCCAGTGGCCCATCAAGCTCTGGCAGGTTCCGGAGGTTTCCCCCTATTTCCACTATGCCCATCTTCTGATCGCGGCAGACTGCAGCGCTTTTGCCTGCCCAAGCTTCCATGAGAAACTGGCCAAAGGAAAGGTGCCTCTGATCTGCTGCCCTCAGACGGATTTTGACATTGTTACGAAGCTGGAAAATATCATCGCCAACAATGAAATCGCCAGCATTACCGTTGTCAAAATGGAGAAGCCCTGCTGCGGGGATTTGGTAGACTTCGTCCTGAAAGCCGCCAAACTCAGCCGCTTGCCGGTGCCGATTCAGGTAACGACTCTGTTTGTGGAAGCGGAAGATGTGAATGAGTGAAACGGAGTCGGTGAGCCTGCTACCTACATAAAATGCGGCTCTTGCAAAAAAACATCCCCCCAGGGGGCTTCCGCAGCGAAAAATGCTGTGTTACTATGTAGTCACGGTTAATACACCCCCTAAAAATTCTTTCCTACCAGGGTAAGCGCCGCACTGTGAGAATGCCGTGCGGCGCTTATTCCGCCCGGATAGTCTTATCAGGAGCGTCATATATGAGACAGTTTGCATCCTACGAGGAAGAGAATATCCACTACTGGACGAACCGGGCCTCCGGTTATTCCGGTGTCAATCAGGAGGAACTGGCCACAGACCAGAAGCGGGTCTGGGGCTATACCATTTCCCGGAAAATCGCCGCCCGGTTCCCGGGCAGAGCCCCGGGGAGCCTGCGTATTCTGGATGTAGGCACCGGCCCGGGCTTTTTCGCCATCGTGCTGGCGGGCATGGGCTACCAGGTGACGGCGGTGGATTATACGGCATCCATGCTGGCGGAGGCCCGGCGGAACGCCGGAGCCTTGGCGGATAAAATCCAGTTCCGGCAGATGAACGCGGAGGAGCTGTCCTTTGCGGACCACAGCTTTGATGTGCTGGTGACCCGGAATGTGACCTGGAATCTCCACGACCCGGAGAAGGCCTACGGGCACTGGACAAGAGTTCTGGCCCCCGGCGGACTGCTGCTGAATTTCGATGCCAATTGGTATCGCTATCTCTGGGATGAGAAAGCAAACCTGGGGCATAAACAGGACCGGGAGAATCTGGCTGTCTCCGACGTGCGGGACGAAAATGCCGGAACGGATGTGGATGCCATGGAGGCTATTGCCCGGCAGACGCCCCTGTCCCGGCAGCAACGACCCCAGTGGGATCTGTCTGTTCTGGCGGGACTGGGTATCCACGCCAACGCCGACGAGCATATCTGGCGGCAGGTATGGACAAGAGAAGAGCGGATCAACAACGCTTCTACTCCCATGTTCCTGGTAGAGGGCTGGAAAGCGAAGCTGATGGAAAGCTGAAAGAAGGAATCGAAATTTGAAGAAATACATAGGCAAGCGCTTTTTGCAGCTGATCCCCGTACTATTGGGCATCACATTTCTGTCCTTTGCCATGATGCGGGCCGCGGGCAGCGATGCTGTCATTGAGCTGTACGGCGACAAAGGCGCCGTGGCCCAGGAGATCATTGATGCCAAACGGGCGGAGCTGGGCCTGGACCAGCCCTTCCTCGTTCAGTATGGCTCCTGGCTGAAGGGGCTTTTGACGGGAGACATGGGCATCAGCTATGTCTCCGGGAAGAATGTATTTGACACCTTTGTATCAAAGCTCCCGGCGACGCTATTACTGACGGTACTGTCCATTGTGGCAACCGTTGTCATCTCTATCCCCCTGGGCATCTGGGCGGCGGTGAAGCATGACCGGTTTACGGACTATTTCCTGCGGTTTTTCAGCTTTGTGGGCAACAGCCTGCCCAACTTCTTTGTGGCGCTGCTGCTGATGCAGATATTCTCCATCCGGTGGAAGATACTGCCCGTTATTTCCAATGGAACCACCGTGCAAAGCGCCATTCTGCCTACGCTGACCCTGGCCATTGCCATGTCCGCCAAGTATATGCGGCAGGTGCGGGCCACGGTGCTGGAGGAGCTGAACAAGGACTATGTGCTGGGAGCCAAGGCCCGGGGAGTCCGGGGCAGCGTGACACTGTGGCGAAGCGTCCTCAAATCCTCCATGCTGACCATTATTACCTTGCTGGCCCTGTCCATCGGCAGTCTGCTTGGCGGCACCGCCATTATTGAAAGCATCTTCATGTGGGACGGGGTTGGCAAGTTGGCGGTAGACTCCATCACTATGCGGGACTATCCCATGATCCAGGCCTATGTGGTCTGGATGGCCATTATCTATGTGATGGTCAATCTCATTACGGACATACTTTACCATGTCCTTGATCCCAGAATTCGATTGGGGGTGCAGGAGGGATGAGCGAAGGAACGGCTCGCAAGCAGAAGCTGCAAAAGAACACGGTAAAAACTCGTTTCATTATTTTCGGTACGCTGGCGATCATTCTAATTGTGTGTTCTTTCTTTTCCGAATACCTGACACCCTATGACCCCTACCTGCAAAACCTGGATATTGCCAAGCAGGCCCCTACCAGTGTCCATCCTTTGGGCACTGACCGATACGGGCGGGATATGCTGTCCAGAGTCATTGCGGGCAGCCGAGCCAGTATTTTTTCCACGCTTTTGCTGGTAGCTGTCATTACAGCTGTGGGGACAGCAGTGGGTGTTACCTGCGGTTGGACTGGCGGCTGGGTGGATACGGTTCTGATGCGCATTTCCGACGTGTTTCTGGCCTTCCCGGGGCTGGTATTTGCCCTGGCGGTAGCCGGTTCTTTGGGCGGCGGACTGCAAAACGCCATTATCGCCCTGGCAGCCATTTCCTGGCCGAAGTACGCGCGAATCGCCCGAAGCCAGACCCTGAGCCAGAAAGAGACCCAATGGATGAAGGCGGTGCGCCTCTCCGGCAGTGGCACGGGGAAAATTATTTTCAAGCACATTTTACCGAATATCATCGGGCCCATCCTGGTAACGGCCATGCTGGACATCGGCACCATGATGATGGAGCTGGCGGCTCTGAGCTTCTTGGGGCTGGGGGCGAAGCCGCCCATCCCGGAGTGGGGCAGTATGATGAGCGACACCCGGAGCCTGATGACCACCTCCCCCTGGATCACTTTTAGCCCCGGCATTGCCATTTTCATCTCCGTAATGATTTTCAATCTCCTGGGCGACACCATCCGGGACTACGCAGACCCCAAGAGCCGGAGGTAGTGCCATGGAAGAACTGTTAAAATACAATCATGTGGACATTTCCTATCTGGGGCAGCCCGCCATCCGGGATGTAAGCTTTACTTTGGCTGCTGGGGAAATTCTGGGCATTGTCGGGGAAAGCGGCAGCGGCAAGAGTACCCTCATCAAGGCGGCCATGGGGCTGCTGGGAAGCGAGGGCTGTGTCACCAGGGGAGATATCTGGTACAAGGGGAAGAACCTCCCCGATTTGTCCCCGAAAGAGCTTCGCAGGCTCAACGGCCCGGAGCTGGGCTACATTTTCCAGAGTTCCGGCAGTGCCTTCTGTCCCATCCGGACTGTTGGCGCACAGTTGTACGAAACCATGAAGGAACATGGAAAGATCTCCAAGGCGGATTTTGAAATTAAGGCCCTGGAGTTGCTCTCCAAGCTGGGCTTTGAGGATGGAAAGCGCATTCTCGGAAGCTACCCCTTTGAGCTGTCCGGGGGAATGCAGCAACGTGTGGGCATTGCGGCGGCGATGCTGCTGAATCCGCGCATTCTGCTTGCGGACGAACCCACCTCCGCCCTGGATGTGACCATCCAGAAGCAGGTGGTAGAGGAAATGCGAATGGTGCGGGATACCTTCGGAACGGCCATTGTGCTGGTTGCCCACAATTTGGGGGTCATCGGCGCTATGGCGGATAATGTACTGGTGCTGAAAGACGGCGTGTGCGTGGAGTATGGAAAGACGCAAGAGGTTCTGTCCAACCCCCAGGCGGACTATACCAAGGCACTGCTGGCCGCCGTGCCCCGGCTGCGGAGGTGAAAGCATGGAACCGATTCTGAAAGTAGAAAGTCTCACCAAAATCTTTTCCCGGCAGGGACAGGCGGATTTTACCGCCGTCAACGGCATTTCCTTTGAGCTGTTTCCCGGAGAGTGCCTGGCCATCATTGGGGAAAGCGGCAGCGGCAAAACCACCGCCGTAAATATGATCTCCAGACTGATAGATGCAACATCCGGGCAAATTACCTTGAACGATCAGGACATCACCCATTTGAAGGGGAAGGCGCTGCGGGAGGTTTACCGTACCATGCAGATGGTGTTCCAGACCCCGACAGATTCCTTTGATCCCCGCCGTACTCTGGGGGACGGCATTGGGGAAAGCCTGCGAAACGTCGGCGTATCCAAAGCCGAGACCCGAAAAAAAGTGGAAGCCCTTCTGGAAAAATGCGGCCTGCCAAAAGAATTTGCCCGCCGCTACCCCCACCAGGTCAGCGGCGGTCAGTGCCAGCGGGCGGCCATCGCCAGAGCCTTGGCCATTGAGCCGAAACTGCTGATCTGTGACGAGGCCACCTCTGCCCTGGATGTGACTGTTCAGAAAGAGATCATCGAGTTGCTGAATGAACTCCGTGCCCAGCAGGGACAGAGCCTGTCCATTCTGTTTATCTGCCACGATATTTCCCTGGTGCAGCAATTTGCAGACCGGGTGCTGGTCATGTACCATGGGAATATTGTGGAAACAGGAACTCCGGATGAAGTGATCCGCAACCCCAAAAACGACTATACAAAGCGCCTCATAGACAGCGTATTGTAAATCCGATGTTAAGCCGTGACGTACGGCAAAACATAAAAGAACAACGAAAGGGATATGAAAAGAACATGAAAAAAATCATTTCGATTCTGCTGATTGCCTGCCTGGCACTTTCTCTGCTGGCCGGCTGCGGCAACAGCAGCACGCCCGCGGCGGAAACGCCCACCCAAAGCGGCGGTACTGCACAGACCGCTGCTCCCGCTGCCAAGAAAACTATGGTCATCGGCGACACCACTTTCAACTCCGAAAACTGGGAAGAGACCGTGGACCCCCACCGGACCTACAACGGCTGGGCCTGCATCCGCTACGGCATCGGTGAGACCCTGGTACACTACACGGACACCATGGAACTGGAACCCTGGCTGGCAACAGACTGGACAAACGACGGCAACTGCACCTGGACCGTTACCCTCCGGGATGGCGTGAAGTTCTCCTCCGGACGGGACATGGACGGAGAAGCCGTGAAGCAGTGCCTGGACCACCTGCTGGAAGTTCACGACCGTGCCCCCAGCGACACCAAAATCGTGGATGTCCAGGCAAACGGTCAGGTATTGACCATTACCACCAGCGAACCCAACCCCGCCCTGATGAACTACCTGGGCGACCCCTACGGCTGTATCATCGATGTGGACGCTTCCGATTTTGACACCGGCATCGTTGCCGGTACCGGCCCCTATGTGGTCAAGGAACTGGTAACGGACGACCATCTTTCCCTGGTCCCCAACACTTATTACTGGGATGGTACGCCGAAAATTGACGATCTGACCATCCGCACCCTTTCTAACGGCGACACTCTGTCCGCCGCCCTCCAGGCCGGGGACATTGATGCCGCCTACGGCATGGCCTACGAGGCTTACCCCAACTTTGAAAACGGCGGCTATCAGTTCTCCGCCATCCAGACCTCCCGGGCTTTCTTTGGATGCATGAATATGACCAGCCCCATTATTCAGGATGCTGCCGTCCGCAAGGCCATCGCCATGGGCATCAACAAAGAGGGCTTTGTAAAAACCCTGCTGGATGGCCACGGAGTCCCCGCCAACGGCGCTTTCCCCGACGGGTTCAGCACCTTCGGCGGTGAGCATGTGAAGACCGAAACCTATGACCCCGAGGGGGCCAAGGCGGTTTTGGAAGAAGCCGGTTGGGTGGACAGTGACGGTGACGGCATCCGGGAGAAAGGCGGCGTGAAGCTCACGATCCGCTGGCTGACCTACCCCAGCCGCCAGGAGCTGCCCCTGCTGGCCGAGTCCGTCCAGGCCTCTCTGAAGGAGATCGGTATGGATGTGGACATCAACTGCACCGCCAACCGCCGGGAGTTCCTGGCCGATATGAGCAGCTTTGATATCTATGCCTCCGCCCTGGTGACGGCTCCCTCCGGTGATCCCCAGTATTTCTTCACCACTTCCTGCGTCCCCGGCATGAGCTACAATTTCGGTGCCTATGACAACCCGGAGGTAACAGCTCTGATTGAGGAACTGTCCAAGGAGTTCGACACCGCCAAGCGTGGCGAAATGGCCGTGAAGCTCCAGCAGATGATTCTGGACGACAACGCCTATGTATTCTGCTCCTTCCTGCAAATGAACATGATCTCCAAGGAAAATGTGAAAAACTACACCGCCCACGCCTGCGACTACTATCAGGTGACGGCTCAGTTGGACATCGAATAAAAGGCACACATTGCTTCACTGGCATCAGCGATGTAATTCTTCAATTCTTAACCTTTTGAAGATAGTCGTAATAGTGCGTCGCTACACCGCTCTATGAATTGAGAACTTCTACCGTCTGTAGGAAGTAACCACAGTGCGGTAGAAGTTCTTTACGTCCAAGGATATCTTCATAATCGAACTACTGCCAAACAACCTGACGCATAAGCCGTGTAATTTGACCTTTTAAATAAGTAACTCTATCATTGCGTTACAGAAAACATAAAATCCCCTTGACAAATCTCGTCTCAGCATGTCCTTTTCTGTTATCTTCAAAAGGTCCTCGCTGCCCAGCAGAATCTTGCCGCCCAGCACGCGGGCGGGAGGATCCGGGAGAATTCGCATAATTGTATTGGCAATGGTGGTCTTGCCTGCACCGGTTTCACCAACCAGCGCCAGAGTTTCTCCACGGCGAATGTCAAAGGAAATACCATTAACGGCATGGATTACCTTCTTCCCGGAGGTGTAAATCACATTCAAATCCTGAACGGAGATAAACGGTTCGTTCTTTCTGTTCACAGTAGTTCTGCCTCCTTAACGCTTCAACTTGGGATCCATTGCGTCACGCAGGCCGTCCCCCAGCATGTTCAGAGCCAGCACGGTAATCATGATCGTCAGACCGGGGATCAGAACCATGTGTGGGTAGTCCCGAATGTATGCCCGGCTGCCCGAGAGCATCGCACCCCACTCCGGGTTGGGAGCCTGTACGCCGAGTCCCATATAGCTCAGCCCGGCGGCCATGATGATGGAGGTGCCTACGCTCATGGTGGAGTTGACGATCAGCGGCGACAGAGAATTCTGGAGCACGTGTTTTGTGATGATGCGCAGCTGACTGGCGCCGATCGCGGTTGCGGCCTCCACGTATTCGTTCTTTCTTACCGTCATGATGGAGGCGCGGAGCAGGCGAACTGTCGCAGGAGCGGAGGAAAGCGCAATTGCAATGATGCACTTATCGAAGCCGGTGCCAAATACTGCCGAGATTGCTACGGCAAGCAGCATGGCAGGAATAGCCTGTATAAAGGAGGCGCTCCAAATGAGACTTGAACAGTTGACCTATTTGCTTGAGATTGCGCGATGTGGAACCGTTACGGAGGCGGCACGGCGGTGCAGCGTTTCACAGCCTAACATAACCACTGCCCTGAAAGGTCTGGAGACAGAGCTTGGCACCGTGCTGTTTGAACGCTCCAAAAACGGCATGACCCTCACCAGGAGCGGAGAGGACGCCTGCAAGCTTGCAGCGGAAATTTTGGAACGGACAGAGCAGCTGCGCCAGCTTGAAAGCAGACTTCACGGGAGCGCCCCTATTTCGGTGAGAATTGCTACAATTCCAAGCTTGAATAATGCCATCCTGGGGCAGTGGCTTGATGCCTATCGGCTATATTACCCTGCGGCCTCTGTCTACAATATAGAGGGCAGCAGCGCAGCTGTCATACGAAAGGTGCTTGATGGAAACGCAGATATCGGATTTGTTTCCCTGCGCGGAGCATCTGAACCGTCACATGTACTTTCTTACCAACGTGTATGTAATACCTACCCTTATATTTGCCTTGGGAAAACGCTTGCGCAGGGGTTTTCTCCTCCGATCAACATCCGAGAGCTGAAAGGGATTCCGTTTTTCTCACAAAACCCGGATTATGTGTGTCATAACGAACTGCTGATACGCCTTAAGCAGGAAAACGACAGCGTGATTTTTTATTCCTCCAGTCAGAGCGCAATTAAGGCAATGGTGAAGGCAAATCAGGGGGCGGCTGTTTTTTCTTCCGTAGCACTTGCAGGCGATGACGATGTTGCCAGCGGAAAAATTGTTCCGTTGCGTGCCAGGGATTATTTTACGCCGTCAACATTGTATGTTGTCCATCGTAGTGAACACCCGCTTCCAACAGAGATCCGAGAGTTTATGCGCATCGCCAAAACGAAATTAAATGAACTTTTAATGGACTCTTTTCCCGATGATTGAAGGGCTATGTGCATTTGCGAAGAGTGGAGATCTTTTGCAGAACTGCGCAGTGCTGTCTTAAAAAGCCTTTATTTGAGCTCAATTCAAAAAGAACATCCGATCAACATTTAACGATAGTTAAAAATGCTATAGAATAGATTCAAGTCAGCCGCCAGCAGATGAAAGTGAACAAAACAGAAATTCTTGAAGAGCCTTTTTGCCATTGCGTTGGGCTTTCGTGAAATAAGCAGTTTTGACCAAAAATGAAGTCCTGATACACCTCCGCCACCGTCTGCCCAAAGTGTTCATTCATCGTGATTTTTCTACCCAAAATAAGACCGCATCCCTTCATCCAAAAGTGATAAAAAGGATGCGGTCTAACTGTATTCTTCAAAACAGAGAAATCCAAGGTTTTCTTCCGAAAAAACATTGAAAGCAAAAGGAAACCTCTGAAACCCGAAGATTTCAGAGGCTTTGGAGCTGCTAGCCAGATTTGAACTGGCTACCCGGTTTCCAGCGGGCTTGCGCCCGCCGGAAGCCTTGAGACCTCTTTTTTGAAATCAGAATTGCCGTTGGCAATTCAGCGGATGAGGCCGCCAGTTCTTGCGGCAGAGAAACAGAAAACTCCCAAGCCGATTGGCCTGAGAGCTTTTCCTGGAGCTGCTAGCCAGATTTGAACTGGCGACCTCATCCTTACCAAAGGAGAATTAAAACTTGTGGGAAGTACATATTGTCATTATCAGTTTTTGCAGACCTCATGCGATTTGTTTTGCCTGATGGATCCACCGTCCGCTTTTCAGTCGAAAAGAAAGCCAGATACTCTTGATAATGTAATCAATCCGAAGGATAAGCAGCACCCCAAAAGGTGGAACCTTCAATATCACACCGGCAATATATCCCAATGGGATGGAGGCGCACCATTGAAAAATTACATCGGCTACCATAAGGAATCTTGTGTCGCCACCGCCCCGAAGAACGCCTTTGGACAATGTTGATTGAATTGTCTGAAAAAATACCACAATCGTGCTGGAATCCATCATAAGCAGTGCGGTTTTCCTCGTTTCCTGCGTTATTTCGTACAAATCAACCGAGATTGTTCCGAGGACAAGTACAAGCGAAGCGGCAACAGCGCCCAAAGCAATTCCGATGATCAGAAAGGTTTCCCCCTCTTTTTGCGCGCGCTCACGATTGCCACTGCCAACAGTCTGCCCAACGATTACGCCGGCGGCACTGGCCACTCCCATAGTTGCGACACTGCACATTCTATCAAGCACCATCACAATAGCGTACGCGCTGACAACTTCCTTGCCCATCCTGCCCAAGATCATTGACATGACGCTGGCTGCAAGTCCAAGCAATGTGTCGCTGATGATCGCAGGCAGACCCAGCCTGCGGAACTCCTTCAGTAAGGCAGTGCCCGGAAGCTTAAGCAATGCGTTCGGACGGTATTGGACGGTTCGCTCAACCCAGAGCATATACACGATGCATATGGCAAGTTCAACCAGGCGGGCGCAAAGCGTGCCGACTGCTGCACCCATTACACCCAATTCCGGTACGCCCATTCTTCCAAAAATAAACACATAGTTTGCACCGATATTTATCAAAAAGGAGAGACAGGAAGTCAGCAAACCCAACTTGGCGTTTCCGACAGAGCGGACAATGTTTGTAATGACAAGACTCAGTCCATGGGGAAGAAAAACAAAAGCAGTAATGCGAAGATACCGTGCCCCCTCCCGGATCACATCTTCGTCATGGATGAAGATACCCATAATTCTTTCGGGGATAAAAAGGGATACGGCTGCGAAGCACACCCCGATTGCTGCAACGAGCTGAATGCACAGATCAAAGACTCGTTTCACCGCCTCGCTCTTATTGGCTCCCCAATACTGACTTGCGAGCACAAGGCCTGCTGCACTAATTCCCATACACAGGAACGTATAAATCTGGTAAAACTGGTTTGCAAGGCTGGATGCAGATATTGCGACCTCCCCAAGTTTCCCTACCATAACGGTATCCATCATGTTTACGCCTTGGTTGATGATACTTTGCATTACAACCGGAAAGATCAACGCAAGCGCCTTTTTATAAAAGTCTGGCTCCCGAATCAAAAAAGCTTGCATTCCTGAAGATTTCTTTTTTTCACACATCATGCACCTTTCACACGGCTTATATTCCATTTCCCCATCTAAACGATCCACTCAACACTGCATTTCCCGATGCTTGTCAGCAGAGTCGGTTTTCCATCTGTCAATTTAGCCGCAAAGGAAATGCATTCTTTTTTGTCCTGATATACCGTATATTCCACCCTATCCTTCAATCCATAAACCCGGAAGCAAATGTTATCCTTAAATTGGTAGCCGATATGGGGAGTATGGATACCGGTCGGAATCACAGCGTTTTCACGAACCCACAGAGGAATGGATAAATATCCGTGTTTTTCCTCCCGCCAAACGCCGCCCTCACAGCATGCGCCCGTAAAGTAATTGTACCATTTTCCTCTGGGCAAATAATATCTGGCAATTCCCTGATCATTGAAAATAGGGGCCACCAGGAGAGAATCTCCCAGCATGTACTGCTTGTCCAGGTAACGGCAGTTTGGATCTTCTTCAAAAGACATGGCCATAGAGCGAATCATCGGAATACCGGTTTTTGATGTCTGGAAGGCAGATGTATAAAGATACGGAAGCAGGGTCATTTTCAGTTTGGTGAAGAATCGAACCACATCCACGGCTTCTTCGTCATATAGCCACGGCACCCGATAGGAAGAGGAACCATGCAGGCGGCTATGTGTGGATAACAATCCAAAGGCAACCCAGCGCTTATACACGTCAGCCGTGGAGGTGTCCTCAAAGCCTCCAATATCATGTGCCCAGAAGCCAAAGCCAGAGGAAGTAAAGCTCAGTCCGCCACGCAGGCTCTGTGCCATCGCATCATAATCCGACCAGCAGTCGCCGCCCCAGTGAACCGGAAAGGCCTGACATCCAGCCGTTGCAGAGCGGGCAAAAACCACAGCTTCGTTCTCTCCTTTTTCTGCACAAAGCAGTTCATATACGGCTTTATTATAGAGATATGCATAGAAATTGTGCATTTTCCTCGGACTGCTCTTATCGAACCATGCAACATCCTCTACCGGAACCCGTTCGCCGAAATCTGTTTTGAAGCAATCCACTCCCATGTCCAGCAGTACCTTCAGCTTTTGCTGATACCACCTTACTGCTTCGGGATTTGTAAAATCTACCAGCGCCAGGCCAGGCTGCCACATATCCCATTGCCATACATCACCATTGGAGCGGTGCAGGAGATATCCTTTTTCCATGCCCTCGTCAAAGAGCCGGGATTCCTGTCCGATGTAGGGATTTATCCAGACGCAAACCTTGATTCCACGGCTCTTAATTGACTGAATCAGTTTCTCTGGGTCTGCAAAAACTCTGCTGTCCCAAACAAAGTCGGACCAATGGAATTCCTTCATCCAGAAGCAGTCAAAATGGAATACCGAAAGCGGGATGTCGCGGTTCAGCATACCATCTACAAAAGACATGACCGTATCAGTATCATATTCGGTTGTAAATGATGTGGACAGCCATAAACCGAAGGACCACTGGGGCGGAAGGGAGGGCTTGCCCGTTAGATCCGTATACCGGACAAGGACATCTTTCATCGTCGGACCGTTGATGAAGAAATAATCAAGGCGCTCGCCTTTTACCGAGAATCCGCACTTGGAAACCTGGTCGGTTCCAACTTCAAACTCCACAGTTTCCGGATGGTTGACAAAAACGCCGTATCCCTTGTTCGAAAGGTAGAACGGTACATTTTTATATGATTGGTCAGATGAAGTGCCACCGTCCTTGTTCTCAATAATTACGGTTTGCCCGTTTTTCACGAACGCTCCAAAACGCTCTCCCATACCATAGATCAGTTCATCCACCGACAGGGATAGGCGCTGACTCATGTAGCCGTTTCCGGGACGGTCGTAGGCATATCCGCGCCAACCATCTTTTACATAGCACAAATCCCGAGATCCACTCCGGCTGATAACATCTTTGCCGCGACGAAAGATCATGGAAAACGGTTTCTTGCAGATCTCCAGGGTCATACTTCCGGAGTAGATACAGACGCTGTCCGGCGTTTCGGAATAATCCATCGGGATATCGCCATGCATCTGCAAGGGGAAGCAGGGCGTGCCCTCTGCGGTTCCTTTGTGATGGTAAACCTCAATTCGGAACATCTCCGGATAGGGAACAGATATTTCCAGCGTCAGATTGATGCCTTCAAGAGTATCTCCCTTTCCCTCAATGTGAAATGTTGGGCAAACAAGCTTCAGCTTGTTTGTTCCTTTTTTGTAGATTTCGTGCGCAACTGTCGGAGAAAAAGCGGCATATCCCTCTTTCAGCAACCAGCATCCATTTTCATATCGCATATTTGCCTCCTTATTCAATCCATCTTCACAGCGCAAAGGCAGAGATGGCTTTTTGCTTTTTCGGCTCGCAGCCGTGGGCTATTCTTTTACGGCACCAATAGAAATTCCCTTCACGAAGTATTTTTCGAAGAACGGAAATGCAGCCATAAGAGGAACCATAGACAAAACGGCGATAGCCATACGAACAGTAACGCCGGGAACCTGCCGTCCGGCAGAGGGCAAGCCGCTGGTATTGGCCAGGTAAGAAATGTTGTTCGTCATATTCCGCAAGACTTGCTGGATACTTGCCATTTTTGAGTTATCCATGTAATACAGCGCATTTTGCCAGTCATTCCAGTAGGCAATTGCATTCAGAAGTCCAACCGTTGCCAGTATCGGCGTGGACAGTGGAAGAATAATTTTCCAAAAAATGGTAAATTCACCGCACCCATCAATCTTTGCGGCTTCCCGCAAAGAGGCTGACACATTGTTGGAAAAATAGTTCCTGAGCAAAATGACATTAAATGCGTTGCACAGAAGCCCTGGAATAATATAGGCAAAATAGGTGTTTTTGATGTGAAAGACCCGCGTGTAAAAATAATAAGTCGGTATTAGTCCGCCATTGAACAGCATTGTAAAGAATACAAGGAACATAAAAACATTTCTTCCCGGGAGCGTTTTTTGAGATAATCCATAGGCAAGGCATGCCGTAACCAGCAGACTAAAAACCGTGCCAACGACTGTTACGCAGATCGTGATCAGATAGGCTCTGCCAATCACATCAAACTTGGATGCGACATATTTATATGCATCCAGACTGAATGTCCTTGGCCAAAGAGAATATCCGTATTTAATCGCAGCGGATTCGTCAGAAAAGGAAGACATAAAAACAATCAAAATTGGAACAAGCACGATGATCATGCAGAGTGTCAGCACAACATTTGCTATGGCAGAGTACACCTTTTTTTCATTTAATTTATGCATAACCCTATCCCTTCTCTCAGAAAATTGCGTCATCGGGACTAACTTTTCGAATTGTCCAGTTTGCAAGCAGCACTGTGATAAGGCCAATGAAGGATTGGAGGAAGCCGGCAGCAGCTGAGTTGCCCAGATTCCGCAAATCCGACAGGCCGCGGAATACATATGTGTCGATGGTTTGTGTTGCCTTATACAATGCGCCGCTATTCATTGGCACTTGATAGAACAGGCCAAAATCCGATTTGAAAATCGCACCCAGTCCAATAATTGTCAGCGTAATAATTGTGGGTTTCAGCAGAGGAAGCGTGACGTACTTGAATTGCTCCCATTTGGTTGCTCCGTCCAACTCTGCTGCATCGTAATATTCAGGACTGATGGAAAGCATACTGGAAAAATATACGACACTGGAGAACCCACTTCGCATCCAGAAATGTACAAAAATCAAAATTGCCGGCCAAGGTTTTGCTGTTGTATACCATTTTATCGGTTTCAATCCGAGGGCAGGCAGGATGGTTTTATTAAGCAGCCCGGTATCCACGCACAGAAACGCATAGACAATATAGGTCACAATCTGAATAGAGATTAAGGATGGCAGCAGAATTGTCGTCTGGTAGACCTTCAGACGACGCTTGCTGTGAATTTCGTTCAGAAAAAATGCCAGCGCGATCCCAACAATTGGACTTAAAACCAGAAAAATGAGGTTGTATAAAATTGTATTGCGGATAATCAGCGGAAAATCAGTGGTCATGGTCAGAAACTTGAAGTTCTGCAGTCCAACAAATTCACCGCTGAACAAACCGTCTGCAAGATTGGCTTTTGTAAACGACAGATAAAGCCCAACCATGGGCAGGTAGTTATTGCAGATCAAATACACGATGCCTGGTAGCATAAAGATGTAGAAAGGCCAATGTGCCTTAATACGTAGCCAACGCTTCGAACCGCCTTTTTGCATGGAGACCTCCTTCTTGTGCCATTTCGGCGCAGAATGCAGCATATTTTACGAGAAGCGGGTAAGAATTTCTTCTTGCCCGCTTCCCTTGTGGTTACGTCTTATTTTCCGTTTTCTGCAAGAAATGCGTCTAACTGACGTTGTGTTTCCGCAATGACATCATCCACGCCGTTATCCTTCAGCGCCTGCCGGAATTCAGCCAGTGCAGAGGGATCCATCGTGCCGGAACCAAGGCCTTGGTTATACTGGCTTACAACATTTGTAAGCGCGGCAACCTGTCCATCCACAGGAGTGGGATCAAACACAAAGCCCAGCGCGATAGACGGGGGAGCGTTATTAAACTCAGCCATTTCTTCCCACAAATTGGAGGGCGAGGGAGCCATAACGTATTGCATATAGTTGTTCGGGAAGATAAACTTGCCCCAGCTGTAGTAACCTACATTCGATGCATCGACGCCCTCAGGGTATGTAATGATGTTCGGGTCATCGGTTTTCACATAGTGAACGCCTTCAATGCCCCAGGAAAGAAGATTGTTGATTTCTTTATCATGGTACAGCAAATCCATCAGCATGCAGGCGCGCTCCACGTTGGCGCACTTTTTGTTGATGATCCAGTTGAAGCTGGTGTTGGTCTTCAATACGCCTTCGCTGTACTCAGGCATGCAGACAGCAACCATTTCCGTACCGCAGGTAACATTTTCCTGGGATTCGATACCGGGCTTATAGGAAGTACCGTAGCCGGCAGCAGTACCGGCCGCCACCTGCTCAGAACCATTCATAATGGAAGAATCATACATCAGGCCTTCTTCATTCCAGCGATATGCCATGTTTACAAGATTTTCGTAGAAATCACTCATATACAGGCAGGACACGGTGCTGGAGGTCGCCGGATTCATCAAACCGACGCCGGTGCTGGGGGAGAAAATATCGGTATTGAACTGAGAACCGTCCTCGCGTTCGTTAATGGAATCAAAGAACAGAGAGGGGCGGGTTGCAGTTCCGTTGGTCAAGGGATGAATGTCCGGATGATTTTCCTTGATCTTTTTCAGCAGTTCCTCGAACTGAGCATAGGTTCTGATTTCCTCCGGCTTCATGCCGGTCTCTTCCACCAAATCCTTGCGCATCAGGTAACAATTGAAAGAAACCCAATCCTTAATCGCAGGAAGACCCAGAAGTTTCCCGTCATAATAGCCGTTTTCAACGAAATCACCCAATGCATCCAGCGCATTCGGCAGCAAATCCTGATACGGTGTCAAATCAGCCGCATAATCCCGGTAAGTCGTCCAGCTGAACCAACTGGAGAACAGGTCGCAAGGTTCGCCGGAGGATAGCCACATGGGCATGTTATTCCGGGTATCAGTAAAAGTGCACCATTTGATGTGCAGGGTCAGATTCAGCTTTTCCTCCAGGATCTTGTTGATGGCATCCAAAACCATGTCATTATCCCGGCACTCCACGCCATCAGTCTGAATTACCATGGTTAATTCGACATGTTCGCTCAAATCAGGACCTGCCGTATTCACACTTCCTGTGCTTTCTTCAGCGGGCTTGTTAGGTGTGGTTTCCGACGGTGCCTCGGTTGGAGCCGATGCTTTCCCACAGGCAAACAACGAGAAAATCATCGCAGCCGCAAGCAGCATTGCCAAAAATTTTTTCATAATTATCCTCCTTCTTTTCCGCTTGGATTAAGCGGGCTTATGCCCTGTATTATAGCAGTCGGCGCTTTTTCTTGGTATCAACAAAAGCGGGCGAGCAATGGAGAAAAGCGGAAAGGTTTCTTTATGAAGCCCCGTTTTGAACTGCACCCTTTTTGCGTTGTTGGAAAAAAGAGCACTGGGCTTTTCCAAATCTGTCATTCTTTTCGGAACCGGGCACGATATTCGACGGCGGAGGTGCCCTCCATTTTGCGGAACATCTTGGAGAAATAGGCATAGTCTGCAATTCCTACATTCAGTGAGATAATCTTTATTGGAAGTGCCGTACTGCGAAGCAGTTCCTTCGCTTTTTCCGTGCGCTGCTTGTTTACGTACTGCGTAAAGCCCATGCCCTCTTCTTTCACAAATATATGTGAAAGGTAGTCTTTGCTGATGTAAAACCGTTCCGCAACCTCTTCCCGGCTCAGAGATTCCTCTAAGGCAATCCCGCACAGAAAAAAGTGCCAGATACCGCCAAGTGTGATATAATAAAGCCATGGATAAACAAATGA